>DIWT01000030.1 GCA_002435745.1 bacterium UBP15_UBA6099
TTTCTATTGGCGAATCCGGGTTGAAAAAACGTCAATCTTCCGGGAGGGGGCCGATGAAGGGGAGGGCGGAGGAGATGGAGCGGACTAGCTTTTTTGATTTCTCTCTGATCGGCAATACGGACACGGCGTCGTTGAAAGAGCTTTTCATGCTGGGGGCTGATTTGGCTATGATTGTCATTAGGACGATTCCGGCGAAACAGGCGAAGAGACCCGCTATCAACAGGGCCATCAATCTGCTGAGAAGGATTATCGACATCGTCACGTAGCAAAGAGCGAATCCGCCGAAGGCTCCGACGTACAGGGCGCGCGCCCGTATTTCTGTTTCCAGAGAAGTTATCCCGACGGGTTTTCCTTTGTTTGAAATTACCGGGCGTTTATACGCGCCGGTCTGCTGTTTGCCGCCGTCGTCCGGGGACACCTTAGCGCCGCAGCCTGTGCAAAAGGTCTTTTCTTTCTTGGGGTCGAGTATTTTGCCGCATTTTTCGCATTGCATGGCGGTCGCGCTCCATAATCGGAACCTGACGCGCTATGGTTTCATGCTATTGCTTCTTCCAATAGCGCATTCGCAGAAGTTCCGACACCAGTATACGGCCCGGCATGGAATAAATCAATCAGCCTTAAGCCGCAGAAGACGCGAGACCGATTGCAACGGTGAAAAAAGCGGGTTGAAGGGCGCGCAAAGTATTGGCGACCGGTCTTTACGGATGAAGTTCAAAATCTTATAATAACACCGTTTTGACCGCCGCCCCCATAGCTCAGGCGGATAGAGCGCCGGATTCCTAATCCGGGTGCAGAGGTTCGAGTCCTCTTGGGGGCATCATCATAATATCTCAAGGAATCGTCGATAGGGAAAGCGGTTTTGAGTCAGTTTTTCGTCGGCGGACTGCAACTTTAACCCCGGATTTTCACAAGAGAAATCCGGGTTAATGACTAGATTGGTTCAAGACATCAGCAATCATGGAAATGAGAGCGGCGTTTTCAAAAGGTTTCTGAAGGAAGCCGAGAGCGCCGTCTTTTATGACTCTGCTCGCGCTTTTGTCTATGCTGTATCCGGAACAGACGATGACTTTGACGTCTGGGTTGATGGCGCGGAGAAGCCTGAAGGTTTCGACGCCGTCGACTTCCGGCATCATCATGTCGAGTATGACCAAGTCGATTTCATTTTGGCGTTTTCTATAAATCTCCAGCGCGCGCGCTGCGCCTGAGGCCGGAATCGGGTTGAGCCCGTTGATGGCGAGTATCTCGGCTGTTATCTCCAGAAAATCCTTGTCGTCGTCCACAACAAGTATCGTTCCATCGACTTTCGGCGGAGAGTCTTCGCGCGAAGCCGTGGCAGCAGCGGGAGACGAGTCTTTTGTCGCCGGAAAATAGATGTCCACCCGTGTGCCTTTCCCCGGCGCGCTGTTTATGGACATGAAGCCATTGTGCCGTTGCACTATGCCAAGAGTGATAGGCATACCGAGACCGGTTCCTTTTCCGCGCTCCTTCGTTGTGAAAAAAGGCTCGTAGATTCGATTGATCACATCCGCCGGCATTCCCTTTCCGGTGTCGATGACAGAGATGCGGCAATAGTCTCCGGGGGACGAGTTAGGGATTGCGGCGCAGTCTTTGTCATTCAGCGAAACATCCTCCGCCAGTATGGTTACGACGCCGTTTTCCGACATTGAATCGCAAGCGTTTATGCTAACGTTAAGAAGAGACTGAATGGCTTGGTTCATGTCCAGAGACATGGTGGCGGAGCTTTTTGAGGTTTCGGAGCAGATGTTGATATTTTTCGAAACGGTGCGTTTGAGCAGATCGAGCAGTTCGGACACAATCGCTTCGGCGGAAGTCGAGCGGACATCCAGTTTTTCCTTGCGCGCGAATGTTAGCAGATTCATGGTCATGTCTTTTGCGCGCGCCGCGACTTTTTTGATTCTGTCCATGTGTTTGAAGTTCGGGTCTGACTCGTCGAGACTGTCAAGAACGAGGCTTGTCGTGGCAATGACGATGGCGAGAATATTGTTAAATTCATGCGCTATGCCACCGGCCAGTTTTCCTATGGCATCCATCTTCTGGGATTGTATAAGCTGGTCTTGAGTTCTTAAAAGCTCGGAGGTTCTTTGCGCGACCAATTCTTCGAGTTTTTCGCGGTGTTTTTCCAATTCGATTTCAGCAAGTTTTCTTTCAGTTATGTCGTTTGCGATGGCAAGGAGATATTTATTGCCGTCGGGATCGAGAAACAACGACTTAATAGCCACCTGCCATCTTTCGCGGCCATCAATTTCTGTTAGTGTTTCTTCATTGATATTTGGCTCGCCGGTAGTGAACACTCTCTCCTCTACGGCTCTGAAAATGTCTGCTTCTTCTTTGCGGATAAAGTCGTAATCGGTTTTTCCTATCATTGCTTCGACAGGCAGTTGAAACATGTCTCCGATTATCTTATTGATCAGTAGCCATCTGTGCTCGCTGTCTTTCACTGCAAGAGGATGGGGAATAGCGTCTATGACTCTCTGAAGAAAATCCCTCGTTTTCTTCAACTCGGACGTCCGGGTTTCCACTAGCTTTTCCAGTTGGATGTTTTGTTGTTCCTTTATGTTCCAATTCGTGACATCGGCCAGCGTTATGATCGCCCGCTCGCTCGACAGTGGGTTCACCGAGTGGAGCAGGTTCCTGCCGTCTCTGACGTCTTCGAAAACCATTTTGCGTCCGGATTCGAGACATTCTTTCAATATTGCTTTTCTGCGTTCTGCCACTTCCGGGAGCATGAACTTCTCAAAGTGGTTTCCGATCAACTCTTCGGCTGTTCTATTCAAATTCATGCATGCCGCATTATTGCAGAACTCGATAGTTCCGTTATTATTTATTATGAGAGTCGGGACGTCGATGTTGTTCAGAATGGCTAATTCAGTCGGGTTTTTCATTTGTTCTCCGCAAGACGCGTTGCCCGGAATGTCATTCATCGCGCGACTAACTCGTCTGTATCAGGACGATAATATAAATGGCTTTAAAGCAATATGCAAACATCGCCTCGGACTCGAAACCGAATATGTGGAGCTTTCATTTCAACGAAAGTTCGGAAGAACAATTCGGGCACTTGATTGCGCGCACGGAAATGGTCGATACGCAAAACGGACATTCCATCGTTGTCGGAGCTTCGGCGGGAGCGGGTTGTGGCTGTTTCTTAAGCCGGTTCACCTGTTTGACTATCAAGAAGACGACGAACGCGATTATAACGAAGTCGATGACGGCGGAGATGAAAATGCCGTAGTTTATGGTGGGGGCGCCAGCGGCCTGAGCCTCCGCCAGAGACGCGTAAGTCGCTCCGTTTAGCGCCACGAAAAGGTTTGCGAAATCCATACCGCCGGTCAACTTGCCAATCGGGGGCATGACGACATCGTTGACCAGAGAGGTCACGATTTTTCCGAAGGCTGCGCCGATAATCACGCCGATGGCCATATCCAGCACGTTGCCTCGCATAGCAAATTCCTTGAATTCCTTGAGCATAGCGGCCTCCTAATTCGAGTATTTGCGGATTATATTACAACTATTATGAATAAGGCGCAATATCTTTGAATCGGGCGATTATGCGAGCGCCGCTTAAGATAATCCATGTTGAACATGCTGTCAGTTTCGGGAAAGCGGTTAAGCTTAGCCTATGGTTTAGCGGAAGGAACCGGGTTAAAATAGGTGTCATGCGATTTGGAGGAAGGGGCGATGATTAGATTCGTCAAAGGCGCGCTTATCGGGTTGTTGGTTGCGCTGGGCGCGACGGTTTTCATGTTGGCTTACGTAAATTCGCCGGCGAACGGAAACGACGGGCCGAGAACGTTTTCGATTCAGAGAGGGGACAACGCGACGGCGGTTGCGATGAGGCTGCGCGAGCAGGGTTTCATCAGAAGCCCGTCGTATTTTCTTCTGGCGGCGACGCTGGGCGATCAGACGCGATCTTTTATGCCGGGAAGGTACACGATATCCGGCTCGATGAGCGCGAGAGACATACTTGCGCGGCTCGCCTTCGGAAAACCGGAGGAGTCGGTCGACAGAGTGACTTTTCCTGAAGGCATAACCGCCGAAGAAGCGGCGTTGAAGCTTGAGGAATTCGGATTGTGCGACGCGGACGAATTCATGTCAGTAGTGGAAGACCCGGAGGCGCACGGAATAGACACGCGAGGGATTGATCCGCCTACGCTTGAGGGATTCCTTTTCCCGGACACGTATTTCATCGATGAAATGACGACATGCAAATCGATGGCAAAGAGGATGACGACGGAGTTTTTCAAAAAGTTCGGGCCTGACGAATCGGCGCGCGCTGCGGAGCTTGGGATGTCGCCGTTAGATGTTGTGACGCTGGCGTCGCTGGTTGAGAAAGAGGCGAGGTTGTCGTCCGAGCGCGGGTTGATATCCGGCGTTATTCACAATAGGCTGAAGGCGAAGATGTTGCTGCAGATTGACGCGACGGTGCAGTACGCGCTGCCGGAGCGCAAGGAGAGGCTGCTTTACAAGGACCTCGAAGTGGACTCCCCGTATAACACATACAAGAGGGCGGGGCTTCCTCCGGGGCCGATATGCAATCCGGGGACGGCCGCCATCCGCGCCGCGCTCTATCCTGAGAAATCGGACTATTTATACTACGTGGCAAGAGGAGACGGCGGACATGTGTTCAACCGCGCGTTCGACGAGCATGTGCGCTCGAAGCGGGGAGCCGGTAGATGAGTCGGAGCGATTTGGCCAAGATCGAAATTTTGCCGGAAGGCGGGCTATGAACGGAATCGGCAGGGAAATATGGCTGCGCTCGGTGGACGTTCCTTTTCACAGGTCGTTCAGGTCTTTCGGCGTTCCCGTGCTTGCTCCTTTTCACATATCTTTTGCAGTCACATATCGATGTCTCAACCTGTGCCAGACATGCCAGAGCTTCAAAAAATCGCGGATGCGCGAACTGACTCTCAACGAATACGCGAGCGTGTTCGACAAGATGACATTCTCGCCGTTCTGCGCGACGTTCACCGGAGGGGAGCCGTTTCTTAGGCAGGATTTCGGCAAGATAGCGGCGCTGGCGTGCAAGAAGCTGAAACCGGCGATTGTGATGTTCGAGACCTGCGGAGATCATCCCGAACGGGTTCGCCGCGTGGTCAGCGCGCTGGCCGGACACTACTCCGACATTCTTTTCATCGTGTGGATATCAATGGATGGAACCGGGGAAGCGCTGGATTCAATGCGTGGCGGGGTTCCGGGGTCTTTCGAGTCGGCGCTGAAGACATACCGGCTGATGCGCGGCTCTCCGGCGACAAATCTTCTGGTGGGGTTCAACGCGGTGGTGTCGCGTTACAACGCGGCGCTCGCGCCCAAGCTGCTCGACGATCTCTTCATGCTGTATCCCGACCTTGTGTCGCTGGACGCGGCGGGAGGCGCGGAGGCGCTGGGCGTCGCCGGAGTGGATGTTTCCCCGACTGCCGAGGAATTCGCAACGGCGGTCGAGGCGTATCTCGAAAAACTCAACGCCCTGAGGGGCAGAGGCGAGATAAGGTTTATGAAACGGCTTCTGGCGCGGCGGGCCGAAACGGCGCTGGAAAGCCTGAGGACAAACGACAGGGCGGGCAACTGTTTCGCGGGTCACGCTTATCTTTATATTGATCCGAGAGGCTCGGTGTGCGACTGCCCGGTGGCTGCGAGAGAAATGGGCGACCTGCGGGAAAACGACTATTCGCTTGAGCGCGTGTTGAAATCCGCGACAGCTCGGCAGGTTCGCAAACAGGTCAATTCCGGGGTGTGCGCGTGCGCGATGTCGGCCACGTCGATGGCGAATATGTTCATGTCTCCGGGCGGGTACGTCAATCTCGCCGGAGCGAGCGTGTAGAGGAGCGGGGATGGAAATATTCGAGATAAACCCCAAAACTCCGGAAGACGCCGAGGTGGAATTGTTGCGGCTCGGCGCGCAGGGAGAGGGCGCGGCAGGCTCGCGGCTTTTGTTTCAGGCGCTTCTGGTCAGAGGGGTGTCCCCGGCGGACGCGCTCGCGCTCAAGGAGGAGATGTCGGCGGCGGGCGGAGACGCCACTCTGCCGTTGTCCGTTTATCAGGGGGGCGGGGGCGGCGCAGTCGATGTGATTCTTACGGGGGCTTTGGACTCGCATCGCCGTTGCGCTTCGGCAATCATCACGCGCTCCCGCGCTCTCGAATCCGTGGCGGCTTCAATCAACCGGCTGATTTCGCGGATCGACGGCTCCGCGCCGACGCCGCCGGCGATTTGGCCGGACGGGCCTATGCCCTTCGGCTCCCGCACTTATGTAATGGGAATAATCAACGCGACGCCGGACTCGTTCTACGACGGAGGCCGTAACATCGATGTCGGCGCGGCTCTCAAGACCGTCGCCGATATGGCGGACGCCGGAGTCGATATCGTGGATGTCGGCGGGGAGTCAACTCGGCCGGGTTCGGCTCCTGTGGGCGAAGAGGAGGAAATTCGCCGCGCTCTGCCTCTCATAAGGGAGATACGCGCTTCGTTCCCGGCGTTGAGGATATCGATAGACACGTACCGGGCAAGAACGGCCGAGGCCGCGCTCGCAGCCGGCGCGGGAATGATAAACGACATCTCCGCAATGCGAATCGACCCGGACATCGCGAGGGTGGCGGCGGAATTCGGCGCTCCGCTCTGCCTGATGCACATGAGAGGCGAGCCGCGCGACATGCAACTGAATCCTTCATATCCCGGCGACGTGTGTTTCGAGATAAACACGTTTTTCTCCGAACGCATACGCGCGGCGGTGGAAGCAGGAGTGAAAGAGAGCCAGATAGTCATCGACCCCGGAATAGGGTTCGGAAAAACGGCGGAGCATAATCTGGAGATACTCAACAGGCTGGACGAGTTCAGACCGCACGGCAGGCCGATACTCATAGGGGCGTCGAGGAAGAGTTTCATAGGCGCGGCGCTGGACCTGCCGGTGGAGGAAAGGCTGGAAGGCTCTCTGGCTGCCGCGGCGCTCTCCGTGGCGCGCGGCGCAGACATTGTTCGCGTCCACGATGTCCGCGCGACCGTCCGCGCGGTCAGGCTGGCGGATGCGGTGGTTAGAAAAAAAAGGATGCTGGAACGCAATGATTGAGATTGACGCTCAGGGGCTGAAAGCGGGCGAGTTCGCCGAAATTCTCTGCGACCGCTGCGGCAACGCTCCTCTGGCTTACTATTGCCCGGCATGCGATTACAAAGTGTGCGGCGACTGCGTTAGCCGGGCGTTCCGTAAGAGCCGAGACGGCTCTCTCGTCTGCAAGCGATGCGGACACACCGACCGAAATCTCGACACTTTCATCGGCCCGGACAAACCTTAAACGCGGCTGCGAATCATCAGATATTATCAATTGACAATATGGATAGGAACTGACGGAGAGCGGCGGTTATTCCCCGCCGAGGCAGCCGCACGCCGCCGAGATGTCCGCGCCCCGGCTCTGGCGGACAAGGGCGTCAATGTTGTTGTTTAGCAATACGCGACGAAATCTATCCACCCTGTCGCCGGGCGGCGTCCTGTATTTTGCTCCCGGAAACTCGTTGAACGGTATCAGGTTTATCTTGCACGGGATGTCCGCCACAAGCGCGGCCAGCGCGCGGGCGTCGGACTCCGCGTCGTTCACGCCGTCCAGCATCACGTATTCGAAAGTGATTCTCTCGCGCGGTCTAAGCGGATGTCTGCGGCACGCGGCCATCAAGTCCGGCAGCGGGTTCTTCTTGTTGACAGGCATTATCTGAGAGCGGATCTCGTTGTCCGGCGAATTTAGGGATACCGCCAGCCTAGCGAGTCCGAGACGCCCGAAGTCGCCCATCTTTCTGATTATTCCAGATGTCGAAACAGTGATTCTGCGGTAAGACATGCCCATTCCGGTTTCGCCGGTGACGACTTTGAGCGCCTGCGCCACCGATTCAAAATTCATCAGCGGCTCGCCCATCCCCATCATCACGATGTTGGTCAGGGACGCGTCCGGCTCCAGAGTCCGCCGGACCAACACTATCTGGTCGAGTATTTCGCCCGGCGTCAGGTTGCGAGTCAGCCCCCGTCGCCCTGTCAGGCAGAACCCGCACGCCAGCGCGCATCCGCACTGGCTAGACACGCAAAGCGTCAGCAGCCCGTCCGCCGGAATCAGCGCGCTCTCTATCTTAGAACCGTCGTCGAGTCCGAAAATGAACTTCTTCGTCCCGTCGGAGGACGCAATAACGCTGTCGAGCGTCAACGCGTCCACTTTGCGGGTCTGTCCCAGCTTATCCCGCAGCCCCTTGGACAAGTCGGTCATCTCGTCGAACGACCCGGCCAGCCCGCGCCACAGCCACCGCTCTATTTGTTTTGCGCGGAAAGCCGGTTCGCCGCATGACTTCACGGCCTCCCTCAACTCTTCCGGCGTCAGATTCTTTATCGATTCTTTATTCTCCATGTTTGCCATCCCGGTGTAGAATTATAGCGGACGAATCGACGGCGGGGAACAGCGGCGTGACAGAGAAGAAAATCAAGCCTGCGGAAACAAGCCTGTATTTCATAACCGACGACAGGCGCAGCATGGGACGGAGCGCGGAAGAAACCCTCGCGGCAGCCGTCGCCGGAGGCGCGAGGCTCGCGCAATTCCGCCCATCTGGATTGTCCGACGCCGAGTTTCTGCGCGCCGCGCGCGCGCTTGCCTCCATTGCCGCGCCAGCCGGATGCGCGCTATTGTTGAACGACCGGGCCGACATCGCGCTCGCCGCAGGCGCCGCCGGAGTCCACCTCGGACGCAACGACATTCCGATATCCGACGCTCGCCGCATCCTCGGCTCGCGCGCCATCATCGGCTACTCCGCCCACGACCCCGCCGAAGCCGTAGCCGCTCAGAGAGACGGCGCGGACTTCATTACTTATTCGCCGATATTCCCGACCACGTCTCACTCTCTTCCCCGCCCGGCCGTCGGCGCGCGCGGGCTGCGCGACATCATAGATTCCGCCCGCCTGACCATCCCTGTGTTCGCCCTCGGCGGCGTCGGACTCGAGCAGATACCCGAACTCAAAGCCGCCGGCGTCCGCCGCGCCGCCGTCGTCACCGCAATCACCGAACAGCCCGACATGGCCCTCGCCGCCTCCCGCCTAATAGCCGCACTGGAAGGTTAGCCACAGTCTTTTTTGTGTCTTATCGACGTCGTTTTGTTTTTCAATCACAGATTCTGTTTTATTGTTATTGATCGTAATATATAATGAATTAAACAAAGTCGATTTTAAGGATATCGGTGGCATATGACGCAACAAATACAACCGCTGGCTGAAGTGTTCGGTTTTCTTGTTTCCGACCTGAGCAAAAAAGCTGATCGCTATAGAGCGAACAGACTGTGCCCATTCAACAATAAAGTTCCGAGTTGCACTAAAGACAAGGCAAAAAGTCCTTTGGGAGTTTGTAGTATTTATCATAAAGGGAAGCCGACGATAACATGTCCCGTTCGATTTAGAGAGGAATGGATAATCGCGGACGATGCGGCGTCATTTTTTTTCAATGAATCAACAAGCTGGAGTTCGCTGACAGAAGTGCGGTTAAATGATATTAATGGCAAGTCTGCTGGAAACATTGATATGGTTCTAGTCGCTTATGATGATGATGGAAAAGTAAAGGATTTCGGCGCGCTTGAAGTTCAAGCCGTATATATATCCGGCAATGTTCGGGAGCCTTTTGAGAGATACATGAGAAATCCGAAGGATCAAGCATCAGCGGATTCGGCGGGAGACTCGTATTATCCCCGTCCGGATTTTCTCTCTTCATCAAGAAAAAGGCTTGCGCCGCAGCTTCTGTTTAAGGGTGGTATTCTTCATAGCTGGAATAAAAAAATTGCTGTGGCGATAGACAAGAGTTTTTTTTCGATGTTACCGAACATAACACAAGTTTCAAAGTCCGAAGCCGAAATAGCATGGTTCATATACGATCTTGTGCTGACAAGAGAGAAGGGGGAAGAACAAGAGAGATATCATCTGAAAAAAGTGGATGAAGTATATACTCGCTTTGAGCCTGCGCCAATCTCAATAACCTCTCCGAACCCCGGAAATATCGAAGATTTTATCAAATTATTGCAAGACAAATTAGAGGAACAGATAGAGACTCCTCCGGTCAATAAAACCATAGAAAGGCCATTCTGAGTTGAGCGTGAAACGCGGGCAGGGAATATTATTTCCTGAGTTTGAGGAATGTTTGGAAATGCCGATCAAACCGGTCAACGTTTCATCTGTGCCGCAAAGAAGTCCTTTCAGATATCCCGGCGGCAAGACATGGTTTGTTCCTGTGTTTCGAGAATGGATGAATGAAAACGCGACAAATATAACAACTCTTGTGGAGCCGTTTGCGGGAGGCGGAATTATTAGCCTTACCGCATTGTTTGAGAATTTTGTTCAGAATGTGGTTATGGTGGAAATCGATGAAGATGTGTCTGCTGTGTGGCTTAGTATTGTCAACGGGGACGCGGAATGGCTTGCCGACCGAATTGTCTCATTCGATCTTACAAAAGAAAATGCTGTAAAGGAGCTTGCCAGAAAGCCAAAAAGCTCCAAAGAAAGAGCTTTCCAAACCATCCTTAAAAATCGCACGATACACGGGGGAATCCTTGCGGACGGCTCAGGGTTTATAAAACATGGCGAGAACGGAAAAGGCATTCGCTCAAGATGGTATCCGAATACTATAGCCAAGAGATTGCTAGACTTGTCCGATATTGCTCATAGAATCGACTTTAGAAAAGAAGACGGGTTATCGGTAATCAAAGAGCATGTTTCAAACGATTCCACAGTTTTCTTCATAGATCCGCCATATACCGCAGGAGGAAAAAGGGCGGGAAGACGTTTGTATAAACATTTCGATATAGATCATGAATATCTTTTTAAACTTTGCGGAGATATTCGCGGGGATTTTTTAATGACCTATGATAACTCCGAGGAAGTCAAAGAGTTTGCCTCAAAAATGAATTTTCAAACGAGGCTGATTCCCATGAATAATACACATCATGCAACGGTGTTTGAAATGGTGATTGGAAAAGACCTTTCATGGATGGATAGTGTTTGATGCAGCCCAAATTCAAAACGATAATGTCTCAATAAAACTTGTTCGCGCCTAGAATACTGTCTGATTGTATTGCTCGTGGAATGATTGCACGGTTTGTAGAAGAAATAATGGCTCTGAATCGGCATTGCCCATGATCACAAATTGTCTGTGACGCGCCACTTCTTTTTCTGTTATAATCAAAACACATCATTCGGTATCTGCGAAAAACAGGTTGTCGCTGTAAACATGAAACGGGGCGGATTCATGCACAATAGCGTCTATCATTTATTTTTGTCGAGCGCGGGCCGGATGGGAGACAGGGTTTTTCTGCGCCACAAGAATGAAGGGCGGTGGAAGGGTGTTACATGGGACGAGCATGCAGCGGCGGCGGAGGCCGTAGGGCTGGCGCTCGTCAGGCTGGGCGTGGAAGCGGGGCGTCGCGTCGGCGTCGTTTCCGGCAGCCGCGTCGAGTGGGTGTTCGCCGACATGGGCATCATATCCGTCGGCTGCGCCACCACCGCCGGTTACCCGTCATCGCCCGCGCGCGATATCGCGTACATCCTCGCTCACTCCGAATGCCCGGCGGTGTTCGTTGAGAATGACGCGCAGATGCGAAAAATCATCTCCGAACTGCCCAATCTGCCGGACATCAGGAAGATAATCGTGTTTGACCCCGAAGGCGCGCCCGAACACCCGATGGCGGTGTCGTTCGAGGATTTTCTGGATTTCGGGCGAGAGGCGGACGAAGCGGCCGCCGCAGAACGCCTCCGCAGGATCAACGCTCTCAAACCGGACGACACTGTCACAATCATATACACTTCCGGAACTACCGGCCCGCCGAAAGGCGCGATGCTTTCCCACGCCAACTGCGTGTTCATCGCGGAGACTTGCTCGGAACTCGAATTCGTGAAAGAGAGCGACGAATCGCTGTCGTTTCTGCCTCTGGCGCACGCGCTCGAACGCGTTGTTTTCTACGCGTCGATGGCTGCGGGCGGCGTCGTAAATTTCGCCGAAAGCATCGAGAAGCTCGGCGACAACATGAAAGAGACGAGACCGACAGTGCTGGTCGGCGTGCCAAGAGTCTATGAGAAAATTCACGAGCGGGTAATGGCGAATGTCGCGAAGTCTTCGCGATTCAAACAAAGAATTTTCGACTGGGCGGTGGGTGTCGGCCGCCGGGCGTTCAACCTGACTAGCCGGGGAGGGCGGCTACCGACGGGGATGGCGCTAAAACTGGCGGTCGCTGACGCGCTGGTTTTCAAAAAAATTAAAGCTGCCGCCGGCGGGCGCATCCGCTGGCTCGGCAGCGGCGGCGCTCCTCTCGCCCCGGAGTTACAGTATTTCTTCTGTTCCGTCGGCATGCCTCTCATTCAGGCTTACGGCCTCACCGAGACCGCCGCTCCCGCGATAATCACTCCCGTCGACGCCATCCGCATCGGAACCGTAGGCAAACGCATCGACGGCGTGGACGTAGAAATCGCGCCTGACGGCGAAGTAATCATCCGTGGGCCGAGCGTGTTCAAGGGGTACTTCAAAAACGAAGATGCCACCCGCGAGGCGTTTGACCGCGACTGGTTCAAATCCGGCGACCTCGGCTCGTTCGACTCCGAAGGCTATCTGTCTATCACCGGCAGAAAAAAAGACCTGCTCATCACCGCCGGAGGAAAAAACATCTCTCCTCAGAATCTGGAGCATCACTTCAGCGGCATACCTCTGGTCAGTCAGGTAGTCGTCTGCGGGGACGGGCGCAAATACCTCACCGCGCTTTTTACTCTGGCCGAGGAAGACCTGAAGCGATTCGCCGCCGAACGCGGGCTGAAAGATGAGGCTGGAACTCCGCTTGCGCGCCGCCCGGAGGTCGATGAATTCATCGCGCGCGGCGTGGAAGAGAAAAACAAGGAACTGCCGCCTTACGAGACAGTGAAGAAATTTAAAATCATCCCCGGAGAATTCACCATCGAATCGGGCGAAATGACTCCGACCATGAAAATCAAACGCAACGTGATATTCGCAAGATACAGCGCGGAGATAGAAAGCATGTACGATTGATGCCGGAATCCGCAGACCCGGCCTGACAACCAGAGTTGGGAGAATTGTTGTAAGAGGTCCGCGCGCTGTTGAGGCTCAACCGACTGCGTCCGCCGCGTCCAGCAACGCCTGCTTCATCGACCTCAGAGTCCCCGACACTTCGTCCGCGAGGTTTTCCAGAGGCACGATTCGCGATTCCTTCTCCGTCCGCAGCTTGAACTCCGCGCCGCCCGCCTTAAGCGACCTGTCAGATATGATTATCCTCATCGGGATGCCGCGCAGGTCGCAGTCGGCGAACTTGACGCCCGGCGACGCGTCGCGGTCGTCGAAAAGCGTCTCGATCCCCGCGTCGGTCAATATCCCATAATATTTTTCAGCCAGCGCTTTCGTGTCCGCGTTTTTAGAAACCGCCGTTATCAGCGCCTCGAACGGGGCCACGCTCACGGGCAGGGCAAGCCCGAACTCGTCGTTGTATTTCTCCGCCAGACACGCCAGCAGACGCCCGACACCTATCCCGTAAGAACCCATTATCACAGGCTTCATCTCGCCGTCCTCGTCCACGAACTGCGCGCCGAGCGCGTTAGAATACTTCGTGCCGAGTTGGAAGATGTTGCCGACCTCGACCCCGTTCGCCACACGGAGAGCCGCGCCGCACTCCGGACATCCCGCACCCTCGTAAACTATCGCGATCTGCGCCGTGACATCAGGCTCGTAGTCCCGCCCGCAGTTTGAGTTGAGCAGGTGATGGTCGGCCTCGTTTGCTCCGCAGACAAGGTTGGCCGAGCGCGCCACAAGCTCGTCCACGATAATCATCGCCGCGCCCTTCTTTATTCCCACCGGAGACGCGAACCCGGCCACCGCTCCCGCAGCCGAGATCTCCTCCTCGCGCGCAGGACGCAGCGTCGCGGCTTTCGTCAGGTTTTTCAGGCCCGTGAAATTCACTTCCATGTCGCCGCGCACTATAGCGAACACGAGTTTTTCCGGCGCGTCAGGCCCGAACCCGGCCATGAAGAATACGGCCTTCGCGATCTTCGTCTTTTCCACGCCGAGGAATCCCGCCACGCTTTCGATGGACGTCACGCCCGGAGTGGAGACCTTTTCGAGCGGCTTCAGTTCCCCGCCGTCAATCGGCTCGACCCTGAACTTTGCCACCTCCGCATTCGCCACGTAACCGCATGCGTCGCAGATCGCCAGAGTGTCCTCCCCGATGGGGGTTACGTACATATATTCGTGCGCCACGCTGCCGCCCATCAACCCTACATCGCTCTTGACCACCGTCACCGGCAGCCCCGCGCGCGCGAACA
This sequence comes from bacterium UBP15_UBA6099, assembly GCA_002435745.1. Lineage (GTDB taxonomy): Bacteria > UBP15 > UBA6099 > UBA6099 > UBA6099 > UBA6099. The sequence continues at coordinate 14,331 of DIWT01000030.1, forward strand.
TCCTCAGATACGCCTTGTAGTGCGCCTCGTACTGTTTCAGCATCCCGGCTTCGTCCCGGTCCAGCGAGTACGAGTCCTTCATCACGAACTCGCGGGTGCGGATCAGCCCCCCGCGCGGCCTCACCTCGTCCCGGAACTTAGTCTGCAACTGATACACTAGGCAGGGGAGTTGCCGGTACGACTTTATCTCGGTCGCCGCCAGCGACGCCACCACTTCCTCGTGCGTCAGCGCCAGCGCCATGTCCCTGTCCCATCTGTCGCGAAACCGCAATAACACCTCGTCTATCGCGTCCCAGCGGCCAGTCCGCTTCCAGATGTCCGCCGGATGAACCACCGGCATCGTCAGTTCTTGGCCGCCTATCCGGTTCATCTCCTCGCGCAGAATGTTCTCTATCTTTTTGAGCGACCTGTGGGCAAGCGGCAAATAAGAGAATATTCCCGCCGCCAGCATCCTCGCGTAGCCGCCACGAAGCAGCGCCTCGTGGGATTTCAACTCGACGTCCGCAGGAGCCTCCCGTAGCGTTTCCCCGAACAGTTTAGACACTCTCATAATATCGTCTTCCTTTATTGAACTCGCGCCCGCCGCCCGCCCGCCGGAGCCTTCCCCGGCGCGCCCCGTCAGCCGCGCGTAATGATACCACAACACCCGCCACGTCTCAAGCCGCGCCGCTCCCTTGACTTGCCGCCCCTGTGGTGTAAAATAATCATGCAAGCGCGCGGGAATAGCTCAGTTGGTAGAGCATCAGCTTCCCAAGCTGAGGGCCGCGGGTTCGAGTCCCGTTTCCCGCTCTTTGCTCCAAACACATCGCGATTTTTGTCATTATCGCTTATCAAGTGTATAATCTAATTATGAGAAAGCCGAAGCTTTATCTTGAAACGTCAGTCTGGAACTTCCTTTTTGCTGATGATGCGCCAGACAAAAGAAAGGCGACCGAGGAGTTCTTCGACGAGGTAGAAGCTGGCAAATACGACATCTACATTTCTGAAACGGTAAGGGCTGAAATCTTCAACGCGGTTTTGCCTAAACAGGAGAAGCTAAATAGCGCGATCGCCAGATATAAACCGGTTGAATTGGAATTCGACGATGACGTTAGACAACTAGCTCAATTATATCTCGACAATGGCGTGCTGTCTGCAAAACATTTCAATGACTTGTTGCATCTCGCGTATTCATCAGCAAGCGGAATGTACGCGCTGATAAGTTGGAACCTTAATCACTTGGTAAAGATGAAAACTCATTCTTTAGGCAACGCGGTGAACATAGCGAACGGATACCACTCAATATTGATCTTTACGCCACAAGGGGTGATAGAGCATGAAGATTGAAGAACCGGAAGCCATGCGGGAAGTCCACGAGATACGTCGTAAAATGGGCGAATCCACAAAGGACATGACGCCGCAAGAGTTAATCGCTTACCATAAAAAGCTGGCAATGCAACACGAAAAAGAAAGCGGCATCATACTGCCTAAATATCAAAAAGTATAACCATCCGGCAACACTTATTATCTGCCCATCTGTTAAGCATAAACATTGCGGATGATTTGAAACAAATAAGGTTGTTATATTGAATAATTGCTGATTAAATTATCGTGGCCAGCATTCAAAAGATAATTCTCGACTCGTCTATTTATCTCTGGTTTTTGAAAATAATCTGGTCTATTCAGGCGATATATGAATTCAATGCAGTTTATTCTTTGCAAAAACGTTATTTTGTGATCGCCGCCAAATCAGAACAAGAACATCTACAACCCCTAATTTTATAACCCCTCCAATACTTGTCGCCATCCCATTCTAACTCGCAAAAAAAGTATTCTTTGCCACATTCAACACATACATGGTCTACATCATATTGAACATGCTCAAATATGTCTAAAGAGATTTTATTGATGGCCCTAAGCGCCGCTCCTTTCTCTTTTTTTGACAAACGATCAAATGATGTTGTTGATAATTCATGGGGCATAATTTCAGCTCGATATATTTTCCAACATATCCACTTTTCCGCCTTTTTCATCGATGAATGCGATCTTGATAGTTTTACAGAAGAACGACCATAGTAATTGGTGTTAACAGCAACAGTTGCTTTGTATTTCGGTTCCATTACTTCCTGAATCGCAATATCGCGTTTCATTTGTTTTAACTCTCCTTTGCGGTTTTTACAAAATGAATATTACCATATATTCATACGGGGCAACACACATAGGTTTGTGAGTGTATAACAATTTGAGCGTCAACGATGTATTCTTATATGACAGATATTTGGCACACTTATCACATGCTCACCGCAGCTGTAATCAATCTCGTTATTTAGAGGCTCGGCGGACTGATGTCAAAGAGAGGCTTTGTCGTATATGGTCAGGAAGGTTGCTTCGTTGAGGGTGTCTAGGCCGAGTTCCGTCAGGATATTCTCAAGGGTCTTTCCTCTGACGGCTAAGTATTGTTTGAGATATTTCTCCGCCTCGTCGATACTAGCGAGCTTGAAACTAACATAGGACATCAGAAGCAACGCGTCCGCATTCGAGGGGTTTCTTTTGATTAGTTCCTGAAGAATCGTCCCGGCTTCTTCGTATTTGTCCTGCATGGAAAGGACGGCTGCCAAGTTGTGCGCGGCAAGCTGCGATTTCGGTTCCAGTCGGCGCGCTTCGATGAGTTGCCTGCGGGCGTCTTCAAGCCGCAACAGCCTGCGATATGATATTCCAAGATAAAGACGCAGCTCAAAATCTGAAGGGAACTGTTCGACAAGAGCGGAATACGAGGCGGCGGCTGCCTTATAATCGCCCAACAGCAGATGGCATCTGGCGGCCATCGCTTTTGAGGGCGCGTGGTTGGGCGCGAGCCACAGCGAGCGTTGGAACTGCTCCAGAGCTTCGGCATGCTTGCCTTTCTTGAACTGTATGCTCCCGATTCTGAAATATACCGGAGCGTAATTCGGCTGAATGTCGCGGGCCTTGAAAAAAGACCAGAGAGATTCGTCCGTTTTGCCGGCGTCATTCAGCGACGCAGCGTAATGAAAAATGAGTTCTTCGTCATAAGGAGCGGCTTCGATGGCGCGCCGTGCGTGGAGTTCGGCCTCATCGAAATCGAGATTGTTCGAGGCTTCCACGCTTTTTCGGAACATTACGTCGGCGACAGTTTGGGGGCCGTATATCATGAGGCACGCGCAGAGGAATATCAGCGCGGCTAGCGGAAGTTCGTATCTGGCCGCCGTTGAAGGTTTTGCATTATGGTTGCGCGACACGGAAGCGCCGCTTGACCTCAGTACCGATGCGCAACCGGCGAACGCAGCGAGCGGAAACCACTCCAACGGACTGTATATGACGGACTGAAAAGCTAAGCCCCTGAAAAGAATTCCGGCGGCGGCGGAACAAAGGGCGGCGGCAATGATTTTGTCTTCGACGCAAAGCGGGGTTCGCCCGCTGATGTTCTTTGCCGAAACGCGGAAGAAAGAAAACACGAAGAAGAGCAGGGCGGCAAGGCCGATGAATCCTGTCTGCGCGGCCATCTGAATGTAATCGTTATAAATGTGCGAAACATAAATAAAATCCAAATCGCTGTTTCTGGCAAGCGAGTCTTTAGCGTAAAGAGGGAGAAAGATTTTGAGGTTGCCGGCGCCGACGCCCAAGAGCGGGTTGTCCAAAGCCATTTCCGCGCCGCCGCGCCACATGACCAAACGCGGTTTGCCTTCGCCGGACGCGAACGATATAGAGCTTTGCGCCCTGTGAACGATGTTCGAGCCGCGCGGAGAATATTTGTATGTGTATGCGGCAAAAAGCGCTCCCACTAGAGCAATCGCGATGGAAAGCTTGATGAGCGCGCGAAAACGTTTTCTGTCAATAATCAACAAGCAGACGAACAGAGCGGCGAAGGCTGCGATGCCCGCAAGCCATGCGCTCCGGCTGTAGCTTATCAGCAGGCATATCAGAAGCATGAGGCAGCTTGCGCCCCAGAACAGCTTTGCCAGCCTTCTTTCTGTCAATATCATGAGGACTACCGCGAAAACGAAGTTCCACAGGATATATCCGCCCAGAATGTTCGGGTCGTCGAACATTCCGGCCACCCTCACGCCCCAGTCAACGTACCAGTACGGAAAAATCCTTATGTATTGAAGGAGAGCTATTATAGACATGAGAACGGCGGCGACCACCGAAACGGACATCAGCGTTTTAATCTGCCTTGAATCGCGGATGATTGCGGCCGCTGATATGAACATCAAAGAAAAACCGATAAACAGCATGATGTCCTTTAGGGCCAGATAACGGTTTGACGCCACTGCGAAAGAGGCAATCGTAGCAAGAGTCAGCAATAAGATTGAAACGCCGAAAGGGGCGCGCAAAGCGCGAGCCGCAGGCGCTCCGCCTCGGAACATGGAGACAGTCGCAAATAACACGGCTATTCCTGTCATGAAGAACGCTGTCTTTACGCCGTACGGATTATATGCGGCAGGCAGCGCCGCGAACGGGCACAATGCGAACAGCGACATCAAAACGAAACGGCCCGCCTTTGCGCAGCCGTCGGCGTGTTCCGCAATATGATTGTGTTGAGCGTTTTCAGCCATTGTTAATATATTTTCAGTCGTCTATCAAAAGGCGGTAAACGGTGATGGAGGAGGATTTTCCTTTGACGGCGGCTTCGAGCGGATCGGAATAGCGGAAGGCGTCTTTGGTCTTTGCGAAGGTGGAGGCGCTGACGAGGATGGGTATGTTGTCTTTGCTGGAAAGGGATTTGATGCGCGCGGCGAGGTTCACGTTGTCTCCGATTACGGTGTATTCCATGCGGCGGACGCTGCCGATGTTGCCCGCGACCGCGGGGCCGGAGTTTATGCCGATGCAGACGTTGAAGGGGGATCGGCCTTCGCGCAGCCATTTCTCGTTCAGAAGGACGAGTTTCTCTTGAAGTTTCACGGCGCAGGAGACGGCTTTCATCTCGCTGTCGGGGTCTGCGAGGGGCGCGCCCCAGAACGCCATGACGTTGTCGCCTATGAATTTGTCCAGAGCGCCGTCGTGCTCGAACACGGTGTCTATCGCGGCCGAGAAGAATTCATTGAGGTCGGACAGGAGTTGTTCCGGGGGCGAGGTTTTCATAAGGAGGCTGAAATTGGTCACTTCGGTGAACATGATGGAGACGTTGCGGAGTTCGCCGCCGGGGTCGATCTTGTCCGGGGTTTTAAGGATTTCCTCGGCGACTGAGCGAGAAAGGTAGGAAGTGAAGGTGTCGCGGATTTTTATTTTGCGCATTTCGTGGTGGATGCGGGAGCGGAGCTTTTCGCCGAGCAGGAGAGTGTTTTCGACGGTCTGTTTGACGGCTTCCAAGAAGGTTATGGTCTCTTTGTCAAAACGCTCCGGGGGAGAGTTCAGGACGGAGATTACGCCTTTTACGTTTCCGGCGTATTGAAGGGGGAATGCCGCAAGGTGGGAAACGGAGGCTAGGCCGCCGTCAGGCCCGGTCCACACCATGCGGGAGTCGTGCGCGGGGCTGGCGCTGACGATGAAATGTCGCGTTTCGGCGACCTTGTAGAAAAGATGCCCCTCGGGCAGAGGGGCCGCGCCGGGGTCTCTCCATGGTCTGAGCGTACCGTCCGGCCCGAAGACATGTATGGCGGTTTCATTCGTCTGGCATCTGTCCGCGAACGCGTTTTCAAGAGTGGCGAACAGCTTGTCTTCATCAATATTGCCGCGCGTCGCGCGTATCAGTTCGTGAATGTATTCGAGCGAGTCGTTGTTTTCCCGCTCCTTGCGGAGTATGTGCGCGAACATGACGGAGAAGATGGCAATAAAAACGACAGACGTCACGTGATCGGGGCTGAAGTTGCCGTATTTGGAATATTTGATGATGACGAGCGGGCCTTGCAGGACGCAGATGATAAGGGAGACCGCGATGGCGCCGGAGCGGCGGAAGTTAAGACCGGCATAAACTATGGGGACGGCCAGAAGCATGCGAACCCAGCCCAAGCCCCAGTGCTCCCGGTCGAAGTAATGGGCTACCGAAACAAGGAGGACGATTGCGACGCTCAGGGCAGCTAGGGTTGCTGTCTTTTTCATGTCAGGCCCGTGATTAAAAGGAGCGCGGCGAGGGCGGTGAAAAGGCATGCCGCAGGGACGGCGCTCCTAAATTTAGAGAATGTAATATAAGTTGAAAGAATCATGATGACGACGCTGGCCGCAAGCCCGGCGACGGCGGTTCCGAGTGGCGTCTTCGTGACTATCGCCACGCCCGCGAACGAAGGGGCGCTTAGAAAAACAGACATAAGCGCGAGAGCTATAAGCATCCCGGAAGGAGAGGTTCCCCATAATTTAAGCCTGTTCCAGACGGCGAAGAACAGGCAGAACACCGCAAGATACATCGGGAACACCTGAGCTGTGTTGACTATGAGCCGCCACGGCTCTATTTTGAAATCGAACCCGAAGTTATTCATGCCCCAAGCCATATATAGGGCGAGGGCGGCTGAGATTGCCAACCCGGCGATAGAGTTGACAATCAGCCCTTTGCGGCCAAGCCCCAGTTTTTCCATCGCGTCAGGGTCGGAGATAGTCCAATACGCGGGCAGCCACAGGCCCAGAGCAAGAACGAAAGCCGCAACCGGCGGGTTGCTGAAAAAAAGCGTGTTCCATGTTTGGAACAGTATGGTCGCGGTGGCGAGCAGGAGCGCGCGTTTTACGGTCAGGCCCCCGGAAAATATAAGAGCGCCGCCGAACCCAAGAATGTATAGCGTTCCCACCAGTATGTCTTTCGTCTCGACGGATATAGCTCCCTTTCCCCAGAAGATGGAAAGGACGCCTGACACAAGGCTGCCGAAGGCCAGAATGATGGACGCTTTGATAATGATAGAATTGGCGAACGCGCCGGGACGGGATTGCTCTTGGAAAGAATCCATAGCCGCGCTGATATCTGCTGCGACGGCCACGCCGTAAGCGGAGGCGGGAGCCGCCCCCTGTTCGCGTCGCTCGCGGTTCGCTCCGTTGTCATGTTGCGAGTCGTTCTTCATTTGTTTCCGGTCCGGCTCCTCCGACTAGATGCTGACTGTCTTAATGAATAAATAGTGAATGACGAAAGCCGCCAGCAGGGGTCTGGTCGTGCGGCAGTAGAAATATGTCATTCCAAGAGCGACATGGCAGGAGAAGCTCTGCATGATGGAGCCGCCGATGGCTATTTCAAGTTTCATGTCATAGCTGAGTATTGAAGGGATCCAGTAAACAAACAAGATAAATATGTTGAGGGCGATAGGCAGAATGATGTTGTAGCGGAACTCCATGAACCTGCGCATCAGGACGCCGTAGAGGATTCCCCAAAGGACGCCGTAATAGAGGGCGCTGGTGGCGGCAAACCAGATATATTTATTTAACGGTAGTACGTCGACGCCCATTTTTCTTATGAACGCCTGACCGATCCAGACGTATGAAATCAGGACTGACGCCGCAAGAGCGGTGAAAACTATTTCCGCTCCCGGCTTGACCTGCGTGGTGTAGCCGAGAGATTGAAACACAAGCGGGTTTGCCCTGTTGACTTTCGAGAGGCAGAACAAGGACGGAATTATCAAAAACAGAAAATTGTAGGAAAAACCGAGAGGGATAGGGATAGTGGCTGCGGCGAACAGGGCGGCGGCGGAGGAGTACCATAGCCAGCCCGAAACAGGCAGCCCTCCCGCGATGACTATGGCGGCGGGAAACATGTAAACGAGAAAGACGGAGATGAAGAAGATTTCCCTGCGCATTCCCGGCGGGATTATGCTCACCCCCGGAATCAGCATGGCCATTAAAGGGATGAAAGCCAGCAGGCATCTGCGGAAAGCCGGGTCGGCGGTTATCTTGAATTTCTGGAAGCCGGGATAATAATCGGCTCCGGTTGCGAATGGCGCGCTCATGTCCGCTCCAGCGAGAGACTGAAAAGTCTGCCGAATTCAGGCGGCGAATCAGGGATTTCCGTCAGCGCGGATGATAGGTTAGACGCTCCGGCCGCGCTTTCGGAGATTATGGTTTTTTTGTTCAGAGTCCGGGACAGAGACTCCATTTTTACCGCCTTTTCGACTTCCTCGCCCATGATGGTGAATGTTTTCTTGCGCTCGTCGCCGAGGTTGCCGATAAGCGCCTTGCAGGTGTGGATGGCGATGCCGGAGGAGAGAGGGATCATGGAGCGTCGCGCCCAGTCGGAGTTGAGGGAATCGAGCGCGCGGGACATCTCGGCGGCAGCCTTGACGGCGCGAGCGGCGTGTTCCGGGTCGGGGGCCGGCGCCCCCCAGTACGCGATTATGCAGTCCCCGATGAATTTGTCTATCGTTCCTTTGTTGTCGAAAATGACGTCCACCATCGCGGTGAAGTATTCATTGAGCTGGCTGACAAGATCCTTGGGCGAGACTTTTTCAGAGATGGCCGTGAAGTCCCTGATGTCTGAAACCAGCACGGTCACTTCCTCCCAGCGCCCCTTGAGCAGGCCGGGCCGTTCGAGAACATAGTCCGCCACGGAAGAAGAGACAAAGCGGGAAAACAGCTCGCGCATCTGTTCCTCGCGCAGTTTCTCCTGCTGGCTTTCTTTTTCCTGAAAGATGTTGTGAATAGCGCTTCCGGCGGTCTCAGCGATCGCTTTCGCGATGGACATGTCTTTATCGGAAAAGTTCTCGTTGTTTTTCTTGTCCATAAGGAGGAATGAGCCGTAGACGGAACTTTCGAATGAAACGGGGACGAGCAGAGCGGATTTGACGTGGGCGGCGCGGGGGCCGACTGACAGGCGTTTGTCGTGTCCGGCGCTGTTGGTGGATATCTGGGCGTTGCCGCGCGCGCACCAGAGCAGAATGTTGTCGGGTGTCGGCTCTACGGTTTCCTCGCCGGGAGGGTCTTGGGAGAACACGGAGAACAGAGAGCATTTGCCGGGTTCGTTTTCGCCGTCGCGGCAGACTAAGGCCGCGCCTCCCGCCGCTTCGGTCAGAACGACCGCCTCCTCGCATGAGCGCCGGATTATCGAACTTTCGTCCGGTTCGGCCAGAATCCTCATGAAAACTTGCGACAAAGTGTCGACGTACCTGCTTGTTTTTCGCGTTTTTCCGACCGTGCCCCCTACGAATATGCCGAAGAAAATATAAAAAAGGAGTATTATAATCGCCGATGACGGGTCGAAATCGTATGTTGACGAACGCGCCGCAACCGGGATAATCGGAACGAACATAAAGATGTTTATCAGGCTGCTGATTATGCTTCCGGTGTAACCGAAGGCGGCTCCCGCGTGGTATAGCGGAGCAATCATCAGAAATCTCAGGTAGATGTGGCTTTTCCATTCTCCTGCGAAAGAAACATAAAAGACGGCGTATGCAACAAGGAACTCAAAGACGATCAATGCCCAGCGGGCTTTGTCTGATAGGGTTATTTGTTTTACGTCAGGTTTACCGCCGTCCGGGATTCGCATAAGGTTTTTGATCTCAGCCGTTCGATTATGAATCTCGAAAGACTTGCCGATTAAGAATGAAAATTACGGAGTTCATTTTACCCAATATAGCAATAATATGGAAGCAATAATAAATAGAGTATGAATTAGGGTAAGACATATCCGTTTGTAGTTAGATGATTGCGGGGAGGCCCATGGGAGTTGTGGAATCGAGCAGAAGATGGGTCATGTATGCTGAAAGCATTGCTTTCAGAGCGAGCTTGTTGTCGCTGGAAGCGTCCTTGAGGTTGTCCACTGCGGCGAGAGCCAGAGCGGCGGAGCCGAGGGTGAAATAGCTGTGGAAGAAACGTCTGTGCCGCCTGTGAAGGGGCGGCTCAAGGATGTCCGGGAGGGAGCCTGCGAGCGCGCCGAACAGGAAATGGGCTATTGCGTCGTCCCGCTCGATTTCCTTGTCAGAAAGAGTTCTTTCGACGGCGTAGAACGACGCTCCGGCTATCCCGCCGACAACGGCGTGCAGATTTGTTAAAGGCATGTCCCGAGCCTCCAGCAAAGCATATACGAATGTATAAACAAACGGCTCTCCAGCGTCAACCCGGTAGCGTCAGTCGGCTCTGGGTTTTACCTTCCAGACTGTCATAGCGAGAAGCAGGGACAGGACGGCGGAGCCGAGCCAGAAGTAAATTGCGGCGTCGAAGTTGTAAACGCACTGGCCGTCGCTGATGATTTTGTTTTTTTCAAGGAGGTGACCGCTTATCAGCTCCTGCGCGGATGCCCCCATGTAGCTAAAAAGGCCGATGAAGCCCATGACCGCGCCCGTCACTCTGCGGGGGGTGAGGTCGATGGCGGTCAGGCCGCCGAGGAAGGCGACTGTTCCGCTGACGGCGAACCCGAAGACGGAAATGCTGAGCACATCCAGCCATTTGTGTCCGGGGGGCGCGTAGAAGAAAACAGCCAGAGCTGAGACTTGTAGAAGACCGTAAAGAAGGGTGGCTTTGTGGCGGTTCGAGTTGAAAACCTTGTCCGAGATGATGCCGGAAAGCGCTCCGCCGGCGATGCCGACGATGGGCGACATTCCGAGCACCGCGCCGGCTTCGACCAAGCTGTAATGTTTGACTTCCTGAAGGTAAAGGATGCCCCAACTGTTTATGCCGTAGCGGGCGACGTATGTCAGCGCGCTGGCGAGGCCGAGAACCCAGACCGCCGGGTATTTCATCGCCTGCAACTGCTGCTTAAGCAAAGATTCGGAAGCGGTGGCTGGGTCGGGCATCGGCTCATTCTTGTATTCCGCGATGTTGGGAAGACCCTGAGTTTCCGGTCTGTCCGAAAGCATGAACACCAAAGCTATGGCCATCAGGACGCCGAGGGTTCCCGAGGCGCCGAATCCGTACCGCCAGCCGAAATAGCTGACAACAACGGAAGTGCAGATGAAGGTGATGCCTTCGCCTATGCTGTGGGAGACGTACCAGATGCCGTACCAAGTGCCGCGCTCTTTTTTTGAGTACCACTGGGAAAGGCTCACGACGCTGGGCGCGGCCCCCATCGCCTGAAACCAGCCGTTCATTCCCCAGAGAACGAAGAATAACCAGAAGAGGGACGAAAAACCCATCGCTAAGTTTATCAGCGCGGATATCAACAGTCCCGCCGACATGAATTTCCTGATGTTGCACCTGTCTGCAAGGACGCCGTTAGAAAACTTGCCGAAGGCGTAAGTCGCCATGAGGATAGCGCCGATCTTTCCAAGTTGCGCCGCGTCGACAATGCCGGCTTCCATCATGGGTTTTTTCACTACGGACAGGCTCAGCCGGGTGACGTAGAAAAAACCATACCCGATGGTTATGCCGATGAACACCGACCATCTCCTGAAAGAAAATCTTTTTCGAAGTTCAGTATCGGAAAGATTCAGCCTCGGAGCGTCTGGGCCGGTTTTGAAAAAGTTGGTTATCATAGAAAACATATTGTTGTTCCGCCGTCTTTTTCCGGCAATTATATCAGCAAGAGCGATAAAGGGGTAAATAATATTTTCTGAAGCTCGATGCGCGGCGCGGCGGGTTAAGAGAAAATCCAAACGACATAGGCGATATAAGACGCAAGGAGGATGAATCCCTCAAGGCGGTTGATGTCCCGTTTGAAAATCATGAAAGGCAGCAGAACGACGGAAAATGCCAGCATGGCCGGCGTCTGGGTCGAAATGACGGACGCTTCGACTGGGATGGGCCTGATTAAAGAAGTGAGGCCGATGACGAAAAGGATATTGAAAATGTTGCTGCCGACGACGTTGCCGATGCTGATATCGGATTCTTTCCGAGCAGCGGCGACCATCGATGTGGCAAGCTCAGGGAGAGATGTGCCGAAAGCCACGATGCTGAGTCCCACAACCAGTTCGCTGACGCCTATTTTTAGAGCTAGAGAGACGGCTCCTGTTATCATGAGGTTTGCTCCGACTACCAGCCCGACGATTCCGCCAAGAGCGAAAAGGATGTTTTTGAGTTTGGAGTTGTCGGTAGCGGCCTCTTCGTCGCCGCTGTTTTTTCCGGCTGACATTTCTTTTCGCGCCGACCGGATTTGCTGGAAAGTGAACAAGACGATGCCCGCCATAAGCAGAACGCCGTCGAACCTGCCGATAGAGCCGTCCGCAATGAGAGCCCAGAAAAGCAGGGAGGCGCCGAGCATTATAGGCATTTCCCGTTTCAACATTCCGCTGTCAACCGTCAGCGGCCTGACAAGCGCGGCCAAGCCCAGTATCAGCCCGATGTTGCAGATATTGCTGCCTACGATGTTGCCGACGGCGATTGAGGAAGAGTTTTTCAGGGCTGATGTGAACGAGACGAAGAATTCGGGCATGCTCGTGCCGAAGGCGACAACGGTCAGGCCTACAATCATCGGGCGTATGCCCATTGCCAGAGCAAGGTTTTTCGAGCCGCGCACCAGAAACTCGGCCCCGAAATAAACAACTGCCAGCCCCGCCGCCAGATATACGATGTCTATAAACATGATCCTCCGCAACCGCAATTAGTCTGCCGCTGATTAATTGTTTGTGTATCCTGCGGGGAAAACAACAGCTTAAAAAAAAATCCTTTTAAGAGAGAAAACTGCATGTGAAAGTCAAATTGGTTTTCAAATGGAACAAGGGAGCAAAAAGATGTAGAATACAATCTGCGGCGCGCCCGGAAAAAGGGATGGCGCGGAATAGTTAAACCGGCAAGTTCCGGATCATCGGCTCGGAACGGAAAAGGGGCGGCAAATGGATAAGACAAAGAGGAAGTTCGACAACTGGCGGCAACTGACCGAACTGGGATACTTCAAGCGGCTGGAAGACGGGCGGCTGGAGCTTGTAGAGCCGGGCGTCGAAGGAATAATTGATTTCCACACGCATCTGGGCTGGACCGCCCTTATCGCTGCTCGAGTGGATGTGACGCGGGAGACTCCGGAGACGAAGCACAATTTTCATCCCGACCTCGCGCTGGACATGGACATTTACATGGGGCAGAACTTTTACAACGAGAGGCCGAAATGGGGCGTTCAGGACTACACAGCCTGCACCGTCAAGCCTTTCATAAAGGGAAAACACCACACGCACACGATACCCAACGCGATCCGGGAGATGGACGCGCTGAAGATACAAAAGAACGTGATGCTGTCGCTGGACTTCAAGTGGTCGAATTACAACACGAGGAAGATGGGAAAAGCGCTGAAGGGCAACGACCGTTTCGCGTTTTTCTGCATGACGCACCCGAAAAGCAAAAAGCGGGAGCGTACTATGGAAGAGTTTCTGGAGATGGGGGCAAAAGGCCTGAAAATCCATCCGGAAATGCAGTTCAGCTCGGTAGACAAGCCGGAGATGATAAGCATGTTGAAGTTGTGGAAAGAGAAATCGGGCGGGCTGCCGGTTCTGGCTCACAGCGGATTCAACGGGTTCGAGCCTAAGAGTTCCAAAGAACACGCGGCGGTGGAGCATTACTGGGCGTTCGCGGAGGCGCTGGAAGGCTCTCCGGCGATTATGGGGCACTCCTCCATGAACCAGTACCGGACGGCGATAGAGATTGCCGAGAAGCATCCTCACGTGTTGCTTGAGATAGGCGGACAGCCGCCCGCGCACGTCCGCGAGATGCTTGACCGGCTCGGCCCCGACCGCCTTCTGTACGGCTCGGACTGGCCGATTTATCCTCAGGCCACCGCTATCGCAAAAGTCCTAGTGTCGACCGAAGGAATGCCGGAAGTAAGGATGAAGATTCTGCGCGAAAACGCCCGCCGGGTTCTTAAATTAAACTGACACGTTGAAAAACCGGCTCTCTCAATAACTGTTGCTCTGTCCCCGAATGTCCGCGCCGTCGGCCCGGATTTTTCGCGAGAAAAATCTGAGAAATCGAATAAAGAGCGATCTACGTCGTTGAATCATCGACGCGAACTGTCGTCACATACGAAACAGTATGCTCTCTTGTTCTCGCTCGATTCGCCTCGTATCTCATTCCTTTCTTCGATTTCAGCCCGCATTGGTGGGAAATGCGGGTTAGTCCTCAATGACCGGAAGGGTTATCCGTGAGGGGCGCGACGCGTCGCGGTATATCGTGACCGTCGGCCGGACGTTGTCCGGCGCGGCGGGGTTGTTGGAAGGCGAGAGCGCCGGGTCGAGACGGAACGTCGGCCAGTCGGATGTCGCAATAGACAGACGTATGCGATGTCCCTTTTTAAACACCCATGATGTCGGCATGAGGTCGAATTTCAGTTCGACCACATTCCCGCCGTTGAATATTCCATCCACGTAATCTGCTTTTTCATAACCGTGCCACGGAAGCTTCGGGAGGACATCGACGCCCGTGGAGCCTCGAAGGATTATTTTATTGATGTCTTTCAGTCCGGCGAACCCGGCGCGCATGGGGTTTTCCGTTATGAGCACGGCCCTGCCGTCCGGATGCACGTCTTCTAGATAGAGGAAAAAATCTCCGTTGCCGGCAGTTGAGGAAGCCCAGAAATGGGCGATTGGGTGGCCTGTGACTTCGATGTCGGACTCCAACTCGGCGGTTGTGTACGTCAGGCATTTTTTATCATGTTCAGAGCGGTCGGGGACGTCCTCATCGATTATGTACATGAGCCAGCGGTTGCCCTTGCGCGGCCCGAAACTGGAGTCGTGGCTGAAATCCGATTTATGGGAATCGGAGCCTGCGGTTCCTTGCGCCGTCGAGAGGGAATTGCCCTCGGTGAAAAAGAAATCCACGTTTTTTGAGCGCGTCGGGGGCCATTCGTTTTCGCTCCGCCATCCCTTGCCCATGACCTGAATGGTAATCGGCGGCTCGGCGTCGATTCCGTTTTCTATCCCCTTCAGGTATCTGTCGAAAAACCGGAGGGTTTCCGTTTCGACGCCCTTGAGCGTTTTGTCTTGGCTGACTCCGAGGTGTCTGTAGAACGGGGACATGAGGATGTGGGAGCCGGGAATCATGAGTAGTTTTGAAGGGTTGGTTTCGCGGGCGGTGGAGAAGAATGTCATAGTGGAGCGTGGCTGGGCGTCGAACCATCCGCCGACGTGGTAGATGGGGATGCCCGAACTCATTATTTCGGGGACGCGCGCTATGGGGCTGATGTCGTAACCGGAGAAGTTGCCGAAGGAAGGATCGAGTCCGAGCTTGGCCGTGTCGCTGTCAATGAACAGGGCTTTTGATATCCAGTCGTTGAGAGACGCGTTTTTCAGGTGGTCGCGCGTGGCGAGGTAGTAGAGATGTTCGCGCAGGCTGCCGTCGGCGTATTCGGGCGGGTTGTTCGGGTTGTCCGGATACGCGTAGTCGTCCAAGAAGTCGCCGTTTTTATTTTTGTCTATCGGAATCTCATCGAGCAGTTCGCCGTCGCCGTCCTCGTCGACCGCCGGGGCGCTGGGCATTACCGGGAAAGTCCCGGCTGTTTTGTTCATGTTGAGGTTCATCGTCCGCAGTAGTTCGGCGTAGGAAGTGATGAAGCCTTGATTAAAGACGCCGCCTACGTAGATGTCCTGATAGCCGAAAGGATAGACCATAATGAAAATAGCCTTGAGGGGAGAGGGTTTGCGGGAGGCGGTGAGGATGGAGGAAATCGCCATGTACGAGCCGCCCTTCATTCCGACCGAGCCGTCGCTCCACGGTTGGGATGCTATCCATTCGACTATCTCCGAGCCGTCTCTGCCGATTTCGGGGGAAAGGTCGAGGCGGTGTCCGAAGGAGGCTCCGGAGCCTCTGATGTCCGCGATGACGAGCGCATAGCCGCGCTCGAGGAGCAGCTTGCTGAAACAGAAGGGCATGGGAATCTCAGCGCCTCTCCCGCCCATCAGATTCTTCGCCTTGGTTTTTTCAAGAGGCTTGAAAGCGGCGCTGATGAACGCTCTCGAATACGGCGTGAACTCCATCACAGTTGGGAACTTATCTCTTTTCGGCCCCTTGTCGGGCAGATAAACATCGACGGCGAGTTTCACTCCGTCCGACATCTCGACGAGGTATGTGGTTTTCTTGTAGCTGTCGTATTCTTTTGAAGAGTATCCTGAATATTCGAAAGGTTGACTGACTTTCTTCTCAACCGGGGCCGCAAAAGCCGCGGCGGCGGATATCGCAATCAACATTGCCATTAATAAAGTTCTTTTCATGAAGTCCCCCAACGTCGCGCCGCGGTCTCTTCGGGAGGCGCGGCGTCCGTATGTCTGCATATCGTCGTCTTTCGCGTAGCATACTATGAAAAATGAAAACGAATGTCAAATATGGCAATGTAAAAGCAAGAAAGGATTAGGGGGTAGCGAGCGTTTTCTCAGGTCGGTCGAATCTTGTGAAAAATGCCACAAGCGGTTATAATCGGACTGTTGCGGGATGTCGTTGGTATGATAGTATAGTATCTGGGAATTGGAACGGATGAAAGGCGGCGCGGGATGGCGAGGTTTGATCCGCTGAAGGATTTGGCGGGCCGGTTTGCGAGGCCTCTGTTCGAGGCTGTGCTCGGCGCGCAGAACGCGCCGCATCAGATGTGGCGTTTCACCGCCATTGCCCAGAGCCACCTCGACGCGGCGTGGAAATGGCGCGTTTTCCAGACAAAGAGCAAAGCCAAGCAGACCTTCAAGAACGCTCTCCGGCAGATGGCGAACTATGACGAGTTCAAGTTCTCCATGTCGTCGCCCCAATATTACGAATGGATGAAAGACCGCAACCCGGCGATATTCCGGGCGGTGCAGGACGCGGTGAGAGGCAAACACTGGGAGCTTGTCGGCGGGATGTGGGTGGAGCCTGACCTCAATCTGCCGGACGGGGAGAGCCTCGTGAGGCAGCGTCTTTACGGCCAGCGCTTCTACCTGAACAACTTCGGGCGGATGAGCGAGGTCGAATGGCTGCCGGACACATTCGGCTTCTGCTGGACTCTGCCTCAGATACTGGCGAAAAGCGGGGCGAAGTATTTTTACACCGCGAAACCCGTGTGGAACGACACCACGAGGTTTCCGTTCAGCACGTTCAAATGGCGCGGGCCGGACGGCTCGGAGGTTCTTGTCCACATCTCGGACCTGCAGGCCAAGGGCCTCCTGAACATGGCGAACTACAAGAAGACGAACAGGCTGGCGAACTTCCGCAGCGAGCTTGTGGCGAACTATGACACGAGGCCCGGAGACATTCAGGCCGGATTGTCGAACGATATTGTTCCGGAGGCGGCGATAGTCTACGGGATGGGCGACGGCGGGGCGGGACCGAGGACGTTTGAGGTGGAAGCGGTACATCAGTTGTACGACGCGGGGATGGTGGAGATCGGGACGGCCAAGGAGTTCTTCGGCAAGCTCGAAAAGCACGGCGAGCGCCTGCCGGTGTGGAACGACGAGATATACCTCGAATTCCACAGAGGATGCTACACCACGCAGGGATGGATAAAGAGCGCGAACAGGAAAGCGGAGATAGCGGTTCGCAACGCGGAAATCACCCACACGATGAATTCTCTGTTCGGCGACCCGTATCCGGGCGAGATTATCAGGGAGAACTGGAGAAAACTGCTGTTCAACCAGTTCCACGACATACTTCCCGGCAGCAGCATCCCGGAGGTGTACGAGGACGCGCGGGTGGACTTCGAGGAATTTTTCTCCGCCACGCACGGGCTGATCCGCTCGGGAATCGAATCCATAGGTCGCCGCATTCACACCGTCAGCGAAAAACTGGCGGACGCCACTCCAGTTATAGTGTTCAACACTCTCTCATGGAAGAGGACGTCCACGGCGTTCCTTCGGGTGGAAGAGGAAGACATGCAGGTTCTGGACGCCGAGGGCTGTCCGACGAATTCCAAGGTTATAGACCTCGACGGGCACAAGACTCTGGCGTTCACCGCCGAGAACGTTCCAGACATTGGATATAAAACATATTATCTGAGGAAGAGGGAGCTGGGGACGTGCGCTGCTCCGGCGATTCCCACAGCGAGGCCTCTGGAAGACGGCTCCATTCAGCTTGAGAACGAGCTGATTAGGGCGGTTGTGGACGGCGAGACGGGCTGGCTGACGAGCCTCGTGGACAAGGCGACGGGAGCGGAGACGCTCGCGGGGCCGTCCAACAGGCTGAGGCTTTATCACGACGACAACATCGCGTATCCGGCGTGGAACATAGAGAAAAGGCACAGGCACAGGGAGATAGAGATCGGGCCGCCGACAAGCCCTCCGACGATTGTGGACAACGGCGAGCTTGGCGCGTCCGTCGAGATCAAAAGAAAAATCGGCGACGCGTCCGAAGTCTCCCAGTTGATAACGCTGTTTCCGCGAAGGCAGATGCTTATATTCACTACGAACGTCAACTGGCTCGAAAAGAAAGCTATTCTCAAGGTGGACTTCGACACGGCGATAAAGGCTGAAAGGGTGGTCGGCGAGATACCTTACGGCGCGATATCGAGGCCGACGCGTCCGAGGCTGCCCGCGCAGAAGGCCCGCTGGGAGCTTCCGGCCCAGAAGTGGATAGATTTAAGCGACGGAACCGCCGGTTTGGCGATTCTCAATCAGGACAAATACGGGTTCTCCGTGTTCGAGAACAAACTGTCGGTCACGCTACTGAGAGCCCCGAAGTATCCGATGCCGATTGTCAACGCATGGGGGCTTCCGCCCGCGGCCGAGCGGCCTGTCTACACTGATCAGGGCGAGCACCTCATCCGGTACGCGGCGTTCCCTCACGCCGGCGACTGGCGGGACGCCAAGGTGTGGCGCATGGGCGCGGAGTTCAGCAACACTCTCATGGTGGTCCGCGCGGAGCATCATCCGGGGGCGCTTCCGAGAGAGGCGACCGCTCTTTCCTGCGCTTCCAACTCCACATATATCGGCGCGCTCAAAAGGCCGGAGGACAGCCCGGACACGCCGACGGCGAAATATCATCAGGTCGTCGTCCGGCTCGTCGAGGCGGAAGGCGCTCACGACCGCGTCACCCTCAAGTTCGGCCCGCGCATGACCATCACCGACTCCAAAGAGACCGACCTGCTCGAATTCAGCCAGAAACCCATCCCCGACCAGAAGATAGGCGAGCTTTCCGTTCCTATGAAGCCGTTCGAGATTAAGACAGTCAAGATAACTCTGGTCGAAACAATGAAACTGGACCAATGACGCAATCCGCCGAGAAGCATCCGCCGGCGAATAATGTTCGGCTCCTGAAAGCAAAGATATATACCGACAACAATTGAAAATTGAATAATGCCGCGCGCGGCGGGCGTCTATCTGGTAAAATTCAAGGAGCGCGCGGAATGAAGCGGCGCGGGGGGCGTATGGATCTGCTTGAAACGCTGTTCAAGAACAGCTTGATGAGAAAACTCGCGGCGAGGAAGGAATTCAAAGGGGACATCCTCGACACGTTCAGAGCTTTTATGAAAGTGGGGAGGCCGTCCGACCCCGCGTTTCCGTCCGAGATGTTTCCGCTCGCCGCCCGGTTGTACGGTCGCGGCGCGCTCACTTACATGGCGGTTCAGCCTAACCCCGACTGGGTATGGCCATTTTTTATCGAGCGGCAGTTCGACCCTCATTCGCCTGATTTCGCGGGACGCGGGCATCTCTTCATCGCGCTGAACACGACCCACCGCAACTGGACGGCGATAGGCCGCGTCGGCTCGGATCACGAAGCGGTTGTTGATCCGAGGGGGCTTGTCACGCCTCAGTATAACGGATGGTCGGTGGATGTCTGGTTGCGGGAAGGCGAAAAGCTTCACGCGCCCTCCCGCATGCCTGAAGTGAAACAGTACAACGTGAACAGGGTTCCCGTCGTGCGCACGGTGTTCGAGGCGGGCGGCAGGGAGGTTGAGAGCGACGCGTTCGGCGCGATGGTCGCCGGGGTGGAGGCGGTCGTCGTGAGAACGACGGTCAGGAACACCGGGGCGACGCTGAAGGGCGCGTCGCTGGCGATCAGTCTTAGGCCGTACAACCCGGAGGGGATAAGCGTCGTGTGGGAGGCCGGGGCGGACGCCGACGGTTTCTCGGTAAACGGAAAACGCGCTGTCGCTTTCACGGTCGAGCCGGACTCGGTGGACTGCTCGAACGAGGAGGATGGCGACGTCTCGCTGTCGCTCGGAGCCGGGTTGGGCAGAACGCGGGCGAAGTGCCGTTGCGGTATGGCCACAGCGGTGGCGGAGTTCAGCCTGCCGGTCGAGCCGAGGGCCGAGCGCGTGTTCTGGTTCGCGATGCCGGTCAAGGCGGGGTCGGCCCCGCGCGAATGGTCGGCTCAGGTACATAACGCCAACCTGAAAAAAGAGTTGGAGGACGTCCTGCGCCAGTGGAAGGAACGGCTCGCGGGGACGACCCGCGTAGAGATTCCCGATGACAAACTGCAACGGGCTTTCGACGTCAACAAGGCGTACCTTCTGCTCCTCTGGGACGGAGACGCCATCTGTCCGGGGCCTTTCACTTATCATCATTTCTGGTTCAGGGACGCGGCGTATCAGGTGACGGCTCTCGAAAAAATGGGGTTCGAGAGGGAGGCTGCTCAGGTCGTCGCCTCTTATCCGGGGCGTCAGCGCAAGGACGGATTCTTCATCTCCCAGAACGGGGAGTGGGACGCCAACGGTCAGGCGATGTGGACGCTTCTTCAACATTATAAACACACGGGCGACGCGAAGTTTCTCGAATCGGTTTATCCTTCGATCGTCAAAGGCGCGGAATGGATAAAGAGAAAAAGGATGTCCACGACCACGGACAGGGACAGCGAGGTTTACG
Organism: bacterium UBP15_UBA6099; assembly: GCA_002435745.1. Classification (GTDB taxonomy): domain Bacteria; phylum UBP15; class UBA6099; order UBA6099; family UBA6099; genus UBA6099. The sequence goes on from DIWT01000030.1 coordinate 34,850, forward strand.
GGCTGATGCCGGCCGGGTTCAGCGCGGAGCATCTGGGGCCGAACGATTTTTTCTACTGGGACGACTTCTGGTGCGCGGCGGGAGTGCGCGCGGCTGCGGAGGCTGCGGAGGCTCTCGGAAAGAAAGAGGACCTCAAGCAGTTCCATCAGGAGTTCGACCGCTACATGGGGCACATAGAGGCTTCGCTGTCCAAGACCGCGCGGCGGCTCGGCGCGGAACTGATCCCGGCTTCGCCGTACAGGCGCATGAACTCCGGCGCCATCGGCTCGGTTTGCGCCCAGTATCCGCTAGAGCTTTATCCGCCCGGCGACGCACGGATGAAAAACACTATCGACGAGCTTCGCCGGTTCTCGTTCTTTGAGGACGGTTTCTTTCAGAACATGTTTCATTCCGGGGTGAACGCGTATCTGTCGCTGCAGATCGCGCAGTGTTTGGCGAAGAGGGGAGACCTCTATGCGTGGAAGATGCTCAAACACATTCTTGATCTGGCGACCCCGACTTTCACTTGGCCGGAGGCCGTGCATCCGCGCACGCGGGGCGGCGTGATGGGCGACGGGCATCACGGATGGGCGGCGGCGGACTTTCTACACATGGTCCGAAACCTGCTGCTCGCAGAGGATGGAGACAGTCTTGTCGTCTTCCCGCTTTTGCCTCCGGAGTGGGCGGAGGACGGAAAATCCGTTTCCATCTTCGACGCCCCGACTCATTTCGGCAAGATAAATGTTTCGATGAAAATCGAGGGCGGCCGCGCGTCGGTCTCCTTCGACAATAGGTATTTCAACACTCCGCGACGCATCGAGATTCGTTTCCCGAAAAAGATTTCCACTCTCACCGTGGACGGCAAGAGCGAGGTTCTGGGATTCACGGACAGGGTGGAACTGGACCCGGAAGTCAAAGCTATAGAGGTCACGTTTTCGTGATACGGGGATTCCGCCGCGAGGCGGGGACGAGGGATAAATGAAAAAACCGGGATTGGTTTTTATGCTGCTTGCGGCGCTGTCGTTGGCGGGGCTTGTGGCATCAGGCTGGATTTTAAAAAAGAGGGTCGCTCACGAGCGCGCCGACAAAACCGTGCAGATCGTCGTGGACTATCCGTCCATTCTTGCCCTGTCGCCGGACGGCGAATCGGCCCGGCTGGCAGTCGAACGCCTGACCGAAATCGGCGTTTACAGCTTCGGCGTGTTCGAAACGAGAATCGACGACCTCGTAGGCAACGGGTCGCTGGAAGTGAACACCGTGCCGAATGGCGGAGCGGGCGGAGGCTGGGAGGCGAAAGTCGCAGACCCAAAGGTATGGGAGCGCGCGTCCTCTTTCTTTGAGGCCCATTTCGGGCCGGGCGCTTGCGACGCGGCCACAATGATTTGCCGCATCCCGGCGCTCGGGGAAAAAAGATCGGATTTCTCTTTCGGCATCCCCAAATCCGAATACGATTTCAGGACGACTCCAAGACCGCTTAACACGCCGTTTGAAAAAAGGGAATCCATAGCTCTGAAAATGAAAGCGCTCGACGCGGAGAAAGAGCCGTCGGTAGTGATATTCGACGGGTCCGCCGTAATGGGCAGCCCGACGCTGATGGAAGCGGCCGTCGAAGAGATGAAACGGCGCGGGGACTGGGCGTTCGGCATGGTGGAAATGACGGCGCAGGAAGGCGCGCGGACGTTCGCGAAGAAGCTGCCCGGCAGGGTGCTCGTGGCGCACAGCATTTCCGCTGAAGAAATCGCCATTACTCCACAAAGAAAAGCGGTGGAGCGGTTCAGGCGCGCGGCCCGCGAGCGCGGCGTGCGCGTCCTCTACGTCAGGTTCTATTCCAATATGTACGGACAACCCGCCCGGCAGGAAATCGAGCGCAACATAGAGTATGTGGGCAAAATCGCGGACGCGCTCTGCAAAGACGGATTCGTCATCGGAAAGGCCGAGCCGCAGATACCGCTAATAATTTCCAAACGGTCGCGCGCGGCGGCGGCGGCGGGCGCGGTGGCGTTCGTCGGTCTGCTTTGCGCGGTGGCGTTCGGGCTGCCGGCTTGGATATCTCTGGCCGCCTCCGTGTTGACTCTAGCGGCGATGTTCGCGCTGCCGGAGACCGCCGGGCATTACAGGCAGGCTCTCAAACTCGTTTCTCTGGGAGTCGGCGCGCTCACTCCCGCGCTCGCCATCGGCGTCGCTTTCCTCGTCGGGTTGAGGTCGAAGGCCACCCGGTCGGTTCCCGGACTTGGCGAGGCGGTGGCGAGGTGGGCCGCCGCTTGCGCCATCACCCTAGCCGGAGCGGCGTTCGCGGCGGCTCTGCTTTCTCACAGGGATTTCTTCCTTCGGCTCGACTCTTTTTCGGGCGTGAAAGTCGCTCTGCTGGTTCCGCTTGTTCTTGTGGCGGCGCTTTATCTCAGGCACACGGGAGAGACTCTGACGTCTTTTCTGGAATCGCCTGTCAGAAAAGCGGAAGCCGCCGCGTGCGTCGTTCTTCTCGCGGTGGTCGCCCTGTATCTGTTGCGCTCAGGCAACGAAGCAGGCGGAGCCGTCACATCAGCGGAGGGCGCTCTGCGCTCCCGGCTCGAAGGCTTGCTGAGCGTCCGGCCCCGGTTCAAGGAGTTCGCCATCGGCCATCCCGCCATGTTGCTTATCGGCGTGGCCCCGCTCGCGAAAAGACGGTACGCGGCTCTCGTCCTTCTGTTTTTAGGCGTCATCGGGCAGGCGAGTCTGTTCAACACTTTCTGTCACCTGCACACGCCGCTGGAAATCTCTTACATTAGAACGATTCTCGGAATGATTCTGGGGTTGATTATAGGCGTAGGCGCGAGGACCGCCGCAATGATATTTCTTGAGATCGCCGACGTTTTTACTCTCCCGCGCAAATAGCGCGAATTCACGCAAGCTTATGAAATAACTTGCCTAGCTGAGCGCAACCCTGTCGCGTTAATATTTAAAGCGCGGTTGACAACGGCGCGATATCGCGATATGATAACTGTAAAGGCTTACGACTCAAGGAGGTTGTCTTATGTCTAAACCAATAAAAGAATGGCTGACGCAGGAAGAACTTGAAGCGGAACTGAAACGCGCGGGCGTTGACCTTGCCGAGGAACGCAGCAACCGGAACGTGCGCCGAGTCCTCTATTATTACAGGTACAAAGGGCTTATCACGCCGCCCATCCGCAAAATGGTCGGCAAGCGGCTGACTCTTTTTTATCACAACATAGTGATCAGCGAATTCCTCACAATCCGGCTGCTCAAGGAGAAAGGGAAATCTCTCGACGAGATAGCCGAATACATGAAACAAGGAGCGAAGGCTGAATTCCCGTCCGCCGTGTGCGACGCCGTGAGGGAAGTGGAGGCGCGTTTCGGATTCGAGCAGAACACGGCCATGATGACCATGTCCGCGCTCAGCAAAGACGGCCAGTTCATCTACCTGAAAGCAAAGAAGAAAAACGTAAAAACGATAAGAGAAGCGCTGCGGCAAATAGGCTTCGAGCCTGACGCGCTCACGAGCGAAGACATAGACGAGCTTATGAAATAAAAAATTTGCCACAAAACTGTAAATGCTTACAACGCGCTAGGGGTTAAAATGCATAACAAGGGGGGGAATGATTATGACAACAGGATTGCTGGGGCACATCGGATTGAAACAGGAGGCGGCGTTCGGGGAGGAAGCCTCTCCTCCAACAGCGTTTGGCGAAATTTACAGCGAGACCGTATCAATGGACAATAACTTTATTAAGACCGATATTGCGGCAGGTTCAAGGTTCATCTCGAACGCGCCGCCCGGAAGAATTACCGCTAGCGGGGATGTCTCAATGTATTTGACCCCCGAAGGCATTCTTCCTTTGATTCTGAAGGGCGTGTTAGGACAAGCGCAAAGCGAAGAAATCACCGCCGGGGTTTATCAACATGTTTTTTCCCCTTTACAGGCTTCAAGACTGCCAAGTTTCACTGTTCAAGCGGACCATGAGGCGTTGTGTCAGAACTGGGTCGGCTGTTCATTTTCAAAACTGTTGTTTTCAGCGGCTCCCAACGGTTTTCTCGAGGCTGTCTTGAGCATATTAGCGCAACGACCGGCGGAGACGCTTCCCGCAGCTCCTTCTTACTCCGAGCTAAAGCCGCTGACGGCGCACAACGTCGTGTTTACTCTAAACGGAGATTCAAATCTGAATTTTGAAAAGTTCACAATTTCGTTCAGCAACAAATTGGAGCCTGTATGGACTATGAGCGGAAAACGCTGGGCTTCTTGCCATGCGGCGCGCGGATTCTCGATGGAAGGAAGCATAACGCTTGAGTTTGACTCCGAGTCTGAAATGAGGCGCGTTTGGGGTTCGTCTTCAGCTAACGGGCCGAAAGGCGCAATAGAGCCGGGAAGCCTTAATGTTACTAAGCCGGTCATAAGAAATT
>DIWT01000035.1 GCA_002435745.1 bacterium UBP15_UBA6099
CATCATGCGCAAAAGAAAAAGTTTTGCGCATGGCACACTTGGTAGTGGGTAGAATCATCTAATAGCATGTATAACTGAGACAATTCGGGGCGGGGCAACCCCGCCCCTACAGCAAAAAACGCGTCTTGCGCTCTGCGGTTCATCCGCTATGAACAATAGCGCACGAATTCTAAATGCGGATTCGGTCTAGAAGAAACGAATGCGGCAGCCGAGGGTGAGGAGGGCGCGGGCGATGGCGCTGGGGAAGGAATGTTCGTGGGAAAGCGGCTCGATGGTGAACGATGCGGCGTCGGGGAATTTCTCTCTGATGTCCAACAGCGCGTTAAGTGCGGAGGCGGGGACGCGCGACAATGTCGCGCGGGAGCAGCCGCCCCACGGGCCGTCCGACGCGGGATCCCCGGTGTGATAGAACGCGGAGGGCTGAAAACCCTCGAAAGAATGAAGAAGCCCGTGCGCGGGCGAGCCGACGGACACCATCTGAAGCGAAAACCGGAGCATGGAGTCCGCGAGCGCCCGCAGCCGCGCGTCTCCCGTCGCCTCGTGCAGTTCGAACATCTCAAGAGCGCATTCGGCGGACGAATCATCGAACTCAAGAGCGCCCGGCTTCGGCAGCAGTCCGCCCATCGCTCGGAACCCCGCCGCCGAGAGCGCCGTCCCTTCGTGCAGCGGGACGTCTCTCGTGTATGTCAGAGAGTCCACGTATGACGCGACGCGTTTCGCGGCGGCTAGGAAGTCGCTCCCGTTCTGCTCGTTTTTCATCAGCAGGCACATGCGGATGAACGCGCGAGCTTCGCCGGACGACATGCCCGCGCTCTCGGGGCCGGGCGTTATTCTGGACAGGAAAGCCGGGATCAGCGGGAGCGCCAAGGACATAGCCGCGTCCGCGTACCTGCGGTCTCCGACAGCCGCTCCGAACAGGGCGAAAGCTGCGGCGAGTTCGGCGTCCGCGCGGGCGGCCTGCGGACTCAGTCCGACCGCCGCGGAGACTCCCAAAGGAGCTTCGCCGTCCTCGACGGCCTCCGGCTCCGACGCCATGAATTTATCGCATATCCGCCTGCAGGTGAACATCCATCTAGGATTGGAGTCCGGCCCCGCCGACGAGTGAAGCTTGACCGCTGCCGACACTATCTGCGCGGCGGCGGTCCTCAGCTCGACTTCGTCTTCCGGGCTGGACCATTTTTTCGCGGCGGTCCTGTAGTTGACGTATGGCAATAGCTCCGGGTCGTCGCCGGACAGAAAAAAGTCCGCCGTGTCGAGCGCCAGACGTTTCAGGCGGCGGTCGTCGGTCTCGGCTCCGACGCGGCAGACAGCGCGCGCGGCGTCGATGTTGCCGCCCCGGCCCGCTCCGCGCAGAACCGCGCTGGCCGGAAACATCGTCTGCCCGACGGACTCCGCGAATCCGACGCAGTCGCTTCTTTCGATGAAAAAGTTTTCGACAAGGTGGCGCGCCCGCGCCCGCGCTATCGCGCCCATGTCATGTTTCGAGTCCACGGCGGGCGAAGTGATTTCACGCGCCGCCGCCAGAACCGTCTCCCAGTTCCCCGCTTCCGGCGGGTTGGACCACAGGTAGAACCTGCGCTCGTAAGTGACCTGTCCGTCGACGTCCCACTCGTCGAACTCTATGCTGTGTCCCCTGATGCCGCTCTTTGCGGGAGTGGCGCCGGGGATGGATATGTTGAATTCGGAATGCTCTTTTGAAATATGGACGGCAAGCGAGGAAAGTTCCTCGACCGATTCGGCGGGCTGGGCGAAGACGGCGAATACGCGGTCCGAGGATTGCAGAACGGAGCAAGCGGGGGCGGAGCCGGACTCTTCGCGCATCGGCCCGGTGGCCGCCGAAAGCGCGGACAGCCCGCCGCCCGATGCATAGACCACTCCGGGGGCCACCCACAGCGTCGGCTCCATCTTGGCGAAGGCCGTGAACATGACCCGCGCGGAAAACTTTCCTCTCAGGCTCCATCTTCGGGTCACGCACACAAGCGGCTCGTGCAGCGATATGGTGTCCGATATCAGCGTGTCGCCGATGCGCGCCTCAACCCGAAGCCCGTTCACTTCCAAGCTGTCCGCGAACCATGCCATGCCGTCAACCACGCATTGGTACGGAAGCTCGAAAAGAGGGCGTCCGTCCAACAGTATGGACAGCAGGTGTTTGTACGGTTTCGCTTCGAGCAGTTTCATCCGGCCTTGCGGCTCCAGTTCAAATTCTCAGCAGAGGCGCGAGCGCCAGCAGCAGGCGCGCCCTGCGCGGATAAGGATGTATCACGATCCATTTTCTAGAGGCGAGGGCGGCCAGCGCGCCGAGGGGGCGGGGGTGCGCGATGATATGCTCGAACCCCGCGCGGCTCATGAAAACCCCAAGCGTGACCTTGCCGTGCGCGGCCTCCATAGCCTTTGCCAGAGCCGCGGCGTCCCTTGCCATATCCCCGGTCATCTCCGGCCCCGGCCGCAACGTGTCAGTCGTCGTTATCAGGTTCGCCTCTCCGTTTTTTATTCGGATCACAGCCGACGTCCACACTTCCGTCTCTTCCAGCACGACTGCCATGAGCGTGAAATTCTTCGGCGACAGCAGTTTAAGAATCTTGAGGGCGAAGTCCGGGAGGCGGGGCAGCGCCGAAAGAGGGTCGGGATATACCCGGATGCCAGCGCCGAGTTCGCGCCTCAGAGGGTCTCGGAATGCCATTATCTGCTCGAACAGCGTCTGGTCGATGTTGATCCGCGACTGCGCGCCCGCGAGCAGACGCGCCGGCGCGTCTCTTTCGACGCATATAACGGAATCAACCCCGCATTCGGCGGCCACAGACTTCAGGTCTCTCGGCGGCCTCTCTCCCGACATGAAATCGGAAGGCCCCTTTGCGGTGTCCACCGCGTGTATGACCCTGTTCTCCTCGCAGAAAAGGATGAGGGCGCGGCGTTGCTTTGGCCTTTTAGGAGTCAGCGCCTCGACCGCTCTCTCTACGTGGTCGGGATGTATGTCGATTATCTGAATGTCCGACGATAACAAAACGGCCTCCCGGCTCGGTTCATACGGCGGCGGCTCCGCCGTGTATGTTGAACACTCTCACAGTGTATTCCGCTAGTTTGATTTTAGCCGCAGGCCCGGCGGCAAGCTCTCCGGTGTCCGCGTCGGACAGCGTTTCGTTTTCGCCCAGCGCGATGGAAGTCTCTCGGCTCTCTCCCGTCGGGTTCGCCGCGAAAAGCAGCTTGTCCGGCCCGCGCTCGTGCAGGGCCGTCTCTATCAGCGGGTCGCTTGACGCGTATCTCGCTTTCAGCCCCGCGACGGCTGCTATTTTTTTCATTATCGCGGCCAGCCCCGGCGACCTGTCGTACCCCGTGTAGTCCTGAAACATGAATCCCAGATGTATTATCGAGCCTTTCTCAGTCGGGCTTATGTACGCGCAGACATCCTGTCCCTCCGACAGGAAAGGACGCTTCGGGTTGAACAAATCGACGCGCTCGAAAATCATTCCGCCGACCTGCATCCGGTCGCGGTATCCCACAGGCTCGTGCATGTGCGAGGTGAACTTGGTGTCTCGCCGCATCTTCTCGTCGAACACCGGGATTCTCGGGCCGAGGACAAGCACGCCGCCTTTGAGAGCGTACACCAGCAGGTTGCGCTGCAGCCCCATGTTCATGAACTCGAACGACGGCGCGGCCACCACAGGGAACCTGTCCAGAACGGAAAGGTCGACCGAAGAGTCCGCCAGCGCGGGCGGGAACCCGGCTTGCGTGAACCCCATCATCATCGCCCGCCACTGCCGCCTGTAAAGCATCCCCACCGGTTCCCGCATCCCCTCCGGCGGTTTCGGGTCCGTCAGCCAGTCCCTCGGCATGCTTTCCAACAGTCCGGCTTCCACCGGATGCGTCAGAGACACTATCTGCTCGAACCTTTCGTATTCCCGCACGGAGAGCAGCAGCACATCGTTGCGCATCGTAAACTCATTGAGCCGCGTGTCCCGGATGAACCTGTTCAGATTTGCGTAGAATCGGAAACGGGAGGGGCGGAGCGCTCCGTCCCGCGCCATTGGCGCTCCATACCATCTGTCCCGGTCGGCTATCATATAAAAATTTATCGCCTTCAGTCCGTTCATCAAGGCGGCCCGCGTCGCGAACTCCTGATCCTTCAGGAAAAGAGGTTTCCACCACGGCCAGATTCCGGAGCCGAACTCCGGCGAGAACGGCAGCCTGCTCGTCCCTGCGGCGAGCCTCGCCGCGTCTCTTATCGCCGTGTATTCCTTCCTCGATTTGTATAAGTCCACTCCGGCCACGTCCACCGCAGTCTCCGTCATCGGAATATGGAACGGGGTTGAAGACTGTCCGCTCGGATAGTTGTGGAAGAAGAACGCGTCCGCCAGCCCGCGCGACTTCAGCATGTCCGCGATGCGTTTGATGCCGTAATAGAGATAGAATTCCTTGAAAGCGCACCAGTCGAAGTGCCACGGCAGAGCCGACATCTCGCAACGCTCATATCTGCGCGGCGGCATGACTCGGTCGAAATCCTTGTGATTCGAGCGGTGCGCCCGATTGAGCGCGTCTATCTCTCCCTCGTATTTGTCCCGAAGGAACCGCCGGTAAAGCCCTATCGCGGGAGCCGAATAGTCCACATCGAACGGCGATGTGCGGAAGAAGAACGACATTTCGTTGTCCGCCTGAACCCCGACAATCGGGCCGTTAGGGTAAACCCTCGGCTCGAGTATCGGCTGCAAGGCGTCGAAATACACTGCTACTTCCGCGTAGAAATCCTCCGACGCGTAAGAAGGGGCCGGGAAGAAGCGGGGAGGGGAGGGAACTATCGCCGGGGTGTCCGACGATGTGCGCATCAGCAACTCCTCCCGCCTCAGAATCCTCTCCGGGTATCCGAAAAACGTGAGTTCCGAGTTGATGTGCGGCCCCGGCCTGACAAGAACGAAAAGCCCCCGCTCCCGCGCCATGTCCAGAAACAGCCCGACGTCCTTGCGGGGGTCCTTCTCTCCGAAATCAAAACGGCCTTTTTCTATCTCGTGGACGCTCCACGGGATATATGTGCAGATGAACTTGAAGCCCATCTCCGCCGCGCCGTCCAGAACAGCAGCCCAATCCTTGCGCTCATGCCGCCAGTAGTGGGCCTCGCCGGAGATCAGCGGCAGAACCTTTCCGTCTATCTCAACTCCGTTGCGCGATATCGAAACGCTCATTTATCCTGTCCTTGAGGCAATTCTTTCCCTGTTGTCATTCGAGATTGCTCATCACTTCAACAAGCTTCTTGTGCTTGCCCGCTTCCGCGATAACCTGATCCGTGACAATCGCGCCGCGAGCGAACAGAAGCCCGCCTGCGTTGTCGTACACATCCGACCGGAGCTTTTTGCCGAGCATGAAAGAGCGCTGTTTGTCAACCGGGGCCGCCTGTTGCGAGGGCGCGAACACCGAAGGCTTCCTCGGCTCGAATTCCACAGAAGGCGCGGGCGTCTCTCTCAAATAAGCGGGAGCTTCCTCCGGCATTGGCTCTTCCGCTTTAGCCTCAATCGCCGTCTCTCTCTCTTCGCACTTGGCGGCGGGCCTGAGATCGCTTTGCGACGTCAATATCCCCAGAATATCCTTGCCTAAAAATCTGTGCTGTCTGCCTATGCGAGTGGAAGGCAGCCGGCCGTCCGCCAGCATCCTTTTTATCGTCGGAAGACTGACTTTCAATATCTCGGCAACATCTTTTGTGGTGTAAACCTCGTTTTCGTCTATCCTCATGATCCGCACCATCCATAACGCCGAAAAAACCATTAATAACAGGCTTTTTCCAGCGCAGTTACTATATGATAGCGCTGACGGTCGATAAAAACAACAGGTATCCTATAGGATATCTAAGCATCATTAAGGATAATTATCGCCAGAATGCCAAAGGCAGATTCGGGCTTGTGAGCGCTTCAAATGCGCTCGAACCAATAAAAATCAATAAAACAAAGTAAAAGTTTGTGTGGTTGATGGCAAATATTTAACACGAATCCGTTATTAGGATTCGGGAGCGATTGTTCAGAGCGGATGAAACGCGGAGCGCAAGGCGCATTTTTGCAGTGAATAGAACATACGGTTCATATAAAAAAGGGCGCCACCCCCAAACTTGCTCCTGATTACCACTGAAACTCAGTTAGCCCAGCAAGCATATTTATACATGCTATTAGATGATTCTACCCACTACCAAGTGTGCCATGCGCAAAACTTTTTCTTTTGCGCATGATGCTTTTCACCAAATAGTAAATGGGAGCTTTCATTTAGTTCTTCGTATATTTCTACATTTTTGGAATATTTAGCGCACGGAGCCTAATTTTGGAGCGCTGCGATTCATCGCCGCTTTCGCTTTAAACGCGGGCGACGCGAAAATGCCGGGAATTCATTCCCGCCTCCCTCTTCGGGCAAAAACGCCGATTCCCGCCGCCATTTCTTATTCTTCCCCTCCGCCGTCATGCCCGCGAAAGCGGGCAACCATTTTTCCACGTCCCTCCGCTCCCGCCTCCGCCCGGACGCCATCCAATGACAACATAACAATAAAACGCTCCCGACCTTTTGACAAAAAGTTATTGGCCCGGTGACACAGCGCGACTTTTTGTGGTATTATTAATTACATTGCGAAGACAACAGTAGCGGCAACTAGAGGCGATCGGCGTATGTGAACGATTCGACGGCGCGATGCGCGATAAAGAATCAGCGCCGCGCGGCTCTAATGAAGAACGGCTCTCCTGTGACTCGGAAAAACGCGGCGGATATCAACGGGGACGGCGCTGTGGGTGTTGAGGATTACACGGAGTTTACATCGTCGAATTTGTTGCGAGACGCGGCGTGGACGACGGGGATAGACATGGTGAATTTCACTAGCGAGATGGCGGACATCGACGGGGACGCGGAAGTGACGGCGAAGGACCTTCGCGGTATAAAGCAGTTTTATGGAAAAACCCGCGATGAAGAGTGCGGAAAAGATGGAGCAAATAATAGCGTGTCTTGCAAGGATTATTGCGTAACAACGTCCGGAAAGCCATCTGATATGTGCTTCCCGTATGGGAATGTGTCGAGAGGAGCCGGTGGAGAAATCTTAGAGGTGTCCGACCCGAAGTTTGAATGTATAGAAAAATGTCTGATGACAAGATACATAGATGAAGAGAGGCCGTATCTGGCTTTGAGGATGTTCGATCACGCGGACGCGAACCGGGACGGGAAGGTGAACGCGGCGGACTTGCAGCCGATAAAGAAGTTCTTGGACAAAGGGTTCGGGGCGTCGTATCGGGCGGGGTACGAACTTGTGGACTACGACCAAAACAAAGAAGTGGAACTGTGGGAATACTTCATGAGACTGGACAGCCCCGAATACGCTTCTTTCCAAGGAAAATCTAGATGCGCGATATTAGAACTCCGCCCTGAGAAAATATGCACCGTGTGCGATGATGATGATGGGACGCCAGAATCGCCATGCTATTACTAATAGACGATTCAAAAGGAGGTGTAGTAATGAGCGCTGACAAAACTAACTCAAAAAAGAATATTCTTCTCATGTGCATTGTAGCAGTATCTGTTCTTATTTCATCCTGCGGGGGGGGCGGAGGGGGAGGCGTGACGCCTGCGCCGAATGCTCCGCAGACGGGAACGGGGGGTGTGGACGGGTATGCGTACGCGGCGGTTGGGAGCGCGCCTGCGGCGAGGGCGGCGGAGGCCGCGCCGCCTGCGGGGCAGATGCCGCTGACAGGCGCGAGGGTGGAGGCCGAATGTGGAATCTACACGCACATAACAAACACAAACGCTGAAGGGTATTTCAAGATATCGAACGTTGCGGCTGGCAACTGCGAGTTGAGAGTTAGCAAGTCGGGATATGCGACTCGGACATACCCTGTGACAGTCGCCGCGGGAGTGACGGCGAGGGTGGCCGGGGCGGAAGGGGCAAAGCTGTCTCCCGCGCAAAGCGGGGAGATAACGGTGACTGCAAACGTGAGCGGAGCCGAGGTGACGATAGACGGAGTATCGACGGGGCTAACGATACCTGAGACTTTGAGCCGAGTGTTCACGGACATATCCGCAGGCGAGCATGAGGTTGGCGTGAGCAAGGCGGGATGGGCGCCTGCGGCGGCGAAAAATGTGAACGTGACAGCGGGAAACAACGCGCTGGCGGAGTTTGTCATGGCTCCTGCCGACGCTACTCCGCCGGTGGCAAATGCTGGAGCTGACGCAAAAACATTTGCGGTGACAAGATATGTGTACGAACGTAACTATGAAGATATTAGAGATTTTTCCCCGTACTTCAACACATACACGCTGGATGGTTCTGGAAGCTATTCAACATGGGGGGGAGAGATAACATATCAGTGGACGCAGACGGGGGGAGCGGCGGTGGAATTGAGAGATGCCACGACCGCAAGGCCAACTTTTGTTCCGCAGGGAAATGACACCTATGTTTTTTCACTTGTCGTTCGAGACGCGGCGGGTATTTACAGCGCTCCCGATTACGTGACAATTGTATCGATAAAGCCTGAAGGAAAGATAGTGTTCACGGGAAGTTCAGACCAGAAGAATTATGATATCTTCACCATGAACGCGGACGGGACGAATTTAAGGCAGTTGACGGACAACAACTATTATGACGGCTGGCCTCATTGGTCGCCGGATGGGAAGAGGATAGTTTACACGACAAATCCTTCTGGAGATGAAGCCACATATCTAGTGGCAACAATGAACGCGGACGGAACAGGAGTTGCCACACTCCCCCTCGAAGGCATATCCAGAGACTGGTCTCCTGACGGCGGCAGAATACTTTATGCCTCGAAACAAGGCACAATTAGACAATTGTATGAGGCGCAAGTTGACGGCTCGAACCCAGTAAGACTTACCAGTGGCTATGAGAAATATTTTGCTCAATATTCAAAGAGCGGGGAACGAATACTTTTCAACATGAGCGTGAGCTATGACGGAGTTGAAATTGGGATTATGAATAGAGATGGAAGCAATTATCAGCGTTTGACTAATGAAGAGAAAACACACAGTTTCGTAGGCTGGGCAGAAAACGAAAGGATGCTATTTACATTATCTGACTGCGTTGGGTGTGTGAAAACACTCTACGTGATGAACGCTGACGGAACGGGAGAGCAGCCGTGGCCTGTGCCAGACGGCGTGAACAATCCCAAAGACCCGGTGATGACGGACGACGGCGAATATATTTTGTTCACCACCACTTCAAATAGACGACTAAACATTATGTGCGCTGACGGCTCCGCATATATGGAATACGGCATCGGAGCCATGAACATTTCCTACCACCCCGGCCCGTGAGGGGGATTGAATTCCCTGAAAAGCAAAGCGGCGATGAATCGCCGCACTCCAAAATTAATGCGACTCGAGAAGATATTTGTTAAGTGAAACGGGGCTTTTTTAGGTTTTATCACTATATGAGTTTCAGGGGGAATCAGGAAGAGTTTTGTTCGCTGGAAAATAGAACAGATGGAAAAAGTTTCTATTCGATTTCATACTTTGTTGACGCTGCGATTTTTATGAGTTGACTTAATTATTCTTTATATTTCTTTGCAAGATGAGGCTTGTTTTGAAAATGCGCGCGTTGCTTTTCGCGCGCTTTGGAGTGCGGCGATTTATCGCCGCTTTTAAACGCGGGCAACGCGAAAAATGCGCGGGAATTCATTCCCGGCAAAGGCAAAGCGGCGATGAATCGCCGCGCTCCAAAGTAAATGCCGCAACAAATTGTCGTGTTTTTACGTTGCTGATATAATACATTCATGAAACAATGGCCGCACGCTCCTGTTCACTTCACAAACGAATGCGGCGCTTATATGGTAACCGCCGCAACGTATTATAAACAGCCAATATTCAGATCCGAGAAAAAGCTTCAGTTCTTGCATGATACGCTGCTTTACAAAACTGCGGAGGCTGGCTGGAGCCTGCATGCATGGGCCGTATTTCCAAATCATTATCACTTCATCGCCACTTCTCCAGATCATCCTGAGAACCTGACTGTTCTTATAAAAAGCATTCACGGCATAACATCGAAACACGTCAACGACGAAGATGGCTCCAAAGGGAGAACTGTTTGGTTTCAGTATTGGGACAGCAGGATATCTTATCAGAAGTCGTACTATGCTCGTTTGAATTACGTCCATAACAATCCGGTTCATCATGGCGTTGTCGACAATGCTTTAAAATACAAGTGGTGTTCGGCGGCATGGTTTGAAAAGACATTCGACGTATCATTTCAGAAAAAAGTATCCAGTTTTAAAAAGAACCGCATTAAGGTTCCTGATGATTTTTCATTTTAGACGCGTCGTTTCCGCTGTGAGTTGTTTTTACATTAGCAATGCGCGCGCCGCTTTTCGCGCGCTTTGGAGCGCGGCGATTAATCGCCGCTTTCGCTTTAAACGCGGGCAACGCGAAAAATGCGCGGGAATTCATTCCCGGCAAAGGCAAAGCGGCGATGAATCGCCGCACTCCAAAGTAAATGCCGCGCGGACGGAATCGCGGTTCTGAATCTGGGTATCTATGGCAGTAACATCGACTACCACCCCGGACCTTGAGGAAGGGAATGAATTCCCGGGAAGGCAAAGCGGCGATGAATCGCCGCAGTCCAAATTACCACATCATTTTAGGCTGAATTTTAGGCATAGTCTGAAACGGATTCGACATGAGTATGAGAAAAAGAAAATGTATGCCTGTTCTTAATTGGTTTTCACTGTCGCACACCCACAACAGGGTTCTGGTAGCGCTTGGAACAATGGGTAAAATCAAATAATACATCGAATAATTTGCGCGGCTGAAGGAATCAGGCGATGGCGGAAAAGCTGTCCCGGAGTTTTTGCAGGCTTTCTTTGCGGGTTTTTATCTCTGCGCGGTCGCTGCGGAGTTGTTTCATTTCATCGTTAACGGTTTTCTCAGCGTTTCCGACCGTGTATTTTTCGCCTTTTTCGTTTTCGGAAGATGTCATTTCCAGAAGAAAAATTATTTCAAGGATGCTTTTGATCAGCTTGTCGTCCAATCTGTCGTCAGCGGCCATAGTGCGGACAAGTTTAGAGTAGTGGTCTCTGAGGTCGCGGGATATGCGGGCGTTTTTTATTCTCGTAAGAATCGCTTTGAGGCTGCCTTCGCGCTCTTTTTCGGCAGGGTCGAAGTCCGCCTTGAGCTTTTGCGTGCTCTTGGCCGCAAAGGCCGCAAATGTGCTCGCATCTATCCTCATATCACTTTTATCGGCGGAAAATTAAAAACCTTTAGATGACGCCGATGAAAAATCGTATAGAATTACTGCTGATTTATGAGAATTTGTTCAAGCAGTATGGATGATGCATATAGTTCAGCGTTTTAATTTAGCTTAATAGGAGAATCGCGAATGAGCGCGGGAGCAAAGAACAACAGGACGATAAGGCTGACGGAAGAGGAAGCGGCGAAATATGACACGAAGCTAGCGCGCATCGACGCGCCGGCGACGGTTGAGGCCGCGCGCGGGCGGGTGTTTAACATGGATGTTTTCGACGCTTTGCCTCTTCTGCCTGAAGAATTCGCGGATTTGTGTTTCGTGGACCCGCCGTACAATATGAACAAGACGTTCAACGCGGCGGCGTTCAGGAAGCGGGCCGATGACGCTTATGCCGGATGGATGGAGTCATGGCTTGCTCCGCTTGCGCGCTTGCTGAAGAAAAACGCGTCGATATATGTCTGTTCGGACTGGAAATCGTCTGCGGCGGCGCAGAGGGCGCTTGAAAAATTCTTCATTATAAGAAACCGCATCACATGGGAGCGGGAAAAGGGGCGCGGCGCGAAAAACAACTGGAAAAACTGCCATGAGGACATCTGGTTCTGCACGGTCGGCGAGGAGTATTACTTCGACGTGAACGCGGTAAAGGTGAAAAGGCGCACGCTCGCGCCTTACACGGAGAACGGCGCGCCGAAGGATTGGTCGGAGGACGCCGCAGGCAGGTTCAGGCTCACTCATCCTTCCAACCTCTGGAACGATCTGACAGTCCCGTTCTGGTCGATGCCGGAAAACACATGTCACCCGACACAAAAGCCCGAAAAGATGCTGGCGAAAATAATATTGGCTAGTTCGAGGCCGGGAGCGATGGTTTTCGACCCGTTTCTGGGGTCGGGGACGACTGCGGTGGCGGCAAAGAAGCTCGGACGGGACTTTTGCGGGGTTGAACTGGATGCCGATTTTGCGCGTCTGGCGGCCAAGCGGCTGGACATGGCGGAATCGGATTCCCGGATTCAGGGTTTCGAAGACGGGATTTTCAAGGAAAGAAATAGTTAGCCTGTATTTCACCAATACGGTCAAATGAGAAAGGATGCATGGGCGATATTGTCGATTTGAAACGTCCGAAGCAAATAATCATCAACATATATGGATATTAGTAATATGTATAGTTCGGGGCCGGAGCGTCACGGATTCAGCGCGGGGGCTGAAGGATGATCCCTTTTCTGGCGCCGCGGCTCGGGCTGGACCTCGGCACGAGCAAGACGTCGCTTGTGTCTGGCAACAAGATAACGTACAGCGAGCCGACCGCAATGGTTGCGGACACGCGCAGCAAGCGGGTGTTGTACATAGGACGAAGCGCGTCCGAGAGAGCCGGCAAACTGGGAGCCGGTTCCGAGATGATACGTCCGGTGGCGCGAGGGGTGATAGCCGATTACGCGGCCACCCGGTTCATGCTCAGGAAGGTGTTTTCGCAGGCTATGAAATCGCCGATGGCGCTTAGGCCGATGGTGGCGGCGGCGGTTCCGATAAAAATAAGTTCGGTGCACGAGCGAGCGCTTTGCGACGCCGCGCGTGAAGCCGGAGCGGGAAAGATTTATTTAGTGCCCTGCAATTTGGCCTCATACGTCGCGATTACTGGCAATATGAACGACCCGCGCGGAAGTCTGATTGTGGACATCGGGGCGGGGGTGACGGACATCTCCGTAATCGCGTCGAACGAAATCATAGTGGGCCGCACGCTCGAATTCGGCGGCGACGACCTTACGGCTATGGTTCAGAGGCTCATTGAAGTGAACCTCGGCACGGCGTCTTCCCGCGAGGAAGCCGCGCAGGCGAAGATAAAAGTCGGGCTTCAGCCCCGCAAAGGGGAGAAAATATACATAAGGCGGATGGACACCGAGGGCGGCTCAGGCCTGCAGGAGATAGAGATACCTCATGTCGATTTAGCCGCGATGCTTTACAAAGGATTGAAACCTCTGGCGGACGGGCTTCAGGCGGCGCTCGAAGAGACTCCGCCTGAGCTTTACGAAGATATTTTTTTCAGAGGCGTCATCCTCACTGGCGGCGGCAGCCTGCTTAAAGGACTGGCGGATTATTTTCAGAGCCGGTTTCAGGTTAAGGTTAATATGTCCAAAGAGCCTGAACTTACCGCCATCCGGGGAGTGGGCAGAATAGTCAACGATTTCAGCAAGTTCCGCGAGTTCTTCAACGATCGCGCGGCTTTCTGACAGGCGGGGGAAGAATGGGAAAAACCGCGTTTCACCCGATTGTGACGGCGGTCGAGTATGTCGGCAAACTGGCCGGCATGCTGGCGACCACCCTGTCATACTTTGCGCGCCTGTCCGTGGATTTCCGCATGACCATTTTTCACATGTCCAACCTAGGAGTGAATTCCATTCCGATAACTCTTCTTGTCGTGGGATTCACCGGGATGATCCTTTCCGTGCAGGTTACCGAGCAGGCTGTGAGGTTCGGCACCACGCAGTTCATAGGCGGCGGGATAGCGTTCGTGATGGTGCGCGAGCTTGCGCCTGTCCTGACGGCTGTGGTTATGGCGGGCAGAGTAGGCTCCTCCATCGCGTCCGAACTCGGCTCGATGAAAGTGACCGAGCAGATAGACGCGCTCAGGTCGCTTGCGGTGAACCCGATTCAGTATCTTGTGGCTCCGAGGATGCTCGCGCTGATGATAATGATTCCGGTGGCAACGGTGATAGCCGGGTTGACGGGAATTATGGCCGCATACATGGTCGCTCATCAGGTTTACGGAGTGAACTGGGAAGTTTTCTACAGCTACATACCGAGGCTGGTGGAACAGCGGGACGTGTCCGCCGCAATGCTGAAAAGCGGGCTTTTCGCGATAACGATAGCGCTGATAGGATGCGTTGAGGGGATGCACACCGAAGGCGGCGCTTCAGGCGTCGGCAAGGCGACGACTAACGCAGTGGTCGCCTCCATCGTGAGCATCTTCGCGCTGAACTACGCGCTGACCGTGCTTCTGTTTTAACCCGCATCGGCAAAATGCGGGCAGCCCGCGCGCGGCGCGGGCGGGGTTGCTAAAAGTTATGATTGAGACAAAAGACCTAGTGGTGAAATTCGGGCCGAAGACGGTGCTCGACGGTGTGAATTTTCACGCGGCCGCCGGCGAGATAGTCACCCTCATGGGCGGAAGCGGCTGCGGCAAAAGCACTCTGCTTCGCGCCCTCATGAAACTTATCAACGCGACATCGGGGCAAATCTTCATCGACGGAGAGAGGGTGGACGACTTTTCCGAAACTCAGATGAACGAGGTGCGCAAGAAGATGGGGATGGTTTTTCAGGAGGGCGCGCTGTTCGACTCGATGAACGTTAGGGAAAACGTGGCGTTCCCGCTCAGGCGGCACACTCGGATGAAAGAGAAAGAGATACGGGAAATCGTGAGGGAAAGACTTGAGGCGGTAGGATTGAAAGGCGTGGAAGAAAACAGGCCCGACCAGTTGAGCGGAGGCATGAGGCGTCGAGTTGCGATAGCCAGAGCGCTTGCGCTCAGCCCTCGCGCGCTCCTGTACGACGAGCCGACCGCCGGACTCGACCCGCTCCTGACCGCCACCGTTTCCGACTTGATTATGAGGATGCGCGACAGGTACGGCACGACGTCGATAGTGGTCACGCACGACATAGACGCCGCGTCGCGCATCAGCGACAGAATAGCGATGATACACGAAGGGCGCATACTTGCCGAAGGCAAACTCGACGAACTGGAGCGCTGCGGGCATCCGCACATCGGCGCGTTTCTCAACGCCATGCGGCCCGGCGGCGCGATCGGAGGAAATTAAATGTTCACACATTATTTCAAAGTCGGCGCGGGAGTTCTGGCCGCCGCCGCCATCCTGATCATAGGCTACAACCGCGTTCAGGAAATGCGCCTCGACAACGACAACAGCTACACGCTTAAAGCCGTGTTCTCCAACGTTCAGGGCCTCGGCGCGGGCAACGCCGTATGGCTTTCAGGCATCAGCATCGGCAAGGTCGAATCCATGGAGCTGATGGACAACGGCGACGTCATGCTCAACCTTCGCATCGAAAAGAAATATAAAATTCATAAGACATCCAGTTTTACTATCAAGGTCGGGTTCCTCGAAGACAAAGTTCTCAACATCGAGGCTCCACGCAACGTCACTCCTCCTTACACCTATTTCAATGACGGCGATATCGTCAGCGAAACGAAGTCTCCCGCCACAGTGCCGGACATCATCGACAAGGCCAACACCGCGCTCGCGGAGATGAACCTGATACTCGCAAAAACCCGCGTGATGATGGAGAGCGAGAGGCTTCAGAACGACATCTTCGCCACCACCGAGAATGTCCGCATGATAACCGAGGAAGCCCTGAAATTCACTGTAGCGCTCAGGCAGACGGGCGACACGGGCAGCGGAAAGGTTGTTGACGTTCTCGAAAACGCGAGGATAATCACGGAGAACCTAAAGGCGACTTCTTTAAAAATAGACACGCTCATAACCGATGTCGACCGCGTGGTTCTGCACACGGAAGACATTGTGGGAGATGAACTTTTTAAGAGCGAAATCAAGCAGACCGTTTACACGCTGAAGAAATCGCTCGAAAACGTGGAGGAATCCACGCGCGCGATCAGGGACCTCGTAACGGACACTGAAGTCAATCAGGACATACGCGAGACGATAAAGACTACGCGCGCCACGATGGAGAACGCCGACAAAGCGGCAAGCAGTTTCACCAAGATGATCCGCGCCATCAACGCCACAGAATTCAAACCCGATTTCGGCCTTAGATACGAGGGCAGGAAAGACAAGTATTTCGCCGACATGAACGTCCGAGTGTTCCCGCCTAACTCCGAAGTGTTTTATCTTTTCGGCTTCGACGACCTCGGAGAAAATAGCACGACGAATCTGCAGTTCGGAGTCAAAGGTTTCAAGCCGGACATGTGGTATAAATTCGGCGTCAAAAGCGGCAAACTCGGCGGCGGGTTCGAGTATCAGAAAAATAAAACTTATTACGTAGGGGAGATATCCGACCCGAACGACCTTCAATTGAACCTTCGCGCCGGACGGGCTATAAATGACAATCTCTATTACATGTTAGGCTGGGAAAGCTTTATGAAAGACAACTCGGCCTCTTTCGGCCTTCTTCAGAGATATTGATAATCGACGGCGATCTGGATTCGTTCGGATATGCGAAGAACTAAATGAAAGCTCCCATTTACTATTTGGTGAAAAGCATCATGCGCAAAAGAAAAAGTTTTGCGCATGGCACACTTGGTAGTGGGTAGAATCATCTAATAGCATGTATAATCTTATGGAACAGCGGCGAGAAGAATTTGAGGTTTTTCTCGTGAAAAATCCGGGTTGGTTTTATTTTGACTTGCGTATGAAAGCGGCGGAAAGCAAAGCCCTTGAAATATCCAGTCCCTGCCGGGCGCGGTGCATGTAGCCGCGAAGAGTTTTGCCGGTCGGCCTGTGGGAGAGCGCGACGGGAACCTCGACCACCTTTTTTCCCGCGCGCACCGCGTCTATCAGCATTGATGTTTCCACCCCGAAATCATTTCTCAAAGGATAGACGGATTCGAGAGTGGAGCGGCGAAGCGCGCGCTGGCCGGAGAGGGGGGATGTCGCTCTGTATCCGCACATTATACGGACTCCCCATCGGGCGAATTTGAGAACGAACCCGAATCCGCCTCCGGGAACCGAAAAACTGCCTATGGCCATGTCCGCGCCGCCGGAGCGGACGGCGTCGAGTATCGGACGCGCGTTCGACGCGCTGTCTCCGAGATCGGCGTCGAGAAACATGATGGTCTCGCCGAGAGCCGCCGCAAGGCCGGCGTTAAGCGCGGCTCCCTTGCCTCTGTTCTTCGGTCTTCTCACAAGCCGCGCTCCGTGCGCGAGAGCCACCTGCGCCGTGTCGTCAGTAGAACCGTCGTCGATCACTATCGTCTCGTCTCCCAACCCGCAGTGAATGAGCGCTTCGAGAGTGTGGCCCAGCCTGTCCGCCTCATTGTACGCCGGGATGATTATCGACACGGTTCCGGGATTAAGCATCAGAATCCGCCCGCCTTTCCCTGCCTCTGTTTCTGTATTTCACGCAGGCTCATGATAAGGTCAATCTGGCTGTTTATGCTCTCTGCGCTTTGAAAGTAAGGATAAGGCGTCGGTTTGAAAACGCTCTGATAAGACTCGCTCTCGCCGAAAACCACATTGGCGACGATGCCTTTATTCTCAACGGCGGCTTGCTGAAGAGGAATAAGAATGGTTCGCAGAAGTTGAGGCTCCAGATCATTGCCGAGCGCGAAAACGATTGCGTCAGCGCCCGAAGAAAAACCGCCCGCCGCGACGGCTCCGTCCGCAAGGAAAGCGTCAGTTAGCTTAGAGCCGTAAGCAGAGCCTCTGAGGAGTTCCTTGGCAAGGCGCTCGGTGTAATCGGAAGGAGACTCTCCGGCGAGTTCGGCAAGCCTTTCAGGCGCGAGCCTCAGCTTGAAAACCACCGAGGCGTCGGCGGCCTTAAGCGGCCCGGCGACAGTGTCGTCCCCTTCGGGGGCAAGGGCCGATATATCGCCGATTGTCACTACGCCCACGCGAAGCCCCTCGAGCCTGCCTTCAAGGAGCTTCGGCACCATCGTGCCTTCGAGGGAGGCTATCCGCTCCCTCGCGCCTTCAAGCTGGCTCTTGGACTCGCTCATCTCTTTGCGGATTTCCTTGTAGTTCGTTTCAAGCTTCTGAATCACTTGATCCTGACGCTCGAGTATGGCGCTGATGCCGAAGAAATTGGTGCTGCTGCCGACAATGATTCCGACCCCTAAAGCAAGAAAAACGGCGGCGAGCGACAACGCGTGATATTTGATATCTATAGGTCCCAAGAAAAGCCTCCCGTCACATATTGAACATCAATTTAAGCAACCGCATGAACTGCTGCGTCAAAGGGCCGAGCGGCGACACGAGAAAAATCGCCGCTATCGGAAAAGCCGCCGCCGCCGCAAGATAAATCAGCAGCATCGGCCTGACTTTGTTCTGATAAAGTTTGCTAATGCCCTTGGCGTCCACGAGCACGGAGCCGACTCTCAGCCGGGTGAGGAAAGTGCTGGCCATGCCGCCCCGGCCTTTCGAGAGAAATTCCTCGACGCTGAAATGGCTTCCGACGATTGTGATAAGCTCCGCGCCGCGCTCGAACGCAAGCAGCAGCGCCAAGTCCTCGCTCGTTCCGATGGACGGAATAGGAATGCCCTCCAGTCCGAGAGAATTCAGCCTCTCCATGCCGGGAGCCTCGCCGCCCTCGTATGCGTGGACTATCAGAATAGCCCCGCATCGAAGCGCCGCGTCGGTCACGCTGTCCATGTCGCCCAGAATGATGTTCGGCTTGAAACCGAATTCTATCAGCGCGTCCGCCCCTCCGTCGACCGCTATAAGCACAGGCCCTTGTTCGTGGATATACTGCCGCAGCGTGTCGAGGTCCTTTTTGAATTCCGAGCCGCGCACGACGATCAGCGCCTGCCTGCCTCTGAAGTCCAACCGCAGCGACCCCATGTTCAGGTTGCTGTACAGCAGACTTTTCTCTTTGTCGAGGTAGGCCAGCGTGTTGGCCGCGAAGTTCTCGAAGACTTCTCCCATGTGCTCTTTGGCAAGCTGATTGCGCGCGTTCAACATCCGTATGTCCGCCACCGCTCCGGTCGCGAGGACCGCGCCGTTCTTGCGTATCTCTCCGTCGACGACATCGACGCGGTCTCCGTCGGAAATCTTCGCGGCAAGCTCGTCTCCGGCGTTGTCTATGAGAGGTATCCCGGCGTCGATAAGAAGGTAGGGGCCTCGGTTTACGTATTTTCCCGAAATGGAGGAATGGCAGTTTATCACCGCGCGAGGTTTGCATGCCACGAGGTTTTCAGCGGCCACCATGTCGAGGTCCTCGTGCATTATCACCGCAATGTCGCCGGGCTTCAGCCTTTTCACCAAGTTCTTGGTGCGGCGGTCGATTTTCGCTATTCCTGAAAATATCATTTTCGTTTCCGCGCGCGTCGCGCGCCATTCCTATGTTTTTGCGCATTCGCGGGCGGGCGTCTTTTTTGAATCGCCGTCGGATTTATCCCGTTCCGCGTCGTCTATCATTTGCCTTGCCATCGAAGCTGATGCGTCTCTCACTCCGGAATCGCCCAGCATCCTGCATATCTCCCGCAGCCTGTCTTCGCCTCGGGCTATGGAGGCGCGCATTACGGTGCGACCGCCTCTGCCTTCTTTCGACACCGCCACATGCGTGTCCGCGAAAGCGGCTATCTGGGGCAGGTGGGTTACCGCCAGCACCTGACGGTCTTTCGCGAGCGCCGCTAGTTTCCTTCCTATCGCGTTTGCGGTAAGCCCGCCTACGCCTGAGTCTATCTCGTCGAAAATCAGGGTGGGGGCGTCGTCGCAGCGGTTGAGAAGCGTTTTGAAGGCCAGCATCACGCGCGACATCTCGCCTCCCGAAGCGACATCTCCCAGCGGGCGGGCAGGCTCTCCGGGATTTGCCGAAAACAGGAATTCGGCAGTCTCGGCGCCGGACGCCGAAGGAACGCCGTCTTCGTCGAGCGCGCTTCTGAACTCCACCTCGAATGAAGCTCCCTTCATCGCCAGTTCGCCAAGCTCTTTTTTCATCTGTTTTTCAAAAGTCGCAGCGGTCTTTTTTCTGCATTCGGTAAGTTTAGCCGATTTCTCGGACAATTGAGAGCGGGTTTTTTTAATAGCTTCGTCAAGCTCGGCGCCGGAGGCGTCGCTGCGGTCGAGTTCGGCCACCCGCGCGCGCGCCGCGTCTCTTGCGCTCAACAGTCCGCCGACGCCGTCGCATCTATTTTTTTTCATCAGGTCACGCGTCTCCAGCAGCCTGTCCTGAAGTCCCCTGAGTCGTCCCGGGTCAGCCTCTATCTCGTCCGACAGGTCGCGCAGGATTCTCGCCGCCGCGTCCGCCAGAGCGTCCGCCTCAAGCAGTTTCTCCCTTGCCGCATCCAGTCTCGGCTCGACTCCTTCGAGATTGTCCAGTTCCCCCAGCGCGGATGCGATAAGATTGAGAGCGGACGTCTCGTTAGAGTCTCTGCCAACCATAGAGAAAGCGTTGGACGCCGCCTCGGCTAGTTCAGAAGCGCGTTCGAGCAGCCGCGCCTCCCGTTCGGCTTCGGCGTGCTCTTCTTCGCTTTTCACCGCTGATTCAATCTCGTTTATCCTGAAGAGTAGAAGATCGCGCTCGTCCTCGCGTTTTCTTCTTTGCGATTCGACGCTCTCCTTTTCCGAAGTCGAGGAGTTCAGAGAGCGTCTAAGGGAAGCGATTTCGCGGACAAGCGACCGGTGTGAATCCGAGCCGAGCGCGTCCAGAAACCGGGTGTGGTCTCTTCCTCTCAATATCGCCTGATGATCGTATTGCCCGTGAATGTCGGCGAGCCGTTCTCCCACCGAGCGGAGCAGGGCGGCGGAAGCGGCGCGCGAGTTGAGCCTCGCCGTCGATCTTCCGTTTTCCGATATCTCGCGTTGAATTATCAACTCTCCGTCCTCGACCGCGATGCCCGCTTCGTTCAAAGCGGCCGAAGCGTCGGCGGGCGGCTCCCAATCGAAAACCGCCTCCAACGATGCCTTCTCGGCTCCCGACCGCACCATCGCCCCGGACGCTTTTCCGCCCAATAGCAGGTTTATCGCGTTCACAAGAACCGATTTCCCGGAGCCTGTCTCTCCTGTTATGACGTTTAGTCCGCCGCCCAACGACACTTTCAGGTCGTCGGCGAGAGCGAAGTCATGCGCGCTGAACTCGCGTATCAAAACCGGGCCTCATCTGGTGTGAAGTTTTCCTCTTACTGTTTCAAAAAACCGAGAAGGTTTAAGCCTGACGAAGCGGGCAGGGCGCTCCGCCCTGCGGACGACGACCTCGCTGCCCGGCTCTAGCGGCTGTTCCTTCTGTCCGTCGATTATCGCCATGATATCCGTTCTTACGGACGGCACGGCGACCCTCGTGACATCGTTTCCTGCAATCACAAGCGACCTTTCCAGCAGCGTGTGCGGGCAGATAGGCGTAATCACTATCACGTCCAGCCCCGGGGACACCATCGGCCCGCCCGCTGAAAGCGAGTACGCCGTCGAGCCTGTCGCGCTGGATATAATCAGTCCGTCCCCCGGAAACTCAGTGAAGTATTCGTCGTTGATGAATATCTTCAACCTGACGATTATTCCGGTGTTCTTTGATATGACAACGTCGTTTACCGCCGGAAGTGTTATCCTTTTCCCGGAGTCTCTGCACGTCAGATCGGTTTCAAGCATCGAGCGCTCTTCTATCTGACAGTCTCCTTCGAGAATTTTCGACAACGCTATCCGCGCGTCCAGATATTTTATTTCGGTGAGGAAACCGAGGCCGCCGAAATCGATTCCAACGATGGGGACGCCTTCTTTGGACGCCATGCGCGCCCCGCCCAGCAGCGTGCCGTCTCCGCCCATCACTATCAGCAGGTCCAGCCCGCGAGGCAGCCGCTCGGCGGCGTCTTTGACAACCGTCGCCCCAACGCCTTTTTCTTCCAGCCAGTCCTTCAGCTCCTTGACTTTTTCAGGCTCTACCTTCTGCCTGTTTACCCGTATTCCCACCCTCTTAATCTTATCTATCATAGTAGTGTCTCCTAAGGGACGAGGCGGAAACCGTCCGGCCCGACATCAGTTTAACACAAAGCCACTGCCGCGTGAAGTTTCGTTTGCTCGCTGAGGTCTCCCGCGCTTTTTGTGTTGACCTTACGACTCAATCTCTGTTATGTTAGGCTTGAAAGCGATAACTCACTCTGGGGAGACAATATGGAAATCGGCCCCGCATCAGGCAGCGACACGCGCCCGCGCGGTTATGTGATAATGATGATGCTACTTCTATGCGTAGCGACCTTCTGCGAGGGGTACGACTTCTTCATCATCAGCCTCGTCATCGACATCCTTCCCGGCGAATTCGGCGTGTCAATGAACTATGTCATTAAGGTAGTCTTGACTTTGATTAACGTCGGCGCCATTTTGGGGTTCTTTGTTATAAGGCTAGGGGACAGGTTCGGAAGAAAGCCGATACTGCTCATTTCGCTGTGCGGGTTCACCACGTTCAGCGTGATAACCGCGATGTGTCCCAACATTTGGATTTTCATGACCGCCCAGTTTATCGCCAAGATGTTTCTCGTGAGCCAGTTCGGCACGGCCATAGTGATGACGATAGAGGAATGCCCGGCAAAATCCAGAGCGACATGCGTGGCGCTTCTTCAGGTCGCAGGCGGACTCGGCGGAGCTTTCGCTATGATAATCAGCAAAAACATTCTTCCGGTATGGGGCTGGCGAGGGATGTATTGGGCAGGCGGCGCGCCTCTGATTCTGGCTCCCGCTCTCGTCCTTTTGATAAAAGAAACGGCGCACTTCTCCGCGCTCAAAGCCGCCGGCGCCGCCGCGCCTCCTTCCCTCTGGCACATCTGGAAGACTCCCAGCAGAAAATATGTCCCCGCCGTAGGCGCAATCTGGTTCCTCGGCTATCTGGCTTACGCGGGCGTCATTTACTTCTGGGTCGCCTTCGCAAAAACGGAGCGCGGATGGACCGTCGATCAGGTCGGCCCGGCTATGGCTGTCGCCGCAGTAGTCGGCATGACCGGCTATATCGTCAGCGGCGTGATGATGGACAAAATCGGAAGAAAACTTACCGGAGTCATATTTTTCACCGCCGGAGCCGCCTCGCTCGTCTGGGCTTTCAACGCAGCCGGCGCTATGATGCTTCCTTCGGTGGTCGTCAGCATGTTCTTCATTTTCGCGATACTCCCAATTACCAGCACGTTCAACGCGGAACTGTTTCCCACCGAACTGAGGAGCAACGCGGCGGCATGGTGCAACTCGCTAATGGGCCGTCCGGCTCAGGTGGCCGCTCCTTTCATTGTCGGCAGCATAGCCGGCGTCGCGGGCGGTCTGGGAAACGCAGTAAGCTTCCTTGCCATAGGCCCTCTGGCAGCCGCTCTTATGATCGCTTTCTTGCTTCCTGAGACAAAAGGCGTCGATTTGGATAAACTGTTGTAAATAGAATCAGCGGCACGTTGCCGCCAATACACATACAAGGAGATTTTTGCATCATGGCAGACCTCACAGGAAAAGTTGCTCTGGTGACAGGCGCGGCAAAAGAACGCGGCATCGGACGCGCCATCGCCCTCAAACTCGCTTCTCTCGGCGCGGATATCGTAATCGCCGACCTCTGCAAGGACAAATCGGAATCGGACGAGATGTGGGGCGATTTGAACTCCCGCGCCAAAGAGATCGAGGCTTTGGGCCGCTCCGCTCTTCCCGTCCATGTCGATATCACTGACGAGAAAGCGGTCGCCGAAGTAATCGCCGCGATTAAGGAAAAATTCGGAAGGCTCGACATCGTTGTCAATAACGCTGGAGCCGCTTTCGGCATGAACCTCTCTTTTATGATGAACCCGGCGGACTGGCGCAAGATGATCGACATAAATCTCACCGGCACATTCCTCGTGGCGCGCGCCGCCGCCCAATGGATGGTAAGCCTCAGAAACGGCGGCGCTATCATCAACATCTCCTCTTGGCGCGGCAGATATCCTTTCCCTTTCCTCGGAGCCTACTGCGCCGCCAAATCCGGCGTTATCGCTCTTACTGAAGTCATGGCCCTCGAACTGGCTTCCCACAAAATTCGCGTCAACGCCGTCTGCCCCGGAAAAGTTGACACCGACATGGAGCGCATGGCTTGGAAAATGAAATCCGACGCCTTCGGCAAACCCGTCGAAAAAATCATCGAAGAGGAAATAAAAAAGATACCCCTCGGAAAGATAGCTTCTCCGGACACCATAGCAGGCGTTGTCGCGTTTCTCGCTTCCGATGATGGCTCGTACATGACAGGCCAACACATCTACGTCACCGGCGGAATGACTCTGATGAACGTTTGACGCGCGATAGCGATACGCGCGCGTTTAATGTCGCGTTATCAAGACTTCATTGGGAATCAGGCGAAAGCGCTCAGAATTCCACTTTCACCCTTATGTAGTCGTGACACACCGGGATGTTTTTGAACCCGACGTAAATCTCTCCGCTTCCGGGAAGCATCACGACGCTCTGCAGAGTGTTTGACTTGCACACGGTGTTTTTCAAGTTGTCGGGAACGGCTCCGATAGAAAGATCGAACTGGTCGCTCATTATCGTCATCGCGGCTTCCGCGTCTATCTGACCGCTGCGCTCGCGCACAAGCTGCTCTATCCTTTGATACCTGTAATAAGTGTCGGATTTTTTGCCATCGTAAAACATCGCCATATATCTGTTCTGGGTCTGTTGCAGTTTAGGGTGGAGGTAATGGTTTGCGCGATGCACGAATCCGTCTTTAGGCCCGGCGCGGAAAATGTCGGCGGCGGATTGCTCGACCACCATCGCGTCTGCAACCTTCGCGTCTGCCACTATCACGTTGTAGCCGGTCGTGCGCGGGTTGTCCTTTAGAACAGCGAATGCCTCGTCGAGCGAGCGGGACGTCTCCACAAGAAGCCGGAGTTGAATCATTATCGGCATTCCTTTCAACGACGCGTCGCTGGACATGGAGGTCATCTCGCCCATGCTCAACTTTTCGGCGTTCATGCCGGTAAGAATCCCCACAATCGACGGCCAGCCGGGCGCGACGAACGCTATCCCGTCGTCAGGACTGTACACGAACAGCGTGTTCACGCTCGCTATAGTCGCGTCCGCCGACCAGTCCAAATTGCGCCCATGAACGATGTCTCCGTTGCGGGTTATAGAGGGCAGGGCGGCGAAGTTGGAACACTGCGGCCCCACTCCCACCCAGTGCGCGGACACCACATCTAAAAATATATTAGAAAAAAGAACTTTCTCGTAATCAATCTCCGCGCCTTCCGCGACCGCTTTCATTTCCTCAATATATTTTGCCGGGATGAACGGCTCTATCACTGCGGCAGCCGCCCGGATGTCGCCTATGCTCGCTCCGAACATCGCTCCCTTTTCTTCAAAAAAATAATTCGTCAGCTTATGTATCTCCGGCTTCAGGAGATTGCCGTGCTGAAGCCCCATCTCGCGGTGCGAACCAGCAAGGTGAATCACAGTCACGCCATTGATGTCTTCCCTCTTGCCTTTTCCGTATTCCGCGACCACCTCGGCGTTTGATTGCATGCACAGAACGGAAAAAAGAACAACCGCCGCCATCGCCGTCCCGAAGAAGCGTTTCATTTTTTAAACCTCCCGGCGTCACATTGCGCCATTGCCATTTTTTAGCGCTCGCAACCCGCAAAAAATCATACGTTAGTATAAACATAAAACATCAAGCGGGGGAGAGCGAATGAAAAATCCGCGCGATATGCTATAATATATTGCCGGAACCAATAAAAGCGGAGCGCGGAGCGAACATGAGCGAAAAAGCCTATGAATGCAACAGTTGCGGATACCTGATGTTTGCCGTGCCTGAAAAAACCGTCCGGGACAACTGGTGTCCGGCATGCAGGTCAACCATGTTCGAGGCCGACATCGCCCCGCCTGAAACGCTCGTGGACTACAAGTGCGAGGAATGCGGAGCCGAGTTCAAAGTCCCCGCCGCGTCCATGCCCCCCTACAAATGCCCCAAATGCAACTTCACTTTCCCCTACTCCATGGACCGCCACATAAAACACAGGCTTTAAGACATATAAGCAGTTTCTTGTTTGACGAAGACATTCTTTTGGATTTAAGTTTGAAATGAGCAAGACAATGCTGTTCAACCATGAAAAA
>DIWT01000045.1 GCA_002435745.1 bacterium UBP15_UBA6099
ACTTTTGAAAAAGTTTTCCCTTAAAATCTCTTTCAAAACGTTTCAATGCGCGCGGCGAAGCGGGCGCGTTCGCGCATGCGTTTCGCCGCGCTCATGTAAAAAGATATTGGGAAAGGGTTTTCAGAGGAATCTTGTTCATGGCGGTTAATGGCGGCGGAACCGTAGGGGCGACCCGACGGAGAGCGTCTCAAAACTCATAAATCCGGAATATGTAAAGATTCGCGGTTCTGATTTTGGACGACCCAATCATGGAAATGGAGCTGAAGATTCTTTGATTGCGCCGAAACTCGGTCTTTTTATGACGAAATATGCTTTTTTAGGCTGTCAGCAGTTTTTCCTTCGCCCACAATCTGTGCATTTTCATCAGGTTGTACGCCATGCACACGATGGCCCACTGAGCTTGCGCCCGATCGAGTCCATGACAGGTGAATCGTCTGAATCCCATCTGCTCTTTGATCTGCGCGAACACTATCTCGATGGTCTGTCCTCTCTTTTTGAATTTCTGCCGCTTTTCTTCGTCCGTCTGCCGCTTGATCTGGCGGCACACCGCTTCGTGGTGTTCGCCGATCTCTATCATTCTCCCGCGCGGGTCGCGGCTGCATTCGTGTCTGTCCGGGCACTGTTTTGCGCATCTGCATCTGTATATTCTGACTTTGCACCTGCCGCTTTTATTCATCTTTGTTCTTTCGCAAGTCATCTCGCGTCCCAGCGGACATGTGACAACGTCGCGGGCGTTGTCGCGCAAAAAATTGTATGAGTGGTATTTGCTTTTGTCCGAACCGTCTCTGACGGGCAACAGCACATTGTGTCCGGCGCGTTGCGCGGCGGCGATCGACTCTGCGGTGGCGTAGCCGCCGTCTGCGGCGGTGTCTTCGGCGGTCGCGCCCAGTGTTTCTTCGACTATCTCGAGCATCGGTTCTAGGAGGCGCGTGTCGTTCTCGTCGTTCACTACGTCGACGGATACGATCAGTCCGCTGGCCTCGTCGGCTACCGCCTGCGCGTTGTATGCGAACTGCGGCCATCCCTCAGTGATCATCATTCTTGCCTGCGCGTCGGCGGGGTGAAGGTGTTCGCGCCCCACGCTCTCCATTTCGGCAATCGCCTCGCGCACTTTTTCACGCAGCCTCTCGGCGGTCGCCACCTCTTCGGGCAGCCGGAATCCGGGATCGTCGGCCGCCGCGGCTTGTTGTTCCGCCATGCGGTGAAGTTCGTCCACTCCGGCGTCAAGCTCTGCCAGCATCTTTACGAGGTCCTTTTTGTGAAGCGCGGTGCGGTTGCACACCGCCGCTTTTATTTTCGTCCCGTCAAGCGCGTGCAGTATGAATCCGACAAGCTGCGCTCTCTGCGCCACTCGCGCCACCTGCTTGAAGGTGTTTTTTATCGCTTTCTTGTTCGCGTCGAAAAATCTCCACAGCGTGTTGTGGTCGGGCGCATGGTTTCCGGTCAGCCATATCAACGCCATGTTCTCCATGCATGCGCGCTCCAGCCGCCGGGCGCTGATGGTCTTTATGAAGTAACCGTACAACCACACGCTCAGCAACACATCGGGCGCATAGTGCGGACGGCCGTCTTCTCCGGCGGTTTCGGCAAATCCGAGCGCCGCGAGATCCTGTTGCTCAACGAATTCGCGAATGAACCTCGCGGGGTGGTCGGACGGCGCCCAGTCTTCCACGCATGGCGGCAGCAGCAGTTGCTGGTTGTAGTCAGGGCGTATCTGTTTGCTCATCTTTCCTTGTCCTTTGTTTGTGCCTTTTCCTTAATTTTATCATATGCGTCAAGAGGGGTTTTGAGACGCTCTCTGCAGGGTCGCCCGGATGAGATGACAATGCGGCGAATGAAGGGCGATTCAGCGAATCGCTTCTACGATAAAAACAGCCTGTTTGCGTCTTTTCTAAATGATTTCCTGATTACCACTGAAACTTATTAAGCGATAGCGAACAATAAGCCATTGTAATAATAACTGACGTCATTCTCCTGAACATATCAATTGAAAAGACACACGCCGCCGGATGGCGCGGAGGACGTCATTTAATTTCTGGTTCAATAAGTTCGTTTGCATGATATATAATTGGGCGCGTGACGGAGGCTGAAGATGACGGCGACTGATTCTGGCAAGAAGGAAGCGGGCGGTTCGAGCGCTCTGAAGAGTCTGGTGTATGTGAGCGGCCAGTTCGGAGGCAACCTGCCCAACCTGATATTCAGCGGGTGGGTGCTGTATTTTTACACGAACGACGCGGGTCGGGCGCAGCCGCTGATATCGATGTACATCATGGGGGCGGCGCTTATCTGCGGGCGGATAGTGGACGCGCTGGCGGACCCGCTGATCGGGTTCTGGAGCGATAAGACGCACACGCGCATAGGCCGCCGCAGGCCGTTCATCCTTATCGGCGCGCCTCTGATGGTCGGCTCGTTCATACTGCTTTTCCGTCCGATGTTCCCCGCCGGGAGCGCGGCGCTGGTGGTCTCGACCATCGTCATCATGGGGCTGTTCTGGTTCTTTTTCACAGCCGTCATGGGGCCGTACCTTTCGCTCATGCCGGAGCTGGCGGAGACGTCCAAGCAGAGGGTGGGGATGACGACGTACATGGCGGTGGCGTTTCTCATCGCCAACGCGTATCAGGGATTCATCGCCGCGCGGATGGTGGACGCCAATGGATGGAACATAGGCTATTTCAACATGGCGCTGATATCGGGCGCGCTGTCGATTGTCTTCCTGTACGTCACTGGGCTGGGGGTGCGGGAGAAATATGTCGCGCCCGCGAAGACGGAGGCCCCGGAAGAGAAATATTCGATGTTTCAGGCGTTCGCGTGGACATTCAAAAACAAGGCTTTCGTGGTGTACATATTCTCCTCGGTGATGCAGTACCTCGGTTTCGCCTCTCTGACGGCGAGCATACCGTACATAGTGACGCGGCTGATGGGGAAGACGGAGAGTTTCGTGGGAGTGGTGTACGCGGTGAGCATCCCCGGATTCGTGATTTCGTTTTTCATAATCAACATCCTGACGAAGAAGCTGGGGAAGGTGACGCTGTACAAGTACTGCATGCTGATGCTGGCGTGCGTGCTTCCGGCGCTGTTTCTCATCGGCAGGGTGGACCTTCCGGTGTCGCCCACGAACGCGGGGCTTATCCTTATCGCCATCCTGAGTTTCCCGATAGCGGGGAATATGGTGTTGCCGATGGCGATACTGGCGGATGTGGCGGACTATGACGAGAAGCTGACCGGGCACAGGCGGGAGGCGATGTATTTCGGGATGCAGGGCTTTCTGCAGAAGGCGGCCACAGCGATGTCTCAGGGGATACAGGCATTGCTGTTCGGCTACTTCGGCTACTCGGCCGGGAACACTCTTGGGATAAACTTGCTCGGCCCCGTCGCCGGCTTCTTCGGGTTCCTCGGTTTCTTGGTGTTCCTGAAGTTCCCGCTGAACGACCGGCCCGGCGCGGAAGCCAAGGGCTGATGGGGAGCGCGACTTGCCGCGTTTCATCCGAAACAATCACATTATTCGCAGATAGATGTCTCTATGGATTTGGGCGGCGCGGCGCCATGTGAACAGGCGCAGGACGCGGTCTCTGCCTGCGGCGGACATTTCGGCGAGCCGTTTCGGGTTGTCTATCAGGCGGGCGAGGGCGGCGGCGAGAGCGCCGGAGTCGCCTTCGGGGAATATCGTCCCGGCGTCGCCCGCCACTTCGGGTATCGAGCCGGAACTGGATCCCACGACGGGGACGCCTCTGCTCATTGCCTCGACTATCACGCGCCCGAACTGTTCTTTCCACTTGGGGGTCGTCAGGGAAGGGACGGCCAGAATGTCGAATCCGCTCATGACGCGCGCAACCTCGGAGTGCGGGACTCCTCCGATGAACTCGACATTGCCGGAAAGCGAAAGCTGAGAGGCTAGGGCGCGGGCGCGGTCGGCGTCGGGGCCGGGACCGACGAAGACGGCTCTGGCGCCGCGTCCCAACTCGGACATCGCCCGCAACAGCGTGAACACGCCTTTTTCTTCGACAATCTGCCCTACGTATCCGATTACCGCTCCGCCGGGGCCTATCGCGCCGCTGTGCGGCCTGTAGTCGAACAGTTCGGGGTCTATCCCGAGCGGGGAAATCTCGAACGGGCCTTTGAATCCTTTCGCGCGAACTACCTCGCGCACGCCCTCGCAGCATCCGTGTCCGGCGGAGGCGACGGCGTGGTTCCAGCGCTCGATGCGGCCGAATGGAAAAGGGTAGCGCTTGAAAATGTTCTGAGCGGAACTGAAAACCACTTTTGCGCGCGGGGCGTATATCCGCCTGAGGGCGAGAGTCTGCCCGGTGGTCAGAGACCACGGCTCGTCATGGATGTGAATGATGTCGGGTTTGAAACTTCTTATCGCCGCGCCGAGGCGTTCGAGATAGAACGTTGTGGAATAGTGGAAGGTGAGGGCGGTGCGGGCTGTTTGGAGGTCTGCGCGGTGCGATTGCTTCAGGTCCCGCCTGCTGCCGCTTTCGATTCCCCATGTCGGACATAGAGCCTTCATCTCAAGGTCGGGAAACGCGCCAAGCTCGTCGAGTATCCTGTAGTTCGTCGGCTCGACGAGACTGTGCTGCAATCTTAATACTTTTATTTTTGCCCGCATCGCATGTCCCGCGCTCTTGTGTCCCGCAAAGATTATACACTATCCGGTTAAGGAAGAATTAAGGGAAACTTTTGAAGAAGTATTCCCTTAAACCCGATTCGCCGATGGAGCCGACGAATCGGGGCGATTTTCATAGCGGCGAACTGCTTCGTTGCCGCCGCATTTTTTTGTTCATGAACCCTATGTTCTATTCACTGCAAAAATGCGTCTTGCGCCTCGCGTTTCATCCACTCTGAATAATCGCTCCCGAATCATAATGAAGAATTCGGGTTAAAATCCCTTTCAAAACGTTTCCCTGCGCGCGGCGAAGCGGGCGCGTTCGCGCCTTCGTTCCGCCGCGCTCATGTGAAAAGATATTGGCAAAGGATTCTAAGAGGAATCTTCTGTTTCTTGTCCATAATCGTTGTTTTAATCCGGAGGTTGACGCGACGGGACGAGGGGCGATATAATGAGAACAAAGTTAGATGATTATCTAACTATCTAACAAGAGCGGGGGCGGCGCTTATGGATAAAGTCAGCGTTCTGGTGATATGCACGGGGAATTCGAGGCGGAGCCAGATGGCGGAGGGGCTGATACGCGCGGAGTTGGGCGATAAGGTGGACGCGCACAGCGCGGGGGTTTCGCCCGCAGACAGGGTGCATCCCTATGCCGTGGAAGTGATGAAGGAGCTTGGGATTGATATTTCCGGACACAAAACGAAAAGCTTAGAGCAGTTTATGGACAAGGACATAGACGTGGTGATAACGGTGTGCGACAACGCGAAGAAGACGTGTCCGGTGTTTCCGGGAGCGCCGGTGGTTCTGCACTGGGAACTGGCGGATCCCGGAACCGCGCACGGATGCGCGGCGGAGGTCAAAGAGTCATTCAGGGAGACCGCGCATATCATAAGAAGAAAGATGTCTGAACTGGAGAAGATAGTGGATGAGATCAGAGCGAAAAAAGAAGTCTGACCGCGAGGCGGTGGCGGAGGCGTGCAAAGCGCTGTCCAGTCCGACGCGGCTGAGGGTGTTCGAGATAATCAGGAAAGGGCCGGACGGGAAGCGAGGTTGCGCGGGCGACGCCAGACCCGCCGAGGCTCCGGCGGACTCAGTTTGCGTGTGTGAAATACTGTCGGAAGCGCTGAATGTGTCGCCGCCGACGGTTTCGCATCACCTGAAAGAGTTGCGGAACGCGGGGCTGGTGGAGGCGACGAAATGCGGGCAGTGGCAGTATTACCGCGCGCGGCGGGAGGCTCTTGAGGCGCTTGAGGCCTACTTCGCCGGGACGGAAAACAAGATAAAGAGGGAGAAAAAATGAGCGGAAAAGAGCGGGACGGAGAGAAGATAAAGGAAGGCGTTCGGAGGTCGTACGGCGCGGCGGTATCGGGCGGCTGCGGCTGCGGAGGCGGTTGTTGTTCGAGCGCGCCGGGGACGGTTGCGGCGGCCGAGGCTTCCCGCGCGATGGGGTATTCCGACGACGAACTGGCGATGGCTCCTGAAGGCGCGAATCTGGGATTCGGATGCGGCAACCCGGCGGCGATCGCGAGTTTGCGCGAGGGCGAAATAGTTTTGGACCTCGGCAGCGGCGCGGGTTTCGACTGTTTCATCGCGGCCCGCGCGGTAGGCCAGCGCGGCAAGGTCATCGGCGTTGACATGACTCCTGAAATGATTGAGAAGGCCAACGCTAATCTGGCGGAGTCCGGCGAGAAGAACATCGAGTTCAGGCTGGGCGACATCGAAAATCTGCCTGTCGAGAGCGGCTCGGTAGATGTGGCGATCAGCAACTGCGTCTTGAACCTTGTTCCGGACAAGGCGAAGGCGTTCGCGGAAATATATAGAGTATTAAAGCCCGGCGGGCGAGCCGCGGTTTCGGACATCGTGAAGCTGCGAGAGTTGCCGCCCGATATCGAGAACGACGCGGAGGCGCTGTCGGCGTGTGTTTCCGGCGCGCTGATGAAAGAGGACTATCTGGAAAAGATATGGCGGGCCGGGCTGGGCGAGGTGACGGTTGAAAGCTGCGACGATTTCGGGGCCGCGCTGATGTCCGCGCCGGGGCCGGGGAGCGATAGGATAAGGGCGGCGGCTCCCGGCGGCTCGTTCGACGGTTTCGTCGCTTCGATAAAGGTGGCGGCGGTCAAACCGCGCGCGGCTTGCGACTGCGGATGCTGTTGCGGCTGACGGCGACGGGGCGGCGCTGCCGTCTCAGATTGGTAAAATATCGCTATTGCGCAATCAAGAGGGCGAGATATGAAAAAACTATCTTTTCTCGACAGACATCTGACTTTGTGGATATTCATGGCGATGGCCGTCGGGGTTGCCGCAGGGTATTTTAGCGACGGATGGGTCGCCTTCATCACCCAGCCCGCGTTTCAGAAGGGGACGACTAATATCCCGATAGCGGCGGGCTTGATCCTGATGATGTATCCGCCGTTGGCGAAAGTTAAGTACGAGGAGTTAGGCCATGTGTTCCGCAACGTCAGGATTCTGGCCCTTTCTCTGGTTCAGAACTGGATAATCGGCCCCGTCCTCATGTTCGCTTTGGCGATAATATTTTTGCGGGACTATCCAGAGTACATGGTAGGGGTGATGATGATCGGGCTGGCGCGCTGCATCGCGATGGTCATCGTATGGAACGACCTCGCGGACGGCGACACGGAATATTGCGCCGGGCTTGTGGCGTTCAACTCGGTGTTTCAGGTTCTTTTCTTCTCCGCGTACGCGTATGTGTTCATCACCGTGCTGCCCGGCTGGTTCGGGGTCAAGGGCGCGGCGGTGGACATCACCATAGGCGAGATCGCGAAGAGCGTGTTCATCTATTTGGGAGTCCCTTTCATCGCCGGCGCGGCGACGAGGTTCGCGCTGATAAGAATCAAGGATAAGGAATGGTATCACAAGACATTTATTCCGAAGATATCGCCCATCACGCTCGTGGCGCTGCTGTTCACGATAGTGGCGATGTTTTCGCTTAAAGGCGAATATATAGTGAAGATTCCACTCGACGTCGTCAGGGTGGCGGTCCCGCTCCTTATATATTTCGCGGCGATGTTTGCGGTCACGTTCTTCATGAGCCGCAAGATGGGGGCTCCATACAAACAGACCGCCACGCTGTCGTTCACCGCAGCCAGCAACAATTTTGAACTTGCCATAGCGGTGGCGGTGGCGGTGTTCGGCATCGACCACGGAGCCGCGTTCGCGGCGGTGATCGGCCCGCTGGTCGAAGTCCCCGTCCTGATCGGCCTAGTCAACGTTTCTCTAGCGCTCAAAAGGAAATTCTTCGACGCTCCTTCCCGCGCGTAGAGCGGAAGAGAAAAACGAAAAAAGATAGAAGAACGAGTCAAAAGAGCCTTTCGAGAAAGATTCAGCGTTGGAACTCTTAAAGAGTTTTTAAACGCCTTGCGAGATTATCTCTATTTTATCCCGGATTCGTCGATAGAGCCGACACAAACCGGGGCGATGTTCATAGCGGCGAACAAATTCGTTGCCGCCGCATTTTTTGCTCATTAGGGGCGCGGTTTCCGCGCTCATCAACTGCGACAATTAAAGACAGGGTGTGCCTCTACTGGGAAAATGCGCCTTGCGGAATTTTTCAGGCAAAATCCTCTCTTAAGGAGAGATTTCTGATAAAATAATTCTCGGTTCATAGCTATAACGCAATCTGACGTGTGATGTTGCATGGAATTTGGCAGTTCCAAGACAGATGATGACGGTTCGGAAATTGACATGGAGAATGTTGGAATAAGCTAGGAATGATACGGAGGGCGGACATGATCAAAAAAGTATTGCTGATATCATGTTTGTGTTTTCTGGCGGCGGGATTTGTCCTAGCGGGATGCGGAGGGGGCAGGGTGGCAATAAATGTGCCGCAGATTCCCGCGCAGGAGTGCAGCGAGGAATGGCATGAATGGTGCAACTGGGAAGTTGAACAGCCGAGCGAAGAGGACGCCTTCGGCAATATACTGGAGACAACATTCATAACAATCGACAGCGTGACTTACACTCCGACCGCGGGGAATCCGGTAATTGTAACCGCGGCGCTTACCCTGACAGACGAGGGTGAAACTACAAGTATCAGGTCGGTGAAGTTGATATATTCGGTGAATAGCGGACAACAGACCGCCGTGGCGATGACAGACAACGGGAACGGCACATGGACGGGAGCGATCCCCGCGAAGAGCGCGGGCAGCAGCGTTAAATTTTATATCTGGGCGGCGGACACGAACGGAAATGTGACAACCGGAGCAATTTCATCACCTTGCGGGCTTGTCGCAGGAGTGCCCGACATCGACAACTCTCCCGACATCGTGGGCGACGATGCGGATTTGCTAAATCTTGCGGTGAATTACGATTCTAATTATCTTTACATCGGATATGACGTTCAGGGCAATATCACCGGAGGAACCGTTGATCCGCCTTTTTTGATGTTATACGGCATTAAGATAACGAATCCTGACACGGAACAGAGCGAAGGCCTCATGGTCGGCGATTTGTGGATAAACATGCCCCTCATTAAAGATGATGAGACCGTACAGGAAGAATTTCTGCCAATGATTCTTGAACAGGACGGCGAAATCGAGCAGGAAGATATCGATCAAATAAAAAACACGGGAATGATGGTATTGGATATTCAGGATTTGATGGGTGGCAATATGGCGGAAGGATTGATAGTAGAAGCGGAACCTGAAGGAACGGTGACAGGCGGAAGGTTCGCGGGGAAAGTGAATCGCGCTGCTCTCGGCGCCAATCCGTCGGGTTATCTTCGCATAATCGTTCTCACCGCCGCGAACGCATCGCTGGATTCTTTCATGCCCATACCGCTCAATTGCACGAATTTCCTCACGTTGTACACATCGAATTACAGCTATACGGCGCTTTAAAATTGCGAAAAACAGTTATCTCGTAATCTTGTTATTTGGTAGTCTGGTTAACCCGGGTTTTTCATGAAAAAAATTCGGGTTAGCGTGGGGCGGTTTCAGATCGCCCAATTTACCGGTGTCGAATTCGTAGTGGATGTGGGAATGAAGGATTCGGGCTTATTTTCCGATGGCCTTATTCATCGGCCGGCGCGAAGGGAGCCCATCTTTTGAGGCGGCTTTGTTCGCGCCGGAACTTCTTGCGGTCGAATTTTTCATCCGTCGGGGTCGGTTCGGAAAAAGCGGGGGCGGATTTATTATCAGGGAATTCGACGCCGGCTTTTCTCATGCGGGCGAGCCGTTCCTCGTGTTCGCGGCGGGTGAGGCCGTATTCAAGCTCGTAGAGGTCTTCGAGTTTTGATTTCATCCATTTGCCGGAAGCGAGCGCCTGCGCGCGCGCCGTCAACTGTTTACGGTTGGCGAGGCCTTTGAGCCATCTTTCGGGGATGGAGGAGAAGCCGTGGAGTGCGCCGGACATCGCGCCGGTCATTGCGCCGACGGCGTCCGAGTCGCCTCCCGCGTTCACGGCTTCCACAAGAGCGTCCTCGAACGAGTCGCTGTGGCGTACGGCGAGGAACACGGCGAAGACGACGGAAGCGGCGGCGGCAGGCGCTGAGGGTCGGGAGATGCTTACACGCGAGCGGCGGGAAGCGTTTGCGGCTATCCAGTCGGCTGTCTCTGCTGGCGGGCCGTCGACGCGTTCGGCAAGGCCGTAAAGGGTCGAGCTGAGAAAAGTCCGTGCTTCCGCGTCGAAGTCGAACAGATGCGCGCCGTGTCTGTCCGCTATCATTTCCTCGTCTTCGGCGCAGAGGGCGGCCAGTTGCGAGACGAAGGCCGGGCGGTCTCGCGGCTCAAGCTCGTCCATGTCGAGCAGGAGAGAGACCGCGCGCGCGACCGCCGCCGCCGCCGCGACGCCTACGAAGTTGCGGTGGGTGAAGAGGGCGGATTTGGCGGCGTTGTCGGCAACGGCTCCGGGGTTGCCGTGAAAGTAGACTGCGACGGGAGCGACGCGGGCGGCGGCTCCGTTGCTGTCGGTGTCGAGGCCGGACAATGACCAGTCCGCGCCTTGCCGGAGCGCGGTTGCGGATTTCATCAGAGCGCCGCTTGCGCCACGGTATACGCCGTGCCGGAATTCCGCGCCGCGCGACAGGTCGGCCAGCCGCGCGGCGGCTTTTTCGGGGTTAAGCCCTTTGTCCAGAAGCAGCGAATCAAGCAGCGCAAGCGCCTGCTGCGTCTCGTCCGTGTAAAGGCCCGGTTTGCGCCATTTATAGATTTTCTCGTCGGCGAGCATGTCCGCCGGATCGACGAAGTCGCAGACTCGGCGGAATGCGCTTTTGATTGCGCCGGGCCGGGAGCCTTCGACGGGAGCGCCGAGCGCGTCTCCCGCCGCCAGCCCCATTACGGCTCCGGTTTTTGCGTCAATGATGTCGGCGGCCATTCTCGCTCCATTCGACGGTAGTGTCCCGCGCTGGAATTATAGCGCGGAACCCGGCGTTTATGGCGCGAAGGGCGCTATAATAGCATCGCTGGGCGAGCCGGCGCGGAGGATTGGATGTATTCTGTCGGGATCGACGTTCAGGACATCAGGCCGTTCAGGGAAAAGCCGTACGAGACGGCAAAAAGATTTCACGAGCGGATTTTTACCGCCGGGGAGATCGAGCGGTGCGCGGGCAGGGCGGACGCGGCGGACGGTTTCGCCGCCAGATTCGCCGCGAAAGAGGCTGTGATGAAGGCCCTCGGCCCGAAGCGGATTTTTCCCAAAGACATTGAAATTTCCAAAGACCCGGACGGCAGGCCGCTCGTGACGCTCCGGCGCAAAAATGTGCTTCCTGAAAATCATGCTGTTTCGATAAGCATATCTCACACCGCAGATGTGGCCGCCGCAGTGGCCATAGTTCATCCGCTCTGAATAATATCCCAGTTAAATAGGCGATATTTAGACAAATCCGAACCAGTTGGCTCCGGCTTATGACGGCTGAATTCATAGTTGTTAAAGCAACTGTCTGCTTTTTTCAGTTCTGGGGGAAAGGCGCGAAAAATGTGACGGATATCAATTGCAGGAAATTGACAAAATAGGTGTTTTTTATTAATAAAGTATGTTACAATAGCTATGGTTATAAATATGAAATCAACAAATCTTATAACTTACAAGCATCCATCATCATTTTATTTCAACATATTCTTTATCTAATCCTAATAAAATTGGGGGGGCGTCCCATGTTAAAAAGAATTCTTAAATTTGCGCCGGTCGCGGCTGTGCTCATTGTGGTTGCGGCGGTGTATTCCGCTGAACTGAGAGCGATTCCGGTGACGGCGTCGCTGGCGAGCGTTACGGGCGATGTGAGGGTGACGTTGCCGAACGGTTCGACAACGCAGGGGACGGTCAACATGGCCCTGCCGAGCGGGACCCGGATAGCGACGGGGGCCAAGTCTTCGGCGGTGATCAAGTGGAGCGCCTCGAACACGCTGAAAATTAACCCGTTCACCAACTTTACCATCAAGGATATCGATGTCGATCCGAGGACGAAGACGGTGACGTCCAGCCTAGACTTGCAGACAGGCAAGATAAAGGCGAAGGCCGAGAAGCTGCACAGTCCGAGTTCGGAGTTCTCGATCAGCACGCCGACTGCGGTGGCAGGCGTGCGCGGAACCGAATTCGACATGGAAAACACCCCGGAAAACACAACCAGCGTCACAACAAGGACAGGCGCGGTGGAAGTAACATCGCAGGGCCAGTCCGTGTTGGCGGTCGGCGGCACGCAAGTTGTTGTCGAGCCTAATCAGCCGCCCGCTCCCCCAGTCCCGGTGACCGAAGAGGAAATGAACGCATGCGAAGTCGATGAAGACTGCATGTCTCACCATTGTGTTGACGGCCAGTGCGTAGGCGAGAGCGAGTCGATGAGCGGCGGAGGCTGCAAAGCGACGAGCGCCGCGTGCGAAACCGACGGCGAATGTTGCGGAAAAGTCTGCGCGGAAGGCGTTTGCGCCGCTGCCGCTGAGACTGCCGCCCAGCCGAAACCCGAACCTGAGCCGGAAGAGGAAGAAGAAGGAGCAGAGGCGGGAAGGGCGGCAACGTGTTTCGTCGAGTTGACCAAGCCCGTGGACGGCGGCGTTTTTCCGCTCTCCGGCGGCTCGATAACTGTGTCCGGAACGACCCTCCCCGGAGCGAGTTGCTCAGTGGGCGGACTGACGGCGACGGCGGGAGCCAACGGCGAGTTTGCCTCTGAATACACAATAGGCGATGCTGGAGAAAAGACAGTGGAAGTCGTATGTTCCAGTCAGGACGGGGCCTGCTCGGCGGAAGCCAAGGCCGAAGTGGAAGTTGTCGGGGCGCCGGCCCTGACGGTGTCGCAACCCGCCGAAGGTTTCGTGCAGTGCCCATACGTCGCGATTTCAGGCATGACGAATCCGGGCGTCACCGTATACGTCAACGGAGTTCCCATCGCGAGCGCCGGGCGCGCCACCATCGGCGCGGACGGCTCTTTCTCCCTCGATAACTATTATCTGACAGATTGCTCCAAGCCCATCGAGTTCTCCACTTCCGACCAGTTCAGCCAGACGACTAGGCTGATAGTGAACTCGGGCGCGACGCTGAACCCGACGCGCTTGGGCGTGATAATCGAAAATATAGAATTGAGCCTGATCCCCAGCGGGACATGGCAGAACAATATGACCTCTGTTCAGGCGGTGGCGACGGTTATGGCCTCGACTCCGATTTCCGGAGCAGTGGCGGTAACGTTCAAAGACGGATCGGGCGCGTCGCTCGGCAACAGAATGCTGACGCCGATCGAAGGTTTGAAAACCGGAAGGATAGGAGCCGAAGCCGGGTCTGAAGCGGAAGTCTTCTATGCCCAAGCTGTCATGTCCCTGACGAGCGGCCCGGCCAACCTGTTCGTGGTTGAGGCCTCTATTGAGAACAAGGTCGCGCGCTCCTCCATAGTTCTTACCCCCATAGCATGCTCATCTCCCGCCGACTGCGATGACCGCAATCCGCTCACTATCGACACGTGCTCCAATCCCGGACAGCTTAGCGCGGCATGCGTGAACACTCCTTGCGCTGTCGCCTGCTCTCAGAATGCCGTTTGCAACGACGGCAATCCGTTGACGTTCGACGCTTGCTCCGCGCCCGGAACATGCGCGGCGGCATGCGTGAACACCGCCATCGCCTGCGCGGCTGACGCGGATTGTAATGACA
>DIWT01000019.1:0-19875 GCA_002435745.1 bacterium UBP15_UBA6099
CGCCCCTTCCGAAAAAAACTCTTGGCTCGCCAATTTTATTGAACTCCGTTCAACTCAAAATCGGCTATTTGTTTTGTAAAATGTATATTGTTGGTGAATTCCCATCTAGATCGCTTTAAATGCAATTAATCAAGTTTTTCAAGCTCAAGTATTTTCATGGGGAATACGGCTGCTTCACAAATGCCGTCACGCATCGCGCCGCTACACAGAAATCAACATCTACGGTTTCGTCGCCTGCTCGCCGCGCATACGAGTAATATTTTTCCTCTTCTATGGATTGCTATTGCTACTATTTGTAGGTTTGTCCAAGCAACACTTCTTGTGTTTCTTTCCACTCCCACACGGACAAGGCTGGTTTCTCGTGGCATCTGGATAAATCC
The DNA here is from genome assembly GCA_002435745.1 of bacterium UBP15_UBA6099. GTDB lineage: Bacteria > UBP15 > UBA6099 > UBA6099 > UBA6099 > UBA6099. The sequence continues at coordinate 381 of DIWT01000019.1, forward strand.
TAGGTCTTGCTTGAGGTTGCGTAGGCCCCAATGGGGTCTTCGATTTTGAGTCGCTTGATGAGAGATTTAAGCGATCAATGTCTAACCATCCTTCGGATGGACACCTAAATGCAAAATCAGTTTTTCCTGCTTTGTTGGTAATTGAAAAATCGCCAAGTCCGATAATATCCATACCGATTAACATATCGGCGCCGGGCAAAACACATTCGCTCACTTTTACAGAAATAACTTCAATTCTCCCCATCAATAACAAATTCACATAATAAACATAGCTGTTCATTTCTCCACCAGCAGTTTGCGTTCTTATCATGCCGATGGGTTTTAAGGCACATTCATCAACAATCCTACGTGTGATAACTGAGTTGGTCGCCCCTGTGTCCCAAATACCACTATATTGCTTATAAGGCAACCTGTTTTCTTTTGATTTGGGATTAAATGCAGGCGCTATTCCTATTGGGGTTTTTAATTCCCGGGCAATGCCGTTATATTCAAAACGTCCAATGACTGAATGTACTTTCCCTGTTTTGTCCATTTCTGTCCATTCAAGTTAGACCAAACATACTCTAGAATGAAAAATTTGTGTGTAGTCAAGATCCCCGGGTGAGCATTTCTGCACTAAAAAACTACCTAGTTCATGTTTTTCAGTTGTTGTCTCTATCGCATCTTTTTCCGAATCATATACCCCTATTACTTGTTGCTCTTTTATAACTAAGATCTTTCCGGTGTACTTCTCAACAAGCGATTCCTGATTTTTGAGATAATAATCAAATTCTTTTTTTAGATCTGCTTCCATGTTTTCTCACCACCTTACATTGTAATAATAGTTTACATAATACTCATCGTCAAGATTCCAGTTTTCTTCGGTTTTCTTGAATCTGATATTCTCCATATCATATTTTCTGAATCAACCAACACCTGACATTCCGAAACACATTTCCCGTTGCGGGCTAGAATGCTTGTAAGCCTTTTTCTGTGCAAATTATATCAGAATCTTGTCTCAAACGCACAATCAAGCTAGAAATATCCCTAGACGAACTTGCTAGATGGCTTCTATTTGTTTTTTTGATATCATTCATTCCGATTCAACGGCAAAGGGGTTCGTGCGGCCCTTCACGTAAACGATGTCTTTCACGCCCTCGCCGGGAAGACAATCCTTGTCCTGCCACATGAAAGAACTCATCCGTTCCGAAATTTCCTCTTTCTTATCTTCGATGACGGCCTTGTCGGCATCGGGGTCAAATATCTCCCATCTCAGCGGATCAATAATGGTGATGTCGCCATAAAAAAGCGCCGCGTGTTTCCTCATGTACGATTTTGCTTTTTCTTTATCGCCCATCAGGCAGTGCGCTCGCGCGTATCCGATATACGCATACCCCAGCATCGTGGATTTCTCCCTCAAAACCTTTCCACCGGCGAAAACATGCCCGGCCGCGCCCTCGGCATATTCCTCCAGTTCCCGCGCTTTCAGCAATCCATACTCGGGATTCTTTTCGCCTCCTATATATGATTCCGTCGCAAGGGTTAAAAACACGCTAAAAACTTCTTTGTCCTCTTTCGTAAAACCCTGCGTTTCGAGATTCCTGCCGAACTCTTCGTTGAACCGTTTCTTCGCGCCCTTGCTCAGAATGCAGCCTGTCAGAAACAAAGATGAGATAAGACAAAGACAGATCGCGACAAGTCTTTTCATGAGTTCGCCGCTCCTTTTTCAAAATTCAACGCTCTTTGACGGCGCAAACATTAACCGCATCCGCGCGGTGAAACGTCTCTGTCGCGCCCCGTCTTATAGACGATTTCCTTTTATAATCCGCTTCGCTTCCGCCGAATCGCCGGTTCGATACTCGTCGGATTCCGAACAGAAAGGCAGAAAATCCTCTCCGCCTGTTCTTCGTTTCCATTCCCATTCTTTTCGCGGCGAACTGTCTATGTAGGACAGGTCTGAAAACATCAACGTCATCATTTTTGCGGTTTCGTCCGGATCGTCCCGCCCGACAGCCGCGCTGTCTGCCCTCGACATCCATCTTCTAGACCATATCTCTTCGGCGCCGCGGCGATGATTGGCCGCTTCGGCGGTGTTTCCTGTCTTTTCCATCAAGAACATTGCCCACCGTTCCGCTATGAATTCGAGCGCGTCCGGGGGCATACAGTCTAGGGTTTCTGCGGTTGCGCCTCCGCTCCCGCTTCTCTCCCTGACCACGGGAACTTCTTCCAGCATTCTCTTTATCATGAGCATCGCGTCTTCGCTCTCGTTTTCTTCAAAAACGCTCCTTGCCATTCCCATCAGAATCCGAGAATATGTTCCCGGACTGTCACTTTTCAGTTGCCGAGTGAAAGCGTCGAATTCTTCCTCCTTAAAACAACCCGGCAAGCATAACAGCGCAGTTGCGGCAACCGTCATTAGAACCGCCTTCATGAAAGCTGATTTCATTTTTCGCCTCCGGTCGTTTTTCTATAAAAGCGGCGTCAAGGCATGAAGCGCGAAGCAAGAGATGTTTTTACTCGGAAAGCTTTTTGAAAAACACTTTCCTGCCCTCTTCCCTGAATTCCATGTATTTCATGAGGCAACCTTTGATGTGTTCTTTGTCGCGAGGCTTTTTCATGGCGTTCTGAGCGATCATGTTCATGGCGTAGTACGCGGCGAACTCCATCTCTCCGTAACACCCCGGTTCAAAGTCGCCTATTCTTTTTTCAAACGCCGCCGCCGCTTTCAACTGCCAAACAGGAGCAATCCACGCTTTGCCGGCCTGACACGATTTGTTTTTGCCGGAGACAACCTCGGCTCCGGCTTTAACGACATTTTTAATCTTCTCCGCCACGCCGCCGCTCTTGGCATAATCGCTCTCACAGCAAATATGCCGCTCGGCGGTCCGCTCTCTCAGAAATGAATCTGTACGACCCGACGCTCGGCCTCCAATGCGGCGCTGAATAGCTTTTTGCTTTGGATTTGCTAACAAAAGCGCGCTGTTCGGAACAATCCCGCTGCGACGGCTCCTCCCAAACGAGCCGAGACCCAAATCATCAGAGCAGGCATGATTCCGACAACAAGAAGAATTCCGGGCAGATATCCGATCGGATTGTTCCCGCCAACGAACGGAACTCGCAACAACGGAGAAAACGCGAGCATTGCAAATCCGAACAGAAAAGCGGATGGAGAAACTATGACAACCGAGAGAATAGCGCCCGGCAGACGTCCCGCTTCTCCTTTTTGATTTTTCCGCGCCGCAGAGATAAAAGCGCGCGTCGTCAATATCCCTATCGCCGCTCCGGCCATCATCGTCAGCGGCGGCCCCGCAAGCAGCATGGCCGCTCCTTCAGCGGTCAAACGCATCGCTCCGTATTTCCACATTAGAAACTCCGTCCACCAGCCTGTCGCCCACGCGCCGTACGGAAAAAACGCAAGCGCTACGACCAAGACCGCGAAAACCTCTTTGCCGCTTTTCTCTCTTTTGACATCCGTCATGGCGTTTCCCTTTCGACAGCGCCCGGAAGCGTTCCTTTCCGTTCCCGCCATTTACTAACTTTTTTCATCACACATTCGTTAAAGTAATACGAGGCCGGGCGTTGGGACGCGCCATACTCAACCATGTCCGCTCCGCCTCCAAGTTCTTCTCCCGGCTCGCAGACCCAACCGATCAACCCGTCGACATCGGAATGCTTCGCCGCGCAGCAACTAAAACGCGTCCCTACAGCCGTGGAAAGAGCGTTCGCTAGATGCGTCCTGCTCATTTCTCCTGTTTCCTCAGACAGAATTCCCTGTATTATCATAGAAAGGCGAGGCTCGTCGCTCAAAGGATATCGTTCGCCCATCCTAATCAGATTTCCGGTCAAGTCATATTGAGCGTCTCTGTAATCGCGAACCGAGCGAATCATTCTTTCGGCGTCCTTATGTCCGCCGAATACTCTTATGACTGTCGCAGGGACGCGCCCCATTCTTCCTTCTGTCACGTCTATGACGAGAAATGAGGACACAACGAGAAGCTTCAACGAAAGAAGAGTTGCCACCGGCAATCCCGCAAGAAGAAAAACTATCTCGCTCCGCTTCATTCTTTCCTCTTTTCTCCATTCCGGCAGCTTTGAAATTATTCCGCGATGAAACAATCTTTAAAGCGGCCAACCCCAAGAAAATGCGACGGCTGTACTGTGCCAGCTTATTGCCGGGCCCCAAACCCTTATTATTCCCGAATAGTCTCTTGTTACACTGACCCTTAATGGAAACCCGGCAGTTTTTATGACTCCTGAAGAATATATTTCTTTATGATTATTTATTGCGAACCTTTGCCCTGCCCTTATCACAATCCCATCCGCATCAAACAAATTCATGCTTGAATCTGCGCCATTTGCTAAATATGTTTGAACCATTCTTTCACTTCCTTTTTTGTTTCCGACAACGCACAACACCTCTCCGCATTCATTTTGAATAATACGCCTGCTGATATATTTCTTCACACTTTTAAGCAACCCATACTCATCCTGATGATTGTTCTTCTCAGGCTTATTATAACGAGCTCGCGCATTGTCACAAGGATACGGATCAGAATAATTGTTGCTCTCGCGCAACCTGCTTGGGTCGCCGTCGCCGTCCGCTGCCGGGGGCCGAACATATTCCAGAGCGGCGAGGGCGGCGCGGGAGTAGTCGGACGCGTCGTCGTAGTCCAGCCCGCGCGCGGCGCAGTAGCTTTTTATCAGCTCTTCGGGGTCGTCCCCCGCCCCGCCGGCCTCGCCGCCCCCGCTTCCGCCTTCTCTCCCGTACTCGCTCATCGCGGGATGTTCGCTGAGAGCGGACACAAATCCTCTGAACCCTGCCGCAAGCCCGGACTCGTCTCCGGCCGCTCTCGCGTAGTCCGACGCCGCCGACGCGTCTCCGTCCAGTATCGCCAACAGGTCTATCACGAGGCCCCTGAACGCGGGCGGAATTCTGCCCGCGTTGCGGGACACGAACTGGCGGCGGGCGCGCTCGCGAACCGCGGCCTCCCGCATCCTGTGCTCGTCGAGCCGTTCGCGGGCCTCGCGCAGGTTTTCAAGCACAACGTCCAGCGCCGCCGCCATCTCTTCAGATTCTGCCCGCGCTTCCTGATTTTCCTCTTCCGCCGTGTCTGCGGCTTCGTCCTCGCTCGCTATGCCTTCCGAAGGCTCCGATTCCGTTTCGTCAGCCGTCTGCGCGCCGTCCGCCGCGAGGCCGTCTTGCGCCTCGTCTCCTCCCTCATCCTCCGCCGCGTCCGTTTCCAGTTCCGGCTCTGTTGAGCCGAATTCCTCGCCGTTAGCCGCGCCGCTTGCTTCATCCTGTTCGGAAGAATCCTCTTGTGGCGCGTCGGCGTCATCAACGGCAGCGTCGGACGCTTCCACATCCGCATTGTCAAGGCCGGGCCCGTCTTCGCTTGCGGGTTCCTCGCGGCTCTCGGCTTCTGGATCGTCTTCCGGCTCCGCATCCGCATCCTGTTTTTCGGCAATGATCAGAAGCGTTTCAAGTTCGGCTATCCGCGCTTCGAGCGCCGCAATCTTTTCAATCATCTCATTTGCGGTCATTTCGCCCTCCATATTATCGGCGTCGGGCGGAGCGGACGACACATCCGAGCCGCCGTCATCGAGGATGCCCGCCGGGCCGGATTCGTAAAGGTACGCCGCGCCGCCGCCGGGAGTTCCGTATAGCGCGCCGATATCCGCCAACGAACCGATGGCGGGCAGCGCGGCTCCGAGCAGCGCCAGCCCGGCGGCCACATGCTTGTGCGTCGAGCCTGTCGCCTCGTCGAGGTATCCGTGAAGGACTTCGAGGCTGCGCTTGCGGTATGCTCCCGCCCGGATCAGGTCGTAAACTTTTGCGGGCACGCCGACAAGGTCGGCCAACAGCCTTCCCCCCTGCGCGCGCACGTTCCTCAGCCAACCTGCGGCGGGCAGCCCGTCCGCGCTCAACAGCGGCTGCTCGGGGTCGTGCCCCAGTTTCACCGGCGGGTCGAGCCTGCCTTCCAGCGCCCGGTGCGCCTCCGCCATATCCTTCAAATCATCTTCCGTGTATGTGACCGTCCTTCCCGCGCTGTCCGTCCATGTTCCCGCCCGGAATATCTCCACATCCTTGATTTCAAAAGTCTCGGGCGTTTTTCTTTCCTCATTCGAGTTTTCCATCGTTTTTTCCTCCGCGCCGTATTTTCGCTTACACCCAAAAAAGCGCTTTGAAAGGACGTTTTGAACCGCTTTGCGAGAAAAAAACTTTTCGCCGCCCCCGCTGGTCAACGCGACACACAAAATTCCTTTGCCGGCATTATGATTTCTGTCGTTTCCGAATTGCGAAACAATGTTGCGCATATCATGTCGTTGTTTTTTTGGATTTGCGCAACAGTGGCGGCATCTCGCGCGGAGCCACGCCTTTACATTGCGGCGCGCGCCTCATGTCTGAAAAATCCTTAAAACTCGCTCTTTTTCCGCCGAAGCATCCTGACAAAGCCGCTTTAACGTATTAAACTTAGAATTCAAGCGTGTATGGGGGAAGAAATGTCCGGAACGGACTCGAAGGAACAGGACGGCGGGCGCATACCGGAGGCGAAGCGGGAGAAGAGCCTCCGTTTCAGCGTATGGGACGCGTCGTTTTACGCGGCCATGGTCGGGTTCGCGGAAACGTATTTCATTCCTCTGCTGATTTTTCTCGGAGCCACTAACGCGCAGGTGGGCATATATTCGGCGGCCCCGCAGCTCGGGATTGCTTTCGCGCAATTCCTCTCGATAGTTCTTGTGGACAGATACATGGTGCGGAAACGCATCATTGTGGCCACGTCGTCCATCCAGTCGGTTTTCCTTCTGGCGATAACGGCGCTGACGTTTTACAATCTGCTCTCGCCGTGGACGATGATACTGCTTACCATGTTCTACTTCGCTGTGAACGGAGCGTCGCTTCCGGCGTGGAACAGCCTGATGGGAGACCTGACGACTGCGGAGTCGAGAGGAAAATATTTCGGCAGGCGCAACGGCCTCTCGCAGCTTATCTCCTTCGCGGCGATATTCGCCGGAGGGCTGATACTGCAGCAGTTCGACAACCGGGACGATGCGAGGCTTGGATTCACGCTGGTGCTGGCCGCCGCCCTCCTGTGCAGGCTCGGCTCGATATATTCTCTGTCCCGCCACTTCGAAGCCCCGTACAGGAAAGACGAGGACTCGTACTTCAGCTTCTGGCAGTTCATCAAGAGGACGCCTCGGTCGAACTTCGCTCACTTCGTGCTGTTCGTGGCGTTCATGAGCCTGTCCGTGCAGTTGGCTGCCCCGTTCTTCGCGGTGTACATGTTGCGCGACCTCGGATTCAGCTATCTGCAATACACGATAGCGCAGGGAGTGTTCACCGCGTCGCAGTTTCTGGCTATGCGGGAGTGGGGGCCGTTCGCGGACAAGTACGGCAACCGTCTAGTGCTTAGAATAACCAGCGCGATAATCCCCGTCGTGCCCCTGTTGTGGTTCCTGTCCGTTGATTTTTATTTCATCGTGGTCATCCAGATAGCCGCTGGGCTTGCGTGGGCGGGATGGTCGTTGGCGACGGCAAATTTCCTGTTCGACGCGGTGACGCCGCCCAAGCGCGCCCGCGCCGCCGCCTATCTCAACTTCTTCAACAGCTTCGGCATCTGCATCGGCTCTCTGATCGGGGCCGCGCTCGCCGTCTCCGCCCCTCCGGCCATCGCCTCCGGCGCCGTCACCATCATATACGCCTCCCCGCTCCAGCACATATTCCTCATCTCGTCCGGGCTTCGTTTCGTCTTCGTCTTCCTGTTCATGGCGACAGTGCGCGAAGTGCGGAAAGTGGATCAGCCCGTCCAGAGCGATATGTTCACCGTGCTTTCCCACATCCGCCCGTTCGCCGGACTCCGACACGAGCCATACACCGGCTCCGGCGACCACAAAAAAGAGCCGGAATAGAGGCAACCTACATGAAAACAACGACGACGATAGCGATAGCGGCGGCCGCGCTGCTCGCCATAGCAAGCGGGACGGCCCGCGCGACAGAACGCACGGCGGCCCCGCAAATAATTCCAGCCCCCGCAAAAACCGAGTTCTGCGAAGGCGCGTTCGAATTCTCGCAAGACACAAGAATCATAGCCGGAGAGGAAGCCGGGACGGCTTTGGCAGTTCTCGCTAAGTTTTTCAGAACGGAGGCGGCGAGCGCCTCGCTTCCCGCCGGAACGGCGTGTCCGCCGGGCGCGCGCTGCGTGTCGCTTGCAATAGACGCCGCGCTCGCCGCGAACGGGCCTGAAAGCTACGAGTTGCGCGTCTCCCCGGAAGGCGCAGAGTTGCGCGCTCCGGCTCCGGCGGGTCTGTTCTACGCGGCTCAGACCCTCCGCCAGATGCTGCCTCCCGAGCCGGGGAGCGCGGCCTCTCTGCCGTGCGTAAAAATATCGGACGCCCCCCGTTTCCGCTGGCGCGGCCTCATGCTCGACGTGTCCCGGCGCTTCTTCCCGAAAGAGTTCGTGTTCAGGATGATGGAAGCGATGGCGGCGCTCAAAATGAACACGCTGCACATTCATCTAACGGACGATCAGGGCTGGCGGCTGGAGATAGAAGCGTTTCCGGCGCTGACCAAGACAGGGGCATGGCGCGGGGCAAGCTCTCCTGCGGACGAGCTTTCGATGTCCCCCTCCGGCCCCGCGCACGGCGGTTTCTACACTAAACAGGACATGCGGGAAATCATCCGGCGCGCCGCCGAGCTCCACATAACCGTCGTTCCCGAAATCGAGATGCCCGGCCACGCCGTCGCCGCCATAGCCTCCGTTCCCGGCCTGTCCTGCAAAGGCGAGAGGCTGAAAGTCTCCTCCCGCTGGGGCGTACACAAGGACGTCTACTGCGCGGGCAGCGATCGCGTCTTCGAGTTCTTAGAAATAGTCCTCGGCGAGGTGGCCGAGCTGTTCCCCGGCGAGATTATCCACGTGGGCGGAGACGAAGTCCCGAAACACAACTGGCGTCAATGCCCGAAATGTCAGGAACGAATCCGCGCCGAGGGCCTTGCGAACGAAGAAGAGCTTCAGGGCTGGTTCATGAAAAGAATCGAGAACTTCCTCGAATCTCGCGGCAAACGAATCATCGGCTGGGACGAGATACTAGAGGGAGGATTGCCGCCGCGCGCGGCGGTGATGAGCTGGCGGGGAATGGAAGGCGGGATCGCCGCCGCCCTCGAAGGCCACGATGTCGTTATGAGCCCGACATCGCACTGTTATTTCGACTACATGCAGGCCGAAACAGGCGAGCCTCGGAGAGTGGGCAGGCCCATAGAGTTGGCGAAAGTGTACGGTTTCGAGCCTGTGCCCCCCGCTCTGGCCGGAACCCCGGCTGCGGAGCGGATTATCGGCGCTCAAGGCAACATCTGGACGGAATACATAGATTCCGAGGAACTGGCCGAATACATGACATGGCCTCGCGGCGCGGCGCTTGCGGAGGTAGCATGGTCTCCGAAAGAGACGAAAGATTACGCGGGATTCCTCGCTCGGCTGGAAAGTCTGCTACCGCATTTCGACGCAATGGGAGTCAACTACAGGCGGCCCGGCCCGGAAGACGGCCCGAACGCTCGCTTCTAAATGGATTTTTCCGATATAAAACCCGGTTTGGCCGCTTGCGCCTCCATTTCCAACTCATGCGATTTTTTTCCGGCGCTTCATTTTTCGCATGTTTAATGTTAATCTAAACTTCTGGCGAATAATGGACATGACAATGAAAACAACGAATAGGATAAAAATGTATGGCGCGCTCGCGCGCGCGGTGGCGCTCGTCCTCGCGCTGGCGGCTCTCTCCGGATGCGCAAACCAAGACCCCCGGCTGGAGCCCGCCAGACAGAAGACAGGCTCGGCGTGGCTTTCGTTCAGGGGCAATACGCCCGGAGCCACAGGGGTCGCGGTGGATACCCTCGCGCCTCCGCTGGCCGAGATGTGGAACTACGACGCCGGCGGAGCCGTCCGCTCGTCTCCGGCCGTCAAGGACGGGATAGTCGTTTTCGGCTCGGCGGACAATGCGGTCCACGCCATCAAAGCAGACACCGGAGAAAAACTTTGGCGGCATGAGACGGGAGACGACGTTATCGCCTCTCCGCTCATCATCGGCGAATACGTCTTCATCGGCTCGTTCGACAAGAAATTCTACAAGCTGGAATTGAGGACGGGAAAAGTCGCCGGCAGTTTCGAGGCGCGCGCTCCGATTAAGGGCGGCGCGGCGGCCGACGGCGTAAAGGTTTACTTCGGCGCGCACGACAAACGGATATATGCCCTCGACATAGAAACCCTGCTTCCGGCATGGATAGTGGAGACGGAAGACTGGGTGGAGGCCGCCCCGGCGGTGGTTGACGGCGTCGTATATTGCGGCTCGGACGACGGGGCAATGTACGCCATAAGCGCCGAGACAGGCGACATCCTCTGGAGGCACATCACGAAGCAAAGCGTATACTCGACTCCGGTAGTCGCCTTCGGACGGCTCTATTTCGGCTCTTGGGACGGGAACATGTTTTCGCTCGACGCCAGCACGGGCCGCGCGTTATGGAAAACAAAAATAGACGAACAGGTGTCCGCCTCGGCTGCGCTCGCAGGCGACATCTTGGTGACGGGCGGGATGTTCGACGGAACCCTAGCCGGTCTTGATAGATTATCAGGCAAAATCCTTTGGAGCTTCAAAGTCATGGGCGGGTTCGACGCCGGGCCGGTCGTCTCCGGCGACGTCGCATACGTCGGCTCGACCGACCAGTACCTGTACGCGGTGAACGTCAAGACGGGCGAGATAGTCTGGAAGAAGCTGATGAAAGGCATGATGAGAGGGTCGGTCGCGGTAGCGGACGGCGTTCTCTACGCGGGCACGCAAAGAGGCAGAGTCGCCGCCATGACGACGGCGCGCTGAGAGACAAAAAAAATCAACCCGGCGGCCGCGCGGCGCGGAGCCGGATAAAGAGCAAAACTGAACCGGGGCGGGACGCAAAAACTCGCCCGAAGGAGAAATCGAGATGTCTAACGGAGCTTCGACTCAATCAATCAGAAATCTACAGCCGGGCGAATACCTGTGCCTGCAAGGCGAGGACAGCAACGAGATTTTCGTGCTGCGGTCCGGGTCTCTGCACATATACGTGGTGGACTCGGACGGGCCGGGAGCGGTCAGACCGGAGCGCGTCGATTCGGAAGGCATGCTGGTCGGCGTGGTGGATACGGCTGGCGCGTTCATAGGCGAGATAGGAGCCATCCTCCGCGAGCCTCGCTCCGCCTCCATCAGAGTCTCAGACGACGGCCCCGCTCAGGTCATGGTCATCGACCTGCGCGGCAAAGGCTTCGACGCCACCGTCATGCAGAATCCCAAGATCGGATTCTCCCTATCGAAAACCATCGCCCAGCGCCTCGGCATGACCAGCCACAGCATCAATAGAATAGACTCCCTGTCGCTCAAAGCAAAAGGATTCCTCGAAGAGACCGCCCGCGCGCTATACGAGATGATTGACGAGCTTGACAAGGCGGCCCAAGCCGCCCAGAAAGAGCTTCCCCTTCTGGCGGAAGCCAAACAGATGGAGCCTTGCCAGATAGGCCGCATGGTCTCCAAGTACGGCTCGCTTCCGATGGATCTTTACGGGACTCTCGGAGTTCCCTTCTCCGCGCACCACACGATATACCACAACAGGATATACCAGAAAAAAGCCGGCGGAGAGCCTGCCCCCCAGCCTGCCGGAGACCCGAAGCCCGGCGTGGCCGCATTCAATCCCGGCGATGTCATCTGCCCGGACAAGAGCATCGACAAGAGCATGTACTTCCTGCTGGCGGGAAAACTCGAAGTGTTCGTCGGCATGAGAGCCATCGAGACCCTGCAGGAAAAAGGAGCCATTTTCGGCGAGAACGCGATATTCGGAGAACTCGAAAGAAGCAGCGGCGTTCGCGCCCTCACCGAAGTCCACGCCATGCCGGTTCCGGCGGCTCAGATAGAGCCTTACATGATGAAAAAGCCGCCGCTGGTCGTTCACACCCTGAAGATGTTCGCCAAACGGCTTCCGCTCCTGAACGCCACCATGATGAAGTCCGCCCAGCAAATGAGCCAGCTCGTGTCGCTGCTCGGCAACGGCCCGGAAGGCTGCCTGACCGCCCTCGAAGCCTTGGCCCCTCGCATAAAGTCCGAGACCGCCGACCTCGGAGACGCCGCCGCCCCGTTCGCCGCGAAAGCCGAGTCCATGCTCTCCGACCTCGCCTCCGGCTTCGAGATGATAAATCAGGAATACGAACAGATTTGCTCTGACACCGGGTTCAGGCCGAAGTCCTACGGCGGAGCCGATTCCGCCCAGCCTTTCGCCGCCCCCAAATTCAACTTCGCAACCAAAATCGAAGAACTCGAAACCCTCGATTCGGAACATATCAACTTCGTGCTCAACCCGAAGAAAGACCAGTTTCGCGCTTGCAGCGTGGAGTTCGGGCACATCGAGCTTCTCAAACAGGCGAAAGTGGCCGAGGCCTCTTGGAACGAGTTTATTTTCGGGCGCATCATCAACTATGGCGAGTCGTTCCCTAGCCAGTTCCTCGTTTTCGACATGACCCCCGGCGCCCAGAAGTTCGACCGCGACTACGTGTTGCGCTCCCTGCAGTTCTTCGTCGAGCGCGCCGAGCAGGAAGTCGCCCTCGTTTACAAGGAGGGAGCCATCTGCGAGGTCATGCACATCCCCGACCACATCAGCGTCGAGGGCGAAGAAGTCGCCGACGAATCCGTTATCAACGAGATAATCGCCGCGTTCCGCAAAGACCCCAGCGACCGCGAGAACCTTGCCAAACTCAACGCCCTATACTGGGACATGATAATCGGCGTGGTGCAGAAGAAACTGCCGCGCGTCAAAGACAACATCATCCCGTTCGAGGAAAAAGACCTGCAACTCATCAACTTCGGCCTGCTCGACCCCGAATTCCTCCGGGACGACTCGAACGTGCCCGCCCAGATGGCCGAGGACAAAAAGTTCTCTCCGGGCGAGGGCCACCCCCTCGGATACATCTACCTCACCGACATGCTTCAGGACGTCTACAAACAGGCGTTCGGGCAGAACGAACTCGACAAGCTGGAAGAGGACAAAAAGAAGTCGGAGGCCGAATACAAAGCCTGCCAAGACAGGATAAGGGCCATTGTGAAGGGCCGCTCGGACATGGTGATGGCGTTCCCCGGCGGCCAGAACGCCGCCAAGTTCGTCCAGCAGCTTGACGGCATAGTCGTCAAAACCGCCGTGCTCGACAGGAAAATGAAATCCGGCCAGTCGATAACCATGGACGAGCGCGAGAAGATCAAACAGATCAAAAACATGAAGACCCAGATCGCCGCTCACCTCATGAAGTATATCACCACCCTCAAGGGCCGCGTTTCCGAAGACCAGTTGACCCAGTTCCGCACTATCGGAGAGGAGCTTGAGGGCCGCGTCCTCGAAGAGCTTAAACTGCAGGACGAGCTTGCCAAAAAGTCGCTGAAGATAAACGACCACATCCGCGCCATGAAGACGATGTCCATCAAGCAGAAAGAAAACGTATACAAAAACGAGATAATCAGGATAAAGAAGTACGTGCTGATGACCGCCAAAAAATGCAAGATGGACTCTGCCTCGGTGTTGGTCGGCGTAAAGGACATCGCCACGAAAACAAGAGTGCGCGACATCATCAACCTGTTCCTCGCCGACAACGTGGATCCGGAGATATTCGACTCGGCGCAGACCCGCATCAAACAACTCGGACTACCGACGATCATGCTCGTGCCCGGCAGCGGAAACGCCGTCTACGACTGGGAAAAACACATGTTCATCGTCCCGCTCATCCCCGAAAAAACTCTCGACGAGTCCGTCGCAAACGCCTTCGTCGAGTTCCATTGGGACATGGACGAGGACAAGAGCTTAAGAGAGAGCTACGGCGAAATGAAGATTTACAAGAAGCTCTCCATAACCAAACTCAAACAGCAGCTCACGAAAGACTATCTCGTGTGGGCGACTCAGGAATCCAAGGGCTGGAAGAAGCTGGACAAAGAAGTGCGCCCGTGGTTCCAAGTCAAAATTGGCAAACAGAAGCTCGACAAGGTGTGACGGGGCCGGAGAAGGCGCGCCGCTCCTCGCAAGGCTTTTAGATATGAAATACTCAGAAGCCATCGCCTACTTGGACAACTTCTCCAACTGGGAAAAACGCGCCCACAAACTCAAAGCCAGATTCACCCTGACCCAGATTCGCTCTTTGATGAGCATGATGGGGAACCCGCAGCGCTCGCTGAAGGCGGTCCACATCGCCGGCACGGTGGGAAAAGGCTCGGTCTGCCACATGCTGGAATCGGTGGCTCGCGCCGCCGGTTACTCCACCGGGCTGTACACTTCCCCTCACCTTAACGACATCCGAGAGCGCGTCAGGTTCGACGGCGAGATGATATCGAAAAAAGCGTTCGGCGTTGCCGTCGCAAGGGTGGCGGCGTTCGCGGGCCGGGATTTTGACAAATACACCTATTTCGAGATAATCACCGCGGCGGCCATCGGCGAGTTCGCCGCGCGCGGCGTGGACATCGCCATTATCGAGACCGGCCTCGGCGGCAGGCTCGACGCCACTAATATCGTCGAACCCCTTGTCTCGGTCATCACCACCATCGGCTGGGATCACCAGCACGTTCTCGGCAACAGGATGACTGACATCGCAAAAGAAAAGGCGGGGATAATCAAAAGCGGGGGTAGAGCGGTGTCCGCGCCGCAGCGCGCCCCGGCCGCCCGCGTCCTGCGCGAGGTTGCCGAAAAGAAAAACGCCTCGCTCTCCTTCGCCGCCCCCGAACGCCTCGTGACGGCTGTCCCCAACGCCTGCGACAGCGCCATCTTCAGGGCGCGCCCCAAAGGCCTTCCCAAGTTCGACGTCCTCCTGCCTCTCGAAGGCGAATTCCAGAAGATCAACATGTCGGTGGTCATGGAAACGGTGGACGCCCTCCGCTCCTCCGGGTTCTACATCGATTCCGAAGAGATGAAGCGCGGGTTCGAAAGCGTTGAGTTCCCCGGCAGGATGGAGCTTGTTCGCCCTTCAGCCGGAGGGCCGGACGTGCTGCTGGACGGCGCTCATAACGAGACCGCCGCCCGCGCGCTGGCGCGTCACCTGTCCGGCAGGACGTCCAAACCCAAGATAGCCCTCGTCGTCTCCATGATGAAGGACAAAGACGCCGAAAGCGCCCTCAGGGAACTGCGCGCCATCAGCGGCGAAATCGTCGTCGCCGGCCTGCCTTACGACAGGGCTTGGGAACCGGAGCCTCTGGCGAAAATCGCATCCATCCACTTCAAAAAAGTCCGCTCCGCCCCCGATATCGCCACCGCTCTGAAAAAAGCGGCTGAAACCGCCGGCGCGAACGGCCTCGTCTGCGTCACCGGCTCCCTCTACGCCGTGGCCGCCGCAAAAGAGGTCCTTGTTTAACCTCCCCCGCGCTCTTCCGCCCGCAAGCATAAACGCGGTTTTCACAACGAAGACACAATGACACGAACTTCCTTCCGCGCGCCCGCGCGCGAAATACTTGAAATGGCTTTTTCTATTAGCTATATTATGCGGTGAACCGCCGCTTGACATTTACGCGCGAGGCAGACGATGGCGACAAAGAAAACTTCTGCGAAGACACCCGCGGGCAAGCCCGCGTCCGGAGACGCCAAGGCTGCCAAAACAGCTAAGAACGCGCGCCCGGCGAAAACGGCGCAGAAATCCGTCGAACAGAAAAAATCCGTCCCCGCCAAAACTGCAAAAACAAAACCCGAGGCCGCCGCTCCCGCTATAAAGAAATCCAGCGCGAAAAAACCCGCGCCTGAACAACCGGCAAAGAAGCCTCCGATGCCTGCCGCCTCAAAGAAAAAAAAGGAATCGCCGGCTCCCGCTCCTGCGGCCAAACCGAAGAAGAACGCCTCCGAACCCGTCGCCGCTCCGGCACAACCCGCCAAAATCCCCCCCCTTCAGGAAATCGTCGAACTCCGCCGCAAAACCCACCGCGAAATTTTTATGAAATGCCTCGAAAAAAAGATTCTGTCCGCCATCGACTCTTGGGACAACGAGGTCGTAGAGCCGGAAATCGAAGCGGACGAAACCGAAGAAGAAATCGACTGACAACCTGCGGCAACAATCCCGAACCCTCGCAGAGTCCGGGAACGTTTATATATAGGACATGCCACTAACCTGCCGGAATGGAAATCTCCCGTGCCTGAGTTGACGGACTCCATGATAGAGGAAGCCTTAAACAGGCTGGCCCCCGCGCTGAAAAACACTCAGCACGAGGCGTTCTTCGCCGGAAACAGGAAACGATATATGTTCGCGCTGCGGCTCATCGGAGCGCCACCCTCGCCCGGCTCCAGACTCCTTGACGCCGGCGCGTCTCCCGGACACCTTTCCGCCCTCTGCCGCGAAATCGGTTGGGACGTCTCCGCCGCCGACAGGCATCCCGGCGAGCAGTTCCCTCCCAAGACCGGCGCGCCCCCGCTCGATCTCTTCTCCTCCATCGGCATCCCCGTCGCCGAAGTCGATCTGGCTCAAGGCTCTCTTCCTTTCGCGGACGCCTCGTTCGACGCCGTGTTGTTCAACGAAACCCTCGAACACCTTATCGGCTCGCCGCTGCCCGCCATGAAAGAGTTCGCCCGCATCCTCAAACCCGGCGGCAGGCTCGCCCTCACCACCCCCAACGTCGCCTCCCTCAGAAACAGGCTGTCTTTCCTTTTCGGCAGAAACATCTACACCGCTCTCGACGTAGCGATAAACGTCAGACCGTACAAATGCCACAACAGGGAATACACGCTCAACGAAGTCCGAGAACTGGCGGAGCGGGCCGGGCTGAAGGTGGAGCGCGCCGGACTGGCCAACATCGGTCAGGCAGGGCTTTCTCCTCTGAAATCCGCCCTCAGGTCGGTTTATTACTGCGCCACCTATCTGTGGCCGCCCGGCCGCTCCCTGTTATTCCTCGTCGCATCCAAACCCTGATTTCTCCACCCCCCTCTGCCCCGCCCATCTCGCGCAATTTCCTTCCTAGTCGGCAATGAACACGTTTTCGCGGACATATACATGTCATTAGTTGATTCTACCCACTGCCAAGTGTGCCATGCGCAAAGCTTTTTCCTTTGCGCATGTTGCTTTTTACCAAATAGTTAATGGGGATTTTTATTTAATACTTCGTATAGAATATCGCTTCGGAAATCTCTCTGGATTTCCCGAAATTATTGTTCTCGTCGCTCAAACAAAAAAATGCGATAAGTTTTGGAAAAGGCGAAAAACCTTTCATCGGGTTTTGAGCCTAAATGCGGTTATTTTGTATTATCATTTAACTTGGGGGCGATGCGCCGCGTCAAATCAATCGAGAGCCGGCGACACCATGATCGACGAAACGCTGCTGCTACAACGCGTGAAAGCCGGAGACCGGACTGCGTTCGACTCTCTGGTCGATAGATATCACCGCGAGATTTATTTCCTCGCGCTCCGGTTTATGAAAAACGCCGAAGACGCCGAGGACGTGACTCAGCAGGCTTTCTTGCGGGCGTTCGAGAAAATCGACTCGTTCAGGGGCGACGCCGCTTTCAACACTTGGCTCTACAGAGTGACGGTGAACCTCTGCAACACACGCCTGAGAAGCCGGAAGGAAACGGCCGAACTTAACGAAAACACGCGGGACGAGCGCTCGCAAGAGGACTCTCCCTCCGCCGGAATCATCAAGCAGGAAGCCGCTTCCGCGGCCTCTGCGGCGGTCGAGTCTCTGCCCGAAAAACAGCGCCTCGCAGTCTCCCTCCGCGTCTTCAACGAGTTGAGCTACAGGGAGATCGGCGAAATCATCGGGTGCTCGGAACAGACCGCCAAGGTCAACTTTCATTACGGAATGGAAAATCTGAGAAAGAAGATGAAACAAAATGGAACGCTGTGAAGAGCTTGCGGAACTGATAACTCTGCTGGCGGACGGAGCCCTTGAAGCCTCCGATGCGGAGCGCGCGGAGCGCCACCTGAACGAGTGCGCCGCCTGCCGGGCCGCCTATGAAGAGACCCGCGCCGCGCTCGCCGCGCTCGCCTCCGCCCCCGCGCTCCCCGAACCTCGACCCGGCCTCGCCCGCGACATCGCCGACCGCGCCTTCCGCGACGCTACGGCCCGGCGCAGGCGCGCCTCCGGCAGGACGCTCGCTTTCAGGCGTTTCGCATCCGCCGCGCTTGCCGCTTCTCTCGTCCTCGCCGTCGTCTCCGCCGCATACCTGTTCCGGCGCGACAGCGGCATACCCTTCCGGAGCGCTCCTTCGGAAGCCGTTATCCAAGCCGTCTCCGACTCCCTTTCATCTCCCGCCCAGCCGGAAGACATCGTTCTGACCGCTCTTGGGGACTTCCCCGGCGAAATCCGCCCGGTGTCGAGCCTGCCGGACACTCCGGCATCGTCAGCCTCTCAGGCCGCGTCGGCGCAACCCTCCGAACCGGCCTTCCGCGCTCTGGACGCCGACATGGACGCCGTCGACAACCAGATGTCTTCCATGTGGGGCGGCGAAGCCGATGATTTGTTCTTTGAAATCATCTCGCTCACCGAGGAAGAGGCCGAGGAAATTTACGACCTGCTAGACGACAATCAAGGCCAATCCGCCCTGCCGCTGGGCGTTTCATAAGGAGGAAACTATAATGAAAATCCGACTTTCCATCTTCGCCGCGCTCGCGGCGTTCATTTTCGCGGCAGCCGCCGCTCTGGCGGTCGAACCGGATCCGCCACCCCCTCCCGGCGGCCCTCCCGGCGGCCCTCACGGCCCCGGCAAAAAGATGATGGAACGCGCCGAAAAAGACCCCGCCTTCAGAGAAAAAATCAAAGAACGCGTCTGCGCCATGATGTCTTGGGAACTCTCAGACGAACTCGAACTTTCCGGCGACACGGAAACCATCTTCCTCAAGGAGTTCAAAGCCCACTTCGAAGAGCGACACGCTCTTGCCGAACAACATCATCAGGCCATGAGCCGGCTTTCCGAAATTAACCAGTCCTCCTCCGGCGTCGACCAGAAAAAAATCAAGGAAGCCCTCGACGTCCTTGAGACCAACCGGAAGAAAATGCTCGACTCCGAGGAGAAATTCTTCGACCGCGTCAAGGAAATCCTCACACCCGAACAACAGGCCAGATTCGTCGTCGCTTGGCCTCTCGTCCAGCGAAACCTTATCGAAAAACTCAGAGGCGAAAAAAACAGGCGCATGATGGGCGACGAGCAACCATCCCCCGGCAAAGGCAAACTGAAAAAAGGCTCCAAAACCGGCTCCGAATAGAAACCAACCCTGTTCAGCGCCTCCGGCGGCCATAAGACAAGCAAAAACTTAAGACAAAGACCAAAGAGAAACTTTTGAAAAAGTTTCTCTTTGGATTCTCTTCAAAACGTTTCAATAGTCGTCGGGAATAGACGCTCAAAACGCGTCTATCCCCGACGCCCCATGTAAATCATTTATAAATAGGATTCCGCTCAAACCCCTTTCCCAACATCTTTTCCCATGACACGCGCCGAAGGCGGAAGCGCAGCTCCGCATTCGGCGCTAGCATGAAAAGTTTTGAAAGGGATTTTAAGGGAAAACTT
>DIWT01000019.1:19902-20097 GCA_002435745.1 bacterium UBP15_UBA6099
TCCTTCAAACTTTTCCTTGCGCGTCTGGATGGCACGCTGCCGCGTCCCACCCAGACGCTCCTGTGAAAATGTTTTTGAAGAGTGTTCTCATAAAACCCCTTTCCCAATATCTTTTCCCATGAGCGCGGAGGAGCGCAGGCGCGAACGCGCCCGCTTCGCCGCGCGCTTTGAAACGTTTTGAAAGGGATTTTAAGG
>DIWT01000058.1 GCA_002435745.1 bacterium UBP15_UBA6099
CGCAGAAACTACTTTACACAACTAACTTTTTCTTTTGCGCATGATGTTTTTACCAAAGTAGTTAATGGGAACTCTCATTTAATTCTTCGTATAAGCCTTGCTATAATCAACAAAAGATGCGGGAGATTTTATTTCCGCTATAATTCTCCCACAAGAGAGAGCAGGTTTTGCAATATGGACGACAGGGGAAACGATATGCGGCAGGACGACGCGATTGAAAAGACGCTTGCCGCGCACGACACGAGGTCGCAACACGCGCAGTGGCTTCAAAACATCCGCGCGAATCTTGCCGAGATAAAAAAGGGCAGGGACATTTCCCAGCTCAGAGGGGTTTTTGCCGGTATTCCCGGAATCGTGGCGGGCGCGGGGCCGAGCTTGGAAAAAAACGCGGGATTGCTCAAAGACGTTCAGATGATGTATCCCATATTCTGCTGCGACAGAGCTTTGAAAAGGATGACGGCGGCGGGAGTGTCCCCGCAGATAGCCGTTGTGGCGGACGCGTCGGACGAAACAGCCTCTTTTTTCGAAGATATCGACCTCTCCAAAATCACTCTTATTGCTCCCACTTATTCCTCTCCCGCGATGTTGCGCCTAAATTGGAGAAAAAAAGCTTTTTACAATGTGACGGACGATGTTGACAAGGGATATGAGAGCGCGGCCATAAATATGACCGAAAGGCGGATTTCGGCGATACCCGGAGGCGTTGTCGTTGGAAATATGGCAATGCTCGCCGCGAAAATCGCAGGCTGCGCGCCCATAACCTTCATCGGAAACGACCTGTCCATGGCTGAACCGTCAGAAGAATTGAAAAATTCAGGCAAACTTATGGAGTCAGAAGGAAAAAACGGCGAGAAACTATACTCAATCCCCGGATTTCTGGCGGCGTTCGAATGGCTGATAAAGTTTGCGGACGCTGACCCGGATGTGAAATCCGGTCGGTTGAAGCTTTACAATTCGACCGAAGGCGGAATAATGTATTCGGAGAAAATCGAGGGATTGCCGCTGGCGGAATTCCTCTTACAATATAAAGGAACCAATAAAAGTTTGAATACTCTATTGCGCTCAATGATATAGCGTATGATAATAACAAATATATCGCAGAGGAACAGAGGCCGATAAATGATTGAATTAATAAAGCTGAATGACCAAGCGATAGTGCTCAATTCGGATTTGATAGAGTACATAGAAGCCACGCCCGACACGATGATAACGATGACGACGGGAAGAAAGCTAGTTGTAAAAGACAAAGTTGACGAAGTTGTGAGGAAGGTGATAGAATATCGCCGCAGTATATACGAGGGACTTGCGATAAAGCCTCAATAGAACGGAAAACCTGTTTTTTTCATATTGAAAGAGGAAAAACAAGGAGGAAGCGCGAAAATGGCAGAAGAGGAAATTTTGACAGAGGCGGCTCCGCCGTCGAAAAAAAGCTCCGGCGGTGGTTTCTCAATCGTTCACCTCGCGATTATAGCCGTTCTCTTGATTATCGGAACGGCGGCAACAGTCCTCATTATTCAAAGAAGCGTGGGCAACATCAACAAAGAAGTCTCGTCCCAGATAGGCAAGATCAGACAGCAGAACGAGACCGGAAGGATCGCGGCCGGCAGCGTGAAGATGGAAGACTGTTCCCTGACCGCTCAGCTCGCCTCGATGGAAAAACCGCTGATAATCAACATGGCCGACGGCCAGTCGTATATGAGCGTCGGGATAACCGTTTGCCTAGCCACGGACCCGAAGGAAGCCGCTAAGAACGGAGCCGCGCTGATGGCCGAGTTTGAAGCAAAGAAGGACATGGTTGTTTACGTTTGCAACGAATATCTGTCTCGGCTGACCAAAGGCGACCTGTTCCCGGCGGCGGGCGGAGCTTCAAATGTCGCTCCGAACGACGATCTGGCGGCGATAGGCTTCGACGACGAGCCGCAGGATTTCTCCCGCAGGATGGACTCGATACGCGGAGAGCTGCTACAGATGTTCCAGCAACGCCAAATATGGTTCGTCAAGGATTTGTACTTCACGTCGTTCCTAGTGCAGTAAAAGAAAGCCCCGGCGTAGGGGCGCGGCGGACGAACCTCGGAGGAAACTGATTTGGGCGACTTTCTGTCACAAAGCGCAATTGATGATCTGATAAACCAGCTCGGCGACGACACCGGCGGAGCGTCCGGAGGCGGCGGCGGAGGCGGAGACCTCGGCCTTGACCTCGGCGATTTCGACCTCGGAGACATGGGCGGCGGCTCGTCCGCGCCGGCTCAAACATCCACAATCATTCGCGCCGACACCGCAAAGAATGTCCAAGCATACGACTTCTCGAGGGCTTCCAAGTTCTCAAAAGACCAGATTCGAACCATTCAGATGATACACGAGACTTTCGCCCGGCTGCTCTCAAGCACGCTGTCCGCGAAAATCCGCGCTCTCACCCGCATCAAAGTCGTCTCCGTCGAAGAAGTCACCTACGAAGACTTCATCAACACCGTTTCCAACCCGTCGATGATTTGCATTTTCGGTCTTCCCCCGATGGAAGGCAACGCGGTGATGGACATCAGCCCGCAGATCGGCTTCCCGCTCATGGACAGGCTTCTGGGCGGTTCCGGCGAAGAGGAAGAGGAAGCGCGCGAACTTACCGACATCGAGCTTAACATCATGGAAAGCGTCATCATGGACGCTCTCAACTTCATCAAGGACGCGTGGAGCAACGTTATCACTCTCAGCCCGAAGCTCGAAATAATAGAGAGCAACCCGTACTTCGTGCAGATAACTCCGCCGAACGAGATGATAGTGCTGGTCAACCTCGAAGTGGAGATAGGCGAAAAGACCGGCAGGATGAATATCGCGCTGCCGTACGTGATGCTTGAGACGGTTCTTCCGAAATTGAGCATACAGCAATGGTTCGCCACCTACAGGCGGGCGGTGTCTCCGGAGACCCCGATAAAAGTTGCTAAACGGCTTCTCAAGACGAACGTGCTGGTCACGGCCGAACTTGGCGAAACGCAGATAACCCTGAAAGATTTTCTCAGCCTCGACGTCGGCGACGTGTTGCAGTTGCAGACGAAAACGGACGACGACATCGATGTGTATGTGGGCAACAAGCTTAAGTTTAGAGGCCGCCCCGGCCAAGTGGGCAAGAGCATAGCGGTGCAGACGACCGCGGTGGTGAAAGACAGGGAAGATATCTGAATACAGCGGGCGTCCGGAACCGAAAAATGACGCGCGCCCTGTGGTTGCCCCGTGAGCGAATCTAAAAAAATCACTGATTTCATAAGCGTATTTCTTGATCGGTTTCGCGTCTCCGCAAGCGGCATAGCCGGTTGTGAGTTGACATACGGCAAGCCATCCGCGGAGCGCCTCGACGCCGCTGAAGTCGCAGCGCTCGACTCAGGCCGCTATGTCGCCGTCACCGTTCCCGCGACAGCTCCCGTTCCCGGATTGTCCGTTCTTTTCATCCAGCTTCCGCAAGGCGCTTTGATCCCGGAGAGAATAATAAATCCGGGGGCTTCGGTTCCGCCCGGCGATTTTTCGGATATTCACAAGGGAGCGGTGTCTGAACTTGTGGAACAGGCGTGGTCGGCCTCGGCGGAAAGCGCGTCAGGCATGTTGGGAAAACCTTTTAAAACAGGAACTCCCGCCGCGGCGCTTAACACAATAGGCGGACACCTGCGGAGTCTGCCCGCGCTTACGGGAATCTCAAGATATTTTTCAGCATCGGTTTCCGCGTCGATGGACGGCGCGGAATTTTTCATCCGTCTGGTTTTTCCGGAGCAGTTCATAGACGCGTTGTTCGCGGACAGAGCCTCGGCTCCGGCGGTCGGACGCGCGGCGGCAAAACCGGTTGTTGCGACTCCGGCGGCGAAAAAGAAAATCGAAGCTTTCGAGCCTCCGGCTGCAAACGTTCCCGCCAAGACCGACGCTTCCAGAATAGTCAAGAAAAAGACGCCCGCCGCCGCTCAAATAGCCAAAGCTCCCGCAAATAAAACAGAACGAAATCTGGAACTCCTTCTGGACATCCCAGTGACAATGACGGTGGAACTTGGAAGAGCGAGGGTGCCCGGGGGCAAGCTGCTCGACATAACTCCCGGCTCGGTTGTGGGACTGGATTCTTCAAACCGGAAACCGGTGAAGATTTTCGTGAATGAAAAGAACATTGCAATGGGCGAAATAGTAGCGGTTGGCGAAAAACTCGGAGTGAGAATAGTCCAGTTGGTCGACCCGCAAAAAAGGCTCGAAGAATTTTGACGAAATTTGACGACGCCTCAATTTGAACCATATCCGCAATCAAGTTATTTCCCGAAAGATTGATTGAAAATGAATAGTTGTATATTATATGAGATTATATTTAGCGGGGATATTCGGGCAATCGGCGCGAAACGAAGAGCGCGAGCGTAAAAAAACTGTCTGACAAGGCCTTAATATGAGAGAACGCGCTGTGGAAAAAACGAGACCGGCACGATGGATTGCGGCGTGCTGTCTGGCGATAGCGTTGATTGTTGCGGCGAATTTCGCGGCGGCGGCTGAGAGCCGCGCGCCGGGAGCGGAACCGCCGGCGGCGCAAGTCGCGGCATCGGATAAGCTTGGCGCGGAAAAGACGGGGAGCGAAAACGCCCCGGTTGACATGTCGGCGGACGATTCGGTCGTGCCGTCGGACATGAAGACGCGGGAGGATTACCGTCCGGCTTTCGACGAAGACGATGAGCCGGGAACGCGAGGGGTCAGCGTATGGCGGGTTATGGGAAGCTTGGCCATCGTGATAATGCTGATTCTTGCGTTCGCATACGTGATGAAGATGTTGTGGGCGAAGGGTATGAGGCTGGAGCTTAAGGGAAGGCACATAAAAGTGATGGACACCGTTCAGCTTGGTCTGAACAGGCAGTTGTATTTGGTGTCTGTGGGGAAGAGAAGGGTTCTGCTGGGTTCTGGGGAGAAGGGGTTGACGTATCTGATGGAGGTCGGGGAGGAAGAGGTTCTGGAGTATGGCGGGGAAGGCCCGACGGCGGACGGGGGAGTGGGATTTCAGGGTGAACTGGAGAGGAGAGCCGGAGAGATAATGGGAGGGGCGGCCCCGATAATGAACAGGCTGAAAAGCAAACTGAAAAAACTGGAAGAAGAATGAATAAGAGCGTTGATCGGATGAAGAGCATAGCGAGGCGGGCGGTATGGATATCCCCGGCGTTGTTGCCGTTGTTCGCCCTCATCGTGGTTCCGGCAATCGCGGCTGAGTCCCCGGTGGTGGTTCCGCGCGTCACGTTCGGCGTGTCCCCGGCGGAGTCGCCGAAGGATGTGGCGTTGTCGCTTCAGATAATCTTCCTCCTGACGATACTGTCGCTGGCGCCGTCTATCGTCATAATGATGACGTCGTTCACGCGGATAATAATCGTGTTGTCGCTGACGAGGAACGCGCTGGGCACGCAGCAGATGCCGCCGTCTCAGGTGCTTGTGGGAATCGCGCTGTTTCTGACGTTTTTCATAATGGCCCCGGTGTTCAAGACGGTGAACGAGACCGCGCTGAGGCCGTATCTCAATCAGGAGATAACCCACGTCGAGGCGTTGAAGAAGGCGGAAGAGCCGATGCGGGAATTCATGTTGAAACAGACGCGGAAGAAGGACCTCGCGCTGTTCATCAACCTGTCCCGCATGGAGAAGCCGAAGACGCGGGCGGACGTGCCGACGCACGTGGTGATCCCGGCGTTTCTGGTGTCGGAACTGAAGTCCGCGTTCGAGATGGGTTTCATAATATATCTGCCGTTTTTAGTGATAGACATGGTGATAGCGAGCACGCTGATGTCGATGGGCATGCTGATGCTGCCGCCAATAATGATATCGTTGCCGTTCAAGCTGTTGATATTCATACTTGTTGACGGATGGGCGCTGATAGCGCGCGGGCTTGTGCTGAGTTTCTATTAGGTTGACGGAGAGCGCGGGAGATGACCGAAGGGATAGTCATAGACCTCGGGACGAAAGCGGTGATGCTGGCTTTGTATATAGCCGGCCCGTTGCTCATATTCGGCCTAGTCGCGGGCCTGTTGGTCGCGGTGTTTCAGGCGGTGACTTCGATTCAGGAAATGACGTTGACGTTCATACCGAAGATACTCGCGGTGATACTCGCTATGGTGCTGTTCGGCAACTGGATGATGCAGATGACGAAGGATTTTACGGTGGACCTTCTGATGAATCTTCCGAATTATGTGAGGTAGGCGGGGCCCCGCCGGCGGTTTCGCTATGGAATGGCTTGAAGTCAACGTAGTGACGTTCCAGTATTTCATATTGGTGTTCGCGCGGATCGCCTCGATGGTGGCGCTTTCGCCGGTTATCGGCAGCGGCTCCGTTCCTCCGACGTTCAAGATGGGTTTTTCCTTCCTTCTGAGCATAATCATCTTTCCCATAGTGTCGCGGCATTTCCCGCCTGTTCCCCAAGAGATGGTTCTGTACTGGATTCTGGTCTTGAGGGAAGTGATGGTCGGCGTCCTGATAGGGATTATAGGGAATCTGATGTTCTCGTCGATACAGCTCGCCGGACAGATGTTCGGAATACAGGTCGGATTCGGAATCGTGAACGTCATCGATCCGATGACGGACGAGCATATCTCCATACTGGGGCAGTTCCTTTTCCTCGTGGGCATATTGCTTTTCCTCGGTCTTAACATGCACCACTATCTGATCGGGATAATCGCTTCGAGCTACGATTACACTCCGCTTGGCTCGTTCACCTTCACGGAACCGCTGGGCATGGAAGTCGTCGGTTGGCTGTCGAAGTCGTTCGTGATAGCGTTCAAGATAGGGATGCCGATAATATTCGTGCTGTTGATGGTGACGATGGCGCTGGGTATAGTGGCCAGAACGGTTCCGCAGATGAACGTGTTCATAGTGGGGCTTCCGATACAGATATCGATAGGATTGTGGGTGATGGGGATGTCCATAGGGCTGATAGCGTATCTGTTGAAGGGCTATTTTGCGACGATGATGCAGGACATGGCAATGCTGCTGCGGATGGCCGGAATGACGTGAGCGATGCCGCCGTCGGGCGGCAGGAGCCTTAATGGCGAGCGAGGAAAAAACAGAGACTGCAACGCCGAGGCGAAGGCAGGAGGCCCGGAAAAAGGGCCAAGTGGCAAGGAGTCAGGAAGTAGGCTCCGCGGCCATTCTCGTGGCGGGAGCATGCATGCTCGCCCTATACGGGCGCAATATGTACGGATATATGAAGCGGTATATGGAATGGTCGCTTTCCCCTGAAGTTTTCGTGCGCTTTTCGGACCTGAACGAAAGCAACATAGGTTTCCTTTTGTCGAACATGGTGATTTTCAGCATCAAGATTATGGCTCCGTTCGCGGCGGCGCTCGTGGCGGTGGCCTTGATTAACGGTTTTATGCAGGTCGGCTTTCATATGTCATTGGAATCGATTAAGCCGAAGTTCAGCAAACTGAACCCGATTAACGGATTCAAAAGGCTGTTTTCGATGCGTTCGATCACCGAGCTGTTAAAGAGCATATTCAAAATCGCGATTGTCGGGTATGTGGGATTTGCCTCGATAAAGGCGGCGATACCGAAATTTCTTCTCATGACGGACATGGGCATAGAGCACGCGTTCATATTGATGTGCGTGACGATGCTGACGATGGCGCTCAAAATCGGGCTTGTCCTGATAGTTCTCGCTTTCCTCGACATGATATATCAGAAGTACGACTTCGAGAAAAGCATAAAAATGACGAAACAGGAAGTAAAAGACGAATACAAACAGCGGGAAGGCGACCCGCTTGTTCGGCGGAGGATAAGGGAGAAGCAGAGAGAGATCGCCATGAGAAGGATGATGGCGGCGGTTCCGAACGCCGATGTGGTGATAACCAACCCGGTGGAACTGGCGATCGCGCTCGAATACGCCGCAGAAGAGATGCACGCGCCGAAAGTGACGGCGAAGGGCGGGGGAGTAGTGGCGGAAAAGATCAAGCAGGTCGCGAAGGAAAACAATGTTCCGATAATCGAGGACAAGCCGCTGGCGCAGTCGCTTTTCAAGCTTACCGACGTCGGCGATTACGTGCCGCCGCAACTGTTCAAAGCCGTGGCGGAGATACTAGCGTACGTTTACAGAGTCAGCAAAAAGAAGCACAGGTTCGGAATTTAGCCCGGGTAGCGCGGCGCGAGGACGGCATTTAGAGCGGGTGAAGGGCTTTTTAGGCGCGGGGAAGCTGCCCGGAGCGTCGGGCCAAATATTTTTCGACTATTGTAAATCCCCCATTGATGCTAATATAATTCTCAATTACTGAATAATAATATATTGACAGGAAAGACAAGATAAATGGACATAGCGCAAATACAGACAAAGGCCGTCCAGTTCTTGGCGAACATGGCGAAATCGCCTGAACTGGCCCTGCCGGTCATGATAATCGTCATTATTACGATGTTCGTCATACCCGTGCCCGCCGCCCTGATCAACATGCTGGTGGCGATCAGCCTAACGGTAGCGATACTGACGATACTTGTGACGATGCACGCCAATGAGCCGCTGC
This sequence comes from bacterium UBP15_UBA6099, assembly GCA_002435745.1. Classification (GTDB taxonomy): domain Bacteria; phylum UBP15; class UBA6099; order UBA6099; family UBA6099; genus UBA6099. The sequence goes on from DIWT01000058.1 coordinate 8,490, forward strand.
AATTCAGCTCGTTTCCGTCGGTCATCCTGTTTTCTACGGTGTTCCGGCTCGCGCTGAACATAACGACGACAAGAGCTATTCTGCTGAACGCCCATCAGGATGAAGAGGCTGCCGGGGCGATAATAACGACCTTCGGGACGTTCGTTACCGGGAACAACTATGTGGTGGGCATCATAATCTTTCTCATCATAGTGATAGTGAACTTCATGGTTATCACGCACGGCGCGCAGAGGATAGGCGAAGTCGCGGCTAGGTTCACTCTTGACGCGATGCCCGGCAAGCAGATGAGCATCGACGCCGACTTGAACAACGGATTGATAACCGACCAGCAGGCGAGAGATCGGCGCAAAACCATAGAAAGGGAAGCGGATTATTTCGGGGCTATGGACGGAGCCAGCCGCTTCGTTCAGCGGGAAGCTCTAGCCGGGTTGATAATAGTCGCGATAAACATCATCGGCGGATTCATACTCGGCGTTGCGATATACAAGATGAATTGGTTGGAAGCCGTGCAGAGGTACACCGTGCTGACCATAGGCGACGGGCTTGCGGCTGCGATACCGTCGCTTCTCATATCCACCGCCACCGGCGTGATGGTGACCAATGCGGCGTCCGGAGCGAATCTCAGCACTGAAATATTCAATCAGATGTTGGGGCAGAAGCGGGTGCTGTCTATCGCAGCCGGAGTGATGGGCGCATTCACGGTATTCTCGCTTTTTTCCGGCTCATTCGGCTTGGTGTTTTCGCTTCTCATCATCACGCTCATACTCGGCGGGTTCGCGCTGGCGTTCGACAAGCTGGGGCTGGGGCAGAAAGAATCCGCGGCGGGCAGACCGGCGGCGGCAAGCGGCAGGCCGGGATCGGGGATGTCGGGAGGCCCGGCTCCGTCCGCCGGAACGCAACAGGGCCATCCGCCCTCCGCGCCCTATGCTTCTCCCGAAGCTGTTTCCGCTCTTCTATATGTCGACCCGATGGAGCTTGAGATAGGGTATGGATTGATACCTCTGGTGGACCCGGATCAAAAGGGAGACCTTCTCGACCGGGTCACAATGATAAGGCGGCAGACAGCGCTTGAGATGGGCATAATCGTCCCGCCGATAAGAATACGAGACAATATCCAACTGAGACCGAACGACTATTCGATAAAAATCAAAGGAGTCGAGGTCGCCGGCGGCTCTCTGATGGTGGATCATTTTCTGGCGATGAACCCCGGCGGAGCCACTCAGGAAATCGAAGGCGTAAACACGACGGAGCCGGCATTCGGCTTGCCCGCAAAATGGATACGAGAGGGCGGCAAGGAACAGGCCGAACTTCTCGGATACACAGTGGTAGACCCCGCGTCTGTGGTCGCCACGCACCTGACGGAAGTAATCAAAAGCCACGCTTATGAGCTTCTCGGCAGGCAAGAGACTCAGGAACTTGTCAACATCGTCAAGGAAAAGCATTCCGTCGTTGTCGAGGAGCTTATACCGAACAAGATGGAGCTTGGGGACATCCAGAAAGTGCTGCAAAACCTTCTGAGAGAAAGAGTTTCGATAAGAAATTTGGCGCTGATACTCGAAGCGCTGGCCGACTACGGGACATTGAGCAAGGATGTGAACGTGCTGACGGAGTACGTGCGCGCGGCGTTGGCGCGCCAGATTTGCAAACAGCATCAGATGAACGACGGCACTCTGCCGGTTATAACCATAGACCCGAAGCTTGAGGACTTGGTCCTTCAGTCGGTGCACGACGCGGGGACGATGTCATATCCCGTGCTGCCGCCGGAAGTGATAGACAAGCTGACGGAGAACATGAGCAAGATGGTGGAGAAGACGGTGCAGTTGAACTACCAGCCGATAATCATGTGTTCGCCGAGGGTGAGGATGTATGTGAGGCGGCTGATAGAAAGGTTGTTCCCGTCGTTGACGGTGCTGTCGCACAGCGAGATATCGTCCGATTGCAAAGTAAGGTCGCTCGGAATGGTGGGCGTGTAAGGCAGGCCTGACGGAGCGGTTGAGGAAGACGCGAATGGCGATGAAGGTAAAAAGATACGAAGCTCCGACGCTGCAGGAAGCGCTGCAGCGCGTCAAGCGCGACCTCGGCTCCGAAGCCGTGATTTTACAGACCCGGAAGTTTAACCGGGGAGGAGTGTTCGGGCTGCTGGGCAAATCGATGGTGGAAGTGCTGGCGGCGACGGACATGGAATCGGCGGGCGCGTCAGCGGAGAGGCGCGAACAGCCTCGCGCGGCCGCTAGACCGGCGCAATCTCCCGCTCCCAGAAAACCCGCCCAGACTCAGCAATCCGCTTCGCCCAAAGCCGAAGAAGAGATGCGCTCGGAGTTGCGGGAAGTCAAAAATGCGCTCCAGACTCTGCTGCACAAGTCGAGAGCCGAAGAGCAGGAGACGGTCAACCCGTATCCGCCGATATTCGGCTCTCTGTATCTTCAACTCATAGAGAACGACGTCAGCGACGCGCTGGCTCAAGACATAATCCGGGCGATGGACGACTCGCTGGCGGAAGAAGACAAGGATGACGAAGAAGCTGCGCGGGCGGCGCTGGAGCGCCAACTGCGGCGGCTTCTCAAGGTTTCAGGCGCGATAACGCTGTCAGGCAGAGAACCGAAAACAGTGGCTCTCGTAGGGCCGACGGGCGTGGGAAAAACGACGACTATCGCGAAAATCGCCACGGTGTTCGCGCTTCAAAAAAAGAAAAGCGTCGGGATAATCACCGCCGACACGTACAGGATAGCCGCGGTCGAACAGATAAAAGTCTACAGCGAGATACTAGACGTTCCCGTCAAAGTGGTGTACACGGCGGAGGACATGAAAAGAGCGGTGGACTCGTTTGCGGATCGCGACCTGATACTGATAGACACGGCGGGAAGAAGCCACTGGGACGCTCCCCGGATATCCGAGATAAGGGACTTGCTGGCGGTGTGCTATCCGTTGGAGATACACCTGACGCTCAGCGCGCACATAAGATATAAAGACATGCTGGACATCTCCGACAAGTTCAGGCCGCTGGCGTACAACCATCTGATATTCACGAAGCTTGACGAGACATCGACATACGGCAACCTGATAAACCTGATAGCGAGCCGGAACGTGGGCGTGTCGTATCTGTGTTTCGGGCAGAACGTGCCCGGAGAGATAGAGGCGGCGTCGCCCGGCGCGCTGTTGAACCTTGTGATGGGCAAGCCGCTCAAACAGGCAGTCAACACCGGGAGAGAGCGCTGATGGCGGATCAGGCGCAGCCGTTGCGCGAGATAAAAGACACTGTCGAGGAGAAATTACCGGCGCCGGCGGGCGGCGGCAACAAAATAATAGCGGTGACGAGCGGCAAGGGCGGAGTCGGAAAAAGCAACATCGCCATCAACCTCGGAATAGCGCTCACACGGTTCGGCCACAGGGTGCTGGTGGTGGACGCCGACATGGGCCTCGCCAACATAGACCTGTTGCTGGGAATAGCGCCGAAACACAACTTGTCGCACGTTATCTCCGGAGCCAAGACGCTGGAGGAGATAATAATCACCGGGCCATCGGGAGTGAGAGTCGCCCCGGCAAGCTCGCACGGAAGAATGGCCGACGGCGTGGACTTCGACAAGCGAAACGCCGTGATCAAGGCGATAAGAAACAGCGCGGAGAAAGCTGACACGGCGCTGATCGACACCGGAGGAGGTCTGGCGGACGGGATAGTGGAGTTTCTGCTGCTGGCCGACGAGATACTGCTGGTGACCACACCGGAGCCGACCTCGATGATGGATTCGTACGGAGCTTTGAGAATCTTGGCGAGGGAGAGGGAAGAGACCACGGTGAAGCTTCTGGTGAACATGGCTCAGGATCAGGCGGACGCTCAGCATGTTTCCGAGACGATGAAGCTGATAACCCGCCAGTTTTTCAACTTGAAGATCGAGGACTTAGGCTGGGTGGGATACGACCCGAACGTGACTAAGGCGGTGCGCCGCCAGCAGCCGTTCACCCTTCTGTACCCTTCGACGAGAGCGTCGAGGGACATAAACAGGATAGCGATGAAGATGGCAGGATACGAAGTGGATTTTGTGACGGAGCGCGGGCTGGCCGGGCAGTTGAAACGGCTGGCGTCTCGGTTCAGAAAAGGTTGACAATAAACCCGTCCCTAAGAGAGCGGACGGCGCTGCGACTTGGAGGCTCTGAAAGTGAAGATCGTTTATGAAAACGTGATATCCTCGATAAAGTGGCTCACTGGAACGCTCGCGTTCCTGTTTTTCATGATAATCGGTCTGATAGCCGACGTCGAGTTGACCCGGCTTCTAATCGCCGGAATCGCCGTGTATATACTTTTCACCGTGCTGGGAGTGGCGACGGCGCGCATACTCGGCAGAATTCACGAAGAGAACCAACTGGAGCCGAGAGTAGAAAAAGAAGACCACGAAAAAGAAATCGGCAGGCATCTCGACTGGAGTCAGGGCGCGGAAATGCCCATGCCGGAGTGAGAACACCTCCGACGCGCGGAGGAAAAACAAATGAAGGGAAACGCCTGAAATGGACGCGAACGTAAAGGTGTTGATGGACGCCACGGGATGCACCGAGACCGAGGCTCAAAACGTGCTGATAGAGGCCGGCGGAAACGTGACGGCGGCGCTTAAGCTTCTGGACGCTGTGTCCAAGGAGATAATGGCGTTTCAAGTAAAGTTCAAATCGTCCGGCAAAGAAAGCGGAACCGGATTCTTGGCCGCGATGTTCGACACGAAGTCCGACAGCGTGATTTACTCGGACATGGCGTATCCGCTCGCGGCTGAAAAAGAAAAGTCTTTAGATGTCAACATGCCTCCCACAGTGTTCGCGTCGAGCCTCAAAACGGTCCGCTCCGGGCTTAGCGACCGGCACGCGGCTTCCAGCTCCAGCAATGCGGCTCAAATAAAATCAAGATTCTCTTCAAACTTCATACAGACGGTGGTCGGGCTTCACAGCCGGGGGCAGAGCGCCGAAGCCTCTCAGAAGTTCGCAAAAATAATTTCAGACGTTCTTGGCGAAGCGGTGACCGCGACGTACGCCGCGAGAGCGCACTCGCTTAACTCTCTGGCTTCAGTTATCGGAGGCGCAAAGAGCGCCGCGATGACTCCCCAACAGCAGGCCGCCCAGCTTTTCGGCAGCGCCGAAGCCGCGTCTGCGAACATCGATCTGGGAGACCTCCCCAGCGCCTCGCCTCAGGAGCCTTTGCCTCGCATCGTGCTCATCTCCGAGCCTGAGATAGCTCCCTTCGACGGGAAACCCGCCCGCGCTCTCTGCGAGGGCGATCAGGTCATTGTCAAAATCAAGGATGGACGAGAGTCCGCCGTTTATTTCTCCGAACTTTTGGGCGGAACAATCAACGGAGAACTGATTCCGCTCTGCGTTCCGGTTGTTAAGACCAACATCATGTCCGACACATTTGTCGAGACGTTCGTGGAATTCGGTCCCGGAATATACGGCCAATTCTTCGTTCCTCCCGAAGTGAAGATAAAGACTAAGGACGGCGACGTCGAGATATACGACCCGTTCCAGAATGAAGAATCCGTGTTTTCCGAAAGAAAATTCGGCAGACAGATTATGTTCGGCCTGTGTTTCCTGTTCGTGTCGATAGTGGCGTTGATAGCGACGTTTCTCGCGGTGAGCTGACGGAATTCGATCTTTAAGCTGGAAGAGAAATATATGGCGATGGCAAAACAACAGCGTCCGGCGGAAGAAGACTGGAGGCTGTTCAAGGAATGCGGAAACGAAGACGCGCGGGGCAGGCTCGCGGAAAGATATTTGCCGCTCGTGCGCTATGTCATAGACCGCATAGCATACAAGCTTCCCGCCTTCATTGAGCGGGACGACCTTATAAGCGAAGGCATTCTGGGATTGATAGACGCTCTCGACAAGTTCGACATGTCGAGGCTAAACAAGTTCGAGACGTACGCGATAGTCAGAATAAGGGGAGCGGTGCTCGATTCGTTAAGGCAGATGGACTGGGTTCCCCGGACATTGAGACAGAAGAGCAGGGACATTGAAACGGCGTTCAATGAGGTGGAAAGGGAACTGGGGCGTCCGGCGACGGACGAGGAAGTGTCCCAAAAACTGGGCATTTCCACCGATGAGTTGAACGAGACGCTCGGAGACATCGCCGGATCGGTGGTTTTCTCGTTCGAAGAGCTGCTTCAGATGTCCGACGACGACAAGCCGCTGCCGTTCATCGCGAGGGTAAAGAACGAAACAGCCGCCGACCCGTCGGACACCACCGTCAAAAAGGAAGTCAAAAAGATACTGACGAAGGCTGTCGAGAAGCTGCCGGAGAACGAAAAGATGGTGGTCGGGCTGTATTACGTGGAAAGCATGACTCTCAAACAGATAGGCGAGGCGATGGGAGTCACCGAGTCGCGGGTTTGCCAGATTCACACCAAGGCGATGCTCAGGATGAAGAGCGCGCTTATGGAGAGAGACCAAGAAATATTTTATGATTGAAGAGGGAGCCATAGACGTTTCTTAATAATTTTGAATTAACATTAATAAATAAAGGTTGTTGTGGTAAAATATCCGCGATAGCGTCAGACATCGCAAACTGAAAAAGAGAGCGAACCGAAATTGCATGACTCACCAGTAAAACTTCAGTTTTCTTCAGACGGCCGCGAAGTAATGGCGGACATCGACCAAGCGAAGACGGGCGGAATGCCTGTAGTCGCCGAGCAGTTCCTCATGGCTCTGGAAGAGATAGGCGCGGAGAATTTCGAGATCGACTACTCCTCGATCGACCGGCTTATCCAGACTCAGGGCAGCACGGGAAAAATGTTCGCAATCGCCCGGAAGATCAACGGCAGCGTCGAAGTCGCGGTGTCTTCCGACAAGATGGAAGCCTCTGTGACGATGATACCCCCGAAGGGCGGCAAGGAAATCGATGTTGACGACGTGAAAGCCGCGCTCGCAATGGCTGGCGTCAGATTCGGCCAGAAGGAAGACGTCATCCAGAACATAGTGGCTCAGGCATGGTACAACGAGAAGGTCGTTGTGGCGGAGGGGACTTCCTCGGAAGACGGGCAGGACGGCAAGATCGAGTTCCTGTTCAACGTCGAGGACGCCAAGCCCAAGCCGATGATGACGGACGAGGGCGATGTAGACTATTACGAACTGGGCGTGGTGAGCAACGTTCACATAGGAGAGCCGCTGGCCGAAAAAACGCCTCCGACGACGGGAAAATCCGGAAGGAACGTTCTCGGCGAGGAAATTTCGGCGCGGCCCGGCAAGGACACACCTTTTCCTATCGGCAAAAACGTCACCTTCTCGCAGGAAAACCCGAACCTCATCGTTTCGCAGATCGCCGGACAGCCGAGGCTCGTTCAAGGCAAGATTCATGTGCTGCCGGTGTTCGAAGTTAAAGGCGACGTGGATTTTTCCACCGGAAACATAAGCTTCGTCGGCGACGTGATAGTCAAGGGCGGCATACTCGAAGGATTCGTCGTGAAAGCGGACTCGAACGTTTCGGTGTACGGGCCTGTGAGCGGATGCGTCATCGAGGCCGGCGGCAACGTCTTTCTAAACAAAGGCATGCACGGTCAGGACAAAGGCGTCATCGTGGCCGGCGAGGATGTTATAGCGAAGTTCCTAGAGCATACCACTGTGAAAGCCGGCGGAAACATCAAAGTCAGCGACGGGCTGATTCTCTCTAACGTGACCGCCAAAAAGAGCATAGTCGCCGAAGGAAAGAAGGGCGTCATAGTGGGCGGCCGCGTCAGCGCCGGAGAAGAAGTCAGAGCCAGAGTCATTGGCAATTATATGGCCACCCCGACCGAGGTGGAAGCAGGCGGAAGCCCTAAAGTCAGAGAAGAATTAAGACAGATAGAAGAGCAGAAAAAGAATCTCAAACTGAACCTCGACAGGTCTGAAAAAGGCGTCAAATCGTTGAAGTTGCTTCAGGAAAAGCAAGGCACTCTGCCGCCCGCGAAAAGGGATCTTCTGCTGCAGCTCACTCGCGCCCAGTTCAACCTGATGGGCCAGTTGAAAAAACTGGAGGCGAGGGAAGAAGAACTCGAAGAGATACTCGCTTCCTCCTTTAAAGGAAAAGTGACGATATCAGACGCTATTTACCCCGGCGTGAAACTGATAATCAAACAAGCCGTGCTGCACATAAGGGACCAGATCAACTCGACGGTCTTCTACGAGCAGGATGGCGAAGTGCAAGTGGGAGTTTACGGTTAACCCCTTGGCGGACAGCCGAGGGTCGTCTTGAAAGGAGCCGCTCATGTCAATACGTTCGGTGGACATGATGGTTCTTTTTTCCAAGACCTCGGATGTGGAAAAAGCGCAGATGCTCGAACAGCATCAGGCGAGAATGTCGCAGCACAACATAGCAGTCGAGGAACAAAAGGGAAAAGAGATTCAGAAGACGCAGGTGCAGCAGTCGGACCAAGAGAACGAATCCGGAAAGATTCAGGAGCGTCAGGAAAGGAACCAAGGGAAGAAACAGGGACAGAGTGAAGGCGAGCCGGAAGAAGAGCTTCAAGCGGCGGCGGAAGACCCCGCGAAAAAAAAATTCAGGCTTCCGGCGCACACGGGCATAATTGACATTAGAATATAATCCGCCGGCAAATTAATTGGCTCGCCGCCGGAAGCGATATTAAATTAACTTGAGTCGGAGGAATGTTGGATGAAACTCTATAGGTTGAGTCAAGAACTGAAGGGATTGCAGATAGTTTCAATAGAGGAAGGCGAACAGGTCGGGGTGGTTGAGGATTTCATAATCGACCCGATTCAAAAATCAATTTCGTCGATGGTGATCAAGGACGACAAGTGGTACACCGGAGCGAAGATGATCGCTTTTTCTCTGATAAAGAACATAGGCGACTTCTGCATAACCACCGAGAACAGCTCGTCGGTGGTGCCGTTGGGGGAGATGCAGGAACAGGCCAAGTTGCTCGAAAAAGGCCTTTCTATCGTCGGCGCGAAAATAATCACTCAGGAAGGCGAGCTGATAGGCGAAATCAAGGAGTACAGCATACTGGCGCGCACAGGCAAAATCCTCGGCATGCAGCTAAGAAGCGACGCCAAACTGGATTCGCCCGATAGAAATGTAATCCCTGCGGACTACATCGAGACAATAGGCAAAGAAATTATAATCGTGAAAGAAGACGCATTGAGCGCGTTGTGCTCTTCGCACGAAGAAGCGTTGGCGCTGGCCACGGACGGCGTTGTTCCGGCTCCCAAGCCCAGACCCGTCGCCGCTCCGAAACCCGCCCCGGCTCCGGCTCCAAAACCCGCTCCGAAACCCGCCCCGGCCCCCGTGTTCGAACCTGAACCGATTCCCGAACCTATCGAAGATGAACCTGTCGCTGGTTCAGGCATCGACGCTTCCTCCGACGTCGACATCGAAGAGCTACTCGATCTCGATTCAGCAGCCGAGTCTGCGGGCCTTGTCGAGGAACCGGCGTCTTCGGACGAGGGCGAAGAGAGCAAGCAAAGCCTAAGCGAGATTTTTGAACGCAGACAGATCAAATATATGCTCGGCAAAAAAGTCAGCAAGGATGTCGTCGGCGACGACGGCTCCTTAGTGGTCGGGCATGGCGAAACCATCACAGACAGCGTTGTTCAGAAAGCGAAAGCTTCTGGTAAATTCCTCGAACTTTCCATGAACATTGAGATAGAAGACTGATTGAAGCAACAGAATCTTCAAAAACGGGCTTGCCGAAAGCGGGCCCGTTTTCTTTTTTGGCGAGAATATGAGTTATGAATTGTTTGGTTCGGAAACACTGATTACTGGTGCGACATTATGGTCCATGATTTCGTGTTGGTGTTGTTGAATCTGTCCGCCGCGACGATGGTGATGACATTGGCGCCGGGGTCCAGCGCCATCTCAATTTGAAACACGCCGGTAGAGTCCACAGTCATCGGGTCGCCGTTAAGAGTGGCGGTGGAGAAAGGCTCCACATAGGCTTTCACAATGGTGGAAGAATCGTACACGTTGATTATCTGCGCCCCCACTTCGCCCACAGGCGGGAAGGGATCGATGAGAATAATGTCGGGGGCGGTGGTGTCAAGAGATATCACCCGCAAAAGGGAAACCTGCTGGCCGAACGGGTCGGCCAAAGTGAGCCTGATTTGATTTTCCCCTTCCTTCAAGCGGATGGGGATGGAGAAGGAACCGGTGGCGGGGAAGCTTATCTGACCGCTCATGCCGCAGCATATCGAAAGATTCGGGCCGCCCCAGTCTCCCGATCCGTTGTATGATGTTTCTCCCTCAAAAATGATCGTCGCGGAGGTGGTGGCGAAGTGGTTCATCGGAGCGGAAAGCGACATCTGTAAAATATTCGTCTCTACAGAGTCCTCTGTGAAAGCAATCAAGGTTCCGGTTCCGCCATACGCGCTCAAAGTGTACTCGGTTTCAGATCCGTAAACATAGTCGTAGTCGCCGGCGCTGTAAACTGAGCTGTTGCGCATCGGATCCTTTGTGAAAGGATTCTTAGGATAGTCGTCAAAGATGTCGTAATAATTGTCCATATAGGAAAACAGCTCGGTGAAGTCGTCAGGGTCCGGGAACGCGCCCGCTTGTCCCGCGTACGCTTCTAGTCCGTCGCGAACCTGAGTCGCCGCTTCGATCGTGTCGCTTTCGAGAGTGTTCGCGTCCCCGCAGTCTATGTGATATACCTGATTCTTATATTCCATTCTCCAGCCGTCGAAAGCCACCGTTCCCGACTTTATCACCAGCGTAACCGTGTGCGGCGTTTCCGACAGCCCCGTGGATATTTCATAGTAAGAAACAAAATCTTCTTTATAACCCTCAAAGGGCGTAGGCGATGACAGATCAAGCGTTCCGACTGATTGCCCGTCGATATAGAACTCTACCGTTCCGGGATTCTGATAAGTTTTTGTCGGAATAATCATGACGCCGACTTTGGAAAAGGGATTGGTCATCGAAGCGGATAGGCCGGGAGTCGACCCTATGGCTGATATCCAAGTGTATCCCGCTGTGGCGTCGTAAAGATACCATGATTCGAGAGCGGGAAGATAATAAGTGACGTGGTCGAAAACTGCGGTGGCGCGGACTCGCTGGTCCAGAGTGGGAGGGTACCACGGCGGAGCGGTGACGGGCATGCCGGTGTTGCCGCCGTTCTGGTTCGAACGGTCCGCGGACCTGCCGCCGCCGCCGCAACCTGCCGCGAATATAACCAATGCGATTGTGAGCGCCAATCCTGTTGTTTTTATGATATTCTTCATGTTCCGCTTAATAACCCTCACAATTCACAAACAACAAATTATATTCTACTACGCAATCGTTGCTTCGGCTGAAAGAAGAATAAAAAAAATGGCGGTAACTGAGCAGGAATCAGACTTGATATGCGGGCAAGGCCGATGTTGGCTGAAACGCGTTGTTTATATATAATTGCGCAAGAAAATAGCGGCTGGTGAGAAAGTGGCGAATTATACGGTCACAGGAATTGTGCTCGACTCTGACTTGAAGGGAGAGCGGGACGTCGAGGCGGAAGTGTTCACCCTTGAGCGCGGCAGGATCCGGATGACCGCCAGAGGCACGAAGAAATTGGAAAGCACATTAAGGGGAGCTGTAGAGCCTCTTACTGAAGGTTTGTTCTTCTTGGCGGAAAGCCGTGGGACTGACATCCTAACGGAATGGGAAGCTATAAACTGTTATTTTGAGCTTAAAAAGAAGCCCGAGAGTCTCGCCGCCGCTGGTTTTTTGTCTAGGTATATCATAAAGTTTCTGCCGGCAGGTTCGCCGGATGCCACGTTATATATATTTACAAAAAATATATTGAAGCTTTTACAATTCTCTATACGGCATGATATAATAATGACGGTTATCAAATGGGGTCTTCTTTTGGCGTCTGGACAGGCGCCGGAGATGGATGTATGCGCTGAATGCGGGAGTGGCGTTGAGAACGGCGGAGAGGGATGGAGCGTGGAAGCCGGAGGGGCGGTTTGCGGCGTTTGCGGGGGAGGCCGGAAATTGAGGCCGGGAGCGATGGGGTTCGGGAGAAGCGCTAGGGCGGCGGCGAAAGGATTGCTGGAAGTTGAAATAGACAGCAGGGAAGAAGCGGCGGCGAATGCGGCGGCTATCTCTGTTCTGGAAAATGATGACCGAAAAGCGGCGGAGGAGTTTTCTACGGCGCTCGGACGATTTTGCGATTATCACTTGTTGGACGGAATATCGAAGTTGGAAATGAGAGCGCGTTAAGAGCAAAGAGGAAGTGGCGGAGAAGGAATCCTAAAGCATAAGCGGATCGGGAACATAAGAAACAATCCCGGAGGGAAAGCATGTTCGGAAAGATACTGGAGATGAGGCTCACAAGATGGGTGGCGTCGTATCTGCTTGCGGCGATAACGCTGACGCTGACATACGGCGACGGGGCTGGGACGGCGCTCGCGCAACAGTCCGCGCAGAAAAAAATCACTATAGCCGCGGTCGGCATAGAGAACCTTACAAAAAGCGTCATCCTTGCGGACAACTTCGGGATAGACATGCTTTTGGCCGAACTTTCGGACGTCGAGAACTGCGAGTTGATGGCCAGAGCGAAAATCGTCGAGGCAATGAGAGGGTTAAAGCCCAATCCGGACGTGGCGATATCAGTCGGCGAAGCGGTCGGAGCGGACGCAGTGGTAGTCGGGTTCGTGAGCGACATTAAATATTCCGGCACGGAACAGGCGCAGGTGGAAGTCGGGCTGTCGATGTATTCCGTGGCTGAAGGGCATCTGTTGAGTGAGGCGGTGGTGGTCGGCAGGGTGGCTAGGCTCGGTTTTTCCGGGACAATGGAACAACTCGCCGAGATGGCGGTTAGAGACGGCGTCAGGAACGCGGTCGGATTCCTTTTCGAAAACATGTCCAAGTTCGGCGTGGTCACCATGCTGAAGGGAAACAAGGTTTACACGAACCTTGCTCAGAGAGACAACGTAAGGGTTGGCGCCGAGATTGCAATCATGAGGGGCGACCGCCAAGTCGCTTCCATAGAGATAGACGAAGTCAGCATCGCGCATTCGGTCGGCAAAATAATCGAACAGAAAAAAGGCGTGAGCATCAAGGCTGGAGACAGAGCGAGGCTGGTTTACACTCCGGCTGTTTACGAGGAGTTGACCGGCGGGATCAAAAAGGTTCCCGAAAAGAAGAAGTTAAGCCCGCTGGTGATAGGATTGCTGGCGGTGGGAGTGGTGGCGGCTGTTTCCAGAGGAGGGAGCAAGGCCGAATCGTCTCAGGCGCAGCTTGGGCCTTCCTCCGTGGCGAGCGCGGACAACAAGGCCGTGGTGTATTCGCCGACGCCGTTTAATGTGGACTATATTCCCGGCGCGCCAATCAAGATAAGCAACCCCGCAGCGGACGCCGGACTGATGTCCTGCTGGAATTCGAGCGCAAGCATCGTGCCGATAAACACGACCGCCTACGAGTTTTTCCTGTCGACAACGACAAAAGACTCGACGCTTCCCGGCAATGGATACACGCTGGTTTTTGACATGACGAACATCGCCTTTGAAGATTCGTCCAAGTTGAGCTGCGCCACCTGTAACACTGATTTCGGGACATGGGAAGTGCTCGATTCGACTTACGGCAGGCACGCTGCGATAGGCAACAGATACGGCGTGTCCTGCAACGTGACGCATTTCACTCCTTATGTCGTGGTTAATGACAACCGGGTATCGCCTCTTCCGAGGCCGAGCAATTTCAAGGCGCAATGCGGAGATGGCTCCGTGGGGTTGTACTGGCAGGCTCTGGAAAGCACGAACGCGACAGGATACAAGATATACGACTGCTCTCCGACATCCTGCTCGACAGTGAAGACGACTATACTAGGTAGAAATACCGAGAGTTATGAACTGAAGAACATGACTAACGACCAGCAGGTCTGTTATGCCATTCAGGGCATTAGCAGCAATCAGGAACAGGACGCGCTGGTTTCTCCGATTCAGTGCACGATTCCGTCCGCGGACCCGGAAGTCTGCAAAATCGAAGATATAACTCTCATTTCGCCCGCAAACAATTCGAGCATACAAGATTCAAATCCCACTTTCATGTTTACCGGGTCGGGAACCATGGATTATTACATCTTGACAGTGGAAACAACTGCGGCAGTCAAGGAAGTGTTGTTTACGTCCAACGTGAATGGGGAAGGTTCCGGGAACGAAGAAGAAGCAAGACAAACGTACTCGATAAGTTACGGCGGATCAAGTCTATATCATAACAACACTTACAGATGGCGCGTCGACGGATACACCAATTCGAGAGGCAAAGAACTTCCTTCAGTGAGTTGGCAGTTTACTTACACGGGAGGAAACGTAGGAGAGGAATGTTGCGCGATAACACAGGCTCCGTCAACAATTAATCCGACGAACGGAGCGGACATCCTGTATTCAGACCCGACTTTTTTGTGGCAGAGCGATCCGTGCGCGAGGAAATATGTGCTGAACGTATATAACCAGAGCGGAGCGAGCGTATATTTCAATATACTGGACGCGCCCGGAAATTCGGATTCATACTCCGGGGAAGAGTTGCTCGACGACATGACGTATTATTGGTATGTGCTGGCGGACAACGGGTGTTCGTACACAAGCGCGAACACAGCGCAGTTCACGAAGCGCGCTCCGACTGAAGCTTCGGACTTGCCGATTCCTCAATGGGTTAGCGGGTCCGGATTGCAGCCCGTGCTGACGGGAGACAGGATAGTGTCGCTCGAATGGTATGAGATAACCGACCCCAATGTCATCGGTTACAGGGTATTCAGAGGAACATCGTCAACCAGCCTCTCCACGCTTGATACTGTATATAAATCGCAACTGGGGACATCTCCGCCTAGCGAGAACTGCCCTGTGCAGTTCAGCGAAACGAAGCCGGGTTATTGCGATATCAGCGTTGTGAACGGAACGGAATATTTCTATAAGCTTGCAAGCATAACTACAGGAGGCGTGCCAAGCCAACAGTCTGTGTCGAAGTCCGCGCGTCCGCCGTTGCAAAGACCTGAACTGATCAGTCCGGGTGCGGTGACGGCGAAAGTTATGACATCAGACGATCCAACCTTCATCTGGTTTTCAGGCAACGGAACGGCGCAGGTCAGATACGATTTGCAACTTATCGACGAATCGAACAATCAGACAGTCTGGGAGCCGTCATCCATAAGCGGAACCTCGATTCAATACGGAGGACCGAGGCTCGAAAAAGGAAAAACCTACAGGTGGTCGGTAAGAGCGAGGAACGATTTCATATTTTCACAGTGGAGCACAGCGTTCAAATTCACCAAACAGGAATCGATAGGCAAACCGGACGCCCCGAATTGGTGCGGAGGGGCGTACTGTTCGCCCCAGCAGTCGGACCCGACGTTCCCTAATGATTCTAACAGTTCGATAACGCTGTACTGGCAGAAACCGTCTTCTGCCAGCGTGGAAAGATTCAGGATTTACAGATGTCATGACGTCGTAGGAGAATCAGGATACGGCATGGGTGTTTGCACAAATCTCGTAGCGGAAGTGTTGAACACGGCATGCAGTCCCACCAAAACAAATGTTGTTTGTTACGAGGACACATATCTTGCGAGAGGCAGAACTTACTATTATTACGTGACGGCTATCGACGAGTATGCGGAGGAAAGCAACCCGTCGACGCAGCAGTCGGTCACTTTGCTCCTGAAAGGGCCGACGATTTATTATCCGCTTTACGACCAGTCGATATTCGTGCCTCAGCCGGAGTTCCAATGGCTCAGGGAAGACGGCGCCGAGTTTTACCACTTTCAACTGGTTCAGAAGGCGGACGGCTTCGGCAATCCGACGAAGTATATTTGGAACACGACTCTGAGCGGCGACACGACATCCGTGCTTTACAACTCTGACGGAACCGCGAAGGAAACGCTGAAGAATCCGACGACTCCAAGCCAGACGGGAGCCAGCAACGAGTACGCGTGGAGAGTCTGCTCGGCGAACAGCAAGTTCCCGATATACACGTCGAGCTGCTCGCAGTCGCAGTTTATCAAGAACCTGTTCCCGCCCGATCCGGTCAGTCCGGGCAACAGCGAATACATAGCGGTGAGCGGAGCGAACAGCATAACGTTCAGATGGACCGTTACGCCCGGAGCGGCGGGATATACCGTGCGGGTCTGCAGCGTTAAGGGAACGGGAGACAACTGCACCTACTTCCCGATAATCTGGCAGCAGAACGTGACAGCTAATGAAGCCACCATGTCGAGCGTGGATTTGAACCCGTGCAACCTAGCGGGAGATCCGACCTGCTCACTGTCGGGCACGTATATGTGGGAAGTCAGGGCATTCGACGATTACGGAGCGGTGTCCGGCTCATGGCCGAACGTGAATAGAAGGACATTCTATGTTACGGGGAACGAAGCGCCTATCTTAACTTCGCCCGCAAACAATGAGATCATAGGCCCGAACCTTTCCGCCGGAATTGTGCTCGATCCTTTTTACGGTCAGCCGACATATAGATATAACATCGATTTCGTCTGCACCGAGATGACCCAGCATTCGGGTTATATATTCAGGATAGAGGCCATTGAGGCGTCCGACGACGCGCTCCCCGACGGCTCTCCTCCCGGAACAGCCAGCTATGTGACGATATTCCAGAAAACGATATCAGGATGCTACCTGAACTCGACGGCTGAAAGCATAGAGTTCATGGCCGGGCGAAGGTATCGGTGGAACGTGACCGTTCAGGGGACGCCGTTTAACGACGCCAATTCGAGAGAGTTCATCACCGGGCTTCCCAAACCGAGATTGCTCGCGCCGATGCATGGCGAACAGGTAATGATGGTCGACGACTGCGACGGCGCGTCCTCGACATTGTGCCTGCATTTCGACTGGGACGGCGGGGTAGTCGGGACCCAACAGATATCAGGCGTCATCGGCGCGGCGAGCTACGACATAGAAATTCTCAGCAACGGCAGGCCGTTCCTGTGCAATCCGCAGTTTTTGTACGTGCCAGAGAATCCGCCTGACCCGCCGCGAACGAACACGCAGAACACTTTCTGCGACCTGTCGACAACAAGCGTGACTAACGGAGACATATTCAGTTGGAGGGTGAGGGCGAGAGACGCATCCGGGGTACAGACAGTTTCAGGAGAAGGGTATCCCGGAGACTGGTCGCCGTACAACTCGTTCACAGTGCTGATACCGTCCGTCGTTCTGGCGTCGCCTCCCGGAAACGGCGCGTGCGACCCGACGCTTGATCCGACCGGGGCCGGGATCGGCAACTGTGTGTCCGTCAGTTGCGTGGACGCATCGTTCTATTGGAGCCCGATACCGTTCGCTCACGGAAAATCCTGCTACAGGATAGATGTTTCGGACACTTATGATTTTAGAAACATTGTTTTCACAGACTATTCTGCCAGCCCGATGCACGGAACATTCCCATGTCCATATCAACAGTGCTTCGTAGGCTCGATACAGGACGGACACTATGTTCCGATGACGAACGGAGTCGTATATTACTGGAGGGTTGGAGCCAGCGTAACGCCCGACGGCGGGACATGCGGGAATACATGGGTGTTTTCTCAAGTTTGGGACTTCCTGAAACGCCCGCCGAATCCAAGAAATGTCTCTATAACAGCGGCGGAGCGCGCGGTGACAATCAGGTGGGACCATCCGAGCGACTGCACGGCGGTTACGGGGCAGGCGTTGAGCTGGCCGGGCGTTCCGCCCGACAGAGGCGGCGGGTACATCATCTGGGTCGATGGGAGCAGGCATTCGATAACAACCGGCAACGTCGCTGTCATTGCAAACCTGAACCCGGACACCACTTATGATTTTTGCGTTCAGACGTTGGACAATTCAGGCAACGCAAATCATCTCGGAAACGTGAGTCTTAACGTGTGTCAGACTACGACGACATTGCCGGAAACGGTTCCTTAAGTTTTATTGCGGCATACATCGGCTCTGATTCGCGAGGGCGCGATGGACAATTGCGAATAGAAAAGCCGCCGGGTAGTTCCGGCGGCTTTTTCGTGGGAACGCGATAGAGGCATCCGCCGCCGGAATTGTTATAATTATCATGAAGAATATAATGAAAGTTCCCATTAACTATGTGGGGGGGAAATATCATGCATAAAGGAAAAAACTTTATGCATGGCACACTTGGTTGGTAGTGGGTTGAATAATCTAATAACAAGTATATATGATTGCTTAATGCTTTTTTAGGCCGAATGGCGCTTCTGATGTCTTATGAATGAGAAAGATAATAACAACTATCGAGCAATCGCCGAGAAACTTGCCCGGCTGAAAACATTATGGCGGGCAACGGAGGCGGCGCGGGGGGCTGCGGCGGCTTTGATCGCGCTGACAGTTCCTACAGCTCTCGGAATGGCCGCAGGCGCGACAGGCGCGCCGCGCGCCGCCGTTGTTCTTCCGGCGCTTGTTGTTTTTTTTGCCGCTGTCGTGTGCCTATTCCTCGTTCCCCTCGTCAGGCCTCTGACTTTGAAAGACGTCGCGCTTCTGGTTGAAAGAAAGCATCCGTCGCTGTCCGGCAAAGCGGTCAACTGCGTCGAGCTTTTTTCGGACGCGGAAACGGGCAAAGCCGATTTCGATTTGGGGCGGCTTTCGTCTTTGTTGGAAGAAACGGCCGCGGAGATGTCTCATTTTGAATACTCCGAAGCGCTGAACATGTCGGGAATGAAAAAATCGCTAATTGCGCTGGCGGCGGCCGGGATGGTTGTGGCGCTGGCGATAGGGGGCGGCTCGCCGTCCGGGCTTGTATCCTATATGGCTCCCCCTTATGTGCCTGTCCGCGAAAAAATCAAGCTTGAATGGATTACCGGCGATATTGTCGCGCCGGTTGGAAGCGAAGTCGCAATAGAAGCGAGGTTTACGGGCGTTTCATCCGGAACCCCTGTCGTCGTTCTTGAGAGGGCTGGTCTTGAGCCTCGCGCTGAAAAGATGAAGACGGCGCGCGATGCGAAGGGAAGCGAATCGTTGTTCGTATTCAAAATAAACTCTCTCCCCGGCGACATGTCTTATTCAATTGAACACAAAAATTTTCAGTCGCGTAAATATGCAGTGAAGGCTGTCGAACCGCCGGGAGTGAGAGCGGTGAGCCTGAAGATTATCTATCCTAGCCACACGGGTTTGAAGGAAGAGCGTCGTTCAGGCGGCGGGGATATAAAGGCTCCGTTCGGGTCTCAAGTGTTCATAACAGCGGAAGCTACTTCGCCTCTTCGCAGCGCAAAACTTCTGTCCGACAACGGGGACGAGACGGAATTGATAGTTGACGGCGCGAGAGCGGAAGGCAGTTTCGATGTCGAGAGAAGCGGCAGATATGAGATTCTGCTGACCGACGAGAACGGGTTCGTCAATGTGAAGCCGCCGCTTTATGTGGTTGAGTCGGTTGCGGACGAGCCGCCCGAAATTGCGATAATCAAGCCCGAGAATGACATCGACGCCAACAAGGACTCGGTTATTACAGTCAGAGGCGAATCGAGGGACGACTATCGCGTCGACCGGGTGTCGGTTCACTATCGGACGGCGGATTCCGGGCGGCATGAGACGGTTCAGATAAACGCGAGGCCGGGAAAAGAGTTGCTTTTCGAATTCCGGCTTGATATGAAGGAATTGGGAGTTTACGAGGGAGAGACACTGGAATATTTTCTTTCCGCCACCGACAACGACGCGCTGACGGGTCCGAAAACCGCGAGGTCGGAGATCAGGCGCGTTAGGGTTTTATCGAAGGTGGAGGATTACCGGGAAATACTCGCCGCGCAGGAAGACATTGAAATGAACTTGGAGGCTCTGCTGGGCGAAGGCAGGAGCCTTGCTGAAAGAACGGAGGAGATGGCGCGGAATCTTTCCCGCGAACTCAGGGAAGACGGCGGAAGGAAATGGAAGGCTGAGACGGAGCGGGCGGTAGAGCGGACGCTCGCGCTTGATTCGGAGCTTGCCCAACTGTCGAAAAGGCTGGAAGAGACTGTCGAACGCATGAGAAACAACGAGTTCGTCAACCTTGAGACTGTTTCGAAAATGAACGAATTGAACAAGCTGATGCAGGAGATAATGACGGACGAAATTCGCGAGCTTGTCGAAAAAATAAGGAAGCAATTGGAGAGCGCGAGATTCGAAAACACAGACGCGCTGATGATGGAGGCGATGAAGGAGCGGAAGGCGGCGCTGGACAATCTCGACAGGACAATCCAGAAGATGAAGCGCGTCCGGGAGGAACAGAAACTTGCGTCGGCGAGCGCGCGTTTCAAGGAGCTTGAAGAGAGGCAAAAAGGGTTGCTGGACAGGACCGAGGCGCTGAGCGAGGCCGCCGGGGACAGGAAGCCGGACGCGGCGCAATGTTCCGAGGCGGCGGCTCAGTCGCGGGAGCAGGCGCGGATACGAGACGGCGCGGATTCCGCGTTGGATTACATAGAGGCTTTGGCTGAAGAGATGAAAGGGACGTCGCCGGAAACGGCGGAGTCGCTCAAGTCGGCGGCTGAGACGGCCGGCGCTGAAAAATTAAGAGGAAAGATGGATGGCGCGAGGGATTCGCTTGGTCGCTGCTCGCTTAAAAAGGCGGTGGAGAACGAGCGGTCGGCGTTGGAGACTTTGCGCAAAATGAACGACAAGCTGAAAGGCGCGGCGGGCGAGTTTGCGGCAAAGATGTCGGCGAAAGAGAAGGAGATGATAAGGAGGCTGTTGAGGGGGACGCTTGACGTGTCCGCGGCTCACGAGGCGGCTAGGGCGCGAACGGAGAAAATGATGGAGAGGACGGGCGCGCGGCCTTCCGCCTCTGAGTTTAAAAAAGCTGCGGATGAGCAACAACCGGCGCGGCTGGCCGCGGAGGCTCTCGCTCAGGACGCGGCGGCATTGGCTTCGTTTTCTCTGGCAGTGTCCCAGAACGCGCCGTCGATCGCGGCGGAAGCGGCGCGGGCGCTCGCGCGCTCTGTGGAGAGTTTTTCGGAAATGAAGCTGGACGAAGCGGCGTCGAGCCAGAACTCGGCCTCTCTGCGGCTGAACCAGCTTGCGGTCTCTCTGCTGGACGCCGAAAAACGCGCCGGCATGGAGTCTTCAGCGTCCGAGTTGGAGTCGTTCATGGGCAGGCTGCGGCAGCTTGCCGATAGTCAGCAGGCGCTCAACGAGGCGACGGAAAGGCTCGGCGAATCCGGTCTGCCGATCCCGCAGATGTCCGCCGGAATGCAGAGCCTAGCCATGCAGCAGAAGCTCATTGGAGAGGGACTCGGACAACTCATGGAGGAAATGGGAAACGTGGGGGGCATGTCGGAGCGGCTGAAACAAATAAGCGAAGAGATGGAAATGATACGCAAAGACATGGAAGGGGGCAGGATCACGGTCGAGGTGAAGAGGAGGCAGTCGAACGCGCTGCGGAGGCTCAGGGAGTCCGCTCTGTCTCTGCGCAAGGAATCGCTTGAGGAGAAGAGGGT
Organism: bacterium UBP15_UBA6099; assembly: GCA_002435745.1. Classification (GTDB taxonomy): domain Bacteria; phylum UBP15; class UBA6099; order UBA6099; family UBA6099; genus UBA6099. Next base: position 29,810 of record DIWT01000058.1, read on the forward strand.
GGCCGAATCGGCGAAGGAATATGCGCCCGCCGTTTCTCCCAAAGCGATAGACGTGTCGCGCGATTTGCTTCCGGAACATGTGCTGAGGCAGATTGGAAAGCTGAAGGACGAGCCGTCCCCCGAAGGTTTCGAGAGTATCATAGAAAACTACTACAAAGAATTGTTGAAGGGCGAATAAGCCGCCGGGCGAAAAACCTGCGGTCGGTTTGCGTGAAATGACAAAAGGAAGAATCGGAAAACGCGGAAGGGGCAAGTTAGCGGCGGCGGTCGCGTTGTTTTCCGCGTTGATTGTTTTAGGGGTTTCGCGGGCCGGGGCGGGGGGCGGGACGCCGGCGGATATGTTCAATGAGAGCATGAGCCTCGTCAGCGGCGGCAGGCGGGCGGAAGCTGCGGCGATGCTGGCGCGGATAGCGGACGAGCACCCGGCGGATCAGCTTGCGTGCGAGGCGCTGATACAACTCGGCCGGTTGTATGAGAATATGGGGCGTCCGGCGGAGGCGGAGGCGGCGTATCTGAGGGCGGCGACGGAGAATCAGTCTCATCCGCGCGCTCCGGAAGCGCTCGCGTTTGCCGCCGACATCATAAGAAGGAGCGGCAGGAGCGGAGACGCGGCGGCGCTTTACGAGGCGTGCCTCGACTTGTATCCCGACAGCGGGGTGGCGGAAAGGGTGAAGTTCGACCTCGCGTTTCTTTATGAAGGGCTTGGAAGGCGGGAAGAGGCGGCGGCTGTCCTGAGGTCGCTCGTGGCGAAAACCGGAACGCAATCCGCCGAAAGAGCGGGGCGGGAACTGATTCAGATGTACACGAGGGCGGGACTGCTTTACGAAGCCGAAACAGCGGCGGCGGCTTTCCTATCCGTCCGCCCCGGCGATGTCTCCGTTCGGTTGCAGTTGTTCAACATCCTCCTCGACAAGGGAAAATTCGAAGAGGCGATCCCGGTGATTGAAAGCCTGACCAAAGAGCAGCCGGACAACAGGGGTTTAAGGGAACTTTTGTTCAAGGCTTACAAGGACGCCGGACGGATGAAGGAACTTGTCGCCGCGCTAGAACTGAATAAGAAGAACGCGCCCGGCGACCTTGAGCAGGCCCGACGGCTGAAGGATTTGTATGTTTGGGATGGAAAGACGATAGAGGCGATGCTGGAACTGGAAACCATATTGAAGGCGGAACCGGGCAGCGTCGCCGACGCGGTCGAGTTGTCGAAGCTGTATTACAAAGAGCAATGGGTGACAAAGGCGAGGGAAACCCTTGAGCGCGCGCTGGAGATCAAACCCGGTTATGAGCCGGCGCTTCGCGAAATCGGGGAGATGTGGCTTGCTGAAGGCGAAATGGAAAAAGCTCTCGAAGCATGGAGGGCCGCCGCTGCGTTCAATCCTTCCGACGTCCAGTCGTATTACCGGATGACGGGGTATCTCAGGCAGCATCGGCTGTACGACATGATAATCGATTTGTACGCGCGCGGGCGGGAAGCGCTGGGGCAGCCGTCTCTTTTCGCGCGCGATAGGGCGTGGATACTCCAGATGCAGATGAGGAACAGGGAAGCGATAGATGAGTATTTGAAAGTCATCGCCGAAACGCCCGGAGATTCGGGCGCGCGGGAAGCGGTTTTCAAACTGCTGGAGGCGGAGGGGCCGGACGGCGAAGGGGTCGGGATGATAGAGCGCGCCGCCGACGCCCGGCCAGACATCGCGGAGCTTTGGCTGATGGCAGCCGAGGCGCTGATATTGCGCGGGAACGAGGCCGGGGCCGAGCAGAGGATGGAAAAGATTTCACAGGCGCGCCCGGACGCTAGGTCGGAGGTCGCCGGACGTCTGATGTCTCGCTCGGCCCCCGCTCTTGCCGCTCGCCTGTTCGAGTCCGCCGCCGAAATTGAACCGGGCGACCCTTCCGTCAAACTCATGCAGGCGGGCAGGGCGTGGCTCGCCTCCGGCGAGGCCGTCAGGGCGGAAAACTGTTTCCGCAAGGTCGCGGATGGTTTTCACAACGCCCCTCAGGCGGACGAAGCTCTGGCCCTCATCGCGAGGATTTCCAACGAACGAGGCGATGTGTTGTCTGCGAGAGGATACTACGCGAGGCTCGCGTCTGAACATCCCGGAAGTCCGTACCGCTCTCTCGCCGAAGTGGAAGAGGCTGTGGCGGCGTTCAAACTCGGAGAATACGAACACGCCGGAGTGGCGTTTGAAAGATTGACCTCAGACCCGCGCGCTCAGAGGTTCGCCGACAGGATTCTTTTTTACAGAGCGGAAATCGAGCGGTTCTCGCTTCGGTTCGAGGCTGCGGTAGAGCTTTATCTGAATCTTGCGCGACGATACCCTGAAAGCCGCAGCGTCGGAGAGGCCATCAGCCGCGCGCTCTTTTTAAAGGACGCGGAGACCGCCGATCCCATCCATGTTCAGGCGATAACCGCAGCCGAGAGGAAGTCGCTCGCGGGCGACGCCGAAGGCGCGGAAGCAATGTTGCGCGGCCTGCTTGTCGCCCTGCCGGACGGAGCGATGAAAGACCACTCGACTCTCATGCTCGCCGCCCTCCTCGAAAAAGAAGGCAGGCTTGAGCAAGCGGTTGACGCCTATTTAATCTTGGCGGACGCGGCGGAATTCAAGGAACTCAAGCCGCAGGCCTGCGCGCGGCTGGCTTCTCTCCTCGCTTCCATGAACCGGCAGAAGGAAGCTCTCGCGTATTTTCAGAAAGCCATCGAAGCAGACCCCAGAGGATACTGGGGGCAGTTCGCGCGGCAAGGCGCCGGCAGCTTGCAGGATATGTTTTAGGGAAATTATTGGATCAAAAAGCGTTTCCAAATAGATTTCAAACGAAGCCGGAGCATTAAATACTTCCCGGCGATTATAATAATGTGGTTATGAACGAAGAGGCGGACAACGGGGGAATCGCGGGGCGCGGGCGTCCTGCGGACTCGCGCGCGGAGTCGTTGATTTACGATTACCACAGGGCAAGGCTGGAGCGCGACTACGCGGATATCGACGACGCCGACGAATTGAAAAGTTTTTTCTTTGAGAAGATATATCCCCCGCCTGAAGCGCGGGCCGTGTTAGACAGCCGCAACCGTTCCATCCGCCGCATTATCCGCAATCCTTTCTTCAAAATCGTTTTCCATCCGGTCACAGTGAAAACAGCGAGGCAGTTGCTTGAGCTTGAAAAGCTGACGAACGACGCGAACAGGCGTATGGCCGATGAGATGCGCAACTCGCCGCCGCCGCTGCGTCCGCTCGACGACGATGCTTACTTCATGTTGTGCCGCGCCGCGACCAGCGAGGATGAAAGCCGCCGCCGTCTGGAATGCGCGATGGACGTGTTTAATTATTCAAGACTCCTCATTGAGGGGTTCCCGAACTTGAGGGACGTTTTTAGAGTCGTCCCCGCGCCGCTGTTGAAGATGGCCGGGGGCGCGCTGGAATTCGGGATTCAGGGCTACAATACGCTATTATGTCACAGGGAACGGCTACAATATTACATGGAAACAATCGGGAGACGCGAGGCGGAGAGGATAGAGAAGATTTTCGGGAAGCGCCCCGAATCTGCCGCTCCGGCGGGAGACGATTGACTGGGCCGCCCGCGCGGGCGGCTGAAAGGAACCGGGAATGGACGCGAAAAAAGAAATTGAACAACTAAGGTCGGAGATCGCCCGGCACGACCGCCTGTACTATTTGCAGGCATCTCCCGAGATTTCCGACTTTGAATATGACGCCTTGTTTTCAAGACTCAAGCAACTGGAAGCCGAGCATCCGGAGCTTGTCTTTCCCGATTCTCCCACCCAGAAAGTTGGCGGCGCTCCGGTGGACGGTTTCGCTCAGGTCGAACACGCGGTCCCGATGCTTTCTCTGGACAACTCGTACAGCATCGAGGATGTGCGCGAGTTCGACGCGCGGGTCAGAAAGAGCCTGCCCGCTCAGGAATCCCCGTCCTATGTCGCGGAACTGAAAATCGACGGAGTCAGCGTTTCCCTCGCATACAGGGGCGGCGTCCTTTGGCGCGCGGCCACTCGCGGCGACGGCGCGGTCGGCGACGACATAACGGAAAACGTCAAAACGATTAAGAGCGTTCCGCTCCGGCTGAAAGGGCAGTTCGACCCCGGCGAGGAGCTAGAAGTCAGGGGAGAGGTTTACATACCGCGTTCCGACTTTGAGAAAATGAACGAGGAGCGGGAAGCGGCGGGAGAGCAGCTTCTTGCCAATCCGCGAAACGCCACCGCCGGCTCGCTGAAACTGCTCGACCCCAAGATGGCCGCCAAAAGGCCGCTCAGCGTTTTCATCTACTGGCTCAGAGCCGCCGAAAACAACATGCCGGATTCCCATTCCGGATGTCTGGATATGATACGCGAAATGGGGCTGCCCGTTGAGCCGCACGCGGAGGCGCTGCGCGACGTTGACGCCCTTGTGGCTCATCTCGAAAAATGGGAGTCCCGCAGAAGCGAGCTTGATTACGAGACTGACGGCATGGTGATAAAAGTCAACTCGATGGCGCATCAGAAAGCCCTCGGCGGAACCAGCCGTCACCCCCGCTTCGCCATCGCATTCAAGTATCCCCCCGAACAAAAAGAGACCGTTGTAGTCAGCATCGAGGTGCAGGTGGGGCGCACAGGCAAACTCACCCCCGTCGCCAACCTTGAGCCGGTCCGGCTGTCCGGAACTATCGTCAAACGCGCAACGCTTCACAACCGGGACGAAGTGGAACGGCTGGACATCCGGGAAGGCGACAGGGTGTTGGTCCGCAAGGCGGGGGAGATTATCCCTCAGATAGTGGCCGTCGTGAAGGAAAAGCGCGCCGGCGCGGAGAAGCCTTTCGCGTTTCCGGAGCAATGCCCTGTTTGCGGTTCGGAAACATCGCGGCAGGAGGGGGAAGTGGACGTGCGGTGCGTCAATCCTTTCTGCGACGCCCAGCTTCGGGAGCGGCTGGCTCATTTCTGCTCCCGTCAGGCGATGGACATCGAGAACGCCGGCCCCAGCCTCATCAACCAGCTTGTGGAAAGAGGCCTTGTGCATGATTTCGGCGATTTGTTCGCGCTCACTAGGGAGAAACTTGAATCGCTGGACAGGATGGCGGAGAAATCGGCGGCAAACGTGATAGAGGCAATCGACCGCAGCCGCAAGGCCCCTCTGGACAGGCTGATTTTCGGGCTTGGCATCCCTATGGTGGGAACGAGGACGGCGAAACAACTCGCGGACGAGTTCGGTTCGCTCGACGCTATCGCTTCCGCAGACGCGGAGCGGCTTACTCAAGTGACGGATGTCGGGCCGCGCGTGGCCGCCTCCGTCAAAGAATATTTCCAGAGAGACGCCGCGAAAAATGTCATCGAAAAACTGCGGGTTGCCGGGGTCAACATGACACAAGAACGGCGCGCGGACGGCCCGAGGCCGCTCGGCGGACTTTCCTTCGTCATCACCGGCGCGCTCTCCCGGCCCCGAGACGAAATCAAACGCGACATCGAAAACGCCGGCGGCAAAGTTCTTTCTTCCATCTCTAAAAACACCGGCTACCTCGTCTGCGGCGAAGACGCCGGATCAAAACTCGAAAAGGCGAACAAACTCGGCGTGCCCGTCATCGACGAAGCCGCCCTCGCCCGAATGCTGTCCACAAGCTGACCCGGAATTTAAAACCTCGCATGCAAAATAAACACGCACAAATTTAGACTGCGGCGATTGATGTATGGACGGAGGGAGACATAGGCAACAAGTGTTTGGAGTGGCGAAAAACGGGGACAGGCAACGCGCATCTCAGCGGCTGCCTGTACCCGCTTTTCCGAAACGCGTCTGCGAAGAAAAGGGGACACCCATCGCGCAAAGCAACGCTGAATGCCCCAATTATCCTAGAAATAGAATAAATGACCATAAAGATATTCATGTGTAGGGGCGATTCACGAATCGCCCGAATAAAGACTGGCGCATTAGCAACGATAGAAACGCAAACCGTAGGGGCGACCCGTTGGGTCGCCCGAATAGGAAGGCGTTTCGGGAAGCGGCAGGCGCAGAAGGAAGAGGGCAATTCGTGAATTGCCCCTACGAGTTAAAGACAGAATCGCATCTAAAAACCAATCACATTTACCGGAGTCCAGCCGGGGTTTATGCCAAGTTGGCCGGAAAGGTTATCTCCCCAACATTTCACGCCGCCGGAAGTTGTGACCGCGCATGTGTGGCCACCGCCGGAAGAGATTGAGGCGATGCCGCTTGTAAGTCCTTCAACGTCAACAGGAGTATAACTATCTGTGGTTGTGCCGTCGCCTAGTTGGCCGTAATAGTCATCTCCCCAGCATTTAACGCCCCCAGAGGTTGTGACCGCGCAGGTGTGGTTACCGACGGATGAGATTGAGGCGACGCCGCTTGTGAGTCCGACCACGTCAACAGGCATATAACTATCTGTGGATGTGCCGTCGCCAAGCATGCCGATGAAATTGCTTCCCCAGCATTTAACGCCGCCGGAGTTTGTGACCGCACATGTGTGGTCGACCCCTGAAGAGACTGAAGCGATCCCGCTTGTAAGGCCGACAACGTCAACAGGTATATAACTGTTTGTGGTCGTTCCGTCGCCTAATTGTCCGTAGTCGTTATTTCCCCAACATTTTACGCCGCCTGAAGTTGTGACCGCGCATGTGTGTCGATTTCCTGAAGAGACTGAATCGACGCCGCTTGTGAGTTCGACCACGTCAACAGGCATATAACTATCTGTGGATGTGCCGTCGCCAAGCTTGCCGATGAAATTGCTTCCCCAGCATTTAACGCCGCCGGAGTTTGTGACCGCACATGTGTGGTCGACCCCTGAAGAGACTGAAGCGATCCCGCTTGTAAGGCCGACAACGTCAACAGGTATATTACTGTCTGTGGTCGTTCCGTCGCCTAATTGTCCGTAGTCGTTATTTCCCCAGCATTTAACGCCCTCAGAGGAAGTGAGCGCGCATGTGTGTAGATTTCCTGAAGAGACTGAGGCGACGCCGCTTGTGAGTCCGACCACGTCAACAGGCGTATATCTGCTTATATCCGAACCATCTCCAAGTTGACTGTAATAGTTGCTTCCCCAGCATTTAACGCCGCCAGAGTTTGTGACCGCGCATGTGTGTAGATTTCCTGAAGAGACTGAGGCGACGCCGCTTGTGAGTCCGACCACGTCAACAGGCGTATAACTATTTGTGGTTGTGCCGTCGCCAAGCTGTCCATTTTTATTGCTTCCCCAGCATTTAACACCGCCTGAGGTTGTGACCGCGCATATGTGCCTGCCGCCGGAAGAGATTGAGGCGATGCCGCTTGTAAGTCCTACAACATCAACAGGAGTATATCTGCGTCTGGTCGTTCCGACTCCAAGTTGTCCGTTTTCGTTCCATCCCCAGCATTTTACACCACCTGAGGTTGTAACCGCGCATGTGTGGCGGTACCCGGATGAAGCAAAAGCGACGCCGCTTGTGAGGCCGACAACGTCAACAGGTATATTACTGTATGTTGTCGTTCCGTCGCCTAGTTCGCCGTAATAGTTACTTCCCCAGCACTTGACGCCACCAGAGGTTGTGACCGCGCAGGTGTGCCTATAACCAGTTGAAACAGAAATAATGCCGCTTGTAAGGTCTACAACATCAACAGGAACATAACTGTCAGAGTACGTCCCATCGCCAAGTTGGCCGAAGTCGTTATCTCCCCAGCATTTAACGCCGCCAGAGGTTGTGACCGCGCAGGTGTGCCTATAACCAGTTGAAACAGAAATAATGCCGCTTGTAAGGTCTACAACATCAACAGGAACATAACTGTCAGAGTACGTCCCATCGCCAAGTTGGCCGAAGTCGTTATCTCCCCAGCATTTAACGCCGCCGGAGTTTGTGACCGCACATGTGTGGTCGCCCCCTGATGAGACTGAAGCGATCCCGCTTGTAAGGCCGACAACGTCAACAGGCGTATTTCTATATGTAGTTGTACCATCGCCTAGTTGGCCGAAATAGTTTCCTCCCCAGCATTTAACGCCCCCAGTGGTAGTGAGCGCGCATGTGTGGTCAATGCCAGTGGAGATTGAGGTGACACCGCTTGTAAGGCCGACAACGTCAACGGGAGCATGTCTGTCTGTGTTTGTGCCGTCGCCTAGTTCGCCGAAATAGTTTCTTCCCCAGCATTTTACGCCGCCGGAAGGCGTGACCGCACAGGTGTGGGCGTCGCCAACGGAGACACGCGCGGCGCGGGATTCCTGAATAGGCGCGGGAAGCGGCGCAAAAAGGCCTTTGCCTCCGCAGCCTGCTAGCGACAGCGTACACAGCATCGCCGCCATAAAAATATAACGAGCTTTCCTCAAGGTCTTTCCTTTTCGTGTTTTCGTCATACGATACTATAAATCTTTGAATGTGCGACTGTATTTTATTAGCAATCCGCGCAAAAATCAAGAATTCATGTATCAGCGAAGAAAAAAAGGGACACCCATCGCGCAAAAGCCATGCTGAATGCCCCAATTATCCTAGAAATAGAATAAATGACCATAAAGATATTTATTTGTAGGGGCGATTCACGAATCGCCCTGCGACATTCCGGTTTATGGAAATTACATGCTAGCAAACCGTAGGGGCGACCCGCTGGGTCGCCNNGGCGACCCAGCGGGTCGCCCCTACGAGTAAAAACAGAATCGCATTGTGCCTGTACCCGCTTTTCGCCTGCAAATCATATCTGCGAATAAAAAGGGGACACCCATCGCGCAAAGCCGCGTTGAATGCCCCAATTATCCTAGATAAAATATTCCGCGTCAGAACAATTCAGACAGGTTATCGAACACTTTGCGGATTGCTTCCGCGTACAGTTTCATCGTGTCGATGCTCTGAGAAATGACAGGGAACGAGTGAGACCCGATAACGATGGAAGAATCCAGAAGCGCGGCGGCTTGAGCGTAGTCTTCCGGGGCCGCCGGGGCCGCCGGTTTGTCTCTAAGCGGACATGACCACGGGCATTCGCGCCCATAACCGACGCGCGCCGCGAAACTTTTCTGCAAGGGCAGGGGAAGCGTCTCCCACAAACAAGCCTCCACGCCTTCAGCCTGAATCGCGGCAAGAACCCTGTCCCGGAAAACAGTCGGAGCGGCGTTCACGCCAGCGGCGGCGGGGTCGAGCCGTATCCGGTATTTGTGATAAACGGTGACTCTGTTTTCGGGTATGCGCGGAGGTATGACGCCCGGTATATCTTTGATTGCGTTTGAAAGGAAGTCCCCGTTCGCGCGGGCGTTGGCGTTCCGCTCGTCGAGCTTGCGAAGTTGCGCTCTGGTAACAGCGGCGGGAAGTTCTCCGGGCATGTACTGCCAGCCCATAGATATCGACTCGAAACCGCGCCCGCGGTCCAGCGGCCTCAGCGGATCGACAAGGCTCTCGTCGTCGAATGACGCGTTCTGACCGAACAGGCGGACGCTGTTGGCGGCGGCGGCGAACTTCTCGTTGTTCGTCACGAAGAAGCCCCCCTCTCCGCATGGCAGGTTCTTGCTGGCCTGAACGCTGAAAAACGCCATGTCGCCCATTGTCCCGGCGGCGCGGCCTTTATACTTTGCCCCGTGCGCCTGCGCGCAGTCCTCAATCACCAACAGACCGCGACGCCTCGCTATCTCCAGCACGGGGTCCATGTCCGCGCATAGGCCGTGCAGGTGCACTGGGATTATCGCGCGGGTGCGCGGGGTGATTTTTCGCTCTATCTTTTTAGGGTCGATATTAAATGTGTCCGGCTCAATGTCTGTGAACACCGGGACGGCGTTGTTGTGCATGACCGCCAGCGCGCTTGCCAAGAAAGTGAACGACGGGACGATGACCTCGTCGCCGGGCCCGATTCCCGCGGCGGCGACAGCCATGTGAAGCGCGGACGTGCCGCTGTTGGACATGAGGCAGTATTTAACGCCCAGCCATTCCGCGAACTCGCGCTCGGCCCCCTGAATTTGCGGCCCGTACGGCCCGGTCAGAATCCCCGAATCGAGACACTCCAAAACCATCTTCTTGTCTTCATCCGTTATAATCGGCCAAATCTTGTGCGAGCCGTCCGGAACTGTTTTCTTTCCGCCGTTGATTGCTAGAACAGACATGTCATTCACCCCGTCATAAGTTGTTTTGACCGGAAGAGCCGCCGTTCAGACAGCCTTCCGGAATTTGGGACTCAGTTGGATTTTGAGAAGCATCAGACGCCGAATCTCTTATTAGTATTCCATAAGATTGAAAATCGACGATTTGGGCGGCGAGGGAATCAAGGTCAGCCGGGGCTGAAGGATTCATGACGACGTCGGCGATGACTTTCTCCGCCGCCCCAGCAAAGCAAAGCGCCGCAGTCCGAGGTACTACATCAGTCCTGACCATCCCTGCGGCCAAGCCCATTTTTATGCCGTTTTCAATCTGCGCCGCAAGCGCGGCATTGAGCGCGTCAAGCCGCTTCATTGCCTCCCCGCCCACATAGCGGGACTCGCTGAAAAATAGCTTGGCCGCGTCTATGTTTTCCATAAATACGGACGCGATTCTCCGGGCGTTGTCGATTGCCAGCGCCCTGTCGGCAAGAGCGAGCCTGCCGTTTGCTCGCGTCTCGTTTTCAAAAATCACGACCGCGAGCTTGTTAATGAAATCAATGAGGATTTCATCGAAGATAGCTTGTTTGTCTTTGAAGTGGTAGTAAAAAGTGCCTTGACCCGATTTGACCGCCAAAACGATGTCCGAGACATTAGCGGACTGGAACCCTTTTTCGGAGAATATTTTAGCTGCCGCCTCAAGAAAGCGTTTTTTAGTGGCAATTTTTTTATCGTGCGGCTTTTGGACTGACATATCAGTCCAAAATATAGCGTCTTTTTTATCCCCTGTCAATATCTGCTGAAAACAACTCGGCGAAAAGCGGGCGCTGGCATCGCTGAGACGCATTCTCATTGTTACCAAGGTCTCCTTGGCAACGATGAGTCAATGATAAGAAAGCGTCGCGTTCGCCGTTACCAAGGAGACCTTGGTAACGATGAGAGTAACGATGTGAGTAAATCGTTGATGTGAGTAACGAGAATAGACATTGATAACGATGTGAGAGCGGCGCGTTAGGTATATGCCGTTACCAAGGAGACCTTGGTAACGATGAAAAACAACCCTTTTCAACCCGAATCCTTCATTAGGATTCGGGAGCGATTGTTCAGAGCGGATGAAATGCGAGGCGCAAGGCGCATTTTTGCAGTGAATAGAACATAGGGTTCATGAACAAAAAAATGTGGCGGCAACGAAGCAGTTCGCCGCTATGAAAATCGCCCCGGTTCGTCGGCTCTATCGAAGAATCCGGGTTCAAAGGGTTTTCCCCCAATCGCCGAAGGCGAAAACGCTTCCCTCATGTTTTCGTTTTAAACAGGTTCTCTTATGTTTTCATATTAGAAATCGGAGCGGAGTTTCAGGTTGAAGAGTGTGCCGTCGTAGGCTGATGAAGAGCCGGTTTGTTTATCTTTTTTCAGGCTGAAAGAAAGAGTGAAATGTTTATCGAGGAGAGTTTCGGCTTCGAAAAGATACCTTACGCGTTCGGGCGATGAAGGGCCTGCTTTTTCGGTATTGAATTCAGCGCGGAGGCTGGTCGATGGAGAATACGCGTATGAGGCTCCGGTGGTGTAGGAAGAGCGAGTTTCGCCGCCGGAAGCGCCGCTGGTTCTGATGAAGGTGGCGGAGGTTTTCCAGTCGAGACGCCCGCCGGGGAAGTACCGGGTCGAGAAAGCTGTTCTGTCCTGATTGGATGTGTCGGAAGTCCAATCCGCCGAAGTTGTGGAGCCGGCGCGAGAAGAAGTCCTGCGGTTGCGGTAGCCCTCAAGCGTGGCTGTCCACGGCGAAGAGCCGCCGGGGGTGTACAGCGCTCTGGCTCCGAAATCCCTGTTCACGCTTCCGCTGCGTTCCTCGACGAGCGTTTTAGAATAAACCACGCGGGGGCTGACTAGCCATTTGCAGTTCAGACGGTAATCGATTCTGCCGGTGGAAGCCTCGGTGAGGGAGTCGCCGTAGTAAGGATTGGGTTTTTTCTGACGGCTGAAGCTGACGAGGACGGACTCGGTTTTTGTGCCGGGTTTCATTTTTGCGATGGCTTCCATGTTGTCCACCCGCGAGTTTTCTGAGCCGGGGCGCATGTCGTTGAGCATCTGAGTGTCGAACTTGGCCATTATCACCCATAGAGGGTCGGGTATGTAAACCACGTCAAGGAGGCCGGAGTTCGTGATTGTCTTGAAAGTCGAGTCCGTCCCCGCAGAAATAGAACCGGGAGCGACGTATTTGACCTCATTTTTGTTCAGGGAAAGCTTCATTTTCAAGTTTGGTTCAGGATCGTATTTGATGTCCACGCCGCCTTTGGAGACGAAGTAGTCGCTGGTTCGGTCGGTGTCGTCGTTGAAATCGCTTTTCTCGAGATGGGCGAGAATGGACACTTCGTCGGAGTCGTTGGGGACGTAGAGAGCTTCGAGGCGGTGCGAGGCTCGGTTTTCGTCCATTTCATAATATCTGGAAGTTTTGACGTCTTCGCGGGTTCGCAGATTGAAGGAATAACCTACGCGGCGGAAAGTTTTCCCCCGATGCTCGACTGTGGCGCGGATGTCCCGGGTTTCGTAGCTGCCGCCGCCGGAGAAGTCCCTTCCGTGTTCGCGGCTGGAGTATTCCAAGCCTGTCTGGATAGATTTCATGAACAGATATTTAGCGGAGATTGAGAGCCGCTCTGATTCCAGATCGTTGTATTGATTCATTGGGGCGAAGAACCAGCTCTTCCGCATGTACTCGCCGGAGAGGGAGCCGTTTTTCAAGCGGATGTCGGCGGTGGCGCGCGCGGCTTTTCCCTCTTGGGAGTCGGCGCCGGCGTAGCTTGGAGCGTGTTTGTAGCTTGCGATTATCGTCGTGCCCGCCGGCAGGTCTTTCTGGAAACGTATAGCCGTTATGTCCGCCGCCGTGTCATATTCCATAACGTAGTCCGTGCCGGACCTCTGGCGGGAGCCGGGGGAGAAGGTGTCGTTTAGATAAACCTCCTCGGTATTGCTTATGGCGTTCTGTCGGAGATAGAAGACGCGCAGTCCGACATCCGCGGCTCCCACGGTTGCCACCCGCTCTTCGAGAACCTGAACAGATTTAAGAGTCATGTCCGACGATGATTCGGCGTATTCGCCTCGCAGGACGGCAGGCCCGATGGTGAGCCTTCCGGTCAGGTCGGCCACGGAGCGGGTGTGGTCGCCGCTGGATGCGGCTCGCGAGGGGACGATTTCATAACTAATCACGACATGTCTGTCCAGATTCTCGTCAGGCCTCGCTCCGGTGTCCAGAAAATCTATCGAGTTGTTCGCTTCGTTTATTTCATAATCGACGCCCGATACAAGAGCGCGTTCTAGCGCCCCCATCAGGTAGAGTTCGGCCACTTCCGTTCCGCCGTACACCCGTTCCCTTCCGAGCACGAAAGAATCCCTCGCGGTTCCGTGGAGTTCTTCGCCGGAAACCCATTGCAGATAGTCCGGGTTGTAATATTCGAAGTAAACCGAAACGGATATGGCGTCGACGGGAAACGCGACGAGGAATTTGATTCTGCCCGAAGGCCAGTCGATTTCGTAATCGACGCCGCGCGCGAGGGGGATATTCGACTCGCCGCTTTGCGCGAGGGCGCGGAGAGTGACGGTCTCTCTTAGTTTAACCAGTCTCGTGCGGCCTAATTCGTGAAACACCCCGATGGCCGTGTCAGGCTCGAACGTTATTTCGTCCTCGAAAATCGTTTCTCTAGCGGCGCGGCTTACGCCTTCCTCGACGTATGCCGCTCCGAAGTCGTACACGGGATGGGACGGGTTGGTGCGCGCGGAAAAACCTGTCAAAGCTCCCGTTTTCGCCGTCGCCATAAGCACGGATTCATAGGTGATTTCAATTATCTCCGAGGGATCGATATTTCTGTTGAAAGTAATCTGTCCGAGAAAATAGTCAACGGAATACTCCGAAGGAGAAACCCGGCGGTTGTTTATGGCGACCGACTCGCTGCCTTCCATTATGGAGTGTGAGCGCAGAGCGTAAGGCCCTCGGATGTTGCGGCCTCTGAATGTCTCGCGGGATGTTTCGCTTTTTCCGCGCGAAGCGAAAGCCGAGACGGAATAGCTTCCGAAATCATAACCGGCGTCGATGCCCCTGATGTTTTTTCTGAACTCCGCCATCGGGCCGGCTTTGAATTGGGTTGATGTGTCGCCCACCGTCGCATAGCCGCGCGGCCCCGACGCTTTGAAGTAGAACTCGTTGTCCTGATAAGGATTCTCAACGAAAGAGCCGTCCACGGAAAGGCCGTTCTTCATGGTTCCGTCAACGCTGATGCGCGTGCGCTGGGTGAGTTTGTCATTGTAATAAAGAAGCCCGTTGTTTGACAGGAAAGCGATTTCGTTTCCAGTAGAGGAGGAAGTCTGCGCGTTTAGTTCGAGAGAACCGTATACGCGTATTCCGTCGTCTTCGCGCGCGGCCCGTGTTTTGTCGCGTTTGCTAGACGTCGGGAAGACAGGTTCCCTTTGCGTCGGGGCCGGGCATTTCTCTGTTTCCTCTGCCGAGGCGGCGATAGCAGGGGCGCTTTTCGTGTCAGGAGTTTTTTTGTCATTTGAGTCTGAGACGGATTTTTCCGCGTCCGAGCCGAGGAGCATTTTATCAAGAGCGTCGAGTTCGCCGGGTTTTTCCTCCGGCTCGGCAACTCTGGCCGGGGCGGGGGGAGCGGATTTTTCTGTCGCTTTAACTGCTTCCGGCGGTGCTTCCAAAGTTATCATCCGTTTGCGCGATTTCAAAGGCGCGATGTCTTCCGGGGGAAGATTGTCTTGGAGCCATTCGACGGATTCAGCGGCGGATACGGCTACAGGTTGGACATAAGGCGGTTTTGCAGGTTGAGACTGGGAGATATCCTCAATCTCCTGAGCAGCCGCGAAAATTGAATTCATAAGCAAAACGATAGATAGGGAAATGATAAACAGCGACAGGAAGCCCTTCCGCTTCGAGCGGCGACTGAGCGCGGCGCGCGGCGTTTTCTTTGCGGCCTTCATCATCGGCATCAAGCAATTCTAGCGCATTTTACCCAAACCTTCACTGTCTGAAAAGAGAGGGTTTCCCGCGCGGGGATAGTGTAAACTTTTTTC
>DIWT01000014.1 GCA_002435745.1 bacterium UBP15_UBA6099
GGTACTATAAATGGGGGCAGATCAATAGCAATAAACACATTTGAATCCGTTAAAAGTTCTATCAGAAGATTTCCAAATAGTTGATTGTTTTTTCGAAAAGCGGTAACTCACCTTCAAGTGACATTTCACCTATAAGGTGAAAAAATCAAGATATAAGCGATTAAAGACAAAAAAAATTGGGACTTCCGTCTTCGACTTTTGCGGTTGAAGCTGAATCTTTTTTTCATCCGTGAGGTTTAGGCGGACATCCGTGTCCTGTTCAGCTCCGCTCCGGTCTTTCTTGAAATCCCACTGGAACAGAGTTATCGCACATAAAGTCAATCGGCGGAATCCGGGAAAACTTTAGCGTTTCTCAATTATTTTCGGAATTGATGCAACGCGATAATGCGCAAGAAACAGGAGGCGGCAAGGCTGCGCTCCGAGGGGGGATGTTTACAACCGCCGCGTCCGCTGTTAGAATATTATGTCGATAACCGATAGAAAAGGCGGAGGTAAAGAAAATGTTGGAAGGTATATTGCCCGTAGTAGTAATAGTGGCATTGGCTCTGTTCGCGTCCGTGAAGATACTGCCCGAATATGAAAGAGCGGTCATATTCAGGCTGGGCCGTCTGAGCAAGGCCCTCATCGGCGGGAACGGCCCCGGACTGATTATCATCATCCCCGGAGTCGACCGCGCGGTAAGAGTCGATATGCGAGTCATCACAATGGACGTTCCCACTCAGGAAGTTATTACCAAAGACAACGTCCCCGTGAAAGTGAATGCCGTCATTTATTTCAGGGTTGTGGAGCCGCAGAACGCCATCGTGGACGTGGAGAATTTCATAGCGGCGACATCCCAGATTTCCCAGACAACTCTGCGGAGCGTGCTGGGCGAAAGCGAACTGGACGAACTGTTGTCCCAGAGAGAGAAAATCAACCTCAAACTGCAGGAGATAATCGACAAACACACCGACCCGTGGGGCATTAAGGTTTCCACAGTCGAGGTGAAAGACGTCGAGCTGCCGCAGGAAATGAAACGCGCTATGGCCAAACAGGCGGAAGCGGAACGCGAACGCCGCGCGAAAATCATCAGCGCGGAAGGCGAATTCCAAGCCTCCCAGAAACTGGCCGACGCCGCCAAAGTCATGTCTGCGGATCCGATAGCCATTCAGCTCAGATATCTTCAGACCCTGACAGAGATAGCAACCGAGAACAACTCGACCACTCTCTTCCCGATTCCGATAGATTTGCTGACACCCTTCCTCAAGAGGGGCGACAAGTCTTAACCGGTTCGGCGCTCAATCGAAATACCGATTGACGCTTTGCGCAAATAGATAGAGTGATTTTCATCCATATAGCGGATGATGGTTTGGAATGCTTTTGCTCCGGATTCGTCGATATAGCCGACGAACCGGGGCGATTTTCATAGCAGCAAACTGCTTCACACCCCCAAACAACAGCCCCATTACCACGAATACTCAGCCAGTGAAAAGGCACAATTTGGAGTGCGGCAATTCGCCGCACTCCAAAATTAGGTTTTGTGCGCTAAATATTCCTTAAAACAAATAAATGATTATGCAGACTGGACTAATTGAGTTTCAGTGGCAATCAGGAATGCCTTTGGTGTGGCGGGTGGGTTTTTAGTGTGGCGAAAAGCGGGTTCGAGCAGCCGCGAAGGGGGCGTTGCGAGTCCCCAGTTTTTCGCGGCGGCGGGCAGAGGAAAAACGGCGGGGGTGGAAAATGCGGGCAATTCGTGAATTGCCCCTACGTTCATTTTTTTGTCATCGGGCGAAGGAAAGAGGGGCGGGAATCGGCGTTCCCGCCCTACACGAGAGCCGGGAATGAATTCCCGGCAAGGCAAAGCGGCGATGAATCGCAGCGCTCCAAAATTAGGCTTCGTGCGCTAAATATTCCTTAAAATAAACAAATAAATATGCTGGCTAGACTAACTGAGTTTCAGTGGTAATCATGTAGTTTTTTTATTGTCATGTATCTGATTCATGTGCAGAATAAATTAGCATTCGAAATTCCCGAATTGTTTTTCCCGCAAACTTACTGAAAAAAGCGCTCAACCATGAGCATAACCCTTCAATCCATTGCGCCGCTATGAAATTTCGGGTGTTTATCTTATCATATAGTTCGACTGTCGTTTGAGTCGGCGGGGAATGACTATTTATGAATATGAAGGAAATCGGAACTCCGAGGAAAGCTTTCGGGATCGTGTGGGCGGCGGAGCTTGTGGCTCCGGCTATTTATGTGGTTATCGGACACAGTTTCATCAAAGGCGGGGCGATAGGCGCTTTTGCGTCCGGAAACTCTATGCTTATGAAGGCGATGCTTGCGACGGGAGCCTTGGTTTTTATCGCCGGATTCGTTTTTCCGCAGATGAGGTTGAACGACGCCGCTTTTCAGAAGAAAGGCGGCGCGGACGAAGCCGCGCAATACGTCTTTACCACAGGGCTGATATCTCTGGGGATGTTTGAGACCGTCCCCCTGCTCGCTCTGGTATGGGGATTCGTCGCCGGGGATTTGACCTACCTTGTTCCTTCCGCAGTCATAGCGATGATAGCGATAATTTTCATGCGCGGCCAGATAAATATGAGTTTCGACAGAGTTGAATCGTTGTTTCCGAACGGGAGAGGATAACATGCCGAGCGCCGAAAAAGGGCCTGAAGCGGTCAGAAAAATCTTTCAAACAAAAAAGATGGCGCTGATAGCGAGCCTGCCCGCTAATGACGTTGGGCTTGCGGTTGCGGCGCAAGCGGGCGGAGCGGATATGATAAAGATACATCTGAATGTCCGCCACGCGGCGAGCGGCGCGTGTTTCGGCTCTTTCGAAGAGGAGCGCGCAGGCATCGAGGCAGCGCTGGCCGCCGTCGATATCCCCGTCGGGATAATGCCGGGAGCGGCAACGGCGGCGGCCGCGCTTGAACTGGAAACTCTTGCGGAAATGGGAATCGCGTTTTACGACATTTACGCTAGCGACATGCCTGCGGAATATCTCAAAATCGAAGGAATAGAGGCAATGGTCGCGCTCGGTCCGGACTGGCGGGAATGGGAGCCGGAAAGATATTCTTCGCTGGGAGTCGGGCTGCTCGAAGCTTCCATAGTGAAACATGAGGAATACGGCAAGCCGCTTTTCGCGTCCGACCTCGCGGCGTATTCGAAGATAGCGGCTGCGTTCGCGGGCGCGGTTGTCGTTCCGACGCAGAAAGCCATTAAACCCGAAGAAACCGCGCTGCTGGCAAGATGCGGCGTCAGAGGTTTGATGATAGGGAAAATCGTCGCGGGGGACAGCGCGTCCTCCTTTGAAAAGAGCGCGGCGGAATTCGCCCGGCGCATCGCCGAGCTTTAGCCGCCCGGCTCCGGAGTTCTATGCATCCAATATTCTTTTCTTTTCCGCAGATTGAGATTCTCGGCAGGACGGTCGGGCCGTTGCATATTCACGCTTACGGCGTGATGCTCGCGGTGGCTTTTCTGTTCGGCCTCGCGCTGCTCGTAAGAGAAGGCCGCCGCTACAAGTTCTCTTCCGACGACATGCTGGACATGACGATTTACATAATTGTTTCCAGCATAATCGGCGCGCGCATCATGTACATCTTATTGTCAATAGGCGACTATTCCACCGACCCTCTTGGGGCGTTGAAGATATACGAAGGCGGGCTTTCGCAGCACGGCGGAGTAATCGGAGGCTTTGCGGGGCTTGCGCTGTTCGGTTGGAGAAAGAAATATTCCATCGCGGCGCTGTGCGACGCGGCGGCTCCGCCTCTTGTTCTCGGTTCGGCGGTCGCAAGATGGGGATGCTTCCTGAACGGATGCTGTTACGGCGCGCCGTGGAACGGGCCTTTCGCTGTGATTTTTCCCTCGCTCGGCGACGGTCTCCCCCGCCACCCGGCGATGCTTTACGACTCTTTCCTGCATTTCGCGCTGCTCGGCGCGATGTTCGCCCTCAGACGTTTCAAGCGGAAAGACGGGGACATGGTGGCGTTCTATCTTGTCGGTTTCGCTATTCTCAGATTCATCACTGAAATATTCCGCTCCGGGAACACCGGCGTGGCAGTCGTCGGAACGATAACCATAGCGCAGCTTGTGTCGATTCCGCTGATTGCCGCAGGGATATTCATCTATACGAGGCCCGCGAAACCCGCCGCCGCGCTTCCCGCTAAAAATAACAAAAAGAACTCAAACCCGCCGAAGAAAACCAAAGGCTCCTCCGCGTCCGCCCCCCAGAAAAAGAAAAACAAGGGGAAGCGCTGAAATCATGTGTTCCGAATCGCCGCATGTCAATCAACTGGACGATGAGAATCTCGAAGACCGGGAACATGAGTTTCAGGCTGAGGCCGACTGCTCCCGGCTCGACATGTTTATTAAGGAACGCCTGACGACTCTTTCTAGGGGCCACATTCAAAGGCTGATAAGAACCGACTCCGTCTCTCTGAACGGCGTGGCCGCAAAACCTTCAAAGTCCGTCCGGCCCGGCGATTGGATAAGGGTCTCCCTTCCGCCGCTTCAACCTTCGGATATCGTTCCGGAAGACATCCCGCTGGACATCATTTTCGAGGACGGCGATATAATAGTTGTCAACAAACCCAAGGGAATGACGGTTCATCCCGCGCCGAATCAATCCACCGGAACGCTTGTAAACGCCCTGCTGAAATATTGCGGCGATAGCCTTTCCGGCATAAACGGAGTGGCCCGGCCCGGAATCGTTCACAGGATAGACAAGGACACTTCCGGTTTGCTGGTGGTGGCAAAAACCGATTTCGCGCACAACCATATTGCCGAACAGATAAAGCTCCGAGAGACGACCAAGAAGTACACTGCGGTCGCGCACGGCGCGCCGTCGAAAAGTTCCGGCCGCATCGAAACGCTCATCGCTCGCAATCCGAGAGACAGAAAAAAGATGTGCGTGGCGAAAAAGGACGGAAGAGACGCGATAACGCTATACGAAACGAAAGAAAGATTCGGGCATTTTTCCGAGATTGACGTAAGGATTCTGACCGGGCGCACGCATCAGATACGGGTGCATCTGGCGCACATAGGATGCCCTATCGCAGGCGACGGCGCGTATGGCGGCGGCTCTCTTAAAACGCAGGAGCTTCGCGGGGATAGACGAGCGGCTTTTCAGGACGCCCTCGACCGGCTTCATGGACAGGCGCTTCACGCGCGCGAGATTTCTTTCAGACATCCGAGGACCAACGAGACTGTAAGTTTTACCGCGCCGCCCGCGCCGGACATAGCGGCATTCATTAATTTTCTAAAGGAGAACGATCCTCTTGAAGTTTAAGATTGAAGGAACGGAAGGAGCGGCCCGCGCTGGCGCGGTCGAACTGCCGAGAGGCAGTTTCCTGACTCCGGCGTTCATGCCGGTAGGCACGCAGGCCACCGTCAAAGGCCTCTCTCCCGAAGAACTGCGCGAACTTGGTTTCAGAGTGATACTGTCCAACGCGTATCATCTTTATCTGCGCCCCGGACACGAGCTTGTGGAATCGATGGGCGGACTCCACAAGTTCATGGCGTGGGACGGACTGGCGCTCACTGACAGCGGAGGCTATCAGATTTTCAGCCTGAAAGGGATGATAAAACTCACTGACGAGGGCGTGACGTTCAAGTCGCATCTCGACGGCTCGTCGCATTTCATCCGGCCCGAAGACAGTATGGCAATACAAAGGGCTATAGGCGCGGACATGGTCATGGCTCTGGACGAGTGCCCTCCGGGGGACTCTGACCGAAGGCAACTTGAGGCGGCCGTGGAACGCACAGCAGCTTGGCTGCGACGCTGCCGCTCCGTCCATCTCAAATCCCACCAGACGCTTATCCCGATTATTCAGGGCGGAACGGACCGCGAGATGAGGCGCAAGTCCGCGGAGTTGACTCTCGAAATGGATTTCGACGCGCACGCTCTTGGCGGCCTCAGCGTCGGGGAGGAACGAGGCGCGATGCTCGACACTGTGGAGTTCGCCGCCCCGCTCCTGCCGCATGACAAACCCAGATACCTCATGGGCGTCGGAATGCCGTCGGACATCCTAGACGCCGTGGAGCGCGGGATCGACATGTTCGACTGCGTGCTGCCGACAAGGATGGGAAGAAACGCAGCGGCATTCACATCGCGGGGCAGGATTAATCTTCGAAACGCGGCGCACGCGCGCGACGACAGCCCGATCGACCCCGAATGCGACGGCGCGTGCTGCCGCAATTTCTCCCGCGCTTACGTGCGGCATCTCTTTATGTCCGGCGAGATTATGGCCGCCCGAATAACCTCTTTTCACAATCTCGCCTTTTATGCTAGAATGATGGCTCTCGCCCGAAAGGCGATACTCGAAAATAGATTCGCTTCTTTCAAGCGGGATTTCGAGGCAAAGCTAAACAACGGAGGCGTTAATGAATAACCCCCAGATAGTGAACCTAGTGATGATTGTCGGGTTCATAGCGATTTTTTACTTCATACTGCTCCGCCCCCAAAGCGTTCAGCAGAAGAAAAGAAAAGAGTTGCTGGAATCGCTTAAGGTGGGCGACAAGATTTTGCTCAACAGCGGAATCTACGGCGAAATAACCGAGGTCAGGAAAAACAGCCTTCGGGTAAAGATCGCCAAGGACGTTGTCGTCAGATTGGATCGCAGCGGAGTACAGTCTAAAACAAGCAAAGAAAAAGAAGAAGCCGACTGACAGGGTCGAAATGTCTGAGAAGATTCACCCCGGTAAAGATGGAATAAGCGCGACGGGAATAGCGATAGCTCTGGCTGTATTCGCAGTAGTCGCAATGGCGATGACGCGCCTGTCCGACCGCGCGGTCACAGCGCCTGCTGAAATGACGGCGGCGCATCAAACGCTTCCGCGCGAACATGTCGAGCAGGCTCAAGTCGCCGCCGCGCCTGAGACGGGAGAAATCATGCCGCCCGCTCAAGCCGAAACGGAACGGCAACCCGTATCGACGGTGGAACCGCGCCGGGAACCAGCGCAACCCCGCCCCGCCCCGCCCCAACCCGCAGTTCGCCCAACTCCAACTCAATCCGAGAAAACTTCTGTGACCATAAATAGGGTGCAACAAGCGGCGCGCCCGGCTCAATCCGAGCTTCTACCGCACATGACGGTCCCCGCGCCCGGAAAGCCTGTCGAGCCTCCTCCCGCCGTCGAAAAAGTCGATCCTAAAACGATCAGCGATCCTTCGGCGGCTATGTGGTACTCAGTGCGCGTGGGATACACCGACAGCAAGGTCAGGGCGGACATTCTACGCGACGTTCTGCGCGAACAGGGCTTCCCGAAAGCGGACACCGTGAACGGGGGCGACGGAACGTATTTCGTTTCTCTCGGCGATTTCAACTACAGGTATCAGGCCGAACAGGTGTCGGACTCGGTGAAAGACAGGACGAGCCTTCTGCCGATGATTCACGAAAAAACGGTGGCTAAATAATATCTATCGCAACTCAACCGGCGCGATAATTGCCGCGCCGCTAATAATTTGAAAAGGACCTATGGAGGAATATTCAATGAGAAGAATAATCAACACATCGGCGGTCGCGGCGCTGGCGCTTTTTGCCGCTGTTCTGTCAACGCCTGTTTTCGCCGCCTCATCCGACTCCGAGAAGGAAATCGTATCGGTATTCGTATCGCTATGCGGCAACGCTGAAAAGAAGGTGGGCATACATGTGAAACCGGCTTCGCCCGCTCCCGGCAAAACTTTCTCCACCGGCGCGGTTTCGTTTCTTTCATACGAGTTTGCGTCCGGCATGTGGATATTTAGAGAAATCGAGACTTCCGACGCGGGCGCCAGAAAAATATCAGGCGCGTGGAAGAACGTTCCGTTGGTTTCCGCATCCGGCGAAAAAACATTCAAAGACATCTATATAGACGACGCGTCCGTGCGCGGATACGCAGGAGAGGCGCTCGACCGCGCCCGACTCGAATATCTCCTCTCGCTTGATGGAATATCTTTTGACGGCGCTTCACTGAAACAGGCCGCAAGCGCGGCCCCGGCCGATTCCGATAGAGTTGCCGTCCGGCAGCTTCCCGCTTCGTCTTATTCACAGGATTCCATTCCGGAGCCTGTCATGAAGCTTATAATGGAAAAGCTGGATCCCGTGGTTTACACAGGGCTTATCATAGACGCGACGGAGGCCGGCGCGAAAAGAACCCTCTCGCCGAACATCGTCACTTCCGACGGAAAAATCCTTCACGGTTTCGACAAGGAAATGAACACGTACAAGGACATCGACGGCAAAGACGTTATCAGGTACGCGCGTTCAGTCGATGAAGCAAAGGAACAGAAGGCGAACATCGGAACGGAGCCGCTGGTGATTAAGGCTATCGGCGCGACGGGCCATTTCAAAGGCGACATCCTTATTTCGGATGAAGACGCAAAGGCGATTCTTGAGGCTGAAAAACACGGAAAATTTCTTTCCAACAGAAAAGTAATAGTGGCGCTATGATGAATTAGCTTGCAAATGATTGATGAAATCACAATGAAAGCGACGATATATGGCATTCAAACAGGAACAATATGACGTTGTGATAATAGGGTCAGGGCCGGCGGGTCTGACGTGCGCGCTATACTGCGCGCGAGCAGGATTGAGCGCGGTCATTCTGGACAGAGGCATGCAGGGCGGCCAGATGTCTATGACTGAATGGATAGACAATTATCCGGGTTTTCACGAAGGAGTGGAAGGCTCTAAACTCGGCGAACTGATGTTCGAGCACGCTAAGCGATTCGGCGCCGAATCGACTTACGCCACGGTCGAACGCATAGTCGGGAAAGACTCCGATGGCATTTTGACTGTCGAGACGGACATGGGGCCGTTGAAAGCGAGAGCGGTGGTCGCGGCCACAGGAGCGGCTCCCGCCGAACTTGGAGCGCCCGGCGAGTCGGAACTTCGCGGCAGAGGCGTCTCTTACTGCGCGGTTTGCGACGGCAATTTTTTTCAGGGACAGGACGTGTGCGTGATCGGAGGCGGCGACGCCGCAGTCGAGGAAGCCTCATATTTGGCGAAGCTCTGCCGAAAGGTTTACATCGTCCACAGAAGAGACAAGCTAAGAGCGGCAAAGGCGGCTCAGGACGCCGCCTCTTCAAAAGACAATATCGAGTTCGCGCTGAACAGCATTCCGACGGCTATCCTCGGCGACACTGAAGTGAAGGCTCTTCGAGTCAAAGACGCCGCTACCGGCGAAGAGAGAGATTTGCCCTGCTCCGGAGTTTTTGTTTATGTCGGAATCAAACCCGCCACGGATTTCGCTCGCGGCGCGCTCGATCTGGATGAAAACGGATTCATCGTCACGGACAATGAAATGAGAACGAGCATGGACGGGGTTTGCGCGGCGGGCGACGCCCGCAGGCCGAGAAACAGGCAGGTGGTCACAGCCTGCGCCGACGGAGCGACCGCGGCTCTGACTATTGAACGGATACTCAACGAACAACCGGACAGATGGAGAAAACAATGAGCGATCTATACGACAGGATACAGGCGGCGGTCGAGGCGGTAAGAGCGAAAACGGCTTTCTCCGCGCCCACAGGTATAATACTCGGCACGGGTCTGGGCGCGATAGCAAAGGAAATAGAGATCGAAACTTCCATCCCCTATGAGGAAATCCCCGGATTCGCCAAGCCCACAATATTCGCCCACGAAGGCAATTTGCTGTTCGGCAATCTGAGCGGCAGGCCCGTCATAGCGATGCAGGGGAGATTCCACCTGTACGAGGGTTTCACGCCGGATCAGGTCGCGTTTCCGGTCAGAGTAATCCGCGCGCTGGGCGCGGACACGCTGATAGTGTCCAACGCGGCGGGCGGATTGAGAAGATTTTTCCAACCCGCCGCTCTCATGATTATCGACGATCACATAAATATGATGGGAGTTAACCCGCTCATCGGGCCGAACGATGAAAGGCTGGGGCCGAGATTCCCCGACATGTCGGAGCCGTACGACCGGGCGCTTGTCGCGCTCGCGGAAAAAATATCTCTCGAAGAAGGCATAGACGCGCACAAAGGCGTTTACGTGTCGGTGACAGGCCCCAATCTTGAGACCGCCGCCGAGTACAGGATGTTCATCAACATGGGGGCAGACGCCGTGGGAATGAGCACTGTTCCAGAGGTCATCGTCGCCAAGCACGCGGGAATGCGCGTTTTCGGCGTCTCGGTGATAACGGACATGTGCGTGCCGGATTGTCTAAAACCGGCGGACATCAAAGACATAATCAGATACGCTAATCAAGCCGAACCAAAACTGACGCGCCTCATATCAAGACTCGTCGCTTCGATATAAATCATTAATAAATTGGTTTATTAGATTTTGCGGGGAAACCATTTTTTTGC
>DIWT01000044.1 GCA_002435745.1 bacterium UBP15_UBA6099
GACGGCGACATGTACGGCGAGGGCGGCAACCATCTGCTCAACGCCATGCGGAGAAACATCGGAGTGAAGGCGTTCGTTCACAACAATCAGGTTTACGGACTCACCAAGGGGCAGGCGTCGCCCACTTCGGAGCCGGGCTTCGTCACGAAAATCCAGACGAAGGGCGTCGTTCTGGAGCCGCTCAACCCGCTAGCCCTCGGCGTCGCCGAGAACTGCTCGTTCGTGGCGCGCTCGACATCGGTTATGCCGGAGCATCTTACGGCGATGATGGCCGAGGCGATAAAGGCCGACGGGTTCGCACTGCTGGACATCCTTCAACCATGCGTGTCTTTCAACAAAATCAACACCGCAAAATGGTATAAGGAAAGATGCAGGGAACTGCCCCCGGATTATGACCCGACGGACAGGGAGGCGGCGTTCGCCGAGGCGCTCAAATGGGGCGACGAAATCCCCGTAGGAATCATATACAGGGGCGCGCGGCGGAGCTTTGAGGACATGACTCCCGCGCTCGCCGGGGAACCTCTCTGCTCGCTGGGCGGTTAATACAGTATCGGAGCCGCGCAAAGTAGCGCTCGCCCGGTTTTCAGCCCTGCCCAGAGCGAATCAGGGTTTAAGGAGGCGATACTCATGGAATTGAATCAAGTATTTAATCAGAGAAGATCGGTGAATTTTTTCGACACCGAGAAAAAAATCGACGAGGAAACGATAAGGCGCATATACGACATAGCGAAACTGGCTCCCTCGTCATTCAACTTGCAGCCGTGGAAGATAGTGTTGGTTAGCGACCCGGAGCAGAAAGAGAAGCTCAAGAAATGCGCGGGCGGGCAGCCGAAGGTGACGGAAGCGTCCCACGTGGCCATAGTTCTCGGCGACAAGAAGGCGCATGAGAAGATGGACCCGACACTCGACGATTTCATAGCGAGAGGCTTCTTCGGAGAGCAGATGCGCGACACGCTGAAAGGGATGGCGAAAGGGCTGTACGCGGGAGAAAACGAGAGGGCGTTCGCGAGCCGGAACGCGGGACTGTTCGCGATGTCGTTCATGCTGGCGGCCAAATCGCTGGGAGTAGACACGCACCCGATGGACGGCATGGACAACAACGCGGTGCGGGAGGCGTTCAACGTGCCGGACGACTACGACGTCGTGATGCTGATAGCGATAGGGAAACACGACGAGGCGAAGGCGCTGTTGCCGAGGGCGGGCAGGAAGCCGTTCGAGGAAGTGTTCGTGAAGGAAACGTTCTGAAGCGATATTGCGTCGCGGCCCCGGCGGCGCGGAGTTAGCGGGCGTCGGAATTCCGCGCGCGGGGCGCTGATTATTTTCTGAAAAATCCGTATAATCATTGACAGGCCCACGATCGCGCGGCGGCGTGGACCGCCTGCCTTTGTGCCGGCGGGCATTTTTCAATCCTAGGAGGATTGCGGGTCATGAAGATGAAAGCGGTTAGACTGCACGCGAAGTGGGCTCCCAAGCCGGGTTTCAAACTTGGGGCGAAAGACGTCGATGGAGTACAGACGTATCTCGGAAGCTTGGTGTGGAAGACGCCGAAGATAGTCATAGAGGAAGTGGAGATCCCCGAGCCGGGGCCGAAGGAAGTTCTAATCGAGGTGGTGGCGTGCGGGATATGCGGGTCTGACGTGCACATGGCGCAACCCGACGACAAGGGATATATCTGGTATCCGGGGCTGACCGGGTTCCCATGCACGCTGGGCCACGAGTTCAGCGGCGTGGTGGTGAAGGGCGGGCCGGGAGCGTTGAACAAGCGCACCAACAAGCCGTTCAAGGGCGGAGAGCCTGTCACCGCCGAAGAGATGCTGTGGTGCGCGTCCTGCCGCCCGTGCGCGGACGGCTGGCCGAACCACTGCGAGCGCTTGGACGAGCTGGGGTTCAACGTGGACGGCGCTTTCGCAAAATATATCGTGGTTCCCGACCGGGTGGTGTGGAGCCTAGAGCCTCTGAAGAAACTCTACAAGGGCAACGACCTGTTCCTCGCCGGAAGTTTGGTTGAGCCGACGAGCGTGGCGTACAACGCGGTAATCGAGCGCGGCAAGGGCATCCGCCCCGGCGACAACGTGGTCATCTGCGGCGGAGGCCCCATCGGGCAGGCTGCAACCGCCATTCTCAAACGCATGGGAGCCGCCAACGTCATCATGTCCGAACCCGAACCGGGCCGCGCGCGCATGGCCAAAAAGTTCGGCGCGGACTATGTTGTCAATCCGCTAAAAGAAAACCTCGTCGAGAAAGTCCTAAAATACACCGACGGGCAGGGCGCGGACATCTATCTCGAAGCCACCGGGCTTCCCACAGTCGTTTACCCGCTCATCGAGCAGTGCGTGTGGGAGGGCAGGACGGTGAACGCCACTATCGTCGTCGTCGCCCGCGCGGACGCCAAGATGCCGGTCACCGGAGAAGTGCTTCAGGTGCGCCGCGCCGAGATTATCGGCGCTCAGGGCCACTCCGGACACGGCACTTTCCCGCGCGTCATCAGCATGATGGCTTCAGGCATGGACATGACCCCAATGATCACCCGCAAGGTGAAAATGGACAACGTGCCCGAACAGATTATCAAGCTCCGCACCAACAGGACGGACTGCAAGATCACCTGCGTTATGTGAGACTTAACCGGGGGCGCGGGTGGAACAGCCCGCGCTCTCTTTTTCCCGCCCCGACCGGGCGAGAGCGTTTTATATGAGCCAGAACAATTCCGGCAACAGCGACAACCATGAACGGATGGAGAAAGACCTAGAGCTTCTCCGCTCGATTTCGTACGACCTCGTCCACGAAAACGCCGATCTTAAAAACCGGCTGGACGAGCGGGAGCGGGAGCTTAACCTGCTTTACACGGTAATCGGCCGAGTCAATGTCGTCATGGAGGCGGAGGAAGTCAAGGACATCATCATCGAGTTGACGATGAGCTTCTTTCCAACGGTCGGGTTCTGCATGATAGCGCTGTTCGACGAAGAGGCCGGGCTGGCGGTGAGATACGCGCGGCGGGGCGGCCCCACCGTGTCCGAAAAAATCGCCATGCCCTTTCCGATGGACGACTCCGTTAAGTGGGACGAAGTCGTCGCCGCCGAGGAATGGAACGATTTCTTCGAGCGGCGCGAGGAGATAAAGGGACTGCAATCGACGTTCATCCCGCTTGAACTGAAGACGAGGCAGATAGGCTTCGTCATGCTGGGCAGGCCGCGCGGCTCCGAATACGACGAAGGCGAATGGCGGCTGCTCCGCACGATGGCCAACTATTGCTCGGTGTCAATCGACAACAGCAAACTCTATCAACTCGCCATCACCGACACGCTCACCGGGCTGTTCAACCGAAGGTATTTCGACAACAGGCTCGAACGCGAGATGGAGAGGGCGCGAGAGCGCGGAACCACGCTGGCCCTGCTCATGCTCGACCTCGACCGTTTCAAGAGAATCAACGACACGCACGGGCATCCCGCCGGGGACCAAGTGCTCAAAGAGCTTGCCGAGCGCATGCTCGAAGGCCGCGAAGACGGGCGCGTCGTCTGCCGCGTCGGAGGCGAGGAGTTCGCCGTTCTTCTCCCCGGTATCGAACTCGCCGAAGCCGAATCAAAGGCGGAAACGATCCGCGACGCCTCCGGCTCCCGCCCTTACATGTTCGACGCGGACTGCCGCCAGATAACTCAAACCATCACCATCAGCATCGGCGTCGCGGTGTTTCCCAAAGACGGGGACAACCCGGAGGCTCTGGTCAGCAAGGCGGACCAAGCTCTATACCTCGCGAAAGCGCTGGGCAGAAACCGCGTGGTGTCCCACAGCGCGGCCCGCATGGAAAAACTTCACGGCGCGGATTAACCCTTTCAGAATCTAATCTGTCATATAATATAGACCACAGGAGGCCCCTTCGCATGGAAGACTCAGGCCGCGTCGTCGTATATATCACCGCTCCGAACGAAGAAGAGGCGGAGCGCATCGCGCGCATGCTCGTCGACAAACGCCTCGCCGCATGCGCCGCTCTCGTCTCTCCCATACGCTCCATCTACAGATGGAAGGGGGAGGTCTGCGACGAAAAGGAAGTCCTAATCATCGCCAAGACCGTCTCGGCCATGTTCGGCTCGCTTCGCGACGCCGTGCTTGAAGTCCACTCTTACGAAGTCCCGGAGATAGTGGCCGTTCCCATCGCGGACGGAGAGAGCAGATATCTGCAATGGATAACGGACAACGCGGACGGAGGGCGGGCGTGAGCGCGAGGCCGATAATAACGCTGATGACGGACTTCGGCGACAGCGACGCATACGTCGGCGCGATGAAAGGGGCCATCCTTTCCATCGCCCCGGACGCCGCAGTGGTGGATATCGCACACAACATACCTCCTTTTAACTTGCTGTCCGCCGCATATCTTCTGACGACGTACTTCGCCGAGTTCCCGCCGGGGACGGCGCACATCGCGGTGGTCGATCCGGGCGTGGGCGGCGCGAGGGACTGTCTAGCGGTGAAGGCGAAGGGATACTATTTGCTGTTGCCGGACAACGGCATCGCCGGGATGGCGCTCGATGCGGCGGGCGACGGCTGGGAGGCGCGAAGAATCGCGAACCCGGCCCTTATGGCTCCAAAAGTCAGCCAGACTTTTCACGGGCGGGACGTTTTCGCTCCCGCCGCCGCCAGACTCGTTTCCGGATTCCCATTCTCCGAGGTCGGCCCGGCAACATTCAGGATAGAGCGCCTCAAAGCCGCGTCCGTATCCATAGCCCCCGGCGCGGTTTCCGGCGCGGTCGTCCACATCGACAGGTTCGGCAACTTCATAACAAATGTGATGGACGAGCACATAGACCGCGCGGGCGGCAAGGCGTTCTTCGTCACCATCGGCGAATACACCATCATGGGGCTGTCCGAGACTTATGAATCAAGGCCGCCGGGAGAACTGCTCGCGTACGTCGGCAGCTCCGGCAGGCTGGAGATAGGAGTGTCGCGCGGGCGCGCGTCGGACATCGTCGGCAAGCCGGTCGGCTCCCCGGTGACCGTCAGGTCAAGGCCGTCCGCCCTGTGAGCCTGAAGCCCGCGCTGATATAATAAGAGCATGGTCATGTTCGCAAATCTCGCAAACAGTCCGGCGGCAAGAGCTTTCGCGGCCCTGCTCGCCCTAGCGCTGGCCGTCGCTTTCCCGTCCGCGTCCGCCCGCGCCGGCATGTTCGACATCAGCGACGCCCGCGAGGCCAAACTCGGAAAAGAGGCCGCCGACGCTTTCATCAAACATTACGGGCTTTACGCTAACGAGGCGGAAGCCCGCCGCGTAGAGGCCGTCGGAAAGACGGTCGTAGAATTCTCCGACAGAACCGACATCGAATACCACTTCTATCTTCTAGACACGAAAATGGTGAACGCGTTCGCCATCCCCGGCGGGTTCGTGTTCATGACGCGCGGCATAATGGAAATTATCGACGACGACGACGAACTGGCCTCCGTCATCGGGCACGAAATCGCCCACATAGCAAAAAAACACAGCATGACTCTCTACAAGGCCGACATGAGAAACACGATGATAAATCTGCTGCTCTTCGCGTTGTCGAAAGACCCCAACGTGGTCATGGCCGGACAGATGGTCGAACAGTCTCGGCAGGAGGTGTTCGGGCGCAAGGCGGAGATTGAGGCGGACAGGCTGGGGCTGGAATACATGCACAAAGCCGGATACGAAGCCGACGCCTTCATGCGCTTCATGAG
This sequence comes from bacterium UBP15_UBA6099, assembly GCA_002435745.1. Classification (GTDB taxonomy): domain Bacteria; phylum UBP15; class UBA6099; order UBA6099; family UBA6099; genus UBA6099. The sequence goes on from DIWT01000044.1 coordinate 5,686, forward strand.
AAAACTCGCCAGAGTGGAACAGAACAGGCCGGAGTTGCTCGAAGACTACTATTACACGCACCCCCCGATGGACGTGCGGCAGACGCTCGTCGAGGAGAACTACCGGCGGATCGGGCTGGAGCCGCCGGAGGAGAAGCGGGGAACGGCGAAGGGCAGGCTGGTGGCGGGCGAGGCGTGCCCGGCCGACGGCGGCCCGTGCGCGGGCGTGGTCAAAGGGCCTCGCGGCGAACTGATGCGCATGGCCGATCCCGGCCCCGCGGGCGACCCCTATCTGCGCGCCCTCTCCGCCGCCGCCGCTCTCAACCGCCTGTTCTCCGAACCCACCGCATTCTTCGACTTCGGCAAAAAAATCTCTGGCGACCACGCCGAACTCCTTGTCCGCAACATCCGCGCCGCCGAGGCTCTCCCCGGCGACCTCGAAACCAATTCCGCCGACTCCGCCGACGAACTGGTTGACACGTGGATACAAAATCTGAAATTATTTATATGGAGCGATATCGTGGGAAGAGAGATGTGACATGGCGACCATACTGCTGGTGGACGACGAGAAACGAATAAGGGAAGGCGTGGCGCGCGCGCTCAAGGCGATGGGGCACGACATCGCGACAGCCGCCGACGGCGCCGAGGCGCTGGAGTCAATGGCCGAACGCGAGCCGGACGTGGTCATCACCGACCTGTTTATGCCCGGCATGGACGGCATACAACTGCTGGCCGCCGCCAAGGAGCGCCACCCGCATTCCGTCGTCATCATCTTCACCGGCAGGGGAACCATCGAAAGCGCCGTCTCCGCCATCAAGGACGGGGCGTTCGACTACATAACAAAACCTTTCAACCTCGACGCGGTGGAAGTCGTCGTCAATCGCGCCGTCGCCCACAGGAAACTGCTCGTCGAGAACGCATCCCTCAAGGACCAGATCGGGCGCGCCAACTCCTATGAAAACATCATCGGCGGCTCCGAGGCCATGCGCGATGTCTACCGCGTCATCGACAGGATTAAGGACACGTGGACCAACGTGCTGGTCACCGGCGAAAGCGGCTCCGGCAAGGAGCTTGTCGCCCGCGCCGTCCACTTCAGCGGGGCTTTCAAACAAAAGCCTTTCGTCACGGTCGATTGCGCCTCTCTCTCCGAAAATTTGCTGGAAAGCGAACTCTTCGGCCACGCTAAAGGGGCTTTCACCAGCGCCCACAGGGACAAAACGGGCTACTTCGAGACAGCCGACGGCGGAACCGTATTCCTCGACGAGATAGCAGAGTTCAGCTCGCACCTCCAGACCCGCCTGCTGCGCGTCATTCAGGAAGGCGAGTTCTCCCGCGTCGGCGAAACCGTTTCCCGCCGCGTCAAAGTCAGAATCATCGCCGCCACCAATCGCAACCTCGAACAGGCGGTCAGGTCCGGAGCTTTCCGCGAAGACCTCTTCTACAGGCTCAACGTCATCTCCATCAACGTTCCCCCTCTTAGGAAACGAATTGAGGACATCCCCGACTTGGTGGAGTTCTTCCTCTCCAAGTTCAACAAGAAATTCGGCAGAAACATCTCATCGGTCTCCAGCGACGCGCTCGCCGTTTTCGCCGAATATGACTGGCCGGGCAACGTCCGCGAACTGGAAAACCTTATGGAGCGCACCTTCATTTTCTGCGACGACGACGCAATGCGCGTCCACCACCTTCAGGAGCCGCTGAAAACCATCGCCGGCCTATCGAAAACAAACGCGGTCCCCGACCTGACCGACCTCAACTATAAGGACGCCAAAGACGCGGTTGTCCGAAGGTTCGGACGCGAATATTTTGAGGAACTTCTCGAAAAGTGCGAAGGCAACATCAGCGAAGCAGCCCGGCGCAGCGGAATAGACCGCGGCTGCTTCTACCGGCTGATAAAAAAATTCAACGTCGACCGCCCCGAATTCTTCGAAGAATAGCACGGGTTGGCAATAACACAAACGAAAAAACCGGTTTTGCACAAAATGGTTTCCCCCCGGATTTAAATATTGTTTTGAGCGCGAGTATAATACCTTTTATGCTCGCATGCTCGAATCCGCGCGGGAGGATTGTTCTGAAAGAGCCGCAATTCAAACTGATTGAAACGATGCTGTGGAAGAGCGGGGAGGGGTTTCCGCTGTTCGAGGCGCACATGAGCCGTCTGCGCGCGTCGGCGTCCGACCTCGGATTCGCATTAGACGAGAGCGATGTCCGCGCGGGCGTTTTCGCCGCCGCCGAATCGTTCGGCTCCGGCCCGGCCTTCAAAGCCAGACTGTTGCTTTCAGGCGACGGAGCGTTTGAAATCAGCGCAGCGCCTGTCGCTGCAGAGCCGCCCGCGCTGCCCCGCTTCGTCTCTTTCAGCCCCGACGCCGTGAACAGCGCCGACCCGCTCCTGCGCCACAAGACCACCCGAAGGGAATTCTACGACGACCGCCTCGCCGCCGCCCGCGCGCGAGGACTGTACGACATTCTCTTCCTCAACGAGCGCGGCGAAGCCGCAGAAGGCGCGTGGAACAACATCGTCGTCGAGATTGACGGCGCGCTCTTCACCCCGCCCGTCTCCTGCGGGCTGCTTCCCGGCGTGTTCAGGCACAACCTTCTTGAGCGGGGCTTGGCGGAGGAAAGAATCCTTTCTGCGAGCGACATCAAAAACGCCTCCGCCCTCTATTGCTGCAACGCCGTCCGCGGTATGGTGGAAGTCGCGCTTATAGACGGTTTTCCGGACTCTCTTTGAAGCCTATTGCCGCGCGACCGCCGTTTGCGGGACGGGCCGTGTTTGCCGGGCGCTTGAAAACGGCCCGGTTTTTATGTATTTTTATTATGCGCGGAAGCTGGCGCGAACATGCCGAGGTAGCTTAGCTGGTCTAAAGCGCTTGACTGTGGATCAAGAGAGCATGGGTTCGAATCCCCTCCTCGGTACTTCAAAGACCCGGCCCGGCGGACGCCCATTCGGGCTGACGGCCGGGCGTTTTCACAGGATGGCGTCATGAATATCGAAACAGGCCCGGTCCCGCGCCTCCCGCGCGGCTTCAGAGACATTCCTCCGGAGGACGTCCTCCTCCGTGAACGCATGATCGCCGCCGTCTGCTCCATTTACCGCAGATACGGCTTCGAGCCGCTCGAAACCCCTCACATCGAATATCTGGACGCCCTCGGCAAACATCTGCCCGACATCGACGCTCCTGACGGCGGCGTGTTCGCCTTCCGCGACGACAGTTCCGAATGGGTCGCCCTAAGATACGACCTCACAGCGCCGCTCGCCCGCTACGTTGCCGAACACGAAAAAGAAATCGTCTTCCCCTACCGCCGCTATCAGGTCGGCCCGGTGTTCAGGCTGGAAAAACCCGGTCCCGGCAGGTTCCGGGAATTCTACCAGTGCGACTTCGACACAGTGGGCGCAGGCTCCCCGGCGGCTGACGCCGAGGCCTGTTGCGCTCTGGCGGACGCGCTGGAAGCCGCAGGCGTCGAACGCGGCGGCTATATTGTGAAAATCAACAACCGCAAGGCCCTCAACGGCGCGCTGGAAGCCGCAGGCGTCGTTTCCGAACCCGGCGGCTCAGCTTTGGACAACTCTCTTGTCGTTCTGCGCGCGATCGACAAACTCGACCGCGTCGGCATGGACGGCGTTGTCCGGCTTCTCGGAGAGGGCAGAAAAGACGAGTCCGGCGATTTCACCAAAGGAGCTGGCCTGACCGCCTCCCAGATAGATTCCATCGTCCGATACCTGAAGGCGTCGGGAGCCAGCCGCGCGGATGTCTGCGACGCTCTGTTTGAGGCGGTCAAAGAATCCGAGACGGGCCGCGAAGGAGTTTCCGAACTCCGCGCCATACACGACATGTTGTCCGCCGCCGGGTTCGGAGAAGACCGCGCCGTGTTTGACCCGCTCATCGTCAGGGGCCTCGCCTACTACACCGGCCCGGTGTTCGAAGCCGCCCTCACTTTTGAGACCGTCGACGAGCGCGGCGAAAAGAAACAGTTCGGCTCCGTCGCCGGCGGCGGCAGATACGACACTCTGGTCGAGCGTTTCCTCGGACGCAAAGTCCCCGCCACCGGAGCCTCCATCGGCGTCGACAGGCTCATGTCCGCTCTCAGACAACTCCTCCCGCCGGACACCTCGGCATATTCCGCCCCCGTGCTCGTCACCGCGATGGATCCCGCCCTCATGCCCGAATACCAGAAACTAGTGTTTGAAATCAGGGGCGCGGGCATTCCCGCCGAGCTTTTCACCGGCAGCGGCGGCTTCAGAAAACAACTCAAATATGCGGACCGCAGAAACCTTCCTCTGGCGGTGATCTGCGGCGAAGACGAATTAAACTCCGGAACCGTCTCCATCAAAGACCTTCTCCTCGGACGCGAACTTTCTAAAGACATTAAAGACCGCGCATCATGGGTGGACGACCGCCCGGCTCAAATCACGGCCCCCCGCTCAGAATTAGTAGCCACAATTAAAAAAATGCTTTCCGGCAGTGATCCCAAGTAATTCATATACCTCTGTTAAACACAAATCCTTCACTTGCCAGATTCTGATTTACCGTTGCCATGCCCCTGATGTTAAAAACATTTAACAAACAACTGCTTGAAAAGCCTGAAAACAAGGCCCTAAAACCCATGTAAAGAAAACTTAACGTGCCGGGTTAAGACAATGTATAAAGCTTTTGTCATAATGAGCAAATACGGATTTTATCAAAACAATCGAAAAAAATAAAGATTAGTTATAGAAAGGATTTTTCGTATTATGAAAGGTTGGCACGGGATTTGACTATTATAAGGTGAAGATCATCGAGGGAAGGCCCGAATGAACGAAAGAAAGAAAAGCGTGCTGGTCATCGACGACGATAGATTCGTTCGGGAAGGATTGAGCGAACTGCTGAACGTCAAAGGATTTGAAGCTGACACGGCGGAGGACGGGTTCGACGCCCTGAAAAAAGTTAATTCTCGAAGGTACGACGTGATTCTGCTGGATCTGGTGATGCCGGGGATGGACGGGGTGGAAACACTCAGCAGAATAATGGGGCAGAAACCGGGAGCGAACGTGCTGGCAATGACGGCCCACAGCGAGTACGACATGATAGCGAGGGCGATAAAGGCGGGGGCGAAGAGTTTTTTCAAGAAGCCGATAGACTCCTCCGTCCTTGAAAACATGATAAGAGAAATGGATTTTGCGGCAGAGACAAGGCGATAAAGGAGTCGGGCAGATGAGAGAGATTGGTTCTGCGCTCATAGCGGGGACGATGGATTTCAGGCGAATGGCGCTGACGGACGAGTTGCGTGAAGCCGGATGGCGCGCGCAGTCGACGTCCAAGCTTTCAATCGCCCTGAAACTACTCAATGAGCGCGGGTTCGATTTCGTGCTGGCGCTCTCCGATGGTCGGCCCGAAAAACAGGCGGAGTTCATCCGCAGAGTGAACGAACTTCATCCGGATGTTTTTGTTATAACCGTCGGTTGCGACAGCGAAGACGACGCCGAAAATGATAATTTACAGATTTTTGAATGTCTCGAAGCTCCATCGACAACAGAGGCGATGGAGGCCATGAACCGGGGAATGTTGTTAAAGTCAGCGAGGGAACGTTTGCGGGGCATCAGGTTCTCCGGGGTTTCCGCGGCATCATAGTAGGAGCGGCGGGACACGGTCCGGGACGCCCCCTGTCTAACCGGCCTGACAGGGGGCGTCAATCCGGCGGCTTGACCCAAAGGTCAAAAATTAAAAAAAGTATGGATTTTTAAAAATAAACAGGTATAATTGGGGTGTTGAATCCCTACATTGTATGGCAGCCGAATGGCTGAGGGATCGGTTTTTAGGGCGGCGAGGCTGTTAAAACGACACAATAACGCCTGAAAAGGCGTTTTGAAGGGCGGATAAATCTTAAATTTCGATCTGGGCGCGCGCGGGGAGTGTTGCGCGCGTTGACGAGGCCTCTTAAATCCTCAATTTCCTCTTAGTGTCTATTACGACACCTTAGGCGGTTCCTGTGCGAACCGCTTCTTTTTTTCTGTCATAGGAATTATCGCAAAGCCAACAATGCTTGTATAGGAGAGAAATAAAAAACATTTCGTATCTCCGAGGATTGTGAAATCATTCACAATGTCCGTTTTATTGCCTTTCATCAACAATTTCCGCCAGCCGCTCAGGAGCAGTCTCTTGTCGCCGTTATTATGTCTGATTTGACCATAGGGGCGAGCGTTTTCTATGCGCAAGGCGCGCTTCTCAACGAATAGAGCAGAGGAATAACGAACAGCAAGGTGGGCGGAGCTGATCAACTCGTTTCTGCCTATGCCTGAAGACCAGCCTACAAATATGAAGATTTTGAGCGCGGCGATGAATCACACTCCGAAATGCGCGGCAAGGCAAGATATTGTTAAGCAAAACAAAGCTTTTTCATATTCAGTTCTATATGAGCTTCAGCGGGAATCAGGAAATTATTTCAAAACCTTGAATTGATGACAATACGTTGTCACACCCCCCCCTTATAATTAGGCCGTCATGATAAAAGCTGAGGGAAACCACCCTGAAAGGATTATTAAAAAAATGAAATTGAATGATAAAAAAACATTTTCTCACAAAAACACAGTGCTTTTGTTAGATGATAATGAAAGAATCGGCAATCTTTTAAGAAAACTATGCAAGCAAAACAGGCTTGAGGTTTGGGAAGTCCAACAACCTACAGACTTAATTGCAGTTCCATCATTTCTTGCGATTATCAACCCAACCCTGCTAGACACAGACGCATGGGATAACCTCATCGTCTATCTAAACGAAGTAAACGATCCGAGCTTCAAGATTCTTTTTACAGATTATTGCGACCGAGAACCGCGAATCCCGTATGTGAACGTCATAAAACAACCCGAAGTTATTACTGAAGAATTCCTAAAATTCCTGATCTTAAAAACAAGATCAACTGTCAATAGAAAAAAGTCTATTGAAACGAAGGCTTTGCGAAGAATTGTACGACTGATGCATATCATCCGAATCCTTCAGAACGGTGGAACATTGCGGCTTAAAGATATTTCCAGCGAACTCGAAGTTTCGAGTCGCACCGTTCTAAGAGATATTGAAATACTCGAAATGGCCGGACTTATCTTAGATAGAACTGAAAGCGGAGGATATCGTTTCCCGAACTCTTTCAATGTGTTTGACGTCCTTTATGAGGGGATATCGAAAAAAGAATCCGACACGTTCATAACCGATCAATGCTTTGGCCTTAGCGCTGACGAAAAGCACGTCATGTTCGGCGCTGTTTGCATAGACTTCGACGGCGTGATCGTAAAAGAGTCCCCTTCTATCGACACATTTGGAGAATTGATTCCCGGAGCAAAGAAAGCGTTAGAATCCTTGCGGGAATCAGGGTATAAAATAATTATTCATACTTCGAGATCTGATTCGTTCGAGTCGTTGATGAAACTAATGGATTTTCTTGACGAGAATGGCATTCCATATGACGAGATAAACGTGAACTCCGACTGTTGTTGGTCGGCTCCAAAGCCTCCCGCAGACCTATACATAGATGACCGCGCTCTTCGTTTTAATGGCGATTGGCCGGAGACATTGGCCGCCGCAGAGCAGATTCTCGGTGTTTCCGACGTGGAATCTGTCTGGAAGGACAACTTGAAAATGCTTTTTAAGGGTTATGTCGGCCTTTTTGACTATTGCGCGGCGGTAAATGAAGGCAGACTAGCAGCATACAGATATCTGATCGAAGATGACATCGTATTTTCACAAAGTCATCCTGACCACCCTCTTTCCGCAGAGAATAGACTTGTTAGAATAGCGGCAGCGGACTTCTTTAAGGGTCAGGCTAAGATTCAGAATGCAGACTTCGACATTAGAACGCTTAGACGGCTTCACAATGCTTTGTTTGATTGTTGCGCCGCTGTTCGTCTTTCAATTGCTGAAGCTCTCTTTTATCAACCTCACCCTCTTTCGGTATCTCCTTTGCAAGAGCTTTTTGAGGATGAGAAAGAGTCGCAGGCAGTTAAAAACATGGCATGGCAAGCGCTTACGAAAATCAAAAGTAAAAACTGCGTTTCCTCAACTTAGACAACGATTGAAGAGAGTGATATAATCGGCGAAAACGATTTGCCTATTAAGCGATAAAGAATGTTTTGATCTGAAAGGAGTCTCGTATGAAAACAGAGTTCATTGAATTTCCTGCCAATGCCGAGACGGGAACGCTGGAAGATATGTTGTTTGATTTGGGACAAAGAGGGTTTTCGTTGCAGGAAACAACGCCGGTTTTCATGAACACCGACTATGGAACAAATATTACTGAAAGCAAGCGTTTTCTATCGCGTTTTCAAAGCAACACAGAGAATAAATATGTCTATATGGCAGGTCGTAAACACAAGATTCCAAAGCTTGAAAGAGATTCTCTTGCTTCAATGCTTAATGAGTCTTTACAACCATTTGAGCAAGCCGGGTTTTGCTGCGTCTCTACCATTTCTCACATCAAAATAAGCGGAAATCGCGAATTTCGCTCTTTCGGCTCAGAAAGCATACGAATGATTCTTGAAAAAGAGATTGAACCGGCCCGATGGAAAGTATTTAAAGATGAAACAGACAGGTTGCTTGCACTAGAACAAATGGGAGTGTTTTATGCTGAAGACAAGCTTAGCTTGAAATTGAAAGAACAACAAAAACCTGATTGGATTGACAGCCATTATGATTCATATGACGCCTCTCACATGAACAGTTGGCGCGAATTCATTTCCATAATTGTTGAACAACAAAGCATTATTGGCGTCAGCGATATTGAACTGTCGCGCAAGCTTGCGCTCTTGCTCGGCATCCGCGAACGGTGCGAAATTAAAAAAACAGTATTCAGGATGATTGTCATGATCGACGGTATATGTAATAATGACGGAAAGCAATAATATAAAACATTTCACACGAAAGAGGTTCATTTATGACATCTGAATCAAGCATTTGTATCATCGACGCGCTGAAAGAAGGCCTTCTCGGTTGTTTTCGAGAGAGAGTAATACGCGATCACACGCTTGACATGGAAATTCGAAGAGAAGATATCCGCATCTATTACAGAGGCGGACGGATTCTCTACATAACAGCAGCGACCGAGGGTTATAAAGTCGACTTCGACAAGAATTATTTTATTAAAAATGAGTTCGTTCTGCCTAATGGGAAAGTCAAAAATGAAAATGATGCGAACGAATGGGTGGTAACGATACCAAAGCTTAAACAAGCTATGGATTTGTGGTTATGCCATAATCCCAAAGAAGAGCGTGAATTTCAACAACTCGTTGTTCGAGAGAATAACTATAGCAGCATTGCAAAAGGGACGGATTATTTTATTTGTGATATAGAATACGTTCACAACAAAAATAAATCGGGACAGAATCCGAGATTTGATCTTATAGCAGCACATTGGCCTTCAACACCCGCCGCGAGAAAAGACAATACGAAAGTCGGATTGGCAATCATTGAAATTAAGTATGGAGAAGGAGCCATTGGCGGGGCGGCGGGAATACTAAAGCATATTGAAGATTATGAGATGTTTATCAAAAACAACGATATGCTTCGCAAATTTAAGGACGAAATGGAAAATGCTTTCAACAACAAAAGGAAGTTAGGGCTTATAGATAGCTGTAAGAAAGATATTATGAGCTTCAACAATGAGGCTCCCGATCTTATTCTAATGTTTGCCAATCACGATCCGGCAACAAAAGCTTTAAAAGACGCAATAAATAAAGTGAGAAGTGAAAAACCTAATACGATTGATAAAATCAAGTTTGCGACCGCAAATTATTTCGGATGTGGGTTGTACGACAATGCCATCTATGCGCTAAATGACTTCGAAAAGCTATATCTGAATCGCATATGAGCGTGAAAATCACCATACATCGAGGCGCGCGGGAAATCGGCGGATCGTGCATTCAAATAGAATCCGGCGGAGAACGCATTATAATTGACGCCGGAATGCCTCTGTTAAACAAGGATGGATCGGAATTTTCGGGAGATCCTAAGAATATACTGCCTAAGATCACCGGCATGTTTATTGCTGGAGACAAAAAGCCTGTCGCTGTTCTGATAACACATGCGCATATGGATCATTATGGATTGATAGGTTTTTCAGATAGCGATATCCCGGTTTATTCGAGCGAAGGCACAAAAAGGCTTATTGGAATATCATCTGTTTTCTCTTCATACAAATCTGATTCAAACAGAATTCAGTCCGTTGAGCCATGGAAACCGTTTGATGTTGGCCCATTTCGAGTCACTCCATATCTTGTGGATCACTCAGCTTTTGGCGCTTTCGCATGGCTTGTCGAAGCCGAAAGCAAACGAATTATGTACACAGGCGACTTTCGAGGCGGCGGCAGAAAAAGAGTTTTATTTGAAAATCTATTAAAACACAGCCCTAAAAATATTGACGCTTTGTTGCTCGAAGGAACTACTCTTGAGCGAAAGGAAGCTCCGCTCAATTCCGAGGAGGAAGCGGAGTTAGCGCTCAGAGATTTATGCGATAAAACAGATGGTTTAGTAATGGTGTTCAGCAGCGGACAAAACATTGACCGCATCGTATCTCTTTTTAAAGCCGCGAAAGCCAGCAAACGAGAACTTGTTATAGACGTTTATGTGGCGCATGTTTTGCGGATGCTTTCTGATCTCTCAATAATGCCAGTCGCAGAATGGGATGGCGTTCGTGTTTTTTATCCCTATTATCTCACAAGGCGTCTTGCTGAAATTAGCAAAGAGAATTGGCTTTTTCCTTTCAGACACAAGAAGATCGGTAGCGATGAGCTTAGGAACGACCCGAAACGCTTTCTCATGCTCCTTCGCCCATCGATGGACTTCGATGTTGAAAAGAGATTGAACCTTAAAGGAGCTAAAGCAGTATGGAGCATGTGGGCAGGTTACTTGGAAAAGCCAGCTTATATTAGAATTCAGAGAGTGTTGAAATTAAAAGAGGTCCCGCTGTCGCAGATTCATTATGGCGGTCACGCTTCAAAAACGGAGCTTGTAGAATTGGCAAATGCTTTATCGCCTAAGAAAGTGATCCCAATCCACACGTTTCATGCCGACAAATATCCGCAGCTTTTCTCAAATGTTCACATACTAGACGACGCGCAACCTTTGATTCTTTAATCGTCACAGATTGTCAGATATCGAAGAGAGTTGCGTCAGGGTTGATTCAGGACGGATTCGCCGAGGACTTTTCTGATTTTTCGCAGCAGGGATTCGGCTGTAAAAGGTTTCAGGGCATAGTCGTGCGCTCCGTGCTGGACGGCTTGGAAGATTTTGCTTTTCTGCCGGAGGACGGAGAGCATTATTACAGGGATATTGGCGGTTTCCGGGAAGTCCTTGAGCAGCATGAGGGTGGAGAAGCCGTCGAGGTCGGGCATGACGATGTCGAGCAGAATGATATCGGGTCGCCATTCGCGGGCTTTTTCGATGCCTGCGTAACCGTCGCGGGCGGTGATGACGTTGAAGCTGTCCTTGAAGATTTCCTCTATGAGTTTGAGCACCACGCGGTCGTCGTCGACGACGAGCATGGAGAGCCGCCGGTTGATGGGGGGTTTTTCGTCCCTGATCTCGCGGTTGACCTGAGAGCGGAGTCTGTTGACGATGAAGCCTGTGATGGCCTGTCTGCGTTTTTCGGAGATTTCGATAAATTCGACGCCGACGCGGTGTGTGAAGCGGCCTTCGGACTCTTCCATCGTTTCGCTCCACCTGACTTCGCCGCGCGCTACGCACGGCTCGGAATCGCCGGGAAGGGCGAACTCCATTTCGATGGTGGAGCCGGCTTCGACGTGTTTTTCCGACATGAAGGCCAGCCCGCCGCCGCTTATGTTTTTCAGGCTGGCTATGCTTATCTCCAGTTGTTCGGGCACTTTGTATTTGACCGGACAATCGAGGTCGAGTCTGGGGTGTTTGCGTTTGTCCTGACTCATTTTTGCGCTCCCCTCGCGCGCTGACCGCGCGAGTTATTTTGCTTTTTCAGCGTGACAAGATAATGATAAATCAAAAACGCATTAAAGCAATCGCGCGGCCGGAAATTTATGGGAATTTATTAAGGGAAAACTTTTGAAAAAGTTTTCTCTTAAAATCCCTTTCAAAACTTTTCATGCTAGCGCCGATGGGAAGGCTTCGCTCTCCCCATCGGCGCGTATCATGGGAAAAGATATTGGGAAAGGGTTTTTAGAGAAATATTGTTCGAGAATGGTTTTACATGGGGCGTCGGGGATAGACGCGTTTTAAGCGTCTATTCCCGACGACCAGTGAAACGTTTTGAAGAGATTCAAAGAGAAACTTTTTCAAAAGTTTCTCTTTGGTCTTTTATCTTTTTAACATCATTAAAACATGTTTTTGAGATTATTCATCCGGGTTGTCGAGGCGGGCGCGGGGGTGATGCTGTTCGTAGACGCTTCTGAGGCGGGAGGAGGTGACGCGGGTGTAAATCTGGGTGGTGGAGATATCGACGTGGCCGAGCATTTCCTGAACGGCGCGCAGGTCGGCTCCGTGTTCGAGGAGGTGGGTTGCGAAAGAGTGACGGAACGTGTGGGGCGAAACGTGGTTGGCGGGGTCGGCTCCGGCGGCTGCTTTGTCCACGACGCGCCAGAGGGTGGAGCGGGAGACGGGGGTTCCGCGCGTGTTGATGAACAGCTTTTCGGATTTGCCGGCGTCGAGGGCGGGGCGCGCCTCTTCGAGATACCGTTTCAGCCATTGCAGGGCTTTCGAGCCGACAGGGACGACTCGGGACTTGGAGCCTTTTCCGACGCAGCGGATGTGTCCTTCGCTCCAGTTGAGGTCGGACAGACGAGCGCCCGTCAGTTCGCTTGCGCGCATGCCTGAGGCGTAGAGAAGTTCCAGCATGGCGCGGTCGCGGATTCGGACGGGCGTGTCGGCGGGCATTGCGTCGATGACGCGGGCGACTTCGTTTTCAGGCAGGGCGCGCGGGAGTCCTCTTCTGACGCGGGGCCGCTCGACATCCTCCACCGCTTGGCTGCCTCTGGCGGAGTCGCGGAACGCGAATTTCATGAAGGAGCGGATGCAGGCGACTTTGCGCGCGACGGTGTTTTGCGAGACGCCCTTGGAGCGAAGCCGCTGGTTGAAGAGGCTGACTGATTCGGCGTCGACGCGGGAGATGTCCGCGAGGCCTTTTTCTTCGAGGAAAGCGGAGAAATCCGCCAAGTCGCGGGCGTAAGCGTCGAGCGTGTTGCGCGAGTATCCCTTCTCGACGTCTAGGCTGGCGAGAAAGTCGTCAATGAGGTCGTTGAGAGCGCCCATGAGCGAGGGTCGCGCGCCGATGCTAGCGCGGCGCGGTCATCCAGAGAAGATAGTATTTGTCAGGGTTTTCAACGGCGGCCGAGGCGTCCGCTTCTGCGTCCCTGAAGCCGTCGTCCATACGGTATGCTTTTATTATGCGGGCGTTTTTGATGAGCCAGATCGCGTACTCGCGCGCCCAGCGCGGTTTCTGCGGCGGGTCGAGGATGTAGCCGCCCATGTTCTCGTCGATGTTAATGGAGCCTTTGAAAGCGAACCAAGCTCCTCCGGCGGAAACCGCGCGGTAGTCGTTGAGAGCCTCTGCGGCTCCGTCTGGCGGATGCGAGTCTATGGTCGCGCCAAGCGCCGGGGCAACCGCGCTCTGTCTGTATCCGCCGTCTTTCGTCTGTGTCAGGTCGAAGTTGTGCCAAAGAGCGACTATCCGGTCTCGGTAATCCGGGCGGGAGCGCATTGCGTAGCGCGCCGGGGCGGCGATTGAGCCGTCGATGAACACCACGGACGCGCCGGGGACGGAAGCGACGGCGTCAGAAGCGCCCGCCCAGTCGGGGCGCGCGTTTTCCGTCGCGCGCTGCATGGGGACGAATCCCGCCGCCGCGCACAGCAGCATCAAGGCGAGCAGCGCGCGGGCGCGCCATCCGGCGAATCTCGCGGCTCCGTTCGCGCACACAGCGTACAGCACGACCGCTCCCGGAACCAGAGCCTCCCAGAGTCTTGCCTGATACACCGTCATGCTCAAAAGTCCGGCGAACGCCAGCAGTCCCGCCAGCGTCACAAACGCGAACAGCCTCGGCCGGTATCCTTCCGGGTATTCCCTGAACCCGACGAACGGAAAATAGTGATAGACGATCGGAAGCAGAACCGCGCCGATGAAAGCGAAGCCGTTGGGCAGCGAGGACGCCCCGCCCGGCAATCCGCCTATCGTGTACAGCGCGGACACGTATTTCATCATGAACATCAGCCTGAAGTTCATAGATAGGAAGCTTTCCTTCGGGAAGATGTGAAAGATAGCTTCTTCGGGGTCTACGCCGGCGGGCATGAAAAACGGCGCGGCCCATCTCGTCATCCAATATGCGGCCGCCGCGAACAGGAAAATATTTAGTGGAATCCACCAGACAAGCCGCCGCCGCCGCTCCCGCGCGAACCCGAAAAAGAGTATGTTCATCGGGACAAGCAGCATGGCGGTCTGGACGCCGAAGCACAGGCCCGCCAGAGCGGAAACCGCGAAGGCGGCGGACGCCGCGCGCCCGGCTTCGCTCTCGAATATTTTGTGAAACAGCAACAGAGTCAGCAGGCACAGGAAGATGGATATTGACGCCGCGCCTGAGAGACGGCTTCCGCCCGCGTGGGACGCCATGAGGGCGAGCATGAGGGCGGCGACGCAACCGGCGGGGCGACCGAACAAGCGCCGCGCGAGCGCGTACGCAAGCGCCACCGCGCCTATCCCGGCCGCTATGGACGGAATCCTCATCCACAGCAGGCCGTCCCCTCCGGCGGACATCCACAGTTTGAGCAGGACGACATACGCGAACGCGTCGCCGGAGTGATGTTCGGCGCGGAGCGAAAAAATGTTCCACAGGGAATTCCACGGCTCGGAGGCGAACATCCAGAGCCGGGCCTCTGGCTCGGAGATCGCGGCGCGCGCCGCTCCCGGCAGCCTAGCCGCGCAGGCCGCTAGCAACACCGCCGCTTCGGGCAACCATCCGCTGATTCTTCTCATAGTTTTATTATACTATCGTTTTCCGCCGCGGGCGCGCGCGGCTGATTTTCGCTCCGGCGACACCGTAGTCCCCGCGTCGAGCAGTTCGGCTGAGAACACGCCCTGCGGTCGTCCGTTCACGACGAGTTTCCAGTCGCCCGGTTTGAGGTTGACCACCTTGACGCGGAGCGGGCGCGATGCCGCGTCCGGCGATTCCAGCCCGATGTCCAGCCTTCCGGCGCGGACGGATACGGACGTCACCGAGCATAGGTCGAGGCCGAAGCCCGCGCGGGCGGAAGCGTCGATGAAAGCGTCTCCGTATTTGCGAGTCATGTTCGCCGCGGCCGAGCACGCCCCGCCGCCGCCCCAGTCGAACATGATATAACCGGGCGCGCGCCTGTCGAACCCCATGTGGGCGTAGTTCTCGTACACCGCGCCCTCGTCTTTCGGGATGTACATGCCCATGTTGCCGGGGGCGACGCGCCTGTGTTCCGGCGCGAGCATGGTTGTGAACGAGGAGCGCAGCGCCGCCGCCGCCCGCTCCATGTATTCGCCGTTCCCAGTCAGCTCGTAGTATCCGGCGAGGCATTCGGCGAACATGCTCTGCCGCGCGTCGTTCCATTCCGCGTCCGTGTTCATGACGCCGAACCCGCCGAAGGTGTTTATGGAAATGTAAGGGGCGTCCCAGACTTGTTGCCACATGGTCAGGATGTCAACCGCCCTGAGTCCGTGTTCGAGGTATTTCGCGCCCGCGCCTGCGGCGGCCAGTTCGCGCATCAGTTCAGCCGTCCAGAACACGCAAAGGTTGTTCATGCACTCGACGCCCGTCCCGGCGTCTCGCATGCCGAAATCTTTTTTCGAGCAGGAGAAAAATGTTTCGAAGTCCCACCATTTGTTTTTTGGGAAGATTTCATTGATTAGGAAATCGGCGGCGCGGCGGGCGGCGCGCGAGAAGCGTTTGTCGCCTGTGGCGGCTCCGAGCCGCGCGAGGAACATCCCCGGCGCGGCCGTCTGCGCGCTCTCCCTCAGAGTGGAGCAGGCGATAGGGCCGGATTTTCTGACTCTAACCCAACCGGGAATCGCCCCGGAGCTGAGTTGCGCTTCGACAAATGCAATGCCGAGCGCGACCGCCCTCTCCATCAGCCTTTCGTCAGGCTCCAGTTCTTCATGCCAGCGGAGCATCCACCATCCCGTCCACGCGTTGTCCGGCAGGTGATACTCCCTGACCGCCTGAAAAGCCTTTGTTCCCTGAAACCAGAACGGGGGAGCGTCCTCCGGGCAGAAGCACGCCGAGCGCATGAAGCCTCGCTCGACGGGAGCGGCGAGCGCCAGTTCCTTCATTGCGAGCGCTTTTTTCTTCAGATCTTCGTCGCCCAGCCGCTCCGCCCACGAATAAACGCCGTGCGCCGTCCTCATGTTGCAGAACCATGACTGATACATGACCTGCGGGGGCGCGCTCATAGGCGCGTGGTGAACCAGCAGTTCGCCGAGGTCGTTTATGGCCGGTTTGTTCATCAGCTTCTCGGTTGCTATCGAGTGAATTTTCGGCATAAAGCGCTGCGCTCTCAGGGATGCCTTGAGTTGAGCGTCCTTCATGAACGAAGCGGGCGCGGGGCCTGCGAAA
This sequence comes from bacterium UBP15_UBA6099, assembly GCA_002435745.1. Classification (GTDB taxonomy): domain Bacteria; phylum UBP15; class UBA6099; order UBA6099; family UBA6099; genus UBA6099. The sequence continues at coordinate 22,220 of DIWT01000044.1, forward strand.
GTCAGGGCCATCGTCCCCCCCGCCGGCGCGCCGCCGGTCTCCACTTCGCGCCAGATATTCCCCCGCTCGAACGCGAATCCGAACACTCTGCGAGCGCATTCCTCGTATGGAAGCGCCTGCGGGTCGGTTCCCTTGAACAGGGGCGCGCCGTATCTGCGCCACAGATGCTCGTTGACCATGCGAGTTATCCGGCGCTCTTTTTCGCGCGCGTTCGCGAGTATGTCGAAACCGTATTTCAGTTCTCGGGAAATCGGGGAGCCGCCCGGAGCTTTCGCCTTGAAAAAAACGTGCCCGTCAATTTCGTATTGCCTGAACCCGAACCCGAACAATGGAGCGTCGAGGCCGGGGTTCTCGACCTTCGCGTCGAGCGCGGTCGGCAGCCGCCTGTTCGCTTTCAATATGTCCAGATCGGGGATGAGCGCCGCCCCGATTTCCCCTTTCACGTATATGACGGCGGGCGACCTGAATATCTGGTCGCCTATGACGCGCTCGGCGTCGCGGCGCAGATGGGGTATCCAGATGTAGTCTAGCGGCTCATACTGTGAATACAGCCTGCCCCCGGGAAGGAACGCGTAGTACGATCCGGAGGACGACACGCGGGCGGGCTTTTCGAGTTTTATCGTCACTGCGACGTTGACGAAGAGGTCGTTATCGCTGAATGACAACGTCTGGGAGGCGGAACTTCCGGACGTTTCGCCGATGAGGGTTATTTTCGCGCGGCCCGCGCGCGCCTCGGCCCCGGCGAGCCGCTGGGGGAACATCAGAGACCTGTTTTTGCAGCGCAGGGAAGGCCCGCCCGCCTTGGTGCGGGGGTGCGGAGCGACAGTCGTGCGGTCGGAGCCTGCCACCATCGTCCATCCCCGCGCGCCCCGCGCGAACACGTCCGCTATCGCCCCGCCGCTCTCAAGCTCGGTCGCGACGACCCTTATCTCTTTTCCTTCGGCGACCGTCCTTTTCCCGTCTTTGAATATTCTCATGACAGCCTCGCTCGTTATTTGTCGTTCGACAACATTATAGCGCCTAGGCTCGGCGCGCGGGGAAGGTGCGGGTCATTCCGTTTCCCTCTTCCCGTATCCGGGAGAGAACGGCGGCGGCGGCGGGTTCTTTTCCAAATCGAGCGTCGGCGAGAAGTCGGTTATTCTTACCGCGCGATCGAGGATTTCGACGCATCTGAACACTGGCGCGCCGAACCCGCGCCGAACGCCGACAAACCCGTTTTCGCTAAAATGCAGACATTCCGCTTTGTCGAGGTCTTCCAGCCTGAAAAGGCCGAGGTCCAGTCGGCCCGGCTCGCTCCCGCACGACGCAAGCGGCGCGGCGTGCGCCCTCGCCGAGCGGTACTCGTTCCGCCTCTCCGGCAGCGGGGTGTACAGATAAGAGCCGGGATCTGCGAAAATGTTCCGCCCCTCAATTACAAGCTCGACCGCAAGCTGGTCGTTGTGCGCGTGGCCGCCGTTCCCAAGTTGTCCGACAGAGCCGCAACGCGCGGTCAGAAAGAGCGCGGGAGAGCGGAGAATGTACAGCCCGAAATCGGGATACGCGCGCGCCTCAAGGCCGTCTCGAAGGTTCGCCCCGGATTCGAAGACGGACACGATTCTCCGGGAGGCCGGAACCCCGCTTGACTCGGCAAGCGCGCGTTCGAGCCCTCCGGGATCGCCAGCCGAAGACGGCGGCGGCGGCGGCGCGAACTTGAGTCTGGGCGACCCGGCGAGCGCCTTCATTATTTCCGTTTCTATTTCATGTCCGGCTCCGAAACTTCTCAGCGCGTCCGAGTCGAAAATGCCGGCTGCCGCCGCGGCCAGATGTCTGTGGTCGAGATGGTCTTCATCGAATATCTCCGCGCCGCCGGAAGCCTGCGCGCGTCCCGCGAGGGACAGCTTGAAGAAGCGCCCGCTGTCGTTGTCTCCGATCTGAGCCGCGCGGTTGTCGGGCCGCGCCACATTCATTGAGAAGACGACCGCTTTTGCCGCCCTCTCGAAGAAGGCGGGCGGGAACGGACAGAGGCGGCCTGACGGAAGCTTGTGTGACTCCATAGGCTCGACGCGCGGATTCGGATGCGAGGAGCGAGAATCTCCTCCGCGCAGCGCCACAGACGCCTTGTTCTGCGGCAGTCCGAGCGTCAGTCCGGCAGAGAACAGAACGATTTCCAGCGACAGCCTGTGGTAGCACGTCGACGCCTCGAAGTTCGAGCCGTCGGCGTTGAACTGCAGAAAAAACTCGTCGCGAAGCTCGCGCGCGGCGAAGGCGAGCCGAGCGTCCGTCTCGGCGTCCTGAGGCAGATAGGCCGCGATGAACAGCAGTCCGCCGATGTCTGAAAGATAGTGGTTGCTTCTGAAAGACGGCTGCCATTCGAGGTTGCGCGCGACGAACTCGCCGTGCGAGCGGATGGAGCGCGCGAGCGTTCTCTCGAAATCATCGTCGAAACGCGCCCCGGCGGCTAGGAATATGTCGCGCGCCAGCAACATGTTGGCGGCGCGGATGGCGGCGTCCATCGCGCAGACCCAGTTCGCGCCGAAGCGGGGAGGATTGCAGGCCGCGAAGTCCAGCAGGACGTTGCGGAACTCTCTTGCGTAAACATCTGGCGGGGCGAAGCCTTCCGCGCCGTCGGACGCGAGGGCGAAAGCGAAGCCGAGACGGGGCAGATGCTGCATCCGGGCCAGTTCCCACGGAACCTTTATGTCCGCCCCGCGCGCCGACCCGTATTCTATGTCCGGCGACCATGTCTTCTCGCTCCACCTGTAGCCCGATTTGAAATCAAGCTGCCAGTCTATGGGAACGTATCCGGGAGAGACCATGCGCCACAGACGAGCGCTATCGGGGAAGTTCGCCGGATTGACAACCTCCTTCAGCCATAGGCCTTCGGGATCAGGTTTCGCTGCGGCCCCCGGCGGATAGACGATCCCTTCGAGGCCGGCGCATCTCATTCCTCTCTCGACCCGGACAGGCCCGGAGCCGAGCAGGTCGAATCTGTGGTCGAGAAGCAACCGCGCTTCGGCGGCGGCGAGACGCGCTCGCTCGCGGAGGCTTTCCGGCGGGATTGCGGACAGGAATCTGTTGAGCGCCGCGCCCGGCTTTTCTTCCGGGCCGAACGTCGGGAACCGCGCGTCGCGCAAGCGCGACTTCCGCCGCTCCGCCGCGCGGGCGAACGCCTCGCGCGCCTTTTTAAGAGTAGCTGCCGGAGGATTCTTAATAGCGAATGACAGAAAGCTTGCCGCGCCCATCAGCCCCGGCCTCCGCCTTCGCAGGTTTCCTTTATCTTTTCGACGATTTTCTTAGTGTGGAGCATCCACGAGTGGCGTTCGACCGCCGCCGCGCGCGCCGCCGCGCCCAGAGCGGCCCTCAGAGCCTCGTCGTCGACCAGCCTTTCTATTCCGGCGGCAAGCGCCGTGGCGTCTCCCGGCTCGACCAGCAGAGCCGTGCGCCCGTCCTCCAGCGTCTCCGCTATCTGATCGAGCGCAGACGCCACAATTCCTCTGCCCATCCCCATGTACTCGAAAAGCTTAGTGGGCGAGCCGAAGAATGGCGACCCGTCGGGGTTGGGCGTGTGCGGCGAAACCAGTATGTCGCACGCCGCAAGGAACTCCGGCCCTTCCGCCTGAGGGACAGTCCCGGCGAGCGCGCAACAACCCGCCGCGCCCCGCCGCTCCAGAGCCGCCCTGACCTGAGGCATGCGCGCTCCGTCGCCTATCAGCAACAGTCGCGTTCGCTCTCGCAGATCCGGCCTCCGCTCCAGCAGCGCGCCGTAGGCTTCGGCGAGAACCTCCGCTCCGTGCCACGGCCCGAACGTGCCTATGAAACCGACCACCGTCCTGTCCCCGAAACCGAACTTATCCCTGACCCGCGAGCCGTCAACGTCCGGACGGTAAATGTCCGGGTCCATCCCGTTCGGGTTCACAAGTATTTTTTTCTCGTCTATCCCGCGCGCGGAAATCTCGTCGCGCAGGGCCGCGCTGACTGTAACTATGACGTCCGCCGCGCGAAGATTAAGAGCCTCGATATCCGCCGCGATGTCAGGATACTTCAGGCCTTTTCCCCAGTTGTTTCCCACCCAAACCGCCGAACTGTTGTATTCGAGGATGAACGGCGCGTCGAAACGCCGAGCGAGCAGAAGCCCGGAAAAGTTGTTCAGGCTCGAACGCTGATAGATGAAAGAAATCCGCCTCTCGCCCAACGCCTTGTGCGCCGCGTCGCTGAAGTGATATGTTGAGAACAAGGCAGGAAGCTCGTTGAAATCAAGGAAGTCTGAGGGGGCGCGCACGATGACCTTTTCGATATCAGCGCGCGCGCCGGGCGTGTCGTCCGTCGAGATGAAGACAGGCCGGGCCGCGAACGCGTCCAGAGAATTCAGAACTCCCGTGATGTGGCCGACAGAGCCTCCGCTGACTACCCCGACGGACGGGTCCGTCCGCAGGTAAACCGGAGGCAGCGACAGGTCGAGCGGGCGGTTCCGCGCGCCCTCTCCGGGCCGCCCGGATTCGAGCGCGGCGATGTCCCTTCTGACTCTTGCCAGAAGCGCGGGCGTCCTCGCGAAGTCCCTCGCCATCCTCGCCGCCGCGCTCGCCACGTAAGCGGGGCCGACGGCGACCGACCCGCCTCCCGGCTCTATGATGCGGCACGGCCCCAGAGTCGACAGCCTCAGCGCCGCCGCGTGAAACGCCGCCCTCGGAATCCGCTCGGCGTCCGCGGCGACGATCTCCGCACCGCCGCGTTTGAGCGCCCCGCGCAACAACTCCCCGCTCCGCGCCATCCGCGCGAACTCATCCCGCGACACGACTTCCGCGTCTTCGCGCTCAGCCTGCGGCGCGTATATCATATTGACAATCAGTTTCTTTTTCATCCGCCGCCGCGCAGGTCTCCCGCGCGGCCTCATCTCCTCCGGGCCGATATGTAGAAATTGGCCGACAACGACGGAAACATCCGGCGCAGAAAAAAATTAAACCGCATGACAGGCCCGGCCCCGGTGAAAAACAGGTTGCTGAACGGCCCGCTGAACACGACCGAGCCGTCCGTCTCCTCGACGTCGAAGCCGCTGTCGGACAGCAACCCGACTATTCCGTCGAGAGTGAACCGCTGGACGTGCGGCGAGCTTGAAAGCGTTGAAGGGAACTCGTGCGGAAACGCGGCTTCGCGCCCGAACAGAATGGCTTTTATCCGGTTTGCCACAGCGACGAATTTGATTTTTTCGAGCGCCGCGCCCAGTCCGAGCTTCTTCCAGAAGAAGTTTTCCACGTCCGCCCACCGCCTCCCGTTGGGAACAGTGACGAGCAGTTTCCCCGCCGGACGCAGCTTGCTTCTTACAGCGGCCAGAAAAAGCTCAAGCTCCCCGTCCGGGATGTGCTCCAAGACTTCCGAGGCTATGACCGCGTCGAAATCGCCTTCGACATCCGCGATGTCCCCCGACGACAGACTGTCCGGGTCAAGTCCCGCGCTCATGAACATCTCTCTGCCCAGCGCCACGCTATCCTCGTGCGAGTCCAATCCCCTTATGTCGTGTCCGAGCAGGGCAAGCTGATATGAAATCATGTATCCCGTGCCGCAGCCGACCTCCAGAATCCGGTCTTCTTCGCTCAGCCGGGAGGCTATCCAGCGAAACCTTTTTGCGTGGCCGTAAATATCCTCGCGCATTCAGCCTCCGCCTACATAAAAAACATTCATCTCTTTCCCCTCTGAACAGAGTCGGACGAAACCATTATATCCGACGCCGGAAGGAATATAAACCCGGGAACTCCGATGCGGCAGGCGAATCCGTAGCGGTTTATATGTTTTTGCAAGACTGACGCTTTGCCCGCATGCGCATGGAAAGAGGCGTATGATATAGAGCATATTCCATGCTTCGGGTTCATTTTTGCGCGGATGTTGATACAATATGAATAAGTGGCATCAGCGGCGGCGGGACAAAGCCCGCGACCCGCGTCCGCTTAACGGTTCTGATAAATGAAAAACGAAAAACTTCTCCTGTTGATAAAAGCGCCATACTATGACGACTACGGGCCGATGAAAAAGGCCGCCGGGACATATTTTCCGTTGGGGCTGGGTTACATCTCGTCATATCTGAAGGAGCGCGGATACGAAGCGGCCCTGATAGACCCGGACGTCCAGTCCGTGTCGAAAGAACAGATAGCAGAGAGGGTAGCGAGCGAGAATCCCGTTTTGGCGGGCATATCGTTCATGACCCCGCAGTTCCACACCGCAAAGGAACTTTGCGAAGAGATAAGAAAAAAAGCGCCCGGAGTCCGCATAGCCCTCGGAGGGGCGCACCCGAGCGCGCTTCCAGAGGAAACCCTAGCGGAGATTCCGGAGGCCGACTTCGCCGTGATTCTCGAAGGCGAGGAGACATCCTTCGAGTTGATGAAATTTCTCGAAACCGGCGCGCCGTCGCTGAAGGACATTCGCGGCCTTGTCTGGCGAGATGGGGGCAACATTGTCGTGAACGAGGCCCGCGCGCCTGTCGCCGACCTCGACTCGCTTCCATTCCCCGACCGCGGCCTTATCGACCAGTCCCTCTACAGAGTCCAGAGCTTCTTCTCATACTCGAAGAACACGGCGACGATTTACACGTCGAGAGGATGTCCCGGCAAATGCGTCTTCTGCTGCTCCGGCCACAGGCTCCGCGCGCCCGTCAGAGAGCGCGGCATGGACAATATCATGTCCGAAATCGAGCGCATCAGGTCGGAATACGACGCGGACTATCTCATGATCAAGGACGACACTTTCACATTCCGCAAATCTAGGGTTTACGAGTTCTGCGACGCCATCGCCAAGAACCACCCCGGACTGAAATGGCACTGCATGGGCCGGGCGAACACAGTGGACTTCCCCCTGCTCAAAAGAATGAAAGAGACGGGTTTGAACGACATCTTCTTCGGCATCGAATCAGGCAACGCGGAGATAATAAAGCGGGCGAAAAAGGGAATAACCCCGGAGCAGTCGAGGGCAGCGGTGGAAGCCTGCCGACGCCTCGGCATCCGAACCTACGGCGCGTTCATACTCGGACTTCCCGGCGAGACGCGCGAGACGGCGGAGGAAACCATCAGGTTCGCCTGTTCGCTGCCGCTCACCATGGCCGGGTTCTCGATTCTTATCCCGTATCCGGGCACAACCGTGTATGAGGAGCATTTCGACAAGGGTTGCGGCCCGGCGGACTACAGTTCGTTCGTCGCCTCCTCCGGCATACACTACACGAGCGCGTACACAGGGATGAACGGCCTGACCCCCGAAGAGCTTCCCGCGCTGATGGCGCGCGCCCAGAGGCGGTTCTATCTGCGTCCGGCTCAGATAGCCCGCATGCTCCGCTCCGCCGGCCCACGGATGATTTCCGGCTACTTTAGAGGCTTCTTCAGCTTGATTGCCAAAGAGCGATACCGGCGGCGGACTCAAAAGGCGGCCTCCGGATGAAAACGCTGCTCGTCGCCCCTCCGTGGATGGACATCTACGGGAACTACCGCGAAGCCGCCAAGCTCGGCTGCGTCAGTCCTCCCCTCGGCCTCGCCTACCTCGGCGGCGCGTTGCTTGAATCGGGCGGAGAATGCCGCATCGTCGACATGGAGACCGAAGGCGTCTCCCCCGAAGACCTTCTCGAAATCATCCGCGCGGAAAATCCCAGCATCGTCGGACTGACAGCCACGACTCCTGTTTTCGAGAACGCACGCCGCATCGCGGCCATGATAAAGGACCGGTTTCCCGGCCTGACGCTCGGCATCGGCGGCGCTCATTCCACCGTCATCCGCCGAGCGGTCCTCGAACAGTCCCCCATGTTCGACTTTCAGGTGTGCGGAGAGGGCGAGCGCGCGATTCAGGAAATCTCCGCCGCCCTCGAACAAGGCCGTTCCCTCGCGGGCGTCGCCAACGTCATATACAGAGAAAACGGCGAGATAAGGGAGAACCCATCGCGGCCCCTAGTCGAAAATCTCGACGAGCTTCCCGCGCCCGCGCGGAGCCTGCTTCGCAACGACCTCTACAGACACAGCCTCCCCGGCAAGGAGTCGGCGGTTTACGGCACGGTGTTCACCTCGCGCGGCTGCCCGTTCCAGTGCGTCTTCTGCAGCCAGCACACGATGTTCGGACGAAAAATCCGTCTCCATAGCTTGGAACGCGTCATCTCCGAGATTCGCGCCATCGTCGAGGACATCGGCGCCGCTCACATAATCGTCATGGACGAAACCCTGACGCTGAACAGAAAACGCACCTTGGATTTCTGCGCGGCGATCGAAGCGTCCGGATTGAAATTCACATGGGAGGGCTGGACTCACGCGAGCACGATAGACGAGGAACTGCTAGCCGCCATGAAGAAAGCCGGACTGATCCGGCTGAGCTTCGGCATCGAGTCCGGCGACCCTGAGATTCTCAAAAGAATAAAGAAAAGCGTGACGCTCGAACAGATAAAGGCGGCGTACAAAGCCGCGGCAAAAGTCGGCATAGAAACACGCGGGTCGGCCATGCTCGGCCACCCCTACGAAACGCGAGAAACCGCTTGGCGCACTCTCAAATTCATACGCGGAATCAAAGAATGCCTCCAGATATACCTCAACGTGGCATGCCCCTATCCCGGAACCGAGCTTTACGAATGCGCGGTGAAAGGCGAGGGCGGGATGCGGCTGCTCACGACCGATTACACACAGTACAAAAGGTACGGCGACCCGGTGATAGAAGTCAACGACCTGTCGTCGCGCGACCTCAAGCGGCTTCAGACCATCGGCCTGTTCTATTTCTATCTGACTCCGAGGCGCGTCTGGTATAATGTTTTCAAGCGCGCCGGGCTGAGGGCGGGGTTGAAGAACGTCTTCGCAGTCCTCTCCGGAGCCTTCAGCGCGCTGTCGGGGAAGAGAAAAAAATGAATCCCGAATCCGAATCCGCCGCGTCAACCGCCACCTGTCCCGTCTGCGACATCTCTCTTCGATTCGCCTTCAAAAAAGGAAGATTCGAGTACGGAAGATGTCCTGAGTGCGGGACTGTCGGGGCGCATCCGCTGCCGACGGATCAGGAGTTGTCGGAGCACTACGCGCGGGCCGAGAACTATAAGGTCCTGAAGAAATACGAGGAAAGATACGCCGCCACCTACAGAAGAACGGCGCGGATGGTCAAGAGCGCCGCGATGAGAAAAATGGGAGTTGAGGGGCTGGAAAACATTTCCGCGCTCGACGTCGGATGCAATATCGGCGGTTTTGTGAAAGCGCTGCTGGAATTGGGCGCGGACGCTCGCGGGCTGGACCCTTACGTCAACCCGGACGACATAAGCTGCGATGAACTGAAAAAGAGAATCAGCCGCGACGAATCAGTTTCCGGCTCAGACGGAGGGCAGGCGGACTGCCTGACCATGCTCGGAGTCATTGAGCACCTCCGTTATCCGGCGGCCGCTCTGGCCGAGAGCCGAGACAGGATAAAAGACAACGGCATGATTTTCATACAGACGCCGGACAGCGAGAGCGCGATCGCCAAGATAATGGGCAGGCGCTTCTTCGCGTACCAGCCTGTCGAGCACATTTACGTTTTTTCGCGCCGGGGGCTGATCAAGGCCTTGGAGCGCGCGGGGTTCGTGGAAATCGAAGCGGGCCGCCAATGGAAGTTCCTCTCCGCGAGCTACGTGCATGAACAACTCGGAACTTGGGGCAGGGGGTTTCAATGGCTTTTGTGGCCGCTCCGCAAAATCGTCCCCGGCCTCTCTCTCCCGCTTTACGGAGGCGGAATGACGGTCTGCGCAAAAAAACAGTTGTCCGAAAGCGACAGAAAAGGCTGAATGAAAAAACCGACTAGCGCCGCCGTAATCATAACGAAGCCGACTTTTCACGGCCACATGGTTCCTCTGGGATACCTATATGTGGTCGCCGCTCTGAAAGAAGCGGGTTTTCCGACCATCGCCGTGAAGTCGGACGCGAGCGCGGGGGCCGGCTTGGAATCCCTTGTCGATGCGATAGACGCGACCGGGGCCGAGCTGGTCGTCACCGGCACGAGCTACAAGTTTCACAACAATTGCCCGTCGTCCACAATAGAATCCGCGATGGCGGCGGCGCGCGCCGCAAAAAAAAGCGACCCCGGCAGACGGGTGCTTCTCGTAGGCCCGCTCAACGCGGCTGTCTATGAGTCTCTTCTGAAAGAGCCTGCGGTGGACGCAGTGGCTCTCGGGGAGCCTGAGGGAATCTGCGCGGATTTTGCCGCCTCCATCCGCGACGGCAGGCCGCCGTCCGACATCCCCGGTCTGGCCCTGAGGGGCGCGGACGGGGTCGTCCTAACCGGGATTAGAGAGTATCCCGATCCCGACGCCCTCCCTTTCCCGGACAGAGAGGCCGCGGACTTCGAGGAGCACATCGGGCACAGCTATTTTTCGCCGCGGACGACGGAGGTTCTGACGTCCCGGGGCTGTCCTTTCAACTGCTCGTACTGTTTCGGAGCGAGGTCTTCCCGCCGCAACAGCGTCAACTCCGGCGCCCCCTTTAGAGGCGCTTCGCCCGAAAGGGTCGTCGAGGAAATCGATTTGCTCTATCGCAAGTGGAGCGTCAGGGGCGTGAAGTTCAGCGACGTCGAGTTCTGCGCCTCCTCTTCCCGGGTGGAAAACATCTGCGCGCTTATGCTGTCAAAAGGATACAAAGACCTTCGCTGGAGAGCGGTGACCCACGCAAAAAGCGTGCAGCCTGAGCTGCTAAGGCTCATGCGCTCGGCCGGCTGCGTGAACATATATTACGGCGTCGAAAGCGGCGACGAGCGCATGCTTCGCGTCATGAACAAAAAAGCCGCGCTCGAAGACATAAGGGAAACATTCAGAAGGACGCGGGAAGCCGGGATAAAGCCGGAAGCCTCTTTCCTTCTGGGGGTCCCCGGAGAAACCGAGGAAAGCGCCGAAAACACAATCCGATTCGCCATGGAGATCAAGCCTTTCGTCGCCACGTTTCATGTTTTCCTCCCCTATCCGGGCATCCCTCTGGAATCGCGGATGAAGAAGGAAGACGCGCAACATCTTGACGACTGGGACGTGTATCAGTTGCGAGTCGGCAAATCGTACTGCGACATTCCTCCCGAGCGCCTTGAAGCCCTGTCAAAAATAGCGTACCGGAGATTCTATCTGCGGGCGTCAAAAATAGTCGAACTGATTTTCTGCGCCTTGAGAGAGCCGACGATGCGGGGATACGCTTTTCGGATTTTGGCCGGAAAGAACGAGGGAAGCTGGCTCAGAAAGATGCTCGTGGGGCGCAGGCGCTTGGGGAAAGACCCCGGCGCGAAACGGAGGGAATGCCTTTGAAACAGCAAACTGGCGAAAGGCCGGACGGGGCGAGCGCTCCCGTCGTGTCCCTGATAACTCCGATGTTCAACGAATCGGACCGGATAGAGAGCAACCTCAAAGGCGTTGTCGAAGCCCTCAAGAATCTCGGCGTCTCTTGGGAATACATACTGGTGGACGACGGCTCGACCGACGACTCGCTCGAAAAGGCGCGGCGCGCCATTAAATACGAGCCGAACTGCCGCGTCATCCACTACGACTCCAACCGGGGCCGCGGATACGCTCTCAGGCAGGGATTCGCCGCCGCTCGCGGCGAGTTCGTCGTCGCCACCGAATCCGACTTCTCTTGGGGCTTTTCGATCGTCGGCAAAATTCTCTCCGCCCTCAAAGAAACCAAGGCCGACATCGTTATCGCCAGCGTCCATCTGCCCGGCGGCGGCATGGAAAATGTCCCCCTATTCCGTTCGCTTCTCAGCAAATTCGGAAACTCCGTCACAAAGAGAGCCTTCGGCAACAACCTCACCATGATAACCGGGATGACTCGGGGCTACAGGCGCGACGCCATCAAGTCGCTCCGCCTAGAAGAGAACAGCAAGGAGATACATCTCGAAATCGTGGCGAAGGCTCTCGCGCTCGGATACAGGATAGTCGAAATCCCCGCCACCATAAGCTGGGCCCCTCCCGGAGAGGGCGGCAAAGCCAGAGGCGGCTTCGGCATCCTCAAGTTCGTCACCTCCCACCTCTTCATCTCCTTCCAGCGCGCGTCCGTAAGGATGATGTCTTGGCTCGCAGCTTTCTTCGCCGCCGTCGGCGTCCTCACAGTAGTGGTCGGCGCGCTCCACAAAATCTACCGCTTTCTCCCTTTCCCCCTTCCCAACCTTGTCATTTACGGCCTTATTATCTGCGTCATCGCCTTCCTCATATTCTTCTTCCTAGTGTTGAGCATCCAACTGGAATATCTCTACAAAAGCGTCGTTCACATACAGTCCCAACTCGCCGTTCTAGAGCGCAAACTGGACGCCTCGCCGAACGACCGCCCTCCAGCGGAACGCAAAGACTGATTAAACCCGAATCCTTCATTAGGATTCGGGTTGCGTTTTCTCCAATCGCCGGAGGCGCGCGGGAGAATTATTTCATTTGGGCGGCTATTAAGTGACGCCAAGAGAGCGAGGGCAGGGCTTTGAACAGAGAGATTTCTAGAAGCGCGTCGGCCGCGGAGAGCGGAGGAAGGAACAGCAGGCGGAGGATGTTCGCCGCAGGCGCGGATTTCTGTTCCACGAGCGTTGTAAAAAGGAAGAACAACTCGGAGAACAAATTGATCGCGCGGCTATCGACGATGTCGAAGCCGGAGAGGCGGAGTTTTTCGGCGAGAAAAGCGGGCGCGAGAGCGCGTTCGTCGTCGCTCATTACTCGGGACGCCCTGCCGACGGAATCCGCGAGTCGGCGCAGAGGATGAGCGCCGTTCGGGTCGGAAATAAACAATATGCCGCCGGGGACGAGCGCGCGCCGCGCCTCGGATATAAACCTGTCGATATCCAGATGATGCGCCGCCTGAAAAATCAAAATCGTGTCCAGCGAGCCGTCCGCAACGGGAAGATTCTCGCAGTCCGCGACGAACACCGGCGGTCTCTCGCAGATCATGCGGCGGTCGAGCGCATACGCCCGCTCTGACGCCAAACCTCTCCTCATCACTGACTCGCTGATGTCGCAACCCGCCGAGAGTTCGGCTCCCATCGCTTTGAAATAGAGGACGTTTCTCGGATTGCCGCACGATGCTTCGAGAACTTTCTTTCCTTTTATCCACTCCGGCTTAATAAAACGCAGATGCCTGTCCCAAAACTTCAGAACGATTTTTATTATCAGTCTGCCGAAGAAGGAAGAGTCTCGTTCAAGAAAGGAAATAACGTAAACGCCGTCGCCTGCGAAATGCGATTTTTCGCGCTCGTTTTTATTCGGGTCGCTTTTCGGCATCTTGTCGGTCGGCCTTTCAGCGGGCCGCGCGGTCAGGGAACAATCTTAAGGCCGGTTTTTATGACGGCGGACGGGACGCTAAGCGCGCTTTTCGATTTGTCCGCCCCGACGGCCTCTATATAGTAAACGATATTGGAGTAAACGCCCGGCGCGGGGTCGGTGTATCTTTCGGTTTTGACAGGGTTGGGGGTGAGCAGTTCGAAACACCTGTCCGGGCCGACTCTGTACACGTTGTATCCACGCGCGGCGCGCGCCGAGGCGTCCCAGATTATGTGCGCGTCGCCGTCCTGAAAAACCGCGAACACACGCTCCGGAGGCTCCGGCCTTTCGGGTTTGGCGGGAACTATTTCAGGCCCCGGCCTTCCTGCTCGCTCCGCCGCTTTCTCAGCCGCCATCGCCCGGCTGATGTCCTCCAGTCTAACCGCGCGAGTGGAATTCAAAGCGGAGAGATTAGAGAGAAAATCCACAGTGACGAGATTGTTAGGAGCCGGAGCAGGTTGATGGTCGGGCCGTTCCGTTTCAGTGGATAAGGAGATGAGCGGAGCGAAGGCGAGAGAAAGCGCAACGAGGGCCGCCGCCGCGATTCTGTTAAAAGCCGACAATCTGAGGAGCGTCCGCGCCAGCAGCGCGGCCCGCCTGCCGGACGTTTGTGAATCTCTCATTTTTTTCTATCGCCGCCGGTTTGCCGGGAAGAAATTTTTCCGAGAGCGCCGCCGGGATGCCTCGCCGCAAAGTCCGCCTTCGAGAACCCTTTCGCGCGCGCGACGGCCACCGCGAGCGCGTCCCCGACAGCCATCGTCACCGTCGAGCTGGACGTCGGAGCCAGCCCCAGCGGGTCGGCTTCCCGTTCGACCCCGATGTCGATTGTTGCGTCCGCTATCTTCGCGATCGCAGACCCCTTGCGCCCGGTCATCGCGATCACTTTCAAACCGAGGTCCTTGGCTTTCCGCGCGGTCGCCACCGCTTCGATCGTTTCGCCGGAGTTCGACACCACGATCAAGAGGTCGCGCCCGTCCATCATGCCGGAGTCGCCGTGCAGAGCTTCCCCCGCGTGCATAAAGAACGAAGGGCGGCCCAGACTTGCGAAAGTGGCGGCCATCTTTTCTCCCACGCGTCCCGATTTTCCAACGCCGGAGACGATTACTTTCCCTTTGCAGGCGGCTATCTCGCGGGCCGCTAGAGAAAAACTTTCATCCAGCCGGGCCGCGCAGGCGCTCAGCGCCTCTATCTCGGCTTCGATAGTCTCGCGGCCCCATTCAACGTATTTCTTCATTCGATTGTTTCTCCGCTTTCAGGCGAGGATTGAGAGCCGGAAACCGGCTCGGTTGCGACAACCGGGATTTCTCCGGCGGCGTCGCCGGCCTTAAAAAAGTAGCGCGCCGCGAACAAAACCGCCGCCGCGCCCGCCGCCGCAGCGACGAATACCGCCGCTGAGCCTCCGTCTATATTGATTGACACGAGATGAAAAACCGCCGCCGCCGCCGCAATGACGGCGATTCCCATAAATTTTAATCTGAGCAGAGCCACGACAATGCAGCCCATCGCCGGAATCATGGCGCGCCCCGTTATCATTATCAGAAATTCGAAAGAATAGCTTGCGGATTTATACGCGACCGCGACCGCGCAGACGCCTATCGCCCATGACGCCAATATGACGTATGCGAAGATGAGGAGCCTGACGATTTCGGGGGAGCCGGCGAAGAACGCGCGCGCCGCGCGCCCGCCCGGCGCGTCGTTGAACCTGTAGCCCGTCCAGATCGTCAGCGCCGAGGCGCATATCGCCACGCTCAGCCCAAGCGTGTGAAGAGCCATCGCGAGGCTCCAGCCGACTCTATAGTTGCCGAACATCTGCATCGCCGAGCCGAAATAAGTGCCGGTTCTCATCTTCCACACCATCGCGAATAGCAGGGCGGAGCAGAGCAGGGCGATGAAGTGCGAGATAGGAGCCTGCGTCGGCGTTCGCGAAGTCTCGAACCTCGGCGCGCCGCGCCCGATGAAAAACAGAGCCAGCCATATAAGCGGCGAAGCCGCGAGCGCCGCCACTGCCGCCGCCGCGAAGTCCCGGGTCGACGTGAACGCGCTGAAAACGATAAAAATGTAAAGAGCGAGCGCGAGCGAGAAATTAAAGTTTTTCAATTTTCCTCCAAGCCTCGGCCACCTGCGTCCGGGTCTGCGCGAGCGTCCCTGAATTGTCTATCACCACATCCGCGCGCCGCGCTTTTTCCTCTTGGCTCATCTGGCTGGCGATTCTGGCGCGGGCGGCGTCCTCTCCGGCTCCGTCCCTTGCGGCTATCCGCTTCGGAAGCGAATCCTCGTCGGCGGTCACCACCCAGCATTCATGCGCCATCTTGTCGAAACCGCTCTCGAAAAGCAGAGGAACTTCCAAGACGACCGCCGGCGCGCGCGACGCCGCCAGCCGGGCCGCCACTTCCGCTCCGATCAGCGGATGCAAGATCGAGTTCAGCCTGCGCCTCTGCCCTTCGTCCGCGAAAACTATCTCCGCAAGTTTCTCCCTGTTAAGCGAACCGTCGCCTGTCAGCAATTCTTCGCCCCACGTCTCGACAAGCTTTTTTAGTCCCGGAGTTCCCGGCTCGACGACCTCGCGGGCGACCTTGTCCGTGTCGATTACTTCCGCGCCGAGTTCAGCCAGCATTCCGGCCACCGCGCTCTTTCCGCTTCCTATCGTGCCGGTAAGGCCGATTATCCTCATCGGCGCGCTCCTCCGCCGCGAATTCCGTCTGTCGCGGACGTTTCCCGATTATCCATTATATAAGGAATCAGGAATATATAGAAGAAGCGCGCGTCGGGCAAAAAAAAACCCGCCCTTTCGGGCGGGCTTTTCGCAATCGATTTTTGCCTTCTATGCCGCGTCTCAGATATCAGTCTCCAGACACGGGCGTCTTTCTCACTCCGACTGTGAAGTTGATCCAATCGTCGCCCGACAGGTTGGTGTCGGACATGACGATGATTTTGCCGTCGGGTGAAACGATTCCCACTCCGTCGTCGCCTATCAGCGCGAATGTTCCGTCTGACGAGCCTGAGAACTCAGCCGATTCGCCGGGGTTTTCTGTGGTTCCGTTGACCCAGTATTCCGGAGAAAGTGTGGCGTAAGTTCCCACGCCGCTGCCGGAGACGCTGAACAATCCGAGTTCAGGATTCATATACCAAGAACTGGCGCTGTAGCCGTCATAATAGTAATCGGCTCCGGTCTGGTGAAGCACATAGCTGTGTCCTATCATCGAAGACGCGGAGAAGGACGTGCTCTCTCTCACGCCCACCATAAGCGAGATATATCCGTCCGTGGCGTCCGTGTCAACCATAACGACCACGTTTCCGCCTATGGCCGCATAGCCGCCGATTCCCGTCGGCAGTCCTTCGTAAGAAATGCTCAATGCTCCGTCGGAGGCGAGCGTGTAGGTGTAAGACCCGCCCTGATTGGCTATTCTCGCCGAGGAAGACGAAAGTTGAGTCATGCTTATATTGCCCGAACTATCCAGAGTCGCTCTCTGCCTTTTTATGACCGGATACCCGGAGGTGTTTGTCTCAGCTTCGCAGTAATATCCATCCCAGTAACAACCGGACGCAAGCTCGCAATTCGTCTGGTCGGTGTATGAGGAGCATATCCCTGCGCCTGCCGCGATTCTCGGACCGACGCTCTGTCCGACTTCAGCCCCGTATTCATTGATGATGTATGACCCTGCCGCCGCCGACATCGTCATGCCTGTTCCCTTTTTCACCACAACATCCAGACAATTCGATTGTCCTTCAATCATATCAAGTTCAGAGTTCACCCCTATGCTTCCGTCCGCGGTTATCGTTCCATACAGATAAGGGCTGGATTCTTCCGGATCGCTGTCGACTATCATCAACGTTCCGTCTGCGAGCACGTAATAAGTGAAAGCGCCGGTTGTGGAGTCTTCCGGGTCTTCATACGAGCTTGCCAAATTCTCCCATGTGCCTGCGCCTGCTCCGTTTGCCGTTATGACATACTTTTCAGTGGTAATCCACGTGTAGCCTCCGGAGCCGCCCGGGCAGATGCTCATGCCGACGTACTGGCCGGTCAGCCGCGCGTTGTCGTACACCCGGTTATCCACTTCCGGCATGGTGGTGAATGTGCCGGTGAAAGGCGATGCGGGAACGGGCATCGGCTCTCCGCCTGAAGTCTGCAGGTTGGAAGGAACTATCAGGCTGATGCCGAATGTGGTTTCCGGCACAAGCGGATACACTTCGTTCGATATCAGGGTTTCCGTCGGGAACAGCGTGAACGAGAGCGTGTCGTTCGTCAGAGTCGTAGTCGTCCATGAGAACGTCCCGTAGTACATCGCGTTCGTCCTGTCTATCGTAACAGGATACTCTCCGCCCGTAATCGTCACGCTGAAAGCGGCCGCCTGAAGCGTTGTGTTGTTGTTGAGGTTCACGCTGGCATTCATGCTGCGATTGAAGACGATGCCGAAAACCGTTCCGTCATAAGGCACGTTGAGAGCGCCGTTGGCCGGTATAATCCCCAGCGCCCGCGGCGCTAGGCCCGCCTCGCTGATTATTCCGGCAAGTCCGGTTTGAAGCTGTTCGTTCCAGTTGGCCGGATTATACGGGTCGCCGTTGGTGTAGTAATCGCTGGTGAATTGATACCCGATTTCGGAGTTTGAGGTTAACATGGCGTCAACCCTTGTTCCGATTGCTGTCTTCACTGCGGACGTGATCACGCTCGTGTTCGACAAAGCCACGCCGTTGCTCTTTGCGTAATACATCAGAGCGAGAGCCTTCATGGAAGAA
Organism: bacterium UBP15_UBA6099; assembly: GCA_002435745.1. GTDB lineage: Bacteria > UBP15 > UBA6099 > UBA6099 > UBA6099 > UBA6099. The sequence continues at coordinate 40,173 of DIWT01000044.1, forward strand.
GCGGTGTTTACCGCCACATCCGCAGTCACTCCGTCGCTGATTGTGTCAACTACGGCTCCCACATGCGCGAACGTCGATGAACTCTGTCCCGCAACTCGCGCGCCTAGGCTGTCGCTCGACGACACGTGCGCAGCCACAATGTAGTTGGAGCCGACTGGGATGCTCGTGATGAAGAACGTCCCGGTCATCTTATGCGTCGTTTCGTTGTACGTCAGGGTGGACGTCGTGCTAGCCACCGTCGTCGGGACTCCGGTCGCGCTGTAACTCGTCACGTTGATGAGCGCGTTGTACGTGTAGGACTCTCCCTGCGTGTTAGCGTCTCTGGGCAGTTCGATCCT
>DIWT01000046.1 GCA_002435745.1 bacterium UBP15_UBA6099
CAGTTCTTCGCTCTGCTTGAGCGGCTAGGGTCTGGGCCGCAACTTTACGCATCCCATCTTCCTGAGCACATAATTGACATGTGAGTAACTGATATTTAACCGGTGTTTTTTTAAGCGCCCGTGGATCAGGCGCCCTGTGACTATGCGACCATTTATTTCCCGCTTTATCTCTACGATTTCCTGAATCTCCGCTCTGATATCGTCTGTAACCTTTGAGATGCGGCCTTTCTTCGCTGATTTCAAGCCATCCTTTCCCGACTGGTCCCATCGATTTTTCCAGTGCCCGATAGTTGTCACGCAAACACCTAATATCTCAGCTACCTCTTTCCGGGGGCGATCCATCATTAGAAGCCTTATCGCGTTGAGCTTCTTTGCGAGTTTCGCGTCCTTCTCCTCGCGATACATCTTGTCAACTTCACCCAGATCGCCCCATTTTGTTTCTAAACACTTAAATGTTGGCATGCCTATTTCTATCACATGCGCAGGGAAATTAATAGCGCCTATGGGTGGTTGATTTGAATTAATTTCTGCTATATATGCCAGTTATTAATTGGTTTTACCCATCTCACCTCCACAACGGGGTTGTGGGTGGCGTCCGTCACAATTAGCAATATCAAATAATGTTTAGCGTAACAATGAAAAGAGCCGATTTTGAAAAGAACGAAGTTCATCAAAATCGGCGCATAAGAGTTTTTTTTGGAAGGGGCGCGGGGAAACCTGTTTTTTGCAAAAAATGGTTTTCCCGAAAATTAAAACATTTTCCGTTCAATTCCGTTATTTCATCTCAACTTGGGAAAAGCTGGTCAGATGCGCGGAGGGGTTTCGGGGATGACGCCTCCGGGAGGTTCCGGCAGGTAGTCTGGCTTCACTCTGAACTGCGCCGCGAAAAGGTCGTCCGACGCGGTAGGCCTCTGTGTTTCCAACTGTTTAAGCATAGACCTGATGAACTCTCGTTTGGAGTCATCCGCGTGAGGGCACGCGGCTTCCAAACTTGTGATACATTGCTCTTCGGCGAACTTCTTCACCGTATGGTCTCTTATGTAGTACAGGGGGCGGATAAAATGGTATTCGCCTTTGAAAAGTTCTTGCACGGGAAGCATGGCGGCCACCTCCCGGTTGTAAAACAAGTTGAGTAGGAACGACTCGACTGCGTCGTCTCTGTGGTGGGCGAGGATGATTTTGCGGCAGCCCAGTGACTGAGCGGTTTCCAGAAGAGCCTTGCGCCGCTTGCGGGAGCATAGGAAACACGGCCGTTTCTTCTGCCCGGTGGATTCGGCGTATATATCCGTTTTCACCACATGGAGGTTCAATCCCGATTCGGCGAACCATTCTCGAATCGGCTCCGGGTCGTGTCCGGGCGTCCCAATGTCGATGTGAGCGTATTCTACATGGAAGTTTTTGGTCATCCGCACGAACGGCCCTCTGAGCAGGCGGGACATCGCGAGGCTGTCGCGTCCGCCCGACACGGCCATAAGAACCCGGTCGCCGGGGCATATCATATTGAAATCGACCGCGGCTTTTTCCATCCATTTGCGAAGGTGCTGTTCGAGAGGTGTCATCGGTCGCCGCCTGAGGGGTTGAAGGGAGCGGGTCACGCGCCGGGTTTAGAGCGCTTTTTACGGATGGGTCTGAAAGTGAATTTCGGCGCGCCGCAGGATGTGCAGAAGTCCGGGCATTTCTCGTCCGGGTAGATGGAGCTTTCGGCCAGAATCTCGCAGAGCCGGCATTCCCAGCTCGTCACGGCGCGAATGTCCGCCCCGCATTTGCCGCAGAAGCTGTGGCCTTCCTCTCCTTCGTGGCGGCAGTCCTTCCGCTTCTCCAGCATCGGGATTAGCTCTTGCTTTATGAATTCGATAATTTCCCGCATCATGGGATGATTATAGACTCGCGCCGCGTCCCGCGCAACAACGCGCAGGCGCGCGCCGTTTGCCTCTCTTCGCGGAATATTGTTGATGAAAGAGCGCTCGTGAAGGTATTATTCATGGATGAACGCGCGCAAGCGCGGAGGAGACGCGGACCGCATGGCTAAAAAGGAATCCGAGACAAATGGAGCGGACACGCGAGCGGCGGCGGGCCGGGTGGTGGACGCGCACGTCCATATCATCCCTCCCGAACGAATGGCCGGGCTGATGCGCTGGATTCACCGCGCTTTCCCCGGCCACCCTGTTCCCGCCGATATAGACGGCGAAGGAACTCTTGCGGACATCGAGGCTGGCGGAGCTTGCAGGTTTTTCAACATGGCATATCCCCTCAAGCCGGATGAAACGGACGCGCTGAACCGTTTCAATTTCGAGTTGACTCGCAAACTGCCGCAAGCCGTCGGCTGGGGTTCGCTCCACCCGGAGAACCCGGACCGCGCCGGGATAACGCGTAGATGCCTGACGGAGTTGGGGTTCATCGGGATGAAGTTCCACCCGTTCGTCCAGAAGTTCTCGGTATTCGACCAGAGGATGACTCCGGTGTACGAGACGTTGAACGAACTGAAGCGCCCGCTGATAATCCACACCGGTTTCGACGAGTTTTACGGAACGTCCATGCCCGCGCGCGATGTCAGGCGGCTGATTTCCTCCTACCCTGACATGCAGGTCGTCATATCCCACATGCTCTTTCCAGACATCGACGGCGCGTTCGATATAATGGAGGATTTTTCTTTGACAATCGGGGATTTGACCAACGTGCCGAGCGCGTTGCGGCTTCTCGCTCTTTCTAAAGGCCTGGCGTTTCACGAGACGCCGGAAATGGCCGCTCTCGAAAAGAGAATCCCGGCGTTCGCCGATAGGTTGCTGTTCGGCTCCGACCATCCGGCGGGGATGGGCGGGTACGGCGAGATATACCGCGACTTCAACAATATCCGCATGACCGAGCGGGACGCGGAATCGATACTGCGCCGCAACGCCGAGGCTCTTGTGGCGCGCCATCTTCCCGGCAGATGGGACTGACAGGCAACGGCGGCGAAATCAATGACGGAGAACAACTTGCTATGAAGATATCAATCGGAGGAACGTGGCGGGGCAGGCCGGACCCTTCGCGGGTCGGCGAGAAAGAGGGCTGGTTCGCCGAGGAGAATAGCGGCGCGGGCGCGCCCGGATGGAGCGCGACGAAAGTCCCCTCATGCTGGAACTGCGACCCCAAGTTCGAGCGCTACGAAGGGACGTTCTGGTACGCGACGGATTTTTCCATCCCCGAAGACAGGCCCGCGCGCGAGACCGAGCTTTACATCAGGTTTCTAGCCGCCAACTATCTATGCCGCGTGTGGCTCAACGGCGCGCCGCTCGGAGAGCACGAAGGCGGTTTCCTCCCGTTCGAGTTCAAGGCTCCGCCGGACTGTTTCGGCAGAGTCAACCGCATCGTCGCGATGGTGGAGAACTTCCGTTCTCCCCGCAGGATCCCCGGCGAGGTTTTCGACTGGTTCAACTATGGCGGCATAGCGAGGGACGTCGAGATTCACACCCGCTCCCCACGCCGGTTTGACGCTGTAAGGATAACCACCGAACTGAGCGGCGGGGGAGGGGCGGTCGCGAGAGTCGAATACTCGCGCAAGTTCGCGTTTCCCTTCGACTGGCGGCTGTCGGACTCCGGCGGCGTTGTCGCTTCAGGGTCGGTGGAAAGCTCATCGCCCGGCGGCAGAATCGACATCAGCGTTGAAAACGCCAGACTGTGGAGTCCGGACGACCCGCATCTGTACGCGCTCGACCTGACTCCCCGCGAAGGCTCGGAAGCCGACCCGTTCTCGACCCGCGTGGGAATCCGCGAGATAAAAGCTGACGGCGCAAAACTGTTGCTCAACGGCAAACAGATAAAGCTGCGCGGCGTCAGCCTACACGAAGAGCAGGTCCCGCACGGAAGGTCGATGCCCTCCGAAAGGCGGCGGAGGGACGTAAGGGACATAAAGGCTTTGGGCTTCAACGCTTTGCGGACGGCCCATTACACGCACGACGAGGCCCTGCTCGACGCCGCCGACGAAGAGGGACTTCTCGTATTCGAGGAAATCCCCGTTTACTGGGATCTGGACTTCGCGAGCGAAAAACTTCGCAGGATAGCCGCCAAAATGACCAGAGACATGATAGAGCGCGACTTCAATCATCCCTGCGTCATCCTGTGGTCGGTCGGCAACGAAGTCCCGGTCGACAACCCCCGCTGCGACAGCTTGATGAGAGAGTTGATGGACCTCGCGCGCGCTCTCGACCCGGCCCGCCTCGCCTCCTACGTCTCCTGCAGGTTCATGTCTGACACTACCCGGCGCGCGTCCGACGTCTGCTGCGTCAACTGTTACGTCGGGTGGTACTACGGGGAAAAGAAGTCGCTCGCGCCACTCATGGAAATGACCCGGACGACCGCCCCGGACAAACCGTGGATCGTCACCGAGTTCGGCGCCTGCGCCAAGTTCGGCTTCCGAAACGCCGCAAACGTCAAATTCTCCGAAGAGTTCCAGCGCGATTTCCTTTCCCACTATATCGCCGTCCTCAACGGCATGGACTGGATTTCGGGTTGGTTTATCTGGATTTACAGGGATTTCAGGAGTCCCATCCGGCTTAATCAATATCAGAAGGGTTTCAACCGCAAGGGCATAGTCAGCGAAGTGAACGAAATGAAGATATCGGCGGAAGAAATGTCGAAGATAATCAGAGCGGAGAAGAAGACGCGGCCGCTTTCCGGGGCGGGATGGAAGGCTGGGCTATGCGTCGCGCTCGAAAAGGCCGCGTTCGGGATTGCGATGCCGTTCATTTCGAAATCCCAGCGGGATCAGCACAATAAATATTACAGGCGGGACGCGGAGTTGTAGAGTTTGCGAATGCCGACGCTCGCCGCCGGGAGGCGTCATCAATGAAATGGAGAACCATTGCGGGGCTTTACGCGATAGCCGTTTCTATCTTCATGTTCTGGATATGGATGTATTTTGCGATAACGAACACCGTGCCGTTTTTCGAGGAGCGGCCGCTGGAGATGTCGCTTCACATAGCGGCGGAGATGATGACGTGCATGGGGCTTCTGGCGGGCGGCATCGGATTGCTTAAAAGCATCAAGTGGGGGCGGGGCGTTTACTTCCTCGGAATGGGCATGCTGGCCTACGCGCTGGTGAACAGTCCGGGGATGTATGTCGAGAGCGGAATGACGCTGATGGCCGCCGTCTTCCCGCCTTCGTTTCTCGTTGCGGTCGTTTTTATTGTCGTTCCGTTGATAAAAATGGCAAAAGACGACTTCTGACGCGTTCTCGCGATTGCTGGAGCAAACCAATGGAAATCATTCCGATTAAATACGGCAACCTGATGGGGTCGCCGGACATGAAAGCGGCGCTGTTCGCGGCGGGAACATCCACCCCTGAGGCGGACGCCGCGTGGGACGACCTCGCGGCGATTAAAATCCGCATGGGCCAGAACGGGGCTTCAACCTCCCTGCTGATTAAGGAGAGCGGACATCCCTTGTTTCCGGCGGCGGTTGACCTGTCATTCATCTGCGCCGACCCGGAGATGAGAGGCGAAAAATCCGTCGCCGCCGCGCTCGACGCGCTCGAAACTCTGGGCGTCGCCCCCGGAGACCTGAAAAGTCTTTTTGTTACGCATCCCCACGCCGACCATTTTGATTCCCGGCTTCCGGCGCTGTTGCCGAACGCGCGCGTTTTCGCTCATCCCGATTCGCGCATCCCCGGAGCCGAACCTCTGGACATGTCATCGCTGCCCGCGTGGATGTCCTGTCTGAACACGCCGGGGCACGGCACGCCCCATTGCAGCTATATCTTCGACGCGCCGCAATGGAACCTCGCAATCGCCGCCGCCGGAGACCTTGTCATGAGCCACGCACACTACCTGAGCATGGACAAGCCCCTTGCCCACGCCGACCCCCAAGCAGGGCGCGCCAGCGTCCGCGCGCTTCTCGACGCCCTTTCCGCCCGCAACCTTAAATACCGCATGATTATCCCCGGCCACGACATGTCTTTCTTTGTCTGACGCGCCATGCGGACATTGTTCTTCATCTGCCAACGTCGTTGGATATTTTGTCACAAACAAAGAAATATTCCGTATGTGTTTTATAATATACTACCGCTTAAATGAAATTAACCGCCACAGATAGATTTGCACACCTTCGGATTATGAATGAAATAGCATAGAGCATTCTCCAAGTGGCTGGAAAGGTCATCATGTGACTTGGCGACAAAAGTGGAAAAGAAAGTCTGTTTCAAATTCAGCCAGATACGTTCTATGGGGTTGAAATCAGGGGATATGGAGGCAGAAAGACCGG
>DIWT01000036.1 GCA_002435745.1 bacterium UBP15_UBA6099
TTTTGCAAAAAATGGTTTCCCCGCACACAAACAAATTAATCTCTGAAAACATTCATTAAGCGCGCAAGCGAGTTTTCGAGGGAAAGAAAAGCGGTCGCGCGCTGATACTATATCTGATGGAAAAGAGGCGGGAGAGATGGCGGCGAAGAAGAAAAAGAGCAAAAAGAAGAAGGCTGGCGGAGGATGGGCGCCCAGAGAAGCTTTTGATGCGGGAGCGTCGCGGGCGCTGATACTGCACGCGGCGATAATCGCGGCGGCGGGCGGGGCGGCGTTCGTCCTCGCGGGCGGAGCGGGAGACGGGCGGACGTTCGCCGTTTTCGCGTTCGCAGCCGCAGCCGGACTGCTCGCCGGGTTTACAGGCAATCCCGCGCTCGTCGCGCTGCCGGAGCGCGCGGCGGAGAGATTCGGGGTCGGCGCGGCGCAGGCCGCCGATTTCCCTTCCGCCGTTATGGGCGGTTTCTTAAGTCCGGAGGCGATGATATTGGCGGCGGCGGGGCTGATGGCCGCGGCGTCGGCCAGAGACGGGCTAAAGAGGGGCTGGTTCAGATATGAGCCGGCGCTAATCGTCCCCGGACTAGGGCTTGCGGGGATGGCGGCGGCGTCATGGGCGAGAGGCGCGGGGTCTCTGTTTTACGAGTTGTTTTCGGGATTTTTCAGCAGCGCGGCCCCGGTGTGGTTCATAGTGGGAGCGGTGGCGCTGTTCGGCGCGGCCAGATGGCTGGGAGGCTGGACCCCGGCGCGGAGGCATTGGATGTGGAGCGCGGCCGCTGGGCCGGCCGTCGGTTTCTGGGCGGGCTATGTTGAAGTCGTATGGATTCAGGCCCTCGTCGCCCTCCTGTTCTTAGTCTATATGCTCGTGCTCAACGAGGACGAGACGGGCATGGCGGCGGGAGTCCCGTTCGCGTTCGTCCCTCTGTGCGCGGCTAAACTGTTCTTTGTGGAAGGCGGGATGTCGTCCTCCGGGCCGCATGTGGCGGACATGCAGGGCGCGCCGTGGGCGCTGTTCGCCGCCGTCGCTGTCGGTTTCGCCCTGTCTTCGCTTCTGGCGGCGCGGCTGCTTGCCGCCCTTCCTGCGAAAGCGGCGCGACATGTCTTTTTCCCGCTCTTCTTCGCGTCAATCGTCCTGACCATGATACTATTGTGAACGGGGAAAACGCGGAATGACCTACATCTACGTTCACAGCGAGGAAGGCGCGGAGACCGAAAGCATAGCGGGCAGGTACTTCATCGAGAAGGAAGTCGAAGTGGAGACGGAGTTCGGGACGGCGCTGGTGGCTTTCGGGTTCGCGGTGGTGGACACCTCGTGCTGCGGTTCCGGCGGATGCAGGTTCGCTCAGGTTGCCGGAATCATCGTCGAACGCAACGCGGGCGTCGCGCAGGACGGCAGACCGTACTCCGTGCTCGAACGCGTAAGGGACGAATCTCAACAACGCCGCATTCGGGAAATCATCGACGCCTCCGAATGTCACTGCCAAATCAATTTCCTCTGATTGAGTGAGGGATTGCGGATAAGGAAAGAGATGCGCTGTATTTAAGGGAAAACTTTTGAAAAAGTTTTCCCTTAATATCCCTTTCAAAACTTTTCCTGCTAGCGCCGATGGGAAGGCTTCGCTCTCCCCATCGGCGCGTGTCATGGGAAAAGATATTGAGAAAGGATTTCAAGAGGAATCTGTTTCCAAATGACTTGCATGGGACGTCGGGAGAGAAGCGTTCTTTTTATCGTTGCCAATGTCGCCTTGGTAACGGATGTGTTGAAAGCTCTGCTTGAGTTGTCATCGGTTTCCCCCGTTGCCAAGGAGACCTTGGCAACGATGAGGGTTTGCGTCTTTTCCAAATGACTTGCATGGGACGTCGGGAGAGAAGCGCGTCAGCGATTCTCCCCCGACGGCCATTGAAACGTTTTGAAGAGATTCAAAGAGAAACTTTTTCAAAAGTTTCTCTTTGGCCTTTTTCTTCACTTCTTTTTTCCTCCGTCTTCCCTCCTTTTTCTCCCTCCCCCTTTTTTCGCGCGAATCAGGCGGCTTGAGGAGCGGCATCGGGAGGGAGGTCCACCCTAGCGCGCAGGATATTGCGGTCCGCCTCGGTGGCGATTCCCGCGTCCATCAGGGCGACGATGTCCGCAACGGAAGCGAGAACCACTTTTTCCCTTCTGGGCCGCCATTCGAACGACGGGTAGCTTTCGACGTCCGCGAAGTTGAAGTCCACCAGCCGCCTTATTACCTGTTCGGACATCACGGATTCGGCGATGTCGCGTCGCAGGAACGACACATAGTCTTCGAGAGTGTCGGCGTGGACGCTGCCAAGGGCGTAGGAGCCGCAATGAGCGCCTTCGCCGGTGGTGAGGGTCTGGCCGAGGATGCCTTTGACGATCTGGCGGTCGTGGTACTCGACGGCGGACTCGAAGCCCGCGTCGCCCGCCGCGGATATGAACTCAATGTCCATGTCGTCGGGAATGGTGATGGCGGTATTGTTGACGATGTCGCGCAGGACGCGTTTGAGGTCGGCCTGACGGGATTCCGGGGTGGCTCCGGCAGGATATTTGCCGACGCGCGTGGGAGCGCCGTACGTCTCAAGATAGATGTTCCACCACTTCAATAGGAAATCCTTGCTCCACCAGTGTTTGTAGACCGCGCGCAGGTCGGAGCGGCCCCACGGACGGTTGAACTCCGGCAGATAGGTGTACACCACGAACTTCCAGAGCGGCAGCTTCGAGCGCCGCCCGTTCTCGTCGATCAGCTCAAGCCCGGTCAGGTTGCCGAACGGGTCGATCTCGAACTCATAGTCGCGGGGATGCTTGGGTTTGATCGCGTCGATCCGCCATCTGCCCGCGTCCTCGCCCGATTCGACGGGTTTGAACACCATTTCGGAAATGCTGTAGCCATGGACCAGAGCGTTCATCACGCCGAAAACGGTCTGAACGACGGAGCCGCGCATTAGTTCAAGAGAGCGTTTGGCGAACGCGGCGATTTCGGCGTCGCGCTTGCCGGGGCCGCCGGGAACCACGTCCCAGTCGGCGCTTATCACGGCGAACCTTTTGTAGTTGACCGCCATGCGCACCTGCGCGTCGGTCATCATGCGGTCATACGTTTCGAGACCCTTTCCGGCGGCAAGCTCGTCCGGGTTGACGAAGCCCGTGAAACCGCCGGGGCCGCGCTGGCGAGCAATCTGCGAATCGACGCCGCGCTCGCGCGCCGCGCCCGCCGGGACGCTCCCCGCGCCCGCGCTTTCTTCCTCCGCTCCTCCTTCGGCGCGCGCGGAGTATTCGGCGACGCGCCCTTCCGCCCTCGCGGCGGCCTTTCTATTCCTAAAAAGATTCCCTATCGTTTCCATAGCTTTCATTCTCTTCCCCCCTTTTGTGTGGTGGAGCGCAAGGCGTTCAGGCGGCTTCGTCCGCCTCGTCTTCCCCGACGCTCAGAATTCTTTGCATCTCCCTTATGCTTTCCTCCCTGCGCTCCCGCATGATTGCGGCGTCCGCCATGCGCGAGAATATCCGCTTGAGTTTCCTCGAAAGCCCGGACTGGCTGACGCCGTAGTAAGAAGCGATTTCGCGCGTGGTGTATCCTAGCTGGCTGAAACGCAACACGATGCGCTCGGCCTCGTCGAGGCGCGCGCGGGCGAACGTCTCAAGGTCAAGCTGTCTGGCCAGCCGCTCCTCCCAGTCGGGCAGAAGCGCCAGAGCGTGATAAAACCCTTCCGACCTGTCGAACAACGGATAATTCATAGATATCTCCCGGCGGAGCCTAACCGGTCAGGAGCGAAGCCGCTCGACCGTTATCCCCGTCCCCGCCGCTTTCGCGGCCTTCACCTTTTCCGCCATCGTCCTGAGCCTCGACACGAACACCCGACGCGCCAGCCCCAGAACAAGCGCGTTCCGCGTCGAATCCCCCGTCGGCGACCTCTCGAAATCCGCTATGTCGCGCTCGATGTCCGCCAGCGCCGCGTCAAGCGCCTCCGCCGGAAGCTCGCCGTGTATCGCGTGCCTGTCGCACAGCTTCGCCGCCATCTCCATCTGCGCCATCTCTCCCAGATGTCCGCACGAGCGCTCTTCAGCTTCCTTTCTTGTCTTCATGCTCACATCTCCCTTCTTTGAAATTCGCAATTTCTCATTGATTCATTTCGCTTTCTTGAGCAGTTTTTTCGCAACTCAATGTTTTGGCATTCCGTAAAACCGGAAAAATTACCAGTTTTCCATCTCTTTTTTAATGAAAGGCTCGTCTGAAGGCGCGCGCGCGGATTTCGTCGCCGGAGGGACGCGCGGGGAATCAGTGGGAGAGGATGCGACCGATTCGCGCGGGCCGGAGTCCAGCACGCCGGAAAGGATGTCGCCGAGCGAGCGCCCGCGCCGCGCGCCCGCCAACTGGTCGTAGCAATCGGCGTGGCGGAAATGGTCGGCCCCCCGTTTCGCCCACTCGTACCCCTCGATATCGCCGTTTTCATCTCTGACGGGCCTTCTTACCATCGCCCCCATCTGGGGTTTGAACAGGTCTTCGATGACTGGGGCTTTCGGCAGCCTGACCTCCAGCCTGCGGTAAGCGGCGGCCGCAGCGTCCAGCGCTTCCGTCCGGTTCACCGCCACCGCGCGCTCGGAGACGTTCCACCTCGGGCCGCCCCGGGCCGATTCCACATAGTGGCAGAGGAAAACCCTGCCGGGAAACATCGCCGCGAAGTCCCGCGCGGAATGCGTGTTCGGCATGGCGTCGATTACGCAGGAGCGGACGTCGTAATTGCGCATAAGGCCGGGCAACCCGCCGAACCCGTCCAGAACGCCCGCCCACACGACCCGCCGTATCCCCTGCTGCCGTTCGGAAATCACCACGTGAAGTTCGTCGCCCTGATCCACACCCATCGTGCAGGCGGACCCGCGCGGCGCAAGCCCGTAGTCGCCGTCGCACGCGTCGAGCGCGTCCCGCGTCAGAGACGTCGTTTTATCCTCATAAGGAAGCCCTATTCTGGAATTCCAAAAATCCGCGATATGGCGCGCGTTACGGAAATCGTCGAGAATGGCACGGGCCATCGGAGCGCCCCGCTGCACCACCTGAGACCAGAGTTGAGAGAACTGGAAGCCCGCGATGTCGCGACCGGGCATCTCTGCCACCCAGCGCCCGGAGGCGGCGTCCAACGGGGCCGCGCACGCCGCGCACCCCAGATAGGCCTCCCCGCCCCTCTCGTACAGCGTCCGCTCCGGCCCCCCGTTCTCCCTGAACTCCAGTTCCGGACGATTCTCTTTTCCGCAACGCGCGCACCGCAGCGTCCAATGCCTCTTGTCCGACCGCTCGAACAGCGCGTCTATGCCGATTCCCGACACCGTGGGGGTGCACGCCTCCCGCACCAGCGCAAGCTCCGAGTGCGAAACCCTCTTCAGCGCCAGCTCGTAGTCCGCGGTGGACACCTTGTCGCGCTCGTCTATCATTATCAGGTCCGCCGGGACGGAGGATGTTGACACTTTGGATTTCATGCCTCTGAAATAGAGCGCGCCGGACACCGCGCCGAAGGCGTCCGTGAACTGTGTGTATCCGGCGTTGTCGATGCCCCGCGAACGGGCGGACAGTCGCGCGCTGCCGGAGATGATGGGCTTGACCCTGTCGTGAGCGAAATCGCGGATGTCCCGCGCGGTGGGGAAAAAATAGATGGCGGTCCGCGCCTGCCCGGTGTCCAAAGCCCACAACGCGTCCAGAATCCCGAACAGCGAACCGCCCATCTGCGCGGCCTTGCGTATCACTATGTGCGGGGCCTCGCACTCGTAGACGCCCCTCTGATACTCGTGCCCGGCGAACGAAAAAGGACCGCCAGCCAGCGTTATATTGCGCGTCGCCCACTCGACGCGGGATACCCGCGCGCCCGTCCGCCCCGCAGCAAGCCGCAACCCTATCTGCTCGGCGGACGCCCGCAACTCCTCCCGCACCGCCCTCTGAGGCTCCGTCAACGCCGCCGCCCTGCCCGCCGCTCTCGCCATCGTCCCGACTCCTCTCTCTCCTCAGCCCGAATTCGTCGATAGAGCCGCCGAACCGGGGCGATTTTCACAGCGGCGAACTGCTTCGTTGCTGCCGCGTTTTTTGTTCGGTAGGGGCGCGGTTCCGCGCCCAATAACTGCGACAATTTGGGGCGGGGCNNATTTCATCCGCTCTGAACAATCGCTGCCGAATCCTAACAGCGAATTCGGCTCAATCTTCCCTGCCGTCTTCCCCGCGCCCTGCCAGACTGACCGTATCAAACGCGATCGCCAGCCGCCCCGCCATCTCCGCCGGCGACGACCCGGCGTCCATCGTCTCCACCGCCTCTATCACCCTCTCCCTCAACTCCGCCACCAGCGCCGCAACCTCCTCGCCCGTCATCAGCCGCCTCTGCCGCTCCTCTATCCGCCCCACCTTGTCTATCGCCGCGAACAACTCCCCCGACAGGCTCTGAAGCCTCTTGCCGTGAATGTCCAGCGCCCCGTTGTAACTGTCTATCTCCCCGCTGCGTATCATGTCCAGCCTCGAAAGATGCTCGTCCATCAGCGTCCGCAGCGTCGCCACTCCGGACTTCAATTCCATCAGAGCCGGGTCGTCCCGCCACGCGTTTATTCTGTCTTTCAGCCTCTTTCCCCTGACCGCCGCGCCGCCATGCTGCGCGCGCCGGACGCTCCCCCTCTCCGCCTTCTGCCTGCATCCCTCTCCCGTCTTCTCTGAAATCTCCGAAAACTGATTCTCAAATCCCTGATTTTCTTCCATCGAAGTCTCTCCCCGGAACCGCGCAACCCGCGCGTTTGTTTTGTGTTTCCGTATTACATAATTGCCTTGTCTGATGCGGTTTTTTCTCTGCCACCCCGCAGACAATCAGGCCGCCGCCCCGGACGCTATACGCTCGAGGCAATCCATGCACACATCGCCTTCAGCAATCGCGCCCCTGACCAGACTCATCCGCCTGAACGCGCCTCCGCAGACCGCGCAGGGCGCAAACCCGAACGGCGCTCGCGGCCTCGTCCTGCGGACCGGCGACAGCTTCAATGGCTCGCTCATCCTCGCGCCGCAGCGCGAACATGCGAACTCCTCCCTCTCACGCTCCCTTTTCCCCGTGCCGACCCAGTAGTGGACGCATCCGGGATTCCCCCTGACAATCCACTCGCGGCATTGCGCCGCGCCCGCCGCCGCCATTACCTGCTGTGATAGATTCATTCCCTTCCTCCGACAAGTTTTCCGCCGCTTCCTCCTCGGTCCGGCAGAGGAATAACGGATTATTTGTTTTTATATTGTCATTCACGCCCGCCCTGCCCGGCGCTATAATAAACGAGGCGAAGCAGGCGGCCGGCTTTCGATTCCGCAGCAGCGGGATCCCCGCCGGGAAAGCATTTCCGGCCTTCGGGACGCCGGAGGGCTGGCCTACCGCTTATGCCAACTATATTACCCGATTAGGTAGGTGGTTGTCAAGTGGGCGATAGAAAAATATTTTCTTCCCGGCTCCACGAAATCGTCATGGACTTAGTCGAGGGAACAGGCAGGGCGCAGACGGCGGCCGACCTCGGTCTCACAAACAACTTCTTCTCTCCCAGCAAATACAGCGCGGACAAATTCGCCGGAAAGCACATCGGCCATCTAGACGCGCTGGAAGAATATTTCGGAGTAGACCTGCTGGGCGGAAGCGCGAGCGCTCTTGCCCGCGAGATCGAACGCGCCGAGTCGGACGGCAGACTTACGCGACACGACCGCAACGCCATACTCTCAATCGTCCGCGCCGCGCGCGAAAGGGCCGACGCCCCTCTGCGCGGCAAATCCGCCGTAGATGAAATCGCCAAACGCGGACGCTCAGGCCGCTGACACAACGACCCGCGCGAGCGCTCAACGGCATGCCGCCTCTCTTCCCTCCCGCCCTATCTTCATTTGGGCAGATACACAGAGATGCACACCCAGTCTCCTACGCACTCTATGTTTTCACGGTAGATATCTTTTCCCGCAAGAATCCATCTGACTATCTCTTCTCTCTTCTCCTCGTCAAACTCTTCTATTTGTCTGTCCAACACCGCACCTCCCCCTAAGAGGCGCTGTACGCGCGTTCAGTACCCCGATTGTATCAGACGGTTGTGACAAAAAAAGCCGCCGCCCGGCAATAAACGCGCCGCTTATCCCGGACGGCGGCCCCCTGCCGCAGTTACGGCAAGGCGATAAGTGCATGTCACATCTAAAGCGGCGCGTTTCTCCCCTATTCTGCCACTCCCCGCTTAACAGCGCCGTTAAGCGTTTTTTAAAAAGAAAAAAAGATTAAGGGAAAACTTTTGAAA
>DIWT01000010.1 GCA_002435745.1 bacterium UBP15_UBA6099
TTACTTATGACCGGCTTAGTAAATGAAAGTTCCCATTAACTATTTGGGAGGATACATCATGCATAAAGGAAAAAGCTTTATGCATGGCACACTTGGTAGTGGGTTGAATCAACTAATAACATGTATAGGAACCATGAACGAGAGTTTCGGCCTCGGTCAGGCTGGGCCGCCGGCTTTGTATCTGCCTTCAAACTTGCCGTCTTTGGCTCCGGGGCCGCGCATATCGTCCTTCGTGCCGCCCGCATAGATTCCGCGCAGGTTGAGCTTGAATTCGTCCGGGTTCGGAGAGTTGGCCAACGCAGACTCCATAGTGACGATTTCCGCTTTTTTCAGCCTTACGAGGTCTTGGTTCATCGTGTGCATGTGCAGAAATTCCGGCGAGCCGAGAATGGCCTCGTAGAAAGCCATTGCGCTGCCTTTTTCGTTGATTAGCTGTTTGATGCGGGGCGTGGCCATCATGACTTCGGTGGCCGGGATTCGGCCCGCGCCCTTCGACAACGGCAACACCTTCTGGCAGACGACGCCCTGAAGGGCGTTGGCTAGCTGGATGCGTATCTGCGACTGCTGGTGAGGCGGAAAAACGTCGATGATGCGGTCGATCGTGCCGGGGGCGTCCGTGGTGTGCAGCGTGCTGAACACCAAGTGCCCGGTCTCGGCGGCGGTGAGCGCGGTGGATATCGTCTCTAGGTCTCGCATTTCGCCGATGAGAATGACGTCCGGGTCCTGCCTTAGAACGTGCCTCAGAGCCACCGAGAACGATTCCGTGTCCGTTCCGATTTCCCTCTGCGTGATTATCGATTTGTTGTCGCGGTACAGGAATTCTATGGGGTCCTCGACGGTTACTATGTGGGTGTTGCGGGTGTTATTGATGTAGTCGATCATCGCGGCGAGCGTGGTTGATTTACCGCTTCCGGTGGGGCCTGTGACAAGCACCAGCCCCCTGTTGAGGCTGCACAGATAGATGAGGGCTTCGGCGGGCAGATTCAGCTCGTTGAAGTTTTTGACCTCGAACGGGACTATGCGCAGGGTGACCCGCGTCGTGCCGCGCTGCACGCACAGGTTGGTCCTGAACCTTGCGACGCCGGGCACGCCATAGGCGAAGTCCAGCTCTTTATGCGTTGTGAAATCCTTTTTTTGTTTTTCGTTGAGGATGCCGAAGACCATCTGGTTGATGGCGTCGGCGCTGAGGCGGTCGCGGGAGAGCTGCTTTAGGTCGCCGTCGATGCGGGCGATGGGCGGGCCGCCCACTTTCAGGTGAAGGTCCGAGCCGCCGAGCTCCACCATCTTCTTCAGCATATCATTGATTGTTTCCATCGTTTCCTCCGCCCTCTTCTAAGGTTTCAGAGCCGTCTTCAGGCCGCCTATGAATTTCTCGAGCAGCGCGAACATCCTCGCCCGGTCGTCCAGATGCCTTTCAATTATCGCCACCGCCGCGCTGCCGACCACCACTCCGTCCGCCATCGAGCCGATCGCCTTCGCCTGCTCCGGCTCGGATATCCCGAAGCCCACCATCACAGGCTTGCTCACCGAGTCTCGGACGAACCTCACGTAATCTCTCAGCCTTTCGAGATCCAGTTCCCCGGCTCCCGTGACTCCCATCTTCGAGACGCAATAGACGAACGGCGTCGAAACTCCGTCTATCAGTTGCATCCGGCTCATCGGCGTCGTCGGGGCGAGAAGAAAAATCGTGCCGAGGTTGAACTGCCGGGCGAGGTCGAGGCTCTCGCCCCATTCCTCCGGCGGCATGTCCGTTATCAGCACGGAGTCGGCCCCGGCGGATGAAACATCCCGGAAGAACCGCAGCGCGCCGTATCTCAGCACGGGGTTGCAACAGGTCATTATCAGCATTGGGGCGGTCGACGTCTTCCCTATTTCCTCCACGAACGCGGGCAGCGCGTCGAGTTTGAATCCCCGTTTGAGCGCGCGAGTGTACGAGCGCTGCAACACCGGCCCGTCCATCAGCGGGTCGGAATATGGTATCCCTATTTCAATTATGTCCGCGCCCCAAGCGCCGAGGCTCCTGAAGATGTCCAGCGACGTTTCGCGGTCGGGGTCGCCCGCCGTGGCGAACGCCGCCAGCGCCCCCTCGCCCCTTTTTTTCAGATCCGCAAGCGTTTTTTCTATGCTCATTTTTTTGCGCCCGCCGGAGACTGTCTCAGCCCCGATATGTACTGCATATCTTTGTCTCCCCGCCCGGATAGGCAGAGTATCACCGTTTTGTTTTCGCCGATGTCGTTGTTCAGCAGCCACGCTATCGCGTGAGAGCTTTCAAGCGCGGGCAGAATGCCCTCCTCGCGACACAGCAGATAGAAAGCGTCCATCGCCTCGTCGTCCGTGGCCGACTCGTAGCGGGCGCGGCCGTTGGCTTTCAGCCACGCGTGCTCCGGGCCTACTCCGGGATAGTCGAGTCCGGCGGACACCGAATGCGTCTCCAGCACCTGTCCGCCCTCGTCCTGCAGCATGAACGACATCGCTCCGTGTAGAACTCCGATGGACCCCCTGCTGATGGAGGCTCCGTGGAGCGCGGTGTCCAATCCCTTGCCGGCGGCCTCTACGCCCACCAGCTCGACGGTCTCGTCGCCGATAAACGGGTAGAAGATGCCCATCGCGTTGCTGCCGCCGCCGACGCAGGCCGTCACCATGTCCGGCAGGCGTCCCTCAAGCTCCAGAATCTGTTCTCTTGCCTCGTCGCCGATCACCCTCTGAAAATCCCGCACCATCGCCGGGAACGGATGCGGCCCGACCACTGAACCCATTATATAGTTCGTGGAGGTCACGTTCGTCGTCCAGCAACGGAACGCCTCGTTGACCGCGTCCTTCAGCGTTCGGGTCCCGGACATCGCCGCCGTCACCGTCGCCCCAAGCATCTTCATCCTATCGACGTTCGGGGCTTGCCTCGCTATGTCTATCTCCCCCATGAACACTTCGCATTCCAAGCCGAGCAACGCCGCGGCGGTCGCGGTGGCCACGCCGTGCATCCCCGCCCCCGTCTCCGCTATCACGCGCCTCTTTCCCAGCCGCTTCGTCAACAGCCCCTGCCCTATCGTGTTGTTCATCTTGTGCGCGCCGGTGTGGTTCAGGTCTTCCCTCTTGAGGTATATCCTGTTTCCGTTTCCGACCCGCTTGGAGAGGTTGCGCGCAAGATACAGCGGGGTCGGCCGCCCCAGATAGTGCCGCAGATGATACAGGAACTCGCTCCTGAATTCGGGGTCGTCCTTCACCTCTCGGTACTTCTCATCCAGTTCCTGAAGCGCGGAGAAAAGCGTCTCGGGGACATAGCGTCCTCCGAAGACTCCGAAGTGTCCTTTTGAATCCGGCAATTCTATCATATCGCTCGCCGTTCCCCCGATACGCCGGAGAGTTCGAACAGCGCCTCTCCGGGGTCGGGCCTTGTCACCAGCGTTTCGCCCACCAGAAAACCGTCGTAACCCGCGGCTTCCAGTCGTACGACGTCAGCCCTGCTTTTTATTCCACTTTCGCTTATTTTGCAAGTTCCGGCGGCGAACATCGGCGCCAGCCTGACGCTGGTCGCTATGTCCACCTCTCCGGTTTTCAGGTTTCTGTTGTTCACTCCGATAACGTCGCACGGCAGGCCGGAGGCCGTCTCAAGCTCCGCCTCGTCGTGGACTTCCACCAGCGCGTCCATGCCGAGAGCGTGGACGAGCCCCAGCAGGTCGGATAGAAGAGAAGGCTCCAGCGCAGCGACGATCAGCAACAGCGCGTCCGCTCCAGCCGCTCGCGCCTCATGCGCCTGATAAGGATCGAATATGAAGTCTTTTCGAAGCATGGGAAGGGAGCACGCGCGGCGCGCGGCGAGAAGGTTTTCCAGAGACCCCATGAAATGCGTCGCCTCGGTCAGAACCGAAACGGCGGCGGCCCCCGCCTCCTCATATCTTGCCGCAATCGCCGCCGGGTCGAAATCGGCCCTCAGCAGTCCCTTGGTCGGAGACGCCTTCTTCAGCTCGGCGACAAAGCCCGTTCCGGGCCTCCGAAGCGCGGCGGCGAACCCGCGCGCCGGCGCTTCCCTCGCGGCCTCTTCCGCCGCCACTCTGACGGACGCCAGTGAAACCGAAGCCTTCGCCTCTTTCAACTCGCGGCGCCGGTTCTCCATTATCTTCGCAAGAAGACCGCTCAACGCTCTCTCCCGGCCCGCTTTTCGAGCGTCTTCAATATCATCTCGTCGGCGTCGTGCTTTTTGAATCTTCCATGCGGCGTGTTTCCTCTGCTTATCACGAAAAACAGCGACGTCGCCAGAGACAATGACGAGAACGTCGCGTAGTAGAAATCAACGCTGTACACGATCAGCAATAATGAAAAAGCGTTGAACAGATAGAAAAGCGGCTCCTTCTTCGAGTCGAAGTTGACCGAGCTTTTCGAGGAGAAGAACATGAATATCGAGAACAGGCCGGCCACGAACGCCACGACGCTCCAGAACAACACGTCCGGGGCCATCGACCTCGACGCCAGCGTCGAGAGAGTGACTAGGAAGTAACCCATCCGGGGCACATTCCACCGGCGCAGAAAAAGTATCGTGAATATGATTATCGCGAAAACCATCGCCATGCCCGTGAGCGCCGTGACAAGCTCCGACAGGTCGTGGTTGTCCACGTAGAGCCTGTATTTCTCCGCCGTCGACAGGCTGTCGAGATGGTCTTTCACCGCTTCGGGGGAAGGCGAAGCCGGCGCGGCGGGTTGCGTTTGAGCAAATACGGCGGCCCCGGCGAAAAGCAGAGCGGCAAGCATGACCGACGACGCGAACGCCCGCGCCGCCGCCATCGCTTTCTTTGCTTTTTTGCCAGCTCGCTCTTTCATCTCTTCCCGTCTAGAAAATTTTTCAACAGCTTCTTCCCCGACTCAGTCAGGATGGACTCCGGATGAAACTGCACTCCTTCCACTCTGAACTTCTTGTGCCGCACTCCCATTATCTCCCCCGTGTCCGCTTTCGCCGTCACTTCGAGACAGTCCGGGAGCGATTCCGGCTCCGCCAGCAGCGAGTGGTATCGGGTGGCGGTAAACGGGTTCGGCAGCCCCGCGTATATCGTTTTTCCATCGTGCCGTATCTGAGACACTTTGCCGTGCATCAAGTTCTTCGCCCGGACTATCCGTCCGCCGAAACTCTGCACGATGCACTGGTGTCCAAGACAAACGCCGAATATCGGAATCTTCCCGGACAGCTTGGCTATCGCTTCGAGACTCACCCCTCCGTCCTCCGGATTTCCGGGTCCCGGAGATATCAACAGGCAGTCCGGCTTCATGGCGGCGATTTTTTCCACCGTCACCTTGTCGTTGCGAAACACGCGCACGTTCAAGTCCCACTCGTAAAGGTACTGAACGAGGTTGTATGTGAAAGAATCGTAATTGTCTATGACGGCGATCAAAGCTCTCCCCCCTCCGCCGCCTCGATGGCGAGCCTCAAGGCCTTTGCCTTGTTCACCGATTCCTGATACTCGCCTTCAGGAGACGAGTCGGCGACTATGCCGCCGCCGGCTTGGATGTGGGCGACTCCGTCCTTCATGAAAACGGTGCGGATTGTGATGCAGGTGTCGAAGAAACCAGTGAAGCTCAGGTAGCCGATTGCGCCCGCGTACGGCCCCCTTCGGGTCGGCTCCAGTTCCTCGATTATCTCCATCGCTCTCACCTTCGGCGCTCCCGACACCGTCCCGGCCGGGAAACACGCCCTCAGCGCGTCCACCGCGTTCTTCCCCCTCGCCAGCTTCCCCTCCACGTTCGAAACGATATGTATCACATGCGAATACTTTTCGATTTCCATCAGGCTGGTGACCTTGACCGTGCCGGGGGCGGCGACCCTGCCCACGTCGTTCCGGCCCAGATCGACCAGCATTATATGTTCCGCGCGCTCCTTCTCGTCCGACAGCAGGTCTTCGATCACAGCCTGTTCCCGCGCCGGGTCGGCCGGCCTCGGCCTCGTCCCGGCTATCGGCCTGTACGTCACCACCCTGTCCCTGACAGTCGCAAGTATCTCCGGCGACGCCCCGATTAAAGTTATGTCGTCCAGATGTAGAAAAAACATGTACGGCGACGGGTTCAGCGAGCGCAGCGCCCGGTAGATGTCCAGCGGCGGAGCTCCGACCTTCGCCGAGAACCTCTGCGACAACACCACCTGAAATATGTCTCCCGCCCTAATATGCTCTTTGGCAATCTTTACCATCTTCTTGTACTGTTCCGGCGTCATGTTGGCTTTGAAGCGCGCTCCGCCTTTGCGCCGCGCCGTTTCAGGAGTCTTCGCCCTCTTCGGCGCATCGTCGAACAATTCCTTGTGCAGGTTGTTGATCCGCGCCACCGTCTCGTCGTACGTCTCCCGCAGCGACCTGCCCTCCTCTATCCTCGCGCAACACACTATCTTCACCTTGTGCTTCAGGTGGTCGAAGATGAGTATGGAGTCGGTGAACATGAAACAGACGTCCGGAAATCCGAGGTCGTCCTTCGCCTTCATAGGAAGATCCTCGACGTGGCGGACGACGTCGTACCCGAAGAAACCCACCCCGCCGCCGATGAACGGCGGGAGCGATTCGGCCCCGGCCACCTTGAACCGCGAGAATATCCGCTCTATCGCCGCAAGCGGGTCTCCCTTATGCTTCGCGCCGTCCACCTCGTAGGTGTCCCCTTTGCTCTTGAACACCGAATAAGGAGACACGCCGAGGAAAGAATACCTCGCCGCCCGCTCCCCGCCCACCACGCTCTCCAACAGGAACGAATACTTCCTCCCGCGAGATATCCGCATGTAGGCCGACACCGGAGTCAGCAGGTCCGCCAGCGACTCGCTCCACACAGGCACTATGTTTCCCTTCTTTGCCAACGCGCGGAACTTCGCGAAATCCGGTTGCACAGCGACACTCATAGCCGGCCCTTCCTTTCACATTCTTTAAACGATTATTCTATCACAGCGAAAAACTATCCACAACAGAAACGCCCGCGCCGCATCCCGGCGCTCCGCGCTGCTGGACGCTGTTTGATTTTGTGCCCGAATCCGGGGCAGATATTTCAGAAAAAAGCGGATGAGGAAAGAACCCTTCTCAAAGGGTTTTCCCCCATCCGCCACAGGCGGTTAACGCATTCCCCGCCTTTGCCTTCTTCTTCCTTCGTGTTACGGTTTATGAATCATGAACGTTTCGTCCGATTCGTACAGCGCGTCTATCTGTTTCTTATACTTTGCGAGCACGCCGCTCAGTTTCAGTTTCGATGTCGGCGTTTTTTCGCCGTACTCCTCCGAGAACGGCCGGATGTAAAGAGCCTTGCGAACGACTTCCACCGCCGGAACCTTCTCCTTAGCGGAAAATTCCGCGAGGCCCGACTCGAAATCGGCCCGGCATGCCGCAGTCACCGCCGGGTGATAGGCGAAATCAATCCGGTTCGCGTACTCGACGCCCAACTGCTTGGCGATGCGGCGCAGGTCGTCTTCGTCCTCCGGCAGCGTCAGTATGGCCACCGGATAGTCCCTGCCCTCGCCGTTCACGGCTATCTGTCTTAGTATCTTCGTGTATCCCAGAACCCTGAAGCCGATGGCTTCGAGGTCGTGATGCTCGCCGTCGGAGAACTTAACGCAGTGTCCGGCGCGACCGAGAACATAAAGGAACCCGTCCTCGTCCAAGTATCCCCTGTCGCCGGTGTAGAACCAGCCGCGCGCGTCCACCACCTCTCGGAATTTCTCGTCGTGATTCAGATATCCGACAAACACGCTCGGCCCGCGAACCGCTATCTCGCCCGGATGCCCCCGCTCGATCTCGTTGCGCCCTTCGTCCACTATTCTCACTTCGAGGTTTTCCAGAGGAAGCCCGACGCTGCCCCGCTTGTTCGCGGCGGCCGACCCCAGCCCAATCACAGGCGACGTCTCGCTCAGCCCGTACCCCTCGAAGATGGTCACTCCCAGCTCGCTCTTGAAGAAGTCATACGTGAACTCGTCCAGCTTCACCGCGCCGGAGAGAAACCACTTGACGCGGTCCATTCCGAACTTGCGCAACAGATCCGGAGCCGGAAGCCTCGGCCCGACCTCCTGCGCGCGGAACGCCTCGATTCCTTCCTTTATCTTCGCCCACACCCTCTGCACGCCCGGAAAATGCGTCGGCCTCAGCTCCGGCAGGTCGAACGTAAGCGTCTTGCGGAAAGAATACCCCACCGCCGCGCCGGACATCATCGCGGCCAACGTGAGGAACGTCTGGAAAATGTGCGATTCGGGAAGATAGTTGATCAGCAGGTCGTCCTCCGCGCCGTATCCCAGCCGTGAACCCGCGCAGGCGGCGTTGCTCAAAAGATTGGCGTGAGTAAGCATTACGCCCTTGGGGTTGCCGCTCGTGCCGGAAGTGTAAACAAGACGGGCCAAGTCCGAAGGAGCCGCCGCCGCCGCCCTCGCGTCCAGCTCCGCTCCCGCCTCGGCCTCCGCGTCCGCCCCCGCCCTCCTCAACGCGTCGAACAGAACTATCCTTTCGTCATACCCGATGTCCACGCCCCTCGAGTCCATCAGATACACCCGCTCCAGCGCCGGAGTTTCCTTCGCGGATATGGTTTCGAGTTTCTTGAGCAACTTCGCGTCCTCGACGAAAATTGCCCGCGCTCCCGTGTCGTTCAACTTGTATTTAATATGCTCCGCAGTGTCGTTTGTGTAGATGCCCGCAGTTGCGCACCCATTCATCAGAATCGCAAAATCCGCCACGTTCCAGTCCGGGCGGTTCTCCGACAACAGGCACACCACCCCGCCGGGCCGCAACCCGTCCCCCAACAGCCCGCACGCCACCTCCCGCGCCCGACGGTAAAACTGTTCGTATGTCCTAGCCCTGCCGTACTTCCCGGGCGCTTTCGTCTCGTCTTTGAACACCTGAAAAGTCTTCAGGCGGTATTCCTCGGCGGCCACTCGGATAAGCTCCGTCAGCGTCGCCGCGTTCACAGCGGTCTTTGCGATAGTCGGCATGATGATTTCTCCTTTCGATGATCCCGGCTCTTTTTGGCGCTCCGCCCATGAGTCCGGGAATATATCGGGTCTGACGCCCGCCCTCGAAATTACGGCGAACCCTCCGTCAGCCCGAAATGACCAATTGCCGCTCTTTTGCCGTGATTCAATTCACAGTCTATTATAAATATTCCTTTCGCATGTGTTTGTTTTGTTTTTGCGAAACATCTTGATTAACTTACATTCAGAGTGGGAGCAGTGGTGTTTCTGATGTCGGCATCGAGAGTGGAACATGACGCCTCGCCGGGTTTCCAGCCGACTTAACCAACCGGTTGGTTGACCCATCTACATTATACCCTCTTTTTTCTCCGTTTCAAGTTTTATTTGAAGTTTTTTTCTCCGTTCATCATTTTATGATTCGTCGGTAGCGATTCTATGATAAAATCTGTTGCAGATGCCGGTTCTAAGTCTATAAGGAATGTCGGTTCAACAATGAGAGAACCCGAATCAACTCATATCTGCGGCGCGGCGGTTTTAGATGCGTCGCCCCGGTCGTTAGGCCCTGCGCGCATCTGGATGAGCGGGTATATGCCGACACGCTATGCTCGCGCGCAGAGCGGCCCGATTCAGGTCCGCGCTATCGCCGCCGGTTCAGACCGGGACGGCTTGATTTTCGTGTCCGCAGACACCTGTCTGCTCAGCCCGCGCGTTGCCGCGGACTGGGCCTGCCGCATCGAGCGCGAGACAGGGTTGAACCGGGATCGCATTTTCATCATCGCCACGCACACGCATTCCGGGCCGGACCTTTGCGGGCTGTTCGGCGGCGTTCCTCCCGCATATTTCAGGTTTTTTCAAAATACAGTTGTTCGCGCCGCCGCCGCCGCGTGGCATAACCGCGCCCCCGCCGCCCTGTTCGCGGGGATTTCGCGGCACGCCTTGGGCATTCCGCGTCGCAAGTCCCGAGGCCAGCAAAGCATGGAAGACAGCGCGGTTGTTTTGCAATGGAAAGCCAGAGACCGTGTGATTGCGACTCTTGTGAACATCGGCTGCCACGGCGTGGTGTATTCCAAATATTCCCGCGTATTGAGCGCGGACCTTCCGGGCGCAATCTGCCTCGCAGCGGATCGCGCTTTCGGGGGAGCAACCCTGTTTGCTCCGCGAGCGCAGGGCGACGTGAATCCCGCGATTCCCGGAGACGACCCATACGAGCAGGCGGGCAACACATCGGAACTTGAGCGCCTTGCCGCTCTCGGGCTTGAAGCCGTTCAGGAGGCGGCGCGCCGGTCAAGCGAAATCCTGCCCGCGCCTGCGTCCGAGCCTGTTTTCGGACTCGAAATGGTTTTGCCCGTCACAACGCCCGCGGGAGCCGCATTCCGCGTTCCGTGGTGGTCCGGCCGGAGCGCGCATCCCGCGTTCGGTTTCCGGCTCCGGTTCCGTCGCTTCTCGATTGCCGGAATTCCCGGACTGGCCGCGCCCGGCGAAATCCTCGCCTGCCTCGGCAAAAACTGGCTGGAGAACAAGCCCCCGATTTCTTTGCTTTTCAGCTATTGCGGCGGATATCTCGGATACCTCATGACGCCGGAAACCTTCGCGCGCGGAGGATATGAGCCGAAAGTGTCTCCCGGCCCCTTGCCCGCTCTTCCGGGTTAGCAAACTATTTGCGTGACCACATAAAAAACAGATCTATTGACACGACGCAGAAACCGCATCTCTCAACCAATCATACTTATCCTTTGGTTTAACTATTGCGCGGTCGCAAAACACACACTCCATACGCTTGCTGTTTGACACGCTGTTGCATTCGTTCTATTATTCCACAAGTCAATCCAACGGGAGGATGTATAATGGCAAAAATTACCGATAAAATTGAAAAAAGGTTTAAAACAGAGTTGAAAAAATACCAAGCTGTGTTGGCGGCTGCGAAAGCGCGCGATATCAATGAGTCTGACACTGTTACCATAGTGAAAGATATGCTTGCAGATATTTTTGGATATGATAAATACGCTGAAATCACGACAGAATACGCAATTAAAAGCACATATTGCGATTTAGCCATTAAAGTCGATAACGAGCTTCGCTTTCTGATCGAGGTCAAGGCTATCGGATTGAATCTGAAAGACAACCATGTTAAACAGGCGGTTGACTATGGCGCAAACCAAGGCATCGATTGGGTTATATTGACAAATGGCATTACGTGGAAGCTGTTCAGGCTTTATTTTAATAAACCCATCGAGCACAAGCTTGTTTTCGACATGGATCTGCTCGAATACGACAATAAAGATTCTCGCGTTTTCGACATGATATTCACATTGTCAAAAGAGGGAATGGCAAAATCGGCAATCGATGAATACTATCAAAAAAAGGCCGCTTTGAACCGGTTTACCATAGCCGCAATAATGCAAAGCGAACCGATTATCAAAGTGATAAAAAAAGAATTGAAGCAAATCCACAAAAACATCAAAGTGGAGAATAACGAGCTTTGCGAAATCATAAGAAACGATGTCATCAAGAGAGATATCATAGAAGACGAAAGATCTGTGGCTGTGACAAAGCGAATCAACAGAACTAAAAAAGCGCAAAAGAAGAATAATTGTGTTGAGATCGCCGATGCCAAACAGGGCCAGACCATCCCAGTTTGTTCGGAAAAACCGATAGAAGGTTCTCATGAATCGAAGCCGATCTCAGAGAATAGCATCATCTCTCCCGACCATGCCGTTGAATAGGCGATCAAATTGTATATGCTGGTTTGATTCTTTTTGTGGCAATTCATGATTTTGAGACAATATATTCTTTACGGTCACACAAACGGAATCAACTTCAGACCTTGTTGCCGTCGGTTTTGAACTTCGGTTGTTGTTGGGTTAAAATAGTCCTCATGGATTTGAGACGAAACGTGAAGATGGCGATGCGCGCGGCGGCGGCTGTCGCCGCGTTTGCCTCTGTTTTCGTTTGCGCCGTAGCGTTCGCCGAGCCTGAAGAACTTGAGCCTCGCCTGCTGTACGAGATACGGGACTATCCCGACACTGGATTCTTCCAGTGGATATCTTCGATTTCGACGGACGAGACGGGCGACACGCTGGCGGTTATGGGCGGAGACCCGGCGGGGGTGTCGCTGTACAGGCGCGGCTCCGGCTCGCCTGTGAAACAGGTTCTGTTCAAGTCCAGCCCGGAAGGCGGAGACTGGGGCCGGGCGGCGGCGTGCGGCGGAAAGATTCTGGCGTCTCGCGGGGGAAAGGTCTTCGAGGCGTCGGAGAGCGGAGAATTGGCGGAGTCCGGCGCGGCGGCCGCCGAAGGAGCTTTCAAGGCGGACATCCTGCTGTGCGACAGGCGAGGCAGGCTGCTGATGGCAGACCGGAAGGCGGCGCGGATCGTGAGGTTCGACGCGGAGGGCGCTCCTGAAATGAGGGTTTCCCCGCCGAAGGACGCGAAACAGGCGGCGCGGTTCCCTCTGAAGTCGGTGGCGGACATCGCGACAGACTATTTCGGCAGGGTATACGCGCTGGACCCGAAGTCGCGGGGGGCGATTCCGTTTGACGAGTCGGGCAGGCCGATGACGCCGATTTCCGGCAGCGCGTTTTCAGACGCGCCGTTCCCGTGGGACTCCCCGGCGATAGCGGCGGACTCCAGAGGCCGGGTGTGGCTGGTGAACGAATATGAGGACGCGATAGAGGCGCGGGACGCGTTCGGTACGCCTGTGGCGCGAGTGGCGCGGCAGTCGTCCGCAGGCCCCCGCTTCATTTCTCCAGTCCAACTGATAGTGGATTCGGAAGACAGGCTGTACGTGCTTGACGCGGCTAGCGTGTCCGTGAAGGTGTTCGATTTGAGATGAGACGCCGGGGCGGGCCGCCCCGGCCGATAATATTTGCCGGAAAGCGACAACGATGAACGCGGATTCCACAAAGTTCGAGGGATGCCTTCTGGGGCTGGCGATAGGCGACGCGCTGGGGATGCCGTTCGAGGGAATGCGCACCTCGACGATAAAGAGCATGCTCGGCGGCAAGGCGGGCGAGTTCATGCCCTGCCGGGACCGCGGGCTGCGCGCGGGCCAGTGGACGGACGACACGAAGATGGCTCTCAAGCTGGCCGAAAGCATCGCGCGCCGGGGCGGAAAGGTTGACCCGGCGGACATCGCCCGCGCTTATGTCGAGTGGTACGATTCAGGCGACCTGCGGGGCATCGGGCGAGCGACGCTCGAAGCAATCCTCAACCTTAAACGCGGAAAACAATGGAACGAGAGCGGGAAACGGGGCGAGTTCGCCGCCGGCAACGGCTCGGCTATGCGTTGCGCGCCCATAGGGCTGCTGGATTGCGGCCGCCCCGAAAAGATGAAGGAAGACTGCCGTCTGGACGCCGTGGCGACGCACAACAACGACGAGGCCGTGGCGGGTTCGCGGGCGGTGTGCTTCTTCATCGCGCGCGGGGTCACGCAGAGCGACCTGCTGGAAGCGAAGCCTGATCTCGTTGCGGAATGCATAGAATACATCGGGCCGTGCGAGGTGTCGCGGGCGCTCGAAAGAGCGCGCAGGCTGCTTATGGAAGGCGCTCCGGCCGAGGCCGCCGTTTACGCGCTCGGCACAAGCGGCTATGTGGTGGAAACGGTCGCGAGCGCCGTCTTCTGTTTCCTTAAAACCCCCGCGAGTTTCGAGACGACGGTGGTCGAGGCGGTGATGGGCGGCGGAGACACGGACACTACGGCGGCGGTGGCGGGCGCGATATCGGGGGCGTGGAACGGCCTTTGGAGCATACCACGAAGATGGGTCGAGCAGGTGGAAGGCTCGGCGGAAATCCGGCGCGTCGCCAACGAACTGTTCAAGCTGGCCTGAGAGAACCAAAAAACGGCGCGCCCCTCGTCCGGCTGCGCGCCGGCGCTTTCTCGCAATCTATTCAGGTTGTTTTCTTTGCGCTAATTCTGCGGCAGGGAGAGTCTAGTTGAGAATATCGGTCTATCTTCGGGTTTCAATCCTTTGCGCGGCGGGGTTCTCGGCGTTCTTATTGAGCAGCGCGGCCGCCGCGCAGAATCCTCCCCCGTTCGCGGTGGAGAAAAGCGACCGGCCGCCGGTGTCTCCCGCGTGGGTGTTCGACCACTGGGTGTGGGAGGACGACGTCAATACCGAAGCGGCGGTGTGGGAGATGGTGGACGGCTACGAGAGCCGGGGCATCCCCGTCGGCGCTGTGGTGATAGACAGCCCGTGGTCGACGGAATACAACAATTTCATCTGGAACGCCGAAGCGTACCCCGACCCGCAGGGAATGATAGACAAGCTTCACGCGCGGGGCATAAAAGTCATACTGTGGACGACGTCCATGATGAATGAGAGCAGCGATTCCGGAAGGTTTGAACCGAAGACTAACGAGGTTTTCGCGGAAGCGCGCGACAAGGGATACCTTTGCAACGGGGGGAAGGCGATAAAGTGGTGGAAGGGCTACGGGGGGTTCGTGGACTTCACGAACCCGGAGGCGCGGGCATGGTGGCGAGGGCTGAAGGACCGCGTAATCGACATGGGAATCGACGGCTGGAAAGTGGACGGGACGGACCCGATGTTTCCGGCAGACGGATGGTGCGCCTCCGGCCCGGTCAGCCCCAAGGAATATAAAGATATGTATTACATGGAGATGCAGGATTACATAACGTCTCGCAATCCCCGCGCTGTGGCGTGGTCCCGGGCGGTGGACATGCTGGTCGCAAACCCGAAAGGTTTCGCTCCAATCAGCCACTCCCCGGTGAACTGGATGGGAGACGAGAAACACAACTGGGGAGACTTCGGGTTCATGAAGGCTCTGAGAAACGTTTTCGACGCGGCTCGACTCGGATACTCCGTTATCGGCACAGACATCGGCGGCTACCACGGAGACGAAAAAATTACAAAGGAACTGCTGCTGAGGTGGGCGCAGTTCGGCGCGCTGAACCCGCTGATGGAAAACGGCGGGCACGGCGCTCATTTTCCTTGGCTGCACGACGAGGAAACAGTCGCCATATACCGCAAGTTCACGAAGCTCCACCTAGAGCTTAAACCTTATTTCTATTCGATGATGATGAAAAGCCACAGCATCAAAGGCCCGATAATCCACCCCGCAAAAGGACAATGGCAATATGTTCTGGGCGACAGCCTTCTGGTGTCAGTCGTCCACGAACCGAAGATGGAAAAAGAAGTGGAGTTTGTCGGGGCGCGATGGCGGGACTTCTGGGACTTGGGGACGATTTACGAGCCGGGGCAGAAAACAACCTACGACGTCCCTCTGGACAGGTATCCGCTGTTCGTCCGGGTCGGCTCGATAGTTCCATTGCGCGTGAGCGACGGGGAGCTTGGGCGCGGGGACGAGTCATTCGCCGGAAAGATTACGCTCGACATATCTCCGGGCGCGCCCGCGCGCTTCCTCCTCTACGAGGAAGGTTTCGAGCGCGCCGAAATCGAGCTTGAGATGGACTCGGAGAAGGATTTCACGGTCAGGGCGGGCGGAGGCGCGGGGCGGCAGTACATGATAACCGCCGCGAGCGCGGAGGCCCCCGTATCGGTCACGGTCAACGGGGCGGCGGCGGCGCGGGACGAATCTGTCGCCGGAATCGGCGCGCGCCCCGGCAGATGGGCTTTCTCGCCGGACTTCAAAAGGATATACGTCAATCCCGGCGCGGCGGACGATATAGCGGTCGAAGTGAAATACTGACCCCCTCGCGGCCCGCGCGCGGATAAGAATCCGCCGGACGCTTCACAAAACAGGCCCACGGAGATTAAAATTGCCGCATGGAAATCGGAAACCTTAAAACAGCGGGGCCGCTTCCGGCGGCGCTGGCGAACCCGGCGGCGATAGAGAAGGTGGCGCGCAAACGCGTATCCGCTCCAGCCCCGGCGTTGCGCGCCCGCCTCATTCCCCCGCTCCATGTGCAACTGGGACGCAAGCACCTCGATTCCATCCGGGACGAGATAGCGTCCGCCGAAGACGTGTTGCTGAACGTCTACGAGGATATCGAGATGTTCGACGCGCGCGCGTCGGCGCTGGACGACATAGCGTTTCTGCTCATGCGGATGAGGGACAGGCTGGACGATGTGGTGAGCGGGCGCGACAGGCGGGCGGATATCCGGGCCGGGATGGACGCGCTGGCCGAAGGGCTTGAGCGCGCCGCCGAGACCGCTAAAAGGCGCAATATCCCCCTTCTGAAACCTGTCCATCGCGTGGCCTCTCCGCCCGAATCAGCCGCTCCGGCGGACATGGCGGACATCGTGTTCGTCGTCAGCCGCTCGGCGTCCATGAAGTCAGACGCCGAGGCGATGCTGAGAGGCATGAACGCCTTCAGCTCAGACTTGGCGAACCGGGGAGTTTCCGCCATGTTCGGCGCTCAACCCTTCGAGCGCTCCTCTCAACCTGCCGGCCCGCTCCGCTCCTCAATATTCGAAATCTCGGACGACCTCCGCTCCATATTCTTCAACGGCGAGACCGCCAACGCGCTGGCCGCCGTCCGCCAAGCCCTCGAAGACCAGTCTTTCAGAGAGAACTCGCTGAAAGCGATTGTCGTCGTGACCGACCGGGACGCGGACGACGACTACGCTTCAGCGGGAGAAGAGGCGCTCGACTCCGTCAGAACCGCGGGCGCGACGGTCTTCGCCATAGCCGGAAAGGATTTCTTCTCCAACCGGCCGTTCTCCGCCCTCAACAGGCTGGTGGAAGGCTCAGGCGGGGAATACCTGAGCATAAACAAAGCGTCGTTCGCGGACAATTTCGCCGCGCTCGCCGAAAGGATCGCCGAAGCCCTGCTGTCTCGCGGAGCGCACGTGACGGAGACGAGCGAGCGAATCGTTCACATCGGCCCCGCCCCGGCTGACTCCTTCCTCGTTCAGTTCCCTGACTACCGCCCGGACGCCCTCGGACTGAGGAGCCTTCCTCTCGAAACCGAGGAAGACTTCGCCGCCGCGCTCGAAAAAATATCTGACGCCATCGCCGCCGTCGCGCAGGATAAAACCGAAAAAAACTCCCTTCTGGAACGGCTCAGGAAAATACTCAAGTTCTTCGACGGGATACGCGCGTTCAGACTCGATTTTCGCGCGTGACGGCCCCGGCCGGCCCGCAATTGAGCGCAGACGAACGGGCAGCGTTTTCAGGTTCCGATCCCGACAAAAAACAACCGCTACATTTTTCCATTTTAGGAGCATATAATAAACAGTAGCAATCGAGCGGCGCGCGCGGGCATGGCGCGGGTTGCGGAATGGAGACTAATATGAAAACAAAAAAGATATCGGCCAAGGCCGGGCGGATTTTCGCCGCCGCGATGATAGCGGGGACGGTTCTGGCGGCCGGCGCGGCGGGCGCGGCATCCCTGCCGCCCACCGTGTACGGAGCGCGAGTGATAGGCCACAGGGGCGCGTCAGGCTCCGCCCCGGAAAACACTATGGCGTCTTTCAAACGCGCTCACGAACTGGGCGCCGACATGTTCGAGTTGGACATTCACCGGGCCGCCGACGGCGTTCTCGTCGTGATTCACGACGACGACACGGAGAGGACCACCGGCGTCCCCGGCAAAGTGGCCGAGATGTCTTCGGCTCAAATCGCCGCGCTAGACGCGGGCTCTTGGTTCTCGAAGGATTTCGCCGGGGAGCCTATCCCCACCCTGCGACAGGTTCTCGACTGGGCGAAAGACAAGATTCAGGTGAACATCGAGATCAAGTCCGCCGGTTGCGAGGAAGGCGTCGTGGCTATGGTCAACGAGTTCGGCATGAAAGACAAGGTGATAGTGACTGCCTTCGAACATTCGTTCCTGAAAAAGATTAAAGAGCTGGACCCTGACATAACGACCGGCGCGCTGACAAGGGACATCATAGACCTCGGAGACATCGACAAGATAATAGAGGCGTGCGCGCCCGACGCGCTCAATCCGAGGTACATCATGGCGAACAAAAAAGTCATCCGCCGCGCGCAGGAACGCGGGCTGAGCGTGAACATATACACCGTCAACGACCCGATAACGATGAACAGGCTGGCGCGGGACGGCGCGAACGGGATAATCACCGACCACCCGGACGTTCTGATAGAGGTTCTCAAAAAACTGAAAACGAAAGGGCCGGAATCCGGCGCGGAGGAAGCGGCAAAATGATGGAAGACAACGGCGCTCACGGCGACGGAAGGCCTTCCGCCCCGCACATCAGGATAGACCGAGACGGGAACTGGTTCGCGGACGGAAACCCCGTGGCGCACGAGAAGATTCTGCGCCTTTTCCAGCAGTCGCTCGTCTTCGAGGACGGACGTCATTTATTGCGCATCGGCAACGAAGCTAATCCTGTGGCCGTCGATGACGCGCCGTTCGTGGCGCGGCAGTTCTTCGTGGAGAACACCGAGGACGGGACGGACGTTGCGCGGCTGACGCTCAACGACGGCCTTTGCGCGGAGCTTGACCCCGAAACGCTCAGGGCGGCGGAGGGCGGCGCGCTGTACTGCTCGCTGCCGGGCCGCGGCCTCAGCGTCCGGTTCTCCCGCGCGGCCCTCTCCCAAATGGCGAAATTCCTCGAACGCGACGAATCCGGCGCTTTCTACTTGGAACTCAACGGAAACAGACGCTACATCGAGACGGGAACCCTGAGCGAAGATTGAGCGCGCCGGGCAACATTGTGCCCCGCCGAAGGATATTGTATTATAAACGCGAATCTGCCGGAGCGTTCAGGCCCGCCTTATATGTCGGCGGCCCGGACGGCGGCGGAGCGTTTGCGCTTGTGGCGCATTTCGTGAGGTCGTTATGATATACAGTCTAGTCGTTCTCAACAAACCGGCCATCAATTCCGACAGGAATGAGAAGATGGGCAGGGTCAAAGGCTACGTTATCGACCCGGACGCGCGCAGGGTCCTAGCCTTCATTCTTGCTCCCGACGCCGAAAAAGGCTCCCTCGACGTAGTGCCTTTCGAGGCGGTGAAACGGATTTACGACAACGCGGTCATCTGCGAGGGCATCCCCGCCCCCATCCCCATCTCGGACAGGCCCGACCTGCTCAACGTCTTCCTCAAGGACGTCGCCCTCATCGGCTCTCAGGTCATCACGGACTCCGGAATGCTGGCAGGCGCGGTGCACGACTTCGCGTTCGACGAAAAAACGGGCGACCTCGCCCAGCTTGCCCTCCTGCCGGAGATGCCCGCCGCAAAACGCGTCTCCGCAAAATACATCCTGAAAATCACGCAGTCCAGAATAATGATAAAAGCCGAGGCGCTCGACGACGTGCCTCCGGCTCCCGAAAAACCGGGAGCGCCGGGAAACGCCGCCAAGAAGGTCGAATGCGCGCCCCCGCCTCCCCCGCCCGAACCGGAACGCCCGGCGGCGGCCCAACCGGCTTCTCAGGAGCCCGTGTTCGAGGAACCGGCCCTGCCCGCACAAGAACCTCCGCAACCCCCGCCCTCGCCGCAGCATGCGGACTCCGTCTTCGACTCGACGGACTTGAGAAGCTTCATCAAGCAGGCGTTCTTCGAGATGACGGGCATGATAATTGAGAGGGTCAACGCGCTCGACGCGTCGGAATCCATAAAGAGCCTCGGCGAGAGGCTGCCGGAAATGCTGAAATCCGCTGGAGACGAGAGCGCGGTGTCCGACCCCGCCGACGAGTTGATTATCGAAGAAAAAATCAAGCGCGCCCTCTCGCCCCACATTAAAGAGTTGAAAGCTGACATAAACAAGCTTCTGGAAATGGCGTCATCAATGAGCGCGGCGCCGCAGGCAGAGCCGCCCGCCCCTCCCGACCTCTCCCCCATCTCAAAAGCGCTCGCCTCCGCCGAAGCCTCATTATCCGAAAAAATCGACGCGGCGTTCGATTCGATCCCGCGCAGCGAACCGAAAGATGTCGAGGCCGCCGTCAGCTCGCTCACAAAAATCACGAGCGCCCTTGAAGACATTAAAGAGCGCGTCCCGGCGAAAGAAGACATCAGGAAACAAATAAGCGACTACAGCGTCAGGTTCGAGGAGCGGGCGAACGCCCTTAACAGCGCCTTTCTGGCCGAACTGGACAAACAGATGGGCGCGGCGCGTGAAGCCATCGCTTCCGTCGAGCGAAAACGCTCCGGGCCGGACGCGTCCGAAATCGTGTCGAAACTGGACGAACGAATTGAGAGCGCGATGGAAGACTTCCGGGACAGGTTCGCCGCCCAGTTGTCCGTCGAGCTTGAGGAGAGCTTCGCGCAGAAGCTTGAGCGTTCTATCGCCGCCGGAATGAGGGAGGCCGCAGAGGTGGCCCGCTCTCAGGCGGACAACTTGGCCCTTCAGGCAAAATCCGCGAAGGACGCCGTAGCCAAACTCGCGGAAGCGCAGGCGGCTCTGCCGGACAAGCTGAACTCCGCGCTCGACTCGGTGAGAGCGAAACTCGACGAGATAGCCGGAAGACCCCGCTCCGAATCCGCCGGTTTCGACGCTGACGCTCTCGAAGCGAGGCTCGCAGAACGGCTGGACAGGATATCCGCCGCGGTGACGGCGGGAACACAGGAAACAAAAGCCGGAGCCGAGCGCGCCCTCGACGGGTTGAAGGCGGCGGCGGAAAACATAAAAGAATCCGTCGACAGCCGGTTGGCCGAGCGCGCCGACGTCTGGAAAAAATATCAGGACGATTCCCTCGGCGCGGCCAGAAGGCTGGAAGAGCGCGTCCTTGAGTTGCGCGAACGCAACGTCAGCCTTGAGGCCGCCTTTGATTCCGCCCGCTCCGCCATCCTCGACGAGGTGCGATCCTACACCGACACCACGCTCAAACCCGAAGACCTTATGATCGTCCGGGAGTGGCTCGGCGAGATAGCTCCGAAACTCAGCGACGCCGTAGCCCTCAAAGTGGACGAAGGGATGCGCTCCGCCGCGGAAGAGATAAAACGGGTGGCGGAAAACACGCGGGGACAGTTCGACGCGCTGACGGACTCCATAGGTCTGGCCGGCGAAAACCTCAGCGGCCTCGCCGACCAACTCGTGAACGAACTCGGAAAACAGTTCGACGAAAAGATGTCGTCATTGCCGGAAAACGGTCTGGGCCGCGAGGCGCTAGAGCAGTTCAAGTCGGAAATCGCAGAGCGCGTTCAGGCGTCTACGGACGCCGTTCGGGAACGGCTCGACGCCGCCGCCCGCGATCGCGCGGAAGAACGCGACGCCCTCTCTCTCAGACTCAACGAATCGCTCGAAAACGCCGTGTCTAAAATCAGAGAGAGCCTCTTCGCCGGAATCGAGGCGGGCAGGCAGGAGCTCGCGGAAATGAAAGACCTCGAAAGCCTCCGGGACCGGCTCGAAGGCCGCATCGGCGACGTCGTGGACGACATGGTCGGCAAAATCGAAAACAGGCTCGACCAACGAGACAGATACTACGAGGAAGGCGTCAGCTCCATACTCGCAAACTTGGAAAAACTCGTCAGCAGGGGACTTAAACCCGATTTCGAGGGCATGTTCTCCGGCGGCGGGCTTATCAGCAGCCTGTTCGGACAGAAACCCGCGCCGCAAAAAATAACGGGGAAAACCTCGCCGTACGCCGGGTCGCAGCCGCAGAGCGCTTCCGACGCTTCCCTGCGCCGATTCGCCTACCTCATCGGAAAGAAAATAAAGTCGGATATCGTAGACGCGGACGGCTCGACAATCGCCGCAGCCGGAGACACCGTAAACGAGGCTATCATACGCTCGCTAAGGGACAAGCAACGCACGCTCGACCTGATACGAAGCGTCGATTTCAACGCCTGACGCTCCGCGCGCGGCGGCGGTCGGAAACGCTTCCCGCCCCGCCTCCCCGCGTAGCGCGCCAATTCGCTTTTTTTATAAGCGCGGGCAGAAACCTAAGCCGGGACAAATATGACCGGAATCCATGCTTTTTGAGTTTCTCCCCGCATTGATGAAAAATTCGGGCTGAAATTGTATAATATCTCAAACTTGCGCGCAGAGGTGACATATGGACAGACTGTACTGGGACATTTACGCCGTCAATACGGAGGACTTCCCGACCTTCATCGACCGGACCTCCAGCCACCTTCACATATATCTGGGCGACGTGCGCGAAGCCGTCGCGCACACAGACCAGATCAGCAAGTACGGCCGCGTCATCTACAACCAACAGGCTTGGGACACCGACAAGTTCAAGGAAATCAAAGACGAAATCACCCAGCCGAACCACTACGACGTCATCAAGGAAACCATCCTCCGCGTGAACAAATACAAATGCGACAAGGTGGACATGGGATACGTGGGCCGCTGGAAGAACCCATACCAGATTGCCGACACCCATCTGCCGACCGGCATAACGATCTCCTACGAGAAAAGACCCGAATGCCACTTCATCCGCACTGTTTTCTTCTCGCCGGAACACTGGTTCAATCTTCAGTGCAAGCCGCTGTTCCGCACAGACCCCATAGTGGAAAAGGAGCCGAAAGGCTCTTGGAACATGAACCCGGTGGGGCTGATCGCCCCCAAACCGGAAAAATCTGCGGCGAACCGCCGCGCCATGTTCAACATCGTTTCCGACTTCATCAAGGAGTTCAGGCCCGCCTTCACCGGACTCGGACTTTCCCAGTTCTATTTCAATTTCGAATCCGGAAAAGCGTACCTGACGGACAACGAGGCCAAAGAGCGGGAAGACCTGCTTCCTCTGATTTTCAGCTTCAGGGAAGACGGCAACCGCCCGATGTTCAGCGACTCAACGGAGATTCCGATCGACAACTTCGACAACACGCTTGCGCGCGACCAGAGGATGTTTTTCGACCGGAGATATTTTGAATTCCTCTAGATCGGCCTTCTCGACGGATGAAAAGGGATAAAGGCAGCAGGCAGTTCGCGCCCCCATCGGCGCCGGACGGACGCGACCGCTTCTTCCTCGCGCCCCGGCTCGTCCTCTTCGCCGGAACCGCCGTCTGGCTCTTCACAACCTCCCAACAGATGGTCTTCCTCGAAGGCGAAAGCTCCCGCCTCATCTCCGGCGTAGTTCCCCTGCTAGTGATGTTCGCCGTCTACACCGGCATGTTCCATCTTCTCGCACGACTCTACCCTTCGCGCGCAAAGGGCGTCTATTTCATATCCACCGTCGTGGACGTCGCCTTCATCACGCTGCTCATCCGCGCCACAGGCTCGTGCCAGAGCAATTTCTATCTCGCCTACTACCCATTCATCGCGCTGGCTGTGTTCTATTTCGGCGTCGCCGGCGGGGGCGTCGTCGCCGCTCTTTCCTCCGCCGCCTATCTCCTGATTTATCTCGCCAATCCGCAACAGCTTTTCGCCGCCGACTTCGCCCTCCGCCTCGGTTTCATGTTCATGGTGTTCTTCGTCCTCGCCTTCTTGGAAGAGAACGCCCGGAGAGCGCGCGCGGATATAGAACGGCAGAAAAACACCATCGACGCGCTCAACGCCCGTCTCGAAGAGCGTTTCATGGACGTCGTCGAGGACAAGGAAAACCTCTCCCGCCTCGTCGAGGAGAAAGAACGTCTGCTCAATTCACAGAATCTCCTTACAGCCCGACGCCGCGCCCACATCTCTTTCGCAAAAGAACTGAACGCCCAGAACGACGTCGCCAAAACCGCGATGCTCTTCAACAGGTACGCCAAAGGGCTGCTCGAAACCGACCGCGCGGATATTGTGATAGTGAACTTCACGGCGAAAACCGCCGCCCTCCACCCGGACGACTCTGAAGACCGTCCGACCGAAATCCCCATCGACCATCCGCTGATACTCAAAGCCGAGCGCGAGGCCGACTCTGCCGGATTCTTCGAGGCGACTTGGAACAGCTCCGAGGCCGCGGACATTCCCTGCTCCATCCTCGTCGCCCCCACCCAGCCTTCCGCCATGCACGTCCAAACCCTTTCTGGCGCGGGCGAAAAATTCACCGGCCTCTTCATCGCCTCAAGCTACGACGACTACGTTTTCGACCCCGACATCCTCGACGAGCTTCGCATCCTCTGCAACCACCTCGCCGTCGCAATCGAAAACATGTCCCTCAGAAAAAAACTTCAGGACATGGCGGACACCGACGGCCTGACCGCCGTCTTCAACCACAGGTATTTCCAGAACGCGTTGGAGCGGGAAATCATCCGCAGCCGAAGATACAAACGCCCTCTCGCTCTCCTCATGATCGACATCGACCACTTTAAAAAACTCAACGACTCGCACGGACACCAGACAGGAGACATCGTCCTTCGCGGCATGTGCGAAATAGTTAAAAAACAACTCAGAATCTCCGATATCCTCTGCCGCTACGGCGGCGAGGAGTTCGGCGTCGTCATGCCGGAAACCGACGTTTCGGGGGCGATGGTGGTGGCTGAACGAGTCCGCCTCGCCGTTGAAAACCAGCCTTTCATCTCCGTCGACGGCGAATCTCTGAATATAACCGTCAGCCTCGGCCTCGGCGCTTTTCCGCCCGCCGAAGACGCCGAAACAATCATAAAGTCCGCCGACGAAGCCCTCTACCGAGCAAAAGAATCCGGCAGAAATCGCGTCGCCTGCTGACAAGCGCCCTTTGTTCTATTCATGTTATTAGTTGATTCAACCCACTACCAAGCGTGCCATGCATAAAGCTTTTTCCTTTATGCATGATGTATCCTCCAAAATAGTAAATGGGAACTTTTATTTAATTCTTCGTATAGATTCGTCATTTGAATTCGGAGCGATTGATCAAAACGGATGAAGCGCTGGATTTAAGAGCTTGTTTTGCCGTATGACAAACTAATCAGACGGCTCCGCCGGACGCCGGCATTCGAGCCGAACGGGGAGGCGGCCGCTTTCCTGCTCTCTCAAGAAACGCCGCCGCCATCGGAGAGTCCACGCGGGCGAGCGCCGATTCTATCTGCGCGCGCATCGCGGCGTCCGAAGTCTTATGAAGGGATATCAGCGGGATGACGGCAACCCGCGATTCAAGCTCTGCGATTGCCGCCACAGCCTCCGCGCGCACCGCGCGCTCTTCGTCCGATAGTGCTTTTATCAGCGCCCATGCCACCTCTTTGCCGCCGAGCGCGGCTATGGCCCTCACCGCGTGCAGCCTCACATAAGGGTTCTTCGACAGGCGCATCCGGATCACAAGCTCGTCGAGCGGCAGAAAAACCGAGCGGGGTCGCGGCCTATGCGCCGCCTTTGGCGCCGCCGCCCCGGGGACGGCTTCTTCGATTGATTTTTTCTTTTTCGCCGCGGCCGATTCAGCGCGCGCGCGCGACCTCAACAACTCATACGCCGCCGTCACGCGCTTGAACGCCTCCGCCGCCATCGGGTCGCCCGGATTGACGTCCGGATGCAACGCGACCGCCTTCCGCCTGAACGCCTGCTTAAGCTCGGCCTGCGTGGCCCCCTCTTTGACCCCCAGCAGGGCGAGGCTTTTTTTCACATTGTCTTTGGGTCGCGTCATACCGCCGCCAGTTCGTTCAGATAAACGCTCATCGTCTCCACCGCCGTTTTCAACTGGTGGATGTCCCCGCCGCCGAGCGCCGACTTGATATAGTCGACAAGCTCCTCGATTTCAGGGTTGTCGTTGAGCGATTCCAAACCTTCGCGCTCGGCTTTCTCGTTGATGCGGCTCAGCAACGCGCGCGCCTGCCGGAGCAGCCGGTTCCGCGCTATGAACAACTCGTCCTCGTCCTTGTGCGCGGCGGCGTCGAGCGCCATCTTCCGAACGTCTTCCTCGTCCACGGCGTTCCCTGCTTCGATCCTTATCTCCCTGTGCTCGCCGGTCTCCTCGTTCTGCGCGCGCACGTGCGCCATGCCGTTCACGTCGATGTCGAAAACCACGTCTATTCTAGGAACGCCTCGCGGGGCCGGAGGGATGCCTTCGAGAGTGAACCTGCCGAGAGAGAAATTGCGGCTCGCCTGCGCCCGCTCTCCCTGCAGCACGTGAACCTCGACCGATGTCTGTCCGTCCGTAACCGTCGTGAACACGCGGCCCCGCGTCGTCGGGATGCAGCTGTTTCTCTCGATAATCGGCACGAACACATCGTTGTCCGTCTCGATGCCCAGCGTCAGCGGCGTTATGTCCACCAGCACAAGCCCCTTCACGCCGCCTGACATCACGCCCGCCTGAATGCACGCGCCGACCGCCACCGATTCATCCGGGTTCGAACTGCGAAGCAGCTTGTTTCCGAACTTCTCTTCAAGCCGCCTGCGCACCGCCGGAATCCTCGACGAGCCGCCCACCAGAGCCACCGCGCCTATGTCGCGCGGCGACATCCCAGCGTCTTCCAGCGCCGCGTCCACCAGTCCGTCTATCTCCGCCAGATAGTCCGCGACAAGCTCCTCGAACTTCTGCCGCGTCAACGTCATCTGAAGATGCTTAGGGCCTTCCCTGTCGGCGGAGATAAAAGGCACATGTATGGACGCGGAAGCCGACTCCGAAAGCTCTTTCTTCGCCGCCTCCGCCGCGTCCCGCGCCTTCTGCATCGCCATCGGGTCTTCCCTCAGGTCTATCCTGTGCTTCTGGTAGAAATCCGAAACGATGTGATGCACGACGCGGGCGTCGAAATCGTCTCCGCCCAGCTTGTTGTTGCCCCGCGTCGCAAGCGCCTCGTAAACCGTTCCCGATATATCCAGAACCGACACATCGAAAGTGCCGCCGCCTAAATCGAAAACCAGAATCGTCCCCTCCTGATTGCGGGGCATGCCGAACGCCAGCGCCGCCGCCGTCGGCTCGTTTATCAGCCTTTTGACCTCCAGCCCCGCAAGCTCGCCCGCAAGCTTCACCGCCTGCCTCTGGCTGTCGTTGAAATACGCCGGAACTGTTATTATCGCCTCCGTTATCGGCTCTCCTAAAAACTCCTCCGCGCTCTCCTTCAGCCTGCCGATGATTATCGCCGCGATCTGCGCCGCGGCGTACTCGCGCCCGTCGATGTTAACTTTGAAATTCTCGCCCAGCTTCCTCTTTATGGACCTGAAAGTGCGCTCGCAGTTGATGACGGACTGGTTCTTCGCCGCCGTGCCGACCAGCAACTCGCCTTCCTCCCCGAACGCCACCACGGAAGGAGTCAGACGCTCCCCGCGCTGGTTTGGGATCACCACCGGCTCCCCGCCTTCTAGGGCGCATATCACTGAGTTGGTGGTTCCGAAATCGATTCCGACAGCTCGGCCCATAACATGCCTCCGTTTCAGCGGTTCCGAAAAAATATCCCTTAAGCGAATGGCGCGCGCGCCACATCTGCAAGGGTTTCAGACTCCCGCCTCTGACTATAGGCGCTTATCTTGTTCCTTAATTCCAATTTTAAAATAGCAAATATAAAACAGGCTGCGCCTATAGTTAAGTATATTAATACCCGCTCCCGCCTCTCTTTGTAAATACTATTACAAAAATATGCGGGTCAATTCACATAAATAAAACGTAAAGCTTTGGAAAAAGGGTTCAGGAAAACAACCTTTCTCGAATGGTTTTTTTCCGACCGCCGGCGGCAGAAAACTTCCTTTTTCTCCTCCTTTTCTTCTATCGACTTTTCTTTCGCTTTCTCTTCTTTTTTTATGTCTTATTCATTTCTTTCTCCCGCTTTCAGCCTGCAGCCGGGTAGGCAACGGGGTTGTGGCGGGCCGACGTTGTCCTGTATAATCACCAGAAGACAGCAAAGAGCGGCAGACGTCAGAACGACGAAGGAGCGGCCAAAATGTTGACGGACAGCGACGTAAAAAGGATGTCGGAAGAAGTTCAGAGACACCTCATCAACCTGATAAGGATAGACACCACGAACCCGCCGGGCAACGAGACGGCCGCCTGCGAGTACATGAAAGCAGAGTTGGCCAAAGACGGGCTGGAGAGCGAGATACTAGAATCCGCGCCGGGCCGCGGCAACTTCGTGTGCAGGCTTAAAGGCGACGGCAGCAAGCGCCCGCTCGCCCTCGCGTCCCACCTAGACGTCGTCCCCTGCGAACGCGAGTCGTGGTCGGTCGACCCCTACGCGGCGGTCGTCAAAGACGGCTTCATCTGGGGGCGCGGCTCGCTCGACACCAAATCGCTCACCGCCATCCACATGGTCACCGTCGCCGAGATGAAGAGGAAAAACATCCCTCTGAAGCGAGACATCATCCTGCTCGCCGTCGCCGACGAAGAACAGTCCGGCTCATACGGCATGGGCTGGATGACAACCAAGCATTTCGACAAGATAGACTGCGAATACCAGATAAACGAAGGGGCCGGCATCGGCATCCCGATGGGCAACAAGAACGTCTATCAGGTTCAGACCGCCGAGAAAGGCGCGAACTGGTTCAAGCTCACCACGCGGGGCGAACCCGGACACGGCTCCATACCCCGCAAAGACAACTGCGTCGTCAGGATGGCCAAAGCCATCGAGAAAGTCTCGCATCCGTTGCCGATGCGCAAAACCAAAGTCGTCGAGGGATTCATCAACGGCATGGCGTCCAAGGCCCTCGGATTCCCCAAAGGCCTGCTCTTCAAACAACTCCTCAACCCCGCCCTCTGCGGCCCCGTACTCAAAGCCATCCGCGCCGCCGAACCCGACACCGGCGATATGATATCGTCCATGCTCCGCGACTCCATCTCCCCGACCATGTTCCACGCCGGAAACAAAGAAAACGTCATCCCCCCCAAGTGCGAAGCCGTCATCGACTGCCGCATACTTCCCGGCCAGACGTCCGCGGGATTTAAAAAGATGCTCACCGAGATGTTAGACGTCGACAGCATAGAGCTGCTCGTCGAACAGGTTCCCGACCCCACCGAAAGCCCGGCGGACACCGAACTGTACCGCTGCATCGAGCGCGCCATCATGAAGAACGACCCCAAAGGCGTCCTCGTGCCGTACATCTCCAC
Source organism: bacterium UBP15_UBA6099 (assembly GCA_002435745.1). Taxonomy (GTDB): domain Bacteria; phylum UBP15; class UBA6099; order UBA6099; family UBA6099; genus UBA6099. The sequence goes on from DIWT01000010.1 coordinate 28,594, forward strand.
CGGAGCCACGGACTCCCGCTTCTTGCGAAAGAAAGGCGTCGTCGCTTACGGTTTCTCCCCGTTCCTGTCTAAAGTCGACTTCCGGGAATTCCTCTACACCATTCACGGCCACGACGAGCGCATACCCATCGACGGAGTCGATTTCAGCGTAAGAGTCACATACGACCTTGTGGCGGATTTTTGCGGATGAGCGACTCCCGCGAGGGCGCTCCGCGCCCCGCCGTCTCGCATTACTCGTTCCTCGGCCTCGCCAGATGGCTCTGGTTGCGCCTGCTGGGAAAAGAGATAATCGTTACCGGCGAATGCGACATGTGCGGGGGCTGCTGCCGCGCCCTCAACTTGTCGGAAAAAGGCCGATGGGTACGCACGGAAGAAGAGTTCCGCAGTCTGGTCGAGAAATATCCCGAATACGCCCGCTTCAAGCATTGCGGCTACACCGCGCTCGGTCTGATGACGTTCGAATGCTCCATGCTCGGCCCCGACAACCTCTGCGCCGACCACGACAACCGGCCTGAACTCTGCCGCGTGTATCCGGAGACAGACCTGTACTTCATGTGCGGCGCGCTCCCGCGCTCCTGCGGATACGAATACAAAGCCGCCCCGTCGTTCCGCCGCGCCCTTCGCCGCGCTTCCCGCCACAAAGACAACGCGAAGACGGAAACAAAAGGCTAGCCGGTTATTGGTTGGTTAAGGGAAAACTTTTGAAAAAGNNAAGTTTTCCCTTAAAATCCCTTTCAAAACATTTCTATGCGCGCGGCGGAGCGGGCGCGAACGCGCCTTCGCTCCGCCGCGCTCATGTGAATATATTTTATGAAAGAGGTTTTTATGAGAATGCTCTTCAAAACATTTAACAGGAGCGTCGGGACGGGACGCGTTAGCGTCTCGTTCCGACGCGCAAGGAGAAGTTTGAAGGATTTTCAAGGAAACTTTTCAAAGTTTCCTTGAACCGCCGGAGGCGCCGGCTGGCGCTTTTTGACTTAAAGGGTGGTTGGCAATATAATGGATTTTGCGCGCGGGCGCGCGGTTGCGCTGGCGAGCTTGGAGGTTGCCGCATGTTTCTTCACATAGGCAATAATGTGCTGATCAGAAAAGACGACGTGATCGGGATTTTCAACATCTCGGCGATGTCGCAGGACTCGAAAGGCAAAAAGTTCTGCGCGGAGACGATTCAGAAAAAGGAAACCATTGACATATCGGACGGCAAGCAGACGTCTATCATATTGACGCCGGACGCGACGTACGTGTCGAGGATATCGACGGCGACGCTGTTGGCAAGGTCGGGCGAGCCGGTGGAGCGGATGTTGTCGGCGGAGGGATTCCCGGCTTCCGCGCCGGAGCAGGGATGAAGGACCGGGCGGAGAGTTGGAGCGCCGAGAAAGCGGGTGGCGCGCGATGATTGAGCGCGAGGCGGCTTATTGCGAGTCCGCAGGCGGGGGCGCCGCGAAGTGTCTGCTGTGCCCGCGCGGATGCGTGATTCCGGACGGCGGGGCGGGTTTCTGCCGGGCGCGGACGGCGCGCGCGGGCCGCTTGTTCGCCTCTTCCTACGGCCTTTTCACTTCTCTTGGGATCGACCCGGTGGAGAAGAAACCTCTCTATCATTTCCTTCCCGGCTCGACCATACTCTCCATCGGCGGAATGGGCTGCAATCTGAACTGTTCGTTCTGCCAGAACAGCGAGATATCTCAGGGCAACCCGGCGACGCGCCGCATCGAGCCGGAACAGCTCGCCGAAATGGCGGCGCGGGAGGATTGCCCCAGCGTCGCTTTCACCTATAACGAGCCTCTCATCTGGTTCGAGTTCATCAGGGACTGCGCGCCCCTCATCAGGCGCGCCGGTCGCAAGGTGGTTCTGGTGACAAACGGCTACGTGAACCCGGAGCCGCTCGCCGAGTTGCTTCCGTCGCTGGACGCGATGAACATCGATTTAAAAGCGTTCGACGACGGGTTCTACCGGGAGCACGCCGGAGGACGTCTGGAGCCGGTGAAAGACACGATCCGGGCGGCGGTCAAAGCCGGTGTATGGGTGGAGACCACGCTGCTTCTCATTCCGGGACTGAACGACGCGGCGGAGTCAGTGAGGGCGCAGGCCGAATGGCTGGCGTCTCTTTCGAAGGATATCCCGCTCCACATATCGAGATATTTTCCGAGGAACAGAATGAATCTGCCGCCGACGCCGCCGGAGTCCATCGAGCGGGCGAGGGCAGAGGCGGCGAAGGCCCTGAACTACGTTTACACGGGCAACATGTCGGACAATGAATGGTCTACGACAAGGTGTCCGAAATGCGGACATATTCAGATAGAGCGCGCGGGGCACGCCGCGCGGGTGGTCGGGCTTAACGGGAGCGCGTGCGGGCGTTGCGGCGCGCGCGCGGCCGTGATACTGCCCGACCGGGAGGATTGATATGGAAATAGACCGCGAGAGAATCAGGAAGCAGAACCGCAAGCTGAACGGGATAATCATTGCGGCGGTTGTATTCGTGGGGGCGGCGCTGACGCTGTCGGCGGTAATGGGGCCGAAGATGGACGCGAAAAAGCTTGCCGGGCTGGGCAGGAAGGGCGGGCTGTTTTCGAGCGCTGCTTCAGGCGACAGAGTGGGCGTGCTGTACGTGTCCGGCGTGATTCACAGCGGCAGGTCGGGCGCGGGCGGACTCATGGGTTCGAGAACAAGCGGCTCGGACTCGATAGTGTCCATGATAGAGAACGCCGCCGCCGATCCCGGCGTCAAGGCTCTCGTGGTCAGAATCAACAGTCCCGGCGGCAGCGCGGCGGGCTCTCAGGAAATTTACGACGCCCTCCTAAGATTCAAACAGAAGAACAAACCTGTCATCATTTCGATGGGCGACGTCGCGGCTTCCGGCGGCTATTACATCGCGGCGGCGGGCGACACCATTTTCGCCGACCCCGCCACCCTCACAGGCAGCATCGGCGTCATCTTCAGCCTCGTAGGCTATGAGGAACTGTTCAAGAAAGTCGGCCTCGACTCCAACGTCATCAAGAGCGTCGAACACAAGGACATCGGCTCTCCCTACAGACCGATGACGGAGGAGGAGCGGCAAATTCTTCAGGGCGCGGTGGACAACATTCATGCGCAGTTCATCAGCCATGTGGCGAAGGGCCGAGGGATGGATATCGAAGATGTCGCCAAACTGGCCGACGGCAGGCTCTACACAGGCGAACAGGCGCTCGAAAATAAGCTGGTGGATAAAATGGGCGGCATGCACGAAGCCGTGGAGTTCGCCGCAAAAAAGGCAGATCTGTCCCCGTCGCCGGACATCGAATATCTCCAAAAAGAAAATCCTTTCTTGTCCCTGTTCGAGACGGCGAGCGAAATCGGCTCCGGCGTTCTGGCGAACAAGATTGCCGAGGCGGCGGCCAAACAAATGTTGGCCGCTCCCGGAATAGAGACAAGGTGAGTGCGGATTGCGCGGGACGACATCAATTATAATTGAAAGGCTGAATTCGCAGACTAAATTGGCGATTCAGGGACATACTCAGGGAGCAAGAAATGCTTTCATAGCTGAAAATAGATTCCCGCTTGCGAGGGAATGACAGCGTGAGAAGCAACCCGCATTTTTCACCAATGAGAGATAGATTCGGCTCCCTGTGACAACAGGCGGAGAGACAATGGACAATGACAGCTTGAAAGCGGCAGAGAGAAAACCCGCCGGGGGGCTGGAAGAGAAGTATTATGATTTCGACGGAGTCTTGATAAGGTACGTCGACAGCGGTCCGGCTGAAAGCGCGCCCGGCGCTCCGGCGGTATTCTTCCTTCACGGTCTAGGCGGCTCGATAGAGGACAATTCGGCGTGTTTTCCGTATCTGGCGCGGAGCCGGCGCGTGGTGGCGTTCGACTATCCGGGCACGGGGAAATCCGACAAGCCGGACCGGGAGTACGATCTCGATTATCTGACGGATTTATCGCTGGAGTTCGCCACCCGGATGGGGCTGGACAGGTTTTACATCGCGGGCGGCTCGCAGGGCGGGCTTCAGGCGCTGCTGTGTTGTCTGCGCGCGCCCGAACGGATTTTCAAGGCGGCGGTGTATTCGCCCGCCGGGGTGTGGCCCCCGAACCCTCTGGGAGCCGCTTTCTTCTCCGCTTTGCCCCCCGAAGCGACAAAGCTGTTCTTCCGCATTTCTTCCCTGCTGTGGTACTCCCCCGGATTCGCCGGAGCCGCAGAACTTCGCCGGGAGGACTTGGCGGAAAAAGACGCATACGAGCAGCCGGGGTTTGGCAAACATGTCTTCGGATGCCTCGTCTCGCAGATGAGCGGAGACTTCCGTCCCATGTTCAGGCGGATAGAGACACCGACTCTGATATTGTGGGGAACGCACGATTTCGGCATGCCCGCTAGGATGGGCGCGGAGCTTCACGGGCTTATGAAAGATTCGATTTTTGAGAAAGTTCCCCGCGCCGGACACAATATACCGAAGGAAAGGCCTGAATTCTTCGCCGGGCGGCTATCGGAGTTCTTCGGCGCGGACTAGGGCGGATACGGTTGCGAACATAACGACAGAAAAACAACAATAGCAAAACCGAACAATTTTAATTAATTGTGGCGCAATTGCAATATGCGTTGTATAATAAATGTGGAGATTGAGGATTTTGAGAAAAAAATCAAAGTCCTCGGACGCGCAAGCACGGCCGGGCGAACGCGTCCGAACTAGGAGGAAAGAGTACAATGCAGTGTCCATTCCTTAGCTTGGGCAACAAAAGTCCTTTCTGTGAAACCGGCGCATTCGGTCTCATGGTCCCCAAACCCGGCGACTACCGCAAGTTCTGCACAAACCGCTCGTACTACATGTGTCAGGTTTACCGCGCCAACACCGGCACGGGGGACAAAGAAAAGTGCCTCCAAGAAATAGCCCCGAGGCTCGTTCAGGCGTAACGCGGCGATTTAATGTTAAAACTTAATAAAGAGGAATCCCGCGCGGGCGACGCGCGCGGTTCTGCATAGTTACTAATTTCACAAACAGCGCGCCGCCCTCTGTTTTTGCATGCCATCGCGCTGAAAGCGCCCTTCATCAGAAGAACTGCTTTTCCACAAACTCAAATGAACCCGAATACTTCGTTAGGATTCGAGAGCGATTGTTCAGAGCGGATGAAACGCGAAACGCAAGGCGCATTTTTGAAGTAGGGGCGGAGTTGCCCCGTCCCAAATCTTCACAGTTATTGGGCGCGGAAACCGCGCCCCTACTGAACAAAAAAATGCGGCGGCAACGAAGCAGTTCGCCGCTATGAAAATTGCCACGGTTCGCCAGTTCCATTGGCGAACCGGGATGAAATTTACTATTCGCCCGCTTAAAAAACCTTCTTCGGCGTTTTGCCCTCGCCGTTTTTCAGCTCGGCTAGGTGTGCTAGAATTGCGATATGCTGATTCGCGAGGCAGTATTGAGGAACAACGATGGCGGCGAGGCCCGGACAGTGGCGAGCGCAGCGGACGCGCTTGCTTCCGAGGGTAGACCGAGACCGCTTGACGTTCTAGGCGCGGCGGCGGCGCGCGGCGAGTTTTCCGTCGAATGGCCCGCGATGTCCGAGGAATTGAAGATAGTTGCGGCGGGCGGCCCGGAAGCGGAGCGTCTGTGCCGGCGGAAACCCTCGCTTTGGAACGTTCTGGCATATGAGCGCGAATGGGCCGAATATCCGGAATACAACGATTTTCTCGACGAAAACTCCCCGGCATTCCACAAGAAGAGATATCAGATGGACGTGTACGAAGAATTGCTGTCCGGCGAATTAAGCGGGCTTGCGCGCGGGTCGAAGGTTCTGGACGCCGGAGGCGGGGTCGGGAGAGCGGCGGCAAGACTGGCGGGCCGGGGCTGCGACGTGACGCTGGTAGACGCGTCGCCGAGGGCGTTGACGGCGGCGTGGGGCAGGCTTGCGCAGATCGGCGCAGGTTCGTATGACATCGCATGGGCGGATGCGGAGGACCTGTCGGGCGCGGTTGCGCCACGCTCCATGGAGGCCGCGCTGGCTCTTGAGACGCTGTGTTATCTGAACGACCCTGAAGCGGCGCTGGCGGGGATCGCCAAGACTGTGCGGCGGGGCGGCTGGGTGGCGTTTTCGGTGGAGAGCATGGCGGGAGCGCTCGCGGCGGACGCGCGCGCGGCTGGGCTTGGAAACGCGTTGAGCGCCGCCGTCCGGAGAGAGATCACTGTCGAAGGCGAACTGCATGTGAAGTACTTTTCCATAGGGCGGCTGGAGAGGATGTCGCGGGAGGCCGGGCTGCGGGTCGCGAGGATAGTTTGCTGCCACCACGTGGCGGACGGACCGCTCGGACGGGTCATCGGAGACGAGCGCTGGAGCGACCCGGCGTTCGCGCGTCGCGCTATGAGCGTCGAGCGCGCGCTGTGGAAAATCCCGTCCCGGATGTCCGCAGGCCGCGCGCTGCTCGTTGTCGGCCGCGTCAGATAGCGCTTGCTCCGTATAATGAAACAGAAAAACGAGTGAAATGCTTTTCGCATCTATTTGTCCGTGCGGCGATGAGAGAAATTTGGAAAACGCTGAGGGTTTTTCAAAGCAACATTCTCCATCGGCAAATCCGGGAGGTTTTTCTCTGGTTTTGAGAGGAACAAACTGCTTTTTGCCGAGTTTGCATAAAGAAAGTGAGAATTCTATACAATATAGTGTTTGCAATATAGATTAATTATGTATAATTACTGAAATGGCGGGCAGGAGAGAAGGCGGGCGGCGGCGCCGTCGCTTCTCAGAAAGCCTTTCGGGAGACATCCGAGCGGGATAGCGGCGACATGAAATTCGACGAAATTCTACAGAGATATGAAGACAGTTTGCTGGCATACAACCGCGCCGCCGGGCTGATGGACAAGGGACGGCTCGACGAGGCGGAAGAGTTGCTGAAGGCCGCTCTTTCGCGCTATCCGAGAGAAGTTTTCATGGACGCGGAGCAGGAACTTGACGCTTCCATGCTCGATTCCATAGACACGCTTTTTACTAATATTTCCGACAGGTTGGAGTTGGTGAGGTCCATAAAGAGCGGGCCGAAGCTCGGCGCGGCGGGCATCCTCACGCTGCGCGATCTTGTGGAGCGTAACGCGCTCAAAACGAAGAGCGAGCCGATGCCGGAGCCTGCCGCGCAAGATGGTTTTTCGACAGACGCGTCGGTCGAGTTGGATTACACCGCAAGCAAGCTGGACGAGAAAGAGTTCGAGCGGGTATGGGACGACGATTCTAAATCCGTCGCGGAAGAGGCGGGAGCGGCGGATGTCTCCGCGACTGCCGAGCTTTCCGCTGAAGACATCATTCTTTCGGGGCTGACGGACGTTCGGGCGGAGGAAGTTGAAGCCGCTGCGCCGGAGCCGCAAGAGAATAATCCCCCTGAGATAGACGCAGCTCTCGCGGCCATCGAAGCGTTCGAGGAAATGGACGCCGGGAGCGGCGGGCAAACGGAAAAAGGCGAATTCGACAACATCGAAATAGACATAGAGACAGAGCCGGAAAGAGAAGCGGGCGCGGAGGCCGACGCGGCTGCCATAAGCGCGGAGGAAGAGAAATCGCTTGAAGACATACTGGCCGGAACGCTGACGGACGCTCCGCCTCCTGAAGATCTGGATTTTGTTGACAAAGGGCATGTTGTTGCGGCGGCCTCCGCGCCGGCTCCGGAGAAGTTGGACAAGGCTCTCGAAGCGGTGGCGGCAGCCGCCGACATTTCAGGCGACGCGTCTTATGAATCAACTGCGGAGGAAACGCCGGAAACCGTCGGGACGAACATGGATGAAACGGCGGCTGACGAGGAATCCGCGCCGAAAAAAGAGAAGCCCGGAATCTTCTCGAAGCTTTCGGCTTTGAAGAAACCGAAGAAAACAAAAAAAAGCGAGCCTCAGGAGGCTGAACTGCTCGAAATGAGCGACGAAGGACCCGCGAACGCGCCGGAAGCGCCTCCTGAAAAAACCGACGAGGAAGCGGGCGGTCCGAAAAAGATGAAAAAACTAAAGTTGTTCGGCATCGGAAAGAAAAAGAAAGGCTCCGGCGAAGAATTGAAAGACATGGCGGAGCAGACTGCGGAAATCGCGACGGAGGAGCCGGCCGCGGAGGCTGAGCCTGTCGCGGAGGCAGCGCAAGAAGAGCCTGCGGTCGAAGTGTCGGCGGCTTTCTCGACGCCCCCGGCGCCTCCGGCGAATGTGAGCGACGACGAAAAGGACGAAGAAGACGAGGCCCTTCTTTCGAAAGATGAGATTAAAAAGCAGTACGGCCCGGCGCACAAGCACACGATTATCGAGCGGACGACGGTCAACGTGTCCGGAATATTCAGTTCTATATTCGTGGTTCTGATGCTTCTGGCCGGATTCGCGGACTTGGGGTACAGGATATACACGGACGTATATCTGGGCGGGCTGGACAGCCTGTACCGGGGCGGCGAGAAAGCGGCGTTGAGCGAGCCGACGAAGATGGACGAAGCTCTCACGAATTATCTGCAATACAGGTCGGCCCTGCCCGACACGGGCGCCGATAAAAACAAGGTTTCCGCCTATCTGCCCGTGGCGTGGAGTTCAAGGCTGAGAAATGAAAAGAACAAGCCGGACGACGCGCTCATGCTGATGCGACTGATGAGGCGAGAGGACGTAAGAGCGTCGGCTCTGGACGAAGAATTCGTCGGCGCGCTGATAATGAAAGCCGAACAGGGCGTATCAGGCGGCGGCGAGGAATTCGAAGAGGCGACATCCCGCGCGCGACAGATTCTGGCGGAAGGCCGCGTGGCGGAGCCGGTGGCGTTGGAGATGCTTAACAGGCTGGATGCCCTAGAAGCAGGCGCGGCAGCGGTTAAAACTTCCGGCAAATGACAGGCGGCGAAATGACGGACACTGAAAAAATTATCGAGGGAAGCGGAGGCGGCGACTACCTAGTTCGCTCCGTGTCCATAGTGACCCTGCTTTTCGAGCGGGGGATATTGAACGAGATATTCGAGAGCGGCAGGCTGACAGAAGAGGAAGTGGATGTCCGGGCGGAGACTTTGAAAAAGAGATTCCCGGGATTCGGGGCCGCAGGTTTGGGAAACGACGGAGGCGAGACCGGCTGAAGGCCGGAGCCGCCGACGATAAAATAAAGCAAAGGGCGCGCCGGACGCGCGCTGCAAAAAAGAAAGCCTTCGAGGCCGGATTAAAAGGAGAAATGAATGCAATCGAGAATGATCACGCTTAGCCAGAACGAGATTCCGAGGAAATGGTACAACGCGCTGCCCGACCTTCCGAGACCGCTGGACCCGCCGCTGCATCCGGGAACAAGAGAGCCGATAGGGCCTGAAGCTCTGACGCCGCTGTTTCCGATGGGCCTGATCGAGCAGGAAGTAAGCTCTCAACGTTGGATTGACATACCCGAGGAAGTGATGGACATTTTGGCGCTGTGGAGGCCGACCCCGATGTTCCGCGCGGTCGGGCTTGAGAAGGCGCTCGGGACGCCCGCGAAGATTTTCTACAAATATGAAGGCACAAGCCCCGCCGGAAGCCACAAGCCGAACACGGCTGTCGCGCAGGCATACTACAACAAAAAAGAAAACGTCAAAAGAATAGCCACCGAGACCGGAGCCGGGCAGTGGGGAAGCGCGTTGAGCTTCGCATGCAGCCTGTTCGGGATCGAGTGCATGGTGTACATGGTGCGGATCAGCTTCGACCAGAAGCCTTACCGCAAGTCGCTGATAAACACGTGGGGAGCCAATGTGGTTCCCAGCCCGAGCAACCTTACCGCGGCAGGGCGCGCGGCGCTCGAAAAAGACCCCGAATGCTCCGGCAGCCTCGGTCTGGCCATCAGCGAGGCGGTCGAGGACGCGGCGGGGCGCGAAGACACGAAATACGCGCTGGGCAGCGTGCTCAACCACGTGTTGCTGCACCAATCCGTCATCGGGCAGGAGTGCATAAAACAGATGGCGGCAGTGGGCGAATACCCGGACGTGGTGGTGGGATGCCACGGCGGCGGAAGCAACTACGCCGGACTTACCCTGCCCTTCCTGCCGGACAAACTGGGCGGGAAAAACATCCGCTTCGTGGCGGTCGAACCGAAGTCATGCCCGTCGCTCACCGAGGGAAAATACGAGTACGACGTGGGAGACGTGGCGGGAATGACGCCGCTAATGATGATGTACACGCTGGGGCACGACTTCATGCCGGCTCCGATACACGCGGGCGGCCTCAGGTATCACGGCGGAGCGCCCATCGTCTCCAACCTGATTCACGACGGCATCATGGAAGCCATATCCGTCGAACAGAAACAGATCTTCGAGTCCGCCGTGCTGTTCGCGAGGACTGAAGGACATATCCCGGCTCCGGAATCCGCGCACGCGATACACGGCGCGGTCGCCGAGGCTCTGAAGTGCAAGGAAAGCGGAGAGAGCAAAACCATCCTGTTCGGACTGAGCGGGCACGGACATTTCGACATGGGAGCGTACGACGCCTATTTCAGCGGCAAGATGTGAAGACGCTTGACAGCGGGCGGCGGCGCGGCGGGACGGCCGCGCCGCCCCTTCCCCGGATTTAACATTCCGGGCCGGGCACAAACGCGGGGGCGCGCCCTCCGCGGCTCACAAGGAGCGTTGATATCATCATGGACGTGCTGGTTCTCAACGCAAGCTACGAGGTGCTCAACATCACACGCTGGCAGCGCGCGATATGTCTCGTCTTCTCCGGCAAGGCGGAGATGCTCGAACAGCGCGAACGCTCCGCCCGCTCCCAGTTTCAGGAATTCGACATGCCGTCGGTCATCAAGATGAACTACTACGTGAAGAAACCGCGCATGCAGGTCCCGTTCTCGAGGGGGAACGTCTTCATGCGCGACCACCACACTTGCCAGTACTGCGGCAAAACCCGCAAGGCTGCGGAGCTTACTCTAGACCACATCGTGCCTCGCTCGCTCGGCGGGGAAACCTGCTGGGAGAACCTCGTTACGGCGTGCAAGCACTGCAACGTAAAAAAAGGGAACCGCACGCCGGAAGCGGCGGGAATGAAACTTCGCAAAACGCCGCGCGCGCCCCAGTTCGCCCCCACCCTTCAGGCCTGCTTCAGGCAGGATTGGGAAAAATACGTGCCCTACGCGGTCCCTCTGTCAGGAGAAATCAACTAAGGAACCCACAGCGCCTCCGCCCCGCGCCGCCCATGCCATGAAAAAAGAAATCATCAGATACGACCCTTCCAACCCCGCGCACCGCGATGCCGTGCGCCGCATCGTGTACGACACCGGCTTCGGCGGCGAAACGGTCGTCCCCTACTTTGACAACTTCGAACTCTTCGCCGACATGCTCACCCTCTATTACACGGACTACGACGCCTCCCACAACTTCCTCGCGATGGCGGACGGCGAGATAGCCGGATACCTGCTCGGATGCCCGGACACGCCGGCGTGCGACAGGGTGACAAAAAGAGAAATCTATCCAGCCCTGCTGCGCGGCATAATATCAGGCAGATACAAGCTCTCGCCGAAAGACCTCCTGTACATCAGGCGAAGCCTCTCGGCGATGATTCGCGGAGAACACATCGCGACGCCGACGGACGTCTATCCGGCGCATCTGCACATCGACTTTCTGCCGCAATACCGCCGCGCCGGGCTAGGCTCGAAAATAATGCTGGAGTACATGGACTATCTGCGCGGGCTGGGCGTCAAGGGCGTTCACTTGGGCACTTCCAGCGCGCACCGCTCGGCTCTCCCTTTCTACGCGAAGCTTGGGTTCTCCGTGTACTCGCGCCTGAGGATGACCGAGACCGTCTTCGCCCCGCTGAATCCTCAAGACCTTTACGGAATCGTCTGCGTCAAACTGCTGTGAAAGCCATTTAAGGAGGCGCGAAATGCCATATATACCCCACACCGAAGAAGATCTGAACGAGATGCTCGAAGCGGTCGGAGCGTCGTCGCTGGACGACCTTTTCGCCGACATCCCCGCGTCGCTGTCGCCACGCTCCTTTGATTTGCCGAAAGGCAAACCGGAGCACGAGGTTCTCAGAACGCTGCGGGGGCTTGCCGCGAAGAACGCCACCCAGCTCGTCAACTTCGTCGGAGGCGGTTTTTACGACCACTTCATCCCCGCCGCCGTCGACCCCATAGTGTCGCGCAGCGAGTTCTACACCGCCTACACCCCCTACCAGCCCGAAACATCTCAGGGAACCCTTCAGGCGATATACGAGTACCAGACGGCGATATGCAGGCTGGTCGAGATGGACGTCTCCAACGCCTCCCTGTACGACGGCGGAACAGCCCTCTACGAGGCCTCCATGATGGCCGTCCGCGCCACCGGCAGAAAAAAAATCATCGTCGATCAGGGCGTCAGTCCCATCTACCGCGTCATGCTCGAAAGCTACACCTCCAACCTAGGTCTCCAGTTCGAGCAGATACCCATTTCAGGCGGAGTGACGGACCGCAAAAAAATCAAAGACGCCCTCGGCTCGGACATCGCCGCCGTCATAGTCCAGAACCCTAACTTCTTCGGCTGCGTCGACGATTTCTCAGACGTCTCCAAGATGGCCAAAGAAGCCGGAGCGATGGTTATCTGCTCGGTCTATCCGCTTTCGCTCGGACTGATCAAGCCGCCCGGAGCGATGGGGGCCGACATAGTGACCGGCGAAGGACAGAGCCTCGGACTTCCGCTGTCGTTCGGCGGGCCGTACCTCGGCTTCATGGCGGCGCGCGCGGACAACGCCCGCCGCATGCCCGGCAGAATCGTCGGAGCCACGGAGGACACGCAAGGCAGACGCGGGTTCGTCCTAACGCTTCAGACGCGCGAGCAACACATACGCCGCGAGAAGGCCACAAGCAACATCTGCTCCAACGAAGCCCTCTGCGCCCTGTCCGCCCTCGTCTATATGTGCCTGCTCGGAAAAGGCGGCCTTCAGCAGGTCGCCCGCGTGTGCGCCGAGAAAGCCGCATACACCCGCAAGAGGCTCTCGCAGATCCCCGGAGTCAACATCAAATACCCGGCCCCCACATTCAACGAGTTCGCCGTAGAACTGCCCCGCGACGCCGGAACAGTCATCGGCGACCTAATCGAAAAAGGGTTCGCCGCCGGGTTCCCCCTCGGCAGATATTACGAGGGCATGGAGCGCTCCATGCTGGTCGCCGTGACTGAAAAGAGAACCAAAGAAGAAATCGGACGCCTCGCCGAGGCGCTCGAGGAGGTCCTGTCATGAAACTCATATACGAGAAAAGCTCCCCCGGCCGCAAAGGCGTCAGGCCCCCGGAATCCGACGTGTTCGCGAAGATTGAAATCCCCTCCGCCCTTATGCGGAAAAAACCCGCCGAACTGCCCGAAGTGTCCGAACTGGACGTAGTGAGGCATTTCACCGAACTGTCCCGCCGAAACTTCGGCGTGGACACGAACTTCTACCCGCTCGGCTCTTGCACAATGAAGTACAACCCTAAGATGTGCGAGCAGGCGGCGAAGATGGAGGGATTCGCGGCGCTGCACCCGCTGCTGCCCCAGCTAAGGCTCGGCGGCATGCTCACTCAGGGCGCGCTCCAGATACTCCACGACTGCGCCGCCCTCCTCTGCGAGATCACCGGCATGGCGGAATTCACAATGCAGCCTATGGCCGGCGCGCACGGCGAACTGACCGGCATCATGCTCATCGCCGCCTACCACAACTCGCGCGGCTCGAAAAAAACCAAGGTAATCGTCCCGGACTCCGCCCACGGAACCAACCCCGCCAGCGCCGCCATCGCCGGATACTCGGTCGTCACCGTCAAGTCCAACTCGCGCGGCGTCATGGATCTCGAAGAGTTCGAAAAAACTCTCGACGATGAAACGGCGGCGGTAATGCTCACATCGCCCAACACTCTCGGACTGTTCAACGCGGACTTGCAGCGCATAGTCGAGCTTGCCCGCTCCAAAGACGCACTTATGTACTACGACGGGGCCAACCTGAACGCCATCCTCGGACGCTGCCGTCCCGGCGACATGGGATTCGACGTCGTCCACCTCAACCTTCACAAGACTTTCGCCACCCCGCACGGCGGCGGCGGGCCGGGCGCAGGCCCCGTCGGCGTCTCCGAAAAACTCATCCCCTTCCTCCCGATTTCCCGCGTCGTCAAACGCTCCGACGGCACTTTCGCCCTCGACTACGACCACCCTCAGTCCATCGGCTACATCGCCCCCTTCTACGGCAACTTCGGCGTCATCCTTAAAGCCTACGCCTACATACTAGCCCTCGGACGCGAAGGCCTCGTCCGCGTGAGCGAAACGGCGGTGCTGAACGCCAACTACCTTATGAGCAAGCTGAAAGACGCCTACGAGCTTCCTTACGATAGAACCTGCAAACACGAATTCGTCCTGTCGGCGTCGAAACAGATGAAAAACGGAGTCCGCGCGCTCGACATCGCCAAGGCCCTCATAGACAGAGGCTTCCACCCGCCGACGGTCTACTTCCCGCTCATAGTCAAAGAGTCCATAATGATAGAGCCGACGGAGACGGAATCCAAAGAGACGCTCGACGCGTTCGCCGAGGCCATGCTGGAGGTGGCGCGGGTCGCCGATGAGAACCCGGAAGCCCTGCGCGCGGCTCCGTCCACCACCCCGGTGTCGAGGCTCGACGAGGTCAAGGCGGTAAAAAAAGCCGATTTCGCTTACATCCCGAACGCCTGACGCCGGGTCGGCTCAGCGTTTGAATCGGTTTTTTCATTGTGCTATAATCGCTTTGATGTCTTCATTCGCGCGGCATAACTTGAGAAAGGTCCGCAACTCATGAACATTGCTGTCATAGGCGTAGGCTATGTCGGCCTCGTGACCGGAGCCGTCTTCGCCGACCTCGGAAACATCGTCGTCTGCGTCGACAGCGACAAGAAAAGAATCGGGAACCTGAAAAAAGGCCGGATGCCGTTCTACGAGCCGGGGCTTGAAGAAATGGTCGCCCGCAACATCGAGGACGGTCGCCTCTCCTTCGCCACCGACACCGCCGAGGCTGTCGGGGCGTCCGAGATAGCGTTTATCGCGGTCGGCACTCCCCCCGGAGAAGACGGCGGAACCGACCTGTCCCAAGTCGAGGCCGCCGCCGAGGCCATCGGGCGCTCCCTCACATGCGGCATGATAGTCGTCAACAAAAGCACCGTCCCCGTCGGAACCGGCGACCTCGTCAAACACATCATCGACAAAGTGAAACCTAAAAACGCCGAGGTCGAAGTCGTCTCTAACCCGGAGTTCCTTGCGGAAGGCAGCGCCATACACGACGCTCTTCATCCCGACCGCATCGTCATCGGCGCCCCGAACCGAACGGTCGCCATGAAACTCATCGAACTGTACGCCACGCTCGAAAGGCCGATGGTTATAACGTCCGTGCGAAGCGCGGAAATGATTAAATACGCCTCCAACGCCTTTCTGGCCACCAAGATATCCTTCATCAACTCCATAGCCAACCTGTGCGAGGCGGTGGGCGCGGACATCGAAGAAGTCAGCCGCGGAGTCGGCCTTGACGAGCGCATCGGCAACAGGTTCCTGCGCGCCGGAATCGGATACGGCGGCTCCTGTTTCCCCAAGGACACCGAGTCCCTGCTGCACGTTTCGCGCAAGTACGGCTCGGAGATAACCATCATCGACGCCGCTATCAAGGTGAACGAAGCGCAGCCGCTCAGGCTAGCGGAAAAAGCGGAGCGCGCGCTTGGCTCCCTTAAAGGAAAAACAGTGGCCGTCCTCGGCCTGTCGTTCAAGCCCGGCACGGACGACCTTCGCGAATCATGCGCGCTCGCCATCGTATCCCGCCTGCTGGAGCTTGGCGCGAATGTGCGCGCATACGACCCTATGGCGATGCGAAAGTGCGAGCCTCTCTTCCCTTCCATCAAATACTGCGAAGACGCATACGACGCCGCCGCAGGCGCGCACGCTCTTATGGCCCTCACCGAATGGAACCACTTCAAACACCTGAACTTCTGCAGGCTCAAGGAAATCATGGCGGACGTTCACGTTTTCGACGGACGCAATATCTATAACCCGGAACTCGTCGCGCGCGCGGGCCTGAAATACCACGGGGTCGGACGCGAACCCGGCGCGCAGCCGGAAATCCTTCCCGACAATTGCTCCTCTATTTGCCGGGGCGCAAAATCAAAAAGGGGGACAAAAACATGACAATGGACATGACGAGAGAGATAACTCTCGAATTCGTTCGAGTCACCGAGGCCGCCGCCCTCAAAGCGGCCCGCTGGATGGGCAAAGGCGACAAAAACGGAGCCGACAAAGCCGCCGTAGACGCAATGCGCGGCATGCTCGAACTGGTAAACATCCGAGGAAAAATCGTGATCGGCGAGGGCGAAAAAGACGAGGCTCCCATGCTCTACATCGGCGAACACGTTGGCGGCGGCGGCATCCACGACCCGCAGGTCGACATCGCCGTCGACCCTCTCGACGGAACCACCCTCACATCCAAAGGCCTTCCCGGCGCCATCGCCGTCCTTGCCGCCGCGGACGCGGGCGCTCTCATGTCCTTCCCCAGCTTCTACGTGGACAAAATCGCCGTCGGCCCGGCCGCGAAAGGCTGCGTCGACATCAACGACTCCGTCAAAAACAACCTCAAACGCGTCGCAAAAGCCCTCGACTTCAAAATGGGCGAACTCACCGTGGTCATACTTGACAGGCCCAGACACAAAAAGCTCATCGACGAAGTCAGAGCAGCCGGAGCAAGAGTAAAGCTAATCAGCGACGGCGACGTCGCCGGAGCCATCGCCTGCGCCACCGCGTCCAGCGGCAGCAACATCCTTATGGGCGTCGGAGGAGCCCCCGAAGGCGTCCTCGCCGCAGCCGCCCTCAAATGCCTCGGCGGCGACATTCAAGTGAAAATCTGGCCCCGCGACCCCGAAGAAAAAAAGAAAATCATCGAACTAGGCTTCTCAAAAAAACAAATGGAAACCGTCTTCACCGCCGAAGACCTCTGCCACGGCGACAGCACCGTGTTCTCCGCCACAGGCGTCACCGGCGGCGACTTCCTTGACGCCGTCCGCTATCACGGCGACACCGCAGTGACCCATTCGGTGGTTATGCGCTGCAAAACAAGAACGGTTCGCTACATAACCGCCGTTCATCAGACTAAAACAAAGACCGTGCCGTCGCGCAGCGAAAGCCGCGAGGTCCGCATCTAGCCGGGCGCCCGACCGCGCCCAACAGGAGGCTCCGCCATGAAATTCGCAACATTAAAAACCGCTATCTCCGCCGCGCTCGTCTGCGCCGTCATTCTATCCGCAGCGCCCAAGCCCGTCCTCGCCGATTCCCCAAAGGATATCTGGGAAAAAACCCTTTCGAAAATCTCCACCGTCAAAGACTACCAGTGTGTGCTCCACGTGTTCATCTGGGACACCCCGACCGCCATCAAACACAACCCTAAAAACGAAGAAGGCAAAGACAACCGCGAATACTGGTACACCTACAAACTCGACATGAAATGGAAAAAACCCGGCTACAACATGTTTACAGTTCTGGCCGCCGACAATCCGGGAACTGACTTAGCCACGAAAACCATCAAGCGCGCGCCCGGCTCTCAAGTCGTGTTCGGTTTCAAAGACAACAAGAACCTATACAGCAAGTTCCCCAAATCAGGCGACCCCGTGATGGACAAGCAGACAGCCAAAAACATCTTCTTCATGCCTGCTATAGCCTTCGAGGGCGCGCGGCAGATCGGATTCAACCACAACATCCACACCATGCAGTCATACATCGAGCGCTACTTCAAATCCGGGCGCGTCGTCGCCGACACCGCCCCGCTCGCCGCCAAGAAAAACTTCCGCTTCGACCCCGCCAAGAAAAAACTGGACTTCGACGAGGAAAAGCTTCCCGGCCAGTTCATACGTCTGACCATGACCCCCGCCGATTCGAACAAAAATCTCGGCGTCACCCGCGAGGTGATGTACATCAATCCCTCCACCATGTTGCCGGCACAGATCGAGACATACGAAGGCGACCGCGTCGTTATGTGTATGTATCTGGAGAACTTCAGGGCGAACATCGGACTGGAGAATTCGCTGTGGGAAGACTTCTTCAAAAACACGCAGATATTCAACCCGTCAGGCGGAAAATAATTGCCCGGCGCCCGCCTCGCCTTTGTTTGACACTGTAATTTCACTGTGCTAAATTCACCTTTATGTCTGACGCAGAGACCGCAAAAAAAACCGCCGACACCGCCGCTCAAAACGACGATCCTTCTCGCATGAGCCTTATCGATCACCTCGATGAATTGCGCTCCCGCATAATTTACGCCCTCATCACCGTCACAATCGGCAGCATCGCAAGCTGGTTCGTCACGCTGCCTGTTCTCAACCACCTCATCAAAGGCGCCGGGAAAGTCATCACTCTCGGCCCGGCGGACGCCTTCATGTGGCGCATTAAACTCGCAATCATCCTCGGCGTCATATTCTGCGCCCCGGCCCTCCTGTACCAAATCTGGCTCTTCATCAAACCCGCCCTTCTTCCCCAAGAGCGCAGGTTCGTTTTCCCCGTCGTGTTCTCGGGCACGATCCTCTTTTTCGCGGGAGCTTTTTTCGGCTCTCTCGTGATTCCCATGACTCTTCAGTTTCTTGAAGGTTTCGCCGGGGGCAGCATAGAGCCCACATACACTCTCGACAAATACCTATCGTTCGTCGGAACCTTCGTCATCGCGTTCGGCGTCGTCTTCGAGCTTCCCGTCGTGCTCATCCTTCTGGCAAAAATGGGATTGGTCTCTCATCAGTTTCTTGTGGCGAACCGCAAGTTCGCCGTCCTTATCAGTCTCATCGTAGGCTCCATAATGACCCCCGCCGACGTTGCCTCCATGTTCTTCTTGGCCGTCCCCCTTATGCTCCTATATGAAATCAGCGTGATAATAATTAAATTCATGAAAAACCCTGTCAGAAAATAAATCGTTCTCGCATTAGAAAGAGCGGCGCTCGCGCGCTTTCAATGTTGACGCGCAGCCGGATATCTGATAGTTTGGACGTGCGGATTCTTGAACATAGGGAAGCGAAGAAAACGCGGAGGCATAGCATGGCAAATCCGACTTCATTAAAGAGACTTCCGGTCGCGGCTATATGCGCGATAATCGCGGTTGCGGTCGCCGTCTGCGCGACCGCCGCCCCGGCGGCAAAGAAAGAAGCCCCTTCTTGGAAACACATGGACAAACAGGCTTTAGCCCGGCTGCTTGAAAAAGGCGAGATCGCCTCGGTAGACGTGGTCGGCCCGCAAAAACTCGAACTCTGCTCCATCGGAATACTCGCAAAAGCCCCTCCCGAAAAGGTCTGGCGCGCCATCACCGAATTCGACGACTACGAAAAAATGATGCCCGACATGAGCGCCGCGAAAGTCCTTGAACGCTCCGGCAACACTGCCCTCGTCGAGTTCACCGTCACCGTCCTCAAAGTCAGCATGTTGACGATAAGCACGGACTATGTCCTTAAATACACATTCGACGCCCCGCGCCGCGCGGATATCTCTTGGGTGTCGGGCAAGGTGAAAAACGTGAGCGGGTACTGGGAGCTTTATCCAGTTGACGGCGGCAAAAACACAGTGGTCATATACTCGATAACATCCGATCTGGCGTCCGCCAGCCCGCTGGTCGGCGCCGCCCTTCAGGAACAGCCCGCCACCGTCATGTCCATCAACCTCTCCAGCGCCATCGTGCTGTCCCGCGTCGTCGTGGACAAAGCCGAAAAACTATGACATCCGACACGGAGGCTTGAAAGATGAAAAATCGCGCTTTTAGAAAAACAATCGCCGCCTTCGCCCTCGCCGCCGCAGTATTCTCCGCCGCAGGAGCGAACGCCGCCGACCCGATATGGAAACAACTCGACCCGGCTCAACTCGAAAAACTCCTCGACGGAGGCCGCGTCGGTTTCGTCGACCGCGCCCAGCGCCCCGGCAAAGAACTCGCCGTCTCCGGCGTAATCGTCAACGCCCCGCCCGAAAAAGTCTGGAACATCCTCGCCGACTACGAAAGCTATCCTAAGATGATCAACCAGATCACCAGAGTCAAAGTCATTGAAAAAAAGAGCGACTTCGCCGTCGTTCAGTTCTACATGTTCCTCATCAAGCTCGGCCCGGTGAAGATACAGACGGACTACATACAGAAATGGAAATACGACAAACCGAGGAAGATAACCATTGTCAGCCTCGACGAAAAGAACGTAAAGAAGAAAAAATACAACGAGACGGACGACCCCGCCAACGCGATCATATGGGAGCTTGTGCCCACCGCAGACGGCAAACGCACAATGCTTTTTCACACCACAATCAGCGACATCGCCGAAAGCGGCATGGTCGGAAAATATCTGGTTGAAAGACAGCCTACCATCCAGATCGGGTTTGATTTGGCCAACGCGCTAATCCAGACCGAAGCCGTCAAAACCCGCGCCGCCTCCGGAAAATAGAGGGAAGTTTTAAAGCGCCTCCGGCGGCCAAAGAGAAACTTTTGAAAAAGTTTCTCTTTGGAATCTCTTCAAAA
>DIWT01000018.1 GCA_002435745.1 bacterium UBP15_UBA6099
CCTTTGAAAAGGGTTGTTTCCCCAAGCCCCTTTTCCAAAACTTTTCGCAACATTTTGTTTGGTCAATGTTGATAATATTGCGGCGCTCTCAGCGAAATATCTTATTGACAAATTCGGGTTATGAGTTATCTAGGAAGGGGCGCGTAGAATCCTGATTTTACAAAAAATGTTCCTGATTCCCCCTGAAACTCATATAGTGGTAAAACCTAAAAAAGCCCCGTTTCACTTAATAAATATCTTCTCGAGTCGCATTAATTTTGGAGTGCGGCGATTCATCGCCGCTTTAATCGCGATCAACGCTGACAAGAGCCGGGAATTAATTCCCGGCTCCGGGATGGCTCACATCGCTGGGAAAAGCGGCGATGAATCGCCGCACTCCAAAGTCCCGCTCGCCGCGATAAATATCTGAGTTTCAGGGGGACTCAGGAAAATGTTTGCCCCGCAAAATCATAAAAAACCCATTATATGCAGAGCATATTAGCAGAAAAACCGGGAACTTACTGTTCAGGAAAGTCACTTAGCCGGAACGGGCGGAAACGGCAATCCTTCCGTCTTCATGTCCTGCTCAAGTATCTTGAATCCGTCAGCGGCTTTTCCGTTCTTCGGATTAAGCTCAAGCGCTTTCATGTACCCAACATAAGCGTCGTTGTATCGCTTCATGTTGTGAAAACACATCGCCACGTTGCTGTACAGCAGGGAGTTTTTCGGATCGTCTTTTATAAGGCTCATAAATATCTCTAGAGCCTTATCATATTTTCCCATTTCGTAATACACATGGGCCTTGTTGTTCGTGGCCATGAAATCGCCCGGCCTCAACGAAATGGCGATATCGTAATGCTCTATAGCTTCCTCATATCTTTTCATCTCAGTGAGTTGATAAGCTAAATCCGTATGCGCTTTGACGTCGTTGGGATTCTTCTTGACCTGTTCCTGAAGCACTTGGATGTGACTTTTCTGACATCCGGCCAAAGCCCCGATCATCATGATGACCGCTACAAGCGCCACACTGCTGATTTTTTTCGCCATATTGGTTCCTACCCCGCGCGTGTAATCACATCAATAACATTTTATTCAAATGAGCCGCTAAAGTAAACAAGCCCCTTTGTTATTAAAATCCGATAAAATCATACATTATTTCCTAGATTTAGTAAAAAACTGCTTTGCGACTGGGTTTTGTGTTCCCGCGCGGCAGATTGAACAGTTTTTTATTCTGTGTTATATTTAAGCGTCAATCAAAAAGGAGAAACGCCATGTTCTGTCCGAACTGCGGAACACAACTGAACGACAACTCGAAATTCTGTTCCAAGTGCGGAGCTAAAACGGAAAGCGCGGGAGCTGCCGAGGCTCCCCGACCTTTCCCGCCCCCGCCTCCACCAATTTCGCCAGAGCCTCATCAGCAATACGGCCGGACTGAATCAATGCCGGAAAGCGCGCCTATGCTCGGCGATTCAACAGGAATGCTAGACCCTATGGAATGCATCCGCTCCGGATGGGACATGGTAAAATCCAATCTCGGCATATTTGTTTTGGGAGCGATTATCGTTTTTGCGATTAATGCCGCAATGTCTTTCATACCGATAGCGGGCCAAATCGCCTCAATATTCCTGATGCCGCTCAACGCAGGGCTTATAATAATGGCTTTCAAGGCGATGAACGGCTCGACTCCGGAAATCTCAGACATATTTTCGGGATACAAACGATTCGGGGACAGTCTCCTTGTGCAGCTTGTCACCGGAATATTCATCGGTTTAGGATTCGTGCTCTGTATAGCTCCCGGAGTTTATCTTGCGGTGTGTTACATGCTTGCTCTGCCTCTGGTTATAGATAGCGGTATGGGTTTCTGGGACGCGATGACGTTGAGCATGGCCGAAATCCGTAGACAGTGGATGTCATTCTTCGTGCTGGCTCTGCTGCTGTTGCTGGTGATTCTTGTCGGAGCATTGGCTTTAGGAGTGGGAATGCTGGTCGCTATTCCCGTATGCGCGTGCGCAACGGCAAGCGCGTACAAGCAGACTTTCCCGGTTAAGAACAATCTGCCCTGATATTGAGCCAAGCGCCGGAAAGTTTTAATCAAGAATATAAAAGCTGATACAGCTATTTGAATTTCTGTTTTTCCAGAGGAAACG
This sequence comes from bacterium UBP15_UBA6099, assembly GCA_002435745.1. Classification (GTDB taxonomy): domain Bacteria; phylum UBP15; class UBA6099; order UBA6099; family UBA6099; genus UBA6099. The sequence continues at coordinate 2,127 of DIWT01000018.1, forward strand.
CCAGTTTCAGACTTCGCGCTCGACTATCATCGTGACGGCTTCTCCGCCTCCGAGGCAGAGGGAAGCCTCGCCGAGCTTAACGTCCCGTTTCTTCATCTCGTAGAGAAGAGTCGTCAGGACGCGCGCGCCCGAACATCCTATCGGATGCCCCAGAGCTACCGAGCCGCCGTTCACATTCGTCGTTTCCTCGTCCAAGCCAAGCTCCCTTATCGCGCAAACTGTGGAGCCTGAGAAAGCCTCGTTGACTTCCCGCAACTCTATGTCCTTCAAATTCAGCCCGGCAATCTTCAATACTTTCGGTATCGACAGAATGGGAGCGATGAGGACGTATTTCATGTCAAGCCCGGATGAGCCGTAAGCGACTATGCGGGCCATCGGGGCGATCCCTTTGCTCTCTGCGGCTTCGCGGGACATCACGCAGACGGCGGACGCGCCGTCAGCGATTATCGACGCGTTCCCGGCGGTGGCGTAGCCGTCTTTTCTGAAAGCCGGCTTCATGGCGGCAAGAGCGTCGTAAGTCGTTTCCCTAACGCCTTCGTCCGTCGTCATGGCGACAGGCTCGCCCTTCCTCGACGGTATCATCACGGGGAATTTCTCTTCGTCGAACTTTCCGGCGGCGATAGCTTTCATCGCTCGTTCGTAGCTTCTCGCCGCGTATTTGTCCTGATCCTCGCGGCTGATTCCGTATTTATCGCAGATAAGATCGTTGCTGATTCCCATGTGGAAATCGTTCACTATGTCCCACAGGCCGTCATGCACCATGTGGTCGATAAGAGGAGCATTTCCCATGCGGCAACCGCCTCTTACTTTGTCCAAGTAATAAGGAGCGCGGCTCATGTTCTCCATGCCGCCCGCGACGACAATATCTGAATCTCCGCAACGCACGGCCTGCGCGGCCATCATGATGGCTTTCAGCCCGCCGCCGCAAACCTTGTTTATGGTTGTGGCTCCCGTATCCCACGGAAGACCCGACTTGACCATCGCCTGCCTCGCCGGGTTTTGTCCGCATCCGCACGGCAGAACTTGGCTCATAATCACTTCTTCGATGTTTTCCTTAGCCAGACCGGCCCGCTGAATCGCTTCGTCTATTGCCAGAGAGCCAAGCGTTGTGGCCTCGACGCCGGACAGCCCGCCGTTGAAACCTCCCAGCGCCGTCCTGCACGCGCTCACAATCACCGCGTCTCTTTTGCTTTTTTCTCTTTTCATGATATGTCCTCCGTAGCGACTTGAACGAGATTCTAGTTTCATCCGCCCCAATTCGCAACACTTTTCAGCATGCGGCGCAAACGGGAAGCGATTGAACGGATTTTCGACATTCTATGAACCCGGATTCATCGATAGAGCCGACGAACCGAGGCGATTTTCATAACGGCGAACTGCTTCGTTGTCGCCACATTCTTTTGTTCAGTAGGGGCGCGGTTTCCGCGCCCAATAACTATGATAATTTGGGGCGGGGCAACCCCGCCCCTACTGCAAAAATACGCCTTGCGTTCCGCGTTTCATCCGCTTTGAACAATCGCTCCCGAATCCTAATGCCGGATTCGGGATGAATGCGCCTGTAGAGAACCGGGCGCGAAATATTTCCTGTCGCGGCGCGGAACCGAGTTGAAGACGTCTCGCTGAGAGACCGCCGAATTTCGCGCGTCAGATGACGCCGTCGTTTGCGAGAGCGAAGAGAACCAGCTTCTGCATGATCGTTTCTTTGGGCGATTTCGGCTTGTCCAACCCCATCCGCTCAAGATAAATCTTGGAGGCGGACGGCGGAGTCAGCGCCTTTAGGGCTGACGGTATGCTCGAGAGCTTGAATTCCTTCTTTTCCATGACCGCTTTCAATCCGCGAAGAGCTTTGCCCAGCTTTATCTCTTCGGGAGTGAAATCAGAGCCGAACGGGAACGGCTGGAACATCCCTTCCTTGATGTACGGCTTAATGGCGGCTTGAAGCCTTTCGGGATAGTTGTTCCTGAATTGGTCGGGTATCTTATAGTCTTTTCTAACTTTCAGGCTCTTCTTCGCCTTTTCAAGCAGTTCGTTCTGGAATCTGGAATCGGCTATGTTGAGTATAGCGCGAACGCAGTCGCTGTCCGAGCGTCCGCGCACATCCGCTATGCCGTATTCCGTGACGATGATGTCCTTGAGATGTCTGGGAATCGTTACGTGCCCGTAGTTGAACACGACGTTGGAGATGGTTTCTTCGCCCGCGCCGCGCGTGCTGCGAAGGATGATAATCGACCTGCCATTGGCTATCTCGTGGGCCATGCACACGAAGTTGTACTGCCCGCCCACGCCGCTGACCACCCTGCCGTCTTCGAGAGCGTCGGATACTGCCGCTCCGAGTATGGTGGACATCAGAGAGACGTTCACGAACCGGGCGTTCTTTCTCTGGAGGCGTTTCAGTTCTTCGTCTCCGTAAAGCTGGTTTGTGAAGCTTATCTCGCGCATCCTGATTCTGTTGCGCTCTTCCTGCGTCATGTCGTTGAGGGCCTTGTAGAAGCCCTGCGGCCCGAGGAAGAAGCTGCCGTGCACATTCAGTCCGTTGCGCAAGCTGGCGCCGAGGCAACTCTTTGCTATTGCGTCCAAGTTCGCGCCGACCGAGAGATCCGCCGTGATGGAAGCGCCGTCGGCGGTAACGATGGAACCGTTCGAGAACGACAGCCCGTCGCGCAGAATTCCGAATTCCGACAGGAACTTGAAGTCCGCTTCCGTGAGTTTGGCTGACAGAGCGCCGTCGGCTAAAAGCTCCTCGATGGTCTTTATGTTGACTTCCTCCGTGATCCTGCCCTGATTGAGCAGCCTCTGCAGCGGAAGGTTTTCATAGACGTTGCGTTTAATTATTCCGGCGTCCATAAGGCGAAGGAATCCGTCGATAACAAGTTCGGTGCAGACTGAAAGTCCGTATTTGAAAGGCTCAAGTCCTCCGGCTGCGGCTATGGTTTCGGAATGATTGCCGAGAATGCCCGTTTCTTTGAGCAGTTTTTTGTAAGTGTCGTTGTGGCTATGGCGGAGCATGAGGCCATATGAGAGGGCGTCGCCGAGAGAGCCGATGCCGATCTGGATGCAACCGTCGTCTAGAATGAGCGGGGAAGTGTTGACGCCGACGAAGTAGTCAGTGACCGTCACAGGCTCGCGGGGCGGGCCGAACAACTGGTGATAGAAGTTCGGATTATCGATTATCTCAGTGAACGCCTCCGGCTCGACCTTCGCCGTGCCATACATGAAGGGCAGGTTCTGATTGACCTGACCGAGGACGGCGACTTTCCTGCCCTCAGCTCCTTTTCTTCGTTCGCCGAGCAGTTCGGCAATCATGTCCGCCGGAGCGTCCGCGTTGCTGCTGAGGCTGTACGCTTCCTGCCCGTCCGCCATGCCTCTGCGCACCATGACCGCCGCCACGTTCAGTCCGTAGTTCTTCACGTCCCTCGGCACATGCGTGTAGTTCGAGGATATGTGGCCCTGCTGAACGTACTGGTTGTTCAAGTATCCGCCCGGAATCACATAAAAATCTCTCAGCGAAACGTTGTCCGGCAGAGCGTTCTTGGCCGAATCGATCATATATTCAGGGTCGGGATAGTCCGGAAACAGGCGCGCGACGAGAGGGCCGAGAAAACGGCGTTCCAACTCGCTTTTTCCTTTGGGTTTTTCAAGGTTGAGCCCGCTCATGATGAGCAGAGTCATCGAAGGATCAGCCTTTGCGCGTCGATAAAACTCGTTGGCGACCAGAGTAGGCTTGCCCACCGCTATCGGCAGGCCAAGCGTCACGTTCTTGCCAATCTTAGACATTATGTCGTCGATGCAAGGCGCTATCTGATCGTACATTTTCGGCATCTGTTTTTCCATGGTTGTCGGAGCCTCCCCTGAGCATGGACGGCCTCTTTCAAGGCCGGAGCAACCAATTTATAGTAAAAACATAAATAATAATCAAGACGAAATCAGCAAAAAACGGACTTCATAAATTTTTAGGCTTGATTTAATCTAACATAAAAATAAATAAACATGTGCGGTAATAACGAATTCAAGCCGCGATGCCGAGTTCAACGCGTCATTCTTACATCCGCTGTACACGGTTTTAGAGTTGCGATTAGCAGTGAAAAGACAGTTTGAGAAATTATTCACATTGCCTTGACACCCCATACCGCCGCAATTAGAATAACTCTGCTGTTGAATAGGTAATGTATTAATAGAGCCGATTTTGACTCGTTTCAAAAGCGGCAAGCGGGAGCGGCGGGGTCGCGAGAGTGGCATAAGGCTGCCGCCCTGATAACAAGGGCAACGTTCAAAACTCAAGGATAAATGGAGGTCAAGGAATGGCAGAAGAAAAGAAAGGTTTCGACTCAGTACTCACAGAACAGAGGACTTTTGCTCCGAGCGCCGATTTTGTGGCGAAAGCGCGCGTGAAATCCCGCGAGGAGTACGACAAGCTGTGGAAAGCTTCGATCACCGATCAGGAAGCGTTCTGGAGCGAGAGAGCGAAAGAAATGATCGACTGGTTCGAGCCCTTCACAAAGGTTCTCGAATGGGAAGCCCCGTTTGCGAAATACTTCATCGGCGGCAAGATGAATGTTTCCTACAACTGCCTAGACAGGCATGTGAAGAACGGCAAAGGCGACAACGTCGCCCTGATATGGGAAGGCGAACCGGAAGGCGACGCTAAGAAGTTCACATTTAAGCAGTTGCTGGACGAAGTCAGCAAGTTTGCCAATGTGCTCAAAGGCCTCGGCGTGAAAAAGGGCGACAGGGTCTGCCTGTACATGCCCATGATCCCCGAACTGGCCATCTCGATGCTCGCCTGCACAAGAGTCGGAGCCATCCACTCGATAGTGTTCGGCGGGTTCAGCGCTGAAGCTCTGCGCGACAGACTCATCGACTCCGAAGCCAGCGTGCTTGTGACCAGCGACGGCTCCTTCCGCTCCGGAAAGACCATCCCGCTGAAGAACAACGCTGACAACGCGATGAGCCAGTCTCCTTCGGTTAAAAATTGCGTGGTCGTGAAGCGCACAGGCAACGAAATCAACATGCAGGACGGAAGAGACCTGTGGTGGGACGCCGCGATGGCGAAAGCCTCCGTCGAATGCGCCCCCGAACAGATGGACTCCGAAGACCCGCTGTTCATCCTCTACACTTCCGGCTCGACAGGGAAACCGAAAGGCGTTCTCCACTCGCAGGCCGGCTATCTGTTGTACGTCATGATGACCTGCAAGTACATCTTCGACATGAAGCCCGAAGATATGTACTGGTGCACCGCCGACATCGGCTGGGTCACCGGACACAGCTACATCGTGTACGGCCCGCTGGGCATCGGAAACTCCTCGATCATGTTCGAAGGCGTGCCGAACTATCCGCAGCCGGACAGATTCTGGCAGGTTGTCGAAAAATACAAAGTCTCGATATTCTACACCGCTCCCACAGCGCTGCGCGCGATGATGAGAGACGGAGACCAGTGGCCGAACGGACGCGACCTCAGCACGCTGCGCCTCCTCGGCTCGGTCGGCGAACCCATCAACCCGGAAGCGTGGATGTGGTACTACAACGTAATCGGCAAAGAGAAATGCCCGATAGTGGACACGTGGTGGCAGACTGAAACCGGCGGCATCCTGATCGCCACTCTGCCCGGAGCGGATGTCCAGAAGCCCGGCTCCGCCGGCCTTCCCTTCTTCGGCGTCGATCCGATCGTCGTCAACGAAAGCAATGAAGAAGTCGGCGCCGGACAAGGCGGATACCTCTGCATCAACCAGCCGTGGCCCGGCATGATGCGCACAATCTACAAGGATCCGCAGAGATTCAAAGACGCATACTTCGGAACCTACCCCGGCAAGTACCTGACAGGCGACGGAGCCATCAAGGACGCTGACGGATACTTCAGACTCATGGGCCGCGTCGACGACGTCATCAACGTCTCCGGCCACAGGCTCGGCACGATGGAAATCGAGTCGGCCCTCGTCGCGCACGAGAAAGTCGCCGAATCTGCGGTCGTCCCGATGCCTCACGACATCAAGGGACAGGGCATCTACGCTTTCGTCACCCTCAAAGCCGGCATCGAGAAGAGCGAAGACCTCCTGAAAGAGCTTCGCAACTGGGTACGCAAAGAGATCGGCCCGATCGCCACTCCGGACGTCATCCAGTTCGCCGACGCGCTGCCCAAGACACGCTCGGGCAAAATCATGCGCCGCATCCTCAAGAAGATCGCCGCCAACGACCTCGGCGACATGGGCGACACCTCGACTCTCGCTGACCCGACAGTCGTTGACAAACTCGTGTCCGAAAGACCGTGACGCGGCCCGCGCAAGCGGACAACATTAAAAACAAAAAAGCCCCCCTCAGCGGGGGCTTTTTTTTTATTCCCACATCTCTCTTTTTCTATGCGCGCCGACGCTGGTGACAAATTTCACAAAACGCTTGATAATTCTTCGCCCGGTAGAGTAAAGTAGTCTAGCCGGAGTCAAACGGCGAGGATATTAATAGATTATTATTAGTGAATTGGGCGCGCGGCGCCCGCACATCCGGAGGTGAAATATGGCAAGAAGAGTTGCCGTCTGCGCTGTCGCGCAGACAGAGTTCGTTTCGAACATGTGGCACAAACGCTTTCAGCAGATGTGCTTCGAGACGGTCGAAAGCATCGTCAAACAGACAGGGGTGGATTGGAACGAGGAAACGGGAATCAGGAACATTGTGACGTGTTCCGACGACGTTTTCGACGCGCGCACCATATCGGACAACGGGATTACGGACGCCGTCGGCGCGCATTTCAGAGGCGAGGAGAAAACGGCTCAGGACGGCATAAACGCCATCGCTTACGCTATGGCATGCATAATGTCCGGCCATGACGATGTAGCGCTAGTGGTGGGTCACACGAAAGAATCGCAAGCCGAAAGCCGGAACATGTGCGTGAACCTAGCGTTCGACCCGTTCTATTGCCGGGATCTGGGACTGGACTTCGAGAAGGGCGCGGCGCTTCAGGCCAGAGCATACGCGCTGAAATCGGGAATATCCGAAACGCAACTTGCCAAAGCGGTCGTAAACGCCCGACGCAACGCCGCGAAGAATCCGCTCGCGAACGCCCGGGAGCTTGTCACCGTCGAACAGGTGATGAATTCTCCCATGCTGTGCGACCCGATTCGCGCTCTCCACGCGTACCCGGTTTCAGACGGGGCCGTCGCTATGCTGCTGGCCGCCGAAGACAAATACAAGGAATACACGGACAAGCCAGTGTGGCTCACCGGGTGGTCGAACTGCATGGATAGCTATTTCTTCGGCGACAGGGATTTGGCGTCGAATTTTTCCCTTAAGAAAGCCGCCGCCGCCGCATGCAAGATGGCCGGGGTGTCAGACGCAAAGGGCGCTTTCGACGTTGTTGAAATCAACGACGCTTACGCGTATCAGCTTGCGATGTGGGCGGAAGGCATAGGCCTTTGCGACGAGAACAAAGGCGGCGAATGGATAGAAAGCGGCATTCTTGAAACGGGGAAAATCAACCCGTCAGGGGGAATGCTGGCTGGCAACCCGATAATGATAGGCGGGCTGGCGAGAGCGGCTGAAGCGGTTATTCAACTGCGGGGCGAGGCGGGCGAAAGACAGGTCGCCGGAGCCAAACGCGCTGTCGCTCAAGGCACAACCGGCCCCGCCGGACAGCATCAGGCAGTCATGATTCTTGAAAACTGAGCGGGAGGTGAAACCCATGAAGAAACATAAAAAGAACAGAAACGTCGCGATTATCGGAATCGGGCAGACTCACCACTCGAGCCATCGCGAAGACGTCAATCAGCCGGAAATGATACATGAGGCGGTCGAACTGGCGCTTAAAGACGCCGGGATCGGCATCGAAGACGTGGACGCTCTGGTTCACGGCAACATGGAATTGTTCGAGATGGTGCATCAGCCCGACCTCTGGCACGTCATCGGCACAGGCGGCTACGGCAAGGCCTGCTACCGCGTCACCACCGGAGGAACGACCGGAGCCACTATCGTAGGCGTCGGAGACAATATCGTCGCTTCCGGACTCCATGACATAGTGATGATCATAGGGTTTGAAAAACAGCAGGAAGGCCACACCACGGGCGGAATAACGAATATGGCCGACCCGCTCTGGGCGCGCAATCTTCAGACCGGCGCGCTCACCGGAGCCACTGCAGCGAAAACGATTAAGGAATTCGGCGAAGACAGAGCAAAACGGGCCGCCATGAGGCTCCGCGTCACTCTGGACAAACACGCAGCCCTAAACCCGCACGCTCACCGCAGCTTCGGCCTCGACTACGACCAGATAGACGATCTCATGGCCAACTCTCCGCAGCTTGTCGGCGAGCTTAGGCTCATTCACATGTGCTCGCAGAGCGACGGCGCGGTGGCCATTATCCTCGCCTGCGAGGAAAAGGCGAAAAAAATCTCAAAGAAACCCGTCTGGATACGCGATCATGTGACCGTGCACAGAGAAGAAACTTTCAATATGTTCGGCATCAACGAGAATCAGGAAGTCACACACCACAACGCCGCGCGCAAGCTCTTTGGCCGCAACGGCATAACCAATCCGAGGGAATACTTCGACGTGTTCGAGATGTACGACCCCTCCTCGTGGTGGGGGTTGGACTGGCTGAGGGAGTTCCTCCAACTCGAAGGAGACGAACACCTCAAGATGGTGGAAAACGACGAAGTGTCAATCAACGGCTCGTTCCCGTTGAACCCGTCGGGAGGAGTCATATCGACGAATCCAATCGGGGCGACGGCGGCGCTGAGAGTGGCCGAAGCGGCCCTTCAGGTTCGAGGCGACGCGGGCGCGCATCAGATTCCGCGCGAGGTGAAACACGCTCTCGCCTCCGGTTTCGGCGGCACTTTCTGGACCGTTCTGTTCATGCTTGAAAAAGACCTAGACTGGCAGGAGGCTGAGTGACATGGCCAAATACTTCGATGTAAGCGTGGAAGATATTTTCAACACAATGGAAGCCCGGTTTCGCGTCGAAGGCGCGAAGGGCGTCAACGCTGTGCTCGCGTACGACATTTCCGGCGACGGCGGCGGGAAATGGCTGGTAGAAGTGCGCGACGACTCCGTGAAAGTCTCCAAGACGGACGATCTGTCCGGCTTCTCCGTCAAAACGGCTGCCGACGCGGAGACTTTCGTCGGCGTGAACATCGGCAAAATCGACGGCACGCAGGCTTTCATGTCCGGCAAGATAAAGATCGAGGGCGACATGGCTCTGGTCGCCGCGTCCGCCAAGATGTTCACCAGATACTCCCTGCCCAAGAAAAGCGCCGTCACCGTTCAGGGGATATTCGACACGCTGCTTGCCCGTTTCCAGCCGCAAAACGCCGCAGGGCTGGACATCGCGGTGGGATACGACATCACTGGCGACGGCGGCGGACAGTGGACGGCGGTCATTAAAGACGGCAAATGCAGTCTCGAAACGGGCCTGCGCGACAACTGCGCCGTCGTCAACATCGTCAAGGCTAAGGACTATATCGACCTGATCCTCGGCAAGCTCGACCCGATGGTGGCCATCGGCGCCGGAAGGCTGAAACTCAAAGGCGATATGAACATAGCAATGCAGCTTCCGAAGATATTCGCCAAGTTCGAGCCGCCCAAGGAAGAGGACGAACAGGAGTTGATTGTCATCAAGAGAAATATCTCCGTCGATATGAAGTATTCGACGGGGCCTGTGATGGGCAAGTTCTTCGAGGGGCTTATTGAAAAAAAGATATTCGCGAACAAATGTCCGAAGTGCGGGCGCATGCAGGTTCCGCCCCGCGAGGTGTGCGCTGAATGCCGTTGCTGGGCGGGAGACATGATAGAAGTCGGACCGGACGGCACGATAACGCTCATCGAGATTATTTACTACTCCAGCCCCGACCCGCTAACGGGCGAAACGCGCGAGACGCCTTACGCGCAGGTGCACATATTGCTGGACGGCATCGGTACTGAGGAGACATTCTGGCATCTGCTGAAAAATGAAGACCTAGCGGACACCCAAAACGGCGACCGCGTCCGGCCCGTGTGGAACGACAAACGGGTCGGCTCCGTTCACGATATTGTTCATTTTAAAAAAATCAGAGACTGACGAGCATTCCGAAAGGAGCCATGTCCATGACTGAAGAACACAAGCATTGCCACATAAAAGAGGGCAAGCTCGCCCTGCCCTACCAGTATTTCGCAGGGCGCGTCGGCAGCAAGTTCATCGTTTCACTTCGCGACAAAAAGAAAATCCTCGGCGTGAAATGCGAAAAGTGCGGCAAGGTGTTCATCCCCCCGCGCAAGACCTGCGAACGCTGTTTCGAGAATATCTCTGAAAACTGGGTCGAGCTTTCAAACGAAGGCGAAGTGACCAACTTCACCGTTGTGAGAACGGACGACAAACACCATCCGCGAAAAGCTCCATACGTTCTGGCCATGATAAAACTCGGCGGCGCGGACACGCCAATCACTCACATCCTCGAAGGCGTGGAACCCGACTCGGTGAAAATCGGAATGAAAGTCAAAGCGGTGTTCGCCGACAAAGCCGTCAACACAATGTTGCAGATAGACAGATTTGAACCGGTCAAGTGAATCTTGAGCGACGCCTAATCGGCGGCCTCGGATTATCTTTCGGCGATGACTCTGTTGACGAGCCTGCCAACGCCGTCTATCTCGACAACCGCCTCGTCGCCCGGCGACATCGGTCCGACGCCTGACGGAGTGCCCGTCGCTATGACGTCGCCCTTCTCAAGCGTCATCACGCCGCTCGCGAATTCGATTATCTTTTCAACTGTGAATATCAAATTGCCGGTGCGAGATTTCTGTTTAAGCTCGCCGTTGAGATAGCATCTCACGCCTACATCTCCGGGGTCTATCTCATCTGTCACCACCGGGCCTATGGGGCAGAAAGTGTCAAAGCTTTTCGCCCGCGTCCACTGTCCGTCCCTTCCCTGCATGTTCCTCTCCGTCACGTCGTTGACGCAAGTGAATCCCTCAATGAAGTTCATCGCGTCTTCGGCGCGGACTCTCCTGCAATCGCGTCCGATCACAACGCCCAACTCGGCCTCGTAGTCCACCCGCGTCGCGCCTTTCGGATAGACGATGAAGTCTCCGTCGTGGATGACCGCCGTCGCGGGTTTGATGAATAGAATCGGCTCCTGAGGCAGCGGCATGTTGAACTCCGTGGCGTGGTCCCTGTAGTTCAATCCCACCGCCACAACTTTCCCCGGCCTGTCTTTGTATTCTCTAATCAAGTCGTCCTCCCGCGCGCAGCGCACATCTTATATACCATACATCCCCGCGCCGCACAACATTTGCGCCGCATCCGTATTTCGGCCGCGTATTGATTATCCCTTCTTCTCATGATAAAAATAGTGGCGACAACTCTTTAAGGATGAGATTCATCCGAAAGACAGAATGAACCAGATCGATTGGTCCCACATAGTCTTCAACCTGCTCGGCGGGCTTGGCATTTTTTTGTTCGGCATTAAAACAATGTCGTCGGGGATGCAGCAGCTCGCCGGGAATCGAATAAAACGGACATTCGACAAGCTGACGAACAACCGTTTCGTCGGACTGCTGGTCGGCCTTTCAGTCACCGCGCTGATACAGTCAAGCTCGGCGACGACCGTGATGATAGTCGGATTCATCAACGCCGGGCTGATGGAACTCTCCAGCGCGGTGGGCATCATACTCGGCGCGAACATCGGAACAACCATAACTTCATGGATAATAGTGATAAAGATAACGCGCTACGCGATGCCTATAGTCGGCATAGGCGCGATGATGGCTCTTTTCTCGAAGAATAAACGCGTAAAGACATGGGGCGAGGCCCTGCTCGGTTTCGGACTTCTTTTCATGGGACTTAAACTCATGGAGACGGCGTTCATGCCGTTGAGAGAGAATGAGCAGTTCATATCGTTCTTCGCGCAGTTCGGGGCCGGCAGCTTTTCTCAGATTCTAAAAAGCGTCCTCGCCGGCCTGCTGCTTACTATGATCGTTCAGTCCAGTTCAGCGACAATCGGCATAACCATCGCCTTGGCGAATCAAGGACTGCTGACCTACGAGGGAGCCGCCGCTCTTGTGCTCGGCGAAAATATCGGAACCACCATCACAATGGAGTTGGCTTCCATCGGAGCCAACATATCCGCCAAGAGGGCGGCGCGAATTCATACCTTTTTTAATGTTATCGGCGTCACATACATGGTCTTTATTTTTCCCTACTATATTAGACTTATCGACTATATAGTTCCGGGCGGAATGAACCACGTGGCGGCGGACGGAACCCGTCCATTCATCGCCGCGCACATCGCCGCCGGACACTCAGTATTCAACATATTCAACTCTCTGGTTTTCCTATTCGCCGCAGGGCTTCTAATCAAGCTGGTGACATGGCTGATTCCGGGCGACAAGGATAAATCGGATCACAAACTCGAATACATAGATTACAATTTCATCTCCGCGCCCGCGATCGCGTTGGGACAAGCAAAAAAAGAAATGATCAAGATGTCGGGAATGGTTATCGACATGTTCAAGTGGAATTCGGACATGCTGGTCAATCCCTCGCTTGACCACGACAAGGTCGAGCGCCTGTTCAAATACGAAAATATCACCGATTCTCTTCAGGCGGAAATCTCAAAATTTCTCGCGCAACTGCTCCAGAGCAGCCCCGGCCCGGATCACGCGGAAGAAGCTCGCAGATATCTGAGAGTGACGGACGAGTTGGAATCAATCGGCGACTACTGCGAGCAGTTGGCGAAATACTGCGTCCGCAAAGAACAGCAGAACGTGGTTTTTACTGAAAGCGCGTCTCAAGGACTGCTCGATTCGCACAGAGAGCTTCTGGAGTACCTTGAGATGTGCGTGCTGTGTTTCATCGAAGAAAAAGCGCGCAATCGCCACGAAGCCGACTCAAGAAGCAAATCCCTGCAGAAAACCATAAAAAGATTGAAAGACGACCATGTCGAGAGGCTCAACAGAAGCGAATGCGACGTCGTCCCCGGACTCCTGTACAACGACATTCTCACAGCCTTCCAAAAAATCCGCTCACACTCCCACAACATAGCTGAAGCCATAATCGGATTGAAATGACGGTCGATTGTTTGATCCCGGATTCGCAGATAGAGCCGATGAACCGTGTTGATTATTGCTCTTTTAAGCTCTGGGAAGAAAAATTCTAATTCGCGATCCCGCCCCCGGTTCAGACTCAGCGGTTATCTTGCCGCCGTGCGCGGCCACGATGTTGTAGCTTATCGCAAGCCCCATCCCTGTTCCCACGGCGGACTGTTTGGTTGTGAAAAACGGGTTGAATATTTTTGAGAGGTCTTCCTGATTGATGCCGCAGCCGGTGTCTTCGATTACGATTTCAACATTGTTTCCGTCCTGAGCAAGCCGGGTCGAAGCTCTCAAAACCTTCCGTTCGGAATCCAGCATAGCGTGAGAGGCGTTCAGCATGACATTCAGGAACACCTGACGAAGCTTATTCTCGTCCGCGCTGACAATCAACGGCCCGCCTTCCCAGTAGTCCGGCTCGAACGATATTCCCGCGTTCTTGAACTGATGCCTGAGAAGCGCGGCGGTTTTCGACACAATCTCGCCCGCGTCTATTTTCTCGAAAACATACTCTCTTTCTTTGGCGAACGACATCAGGTCGTTTACCTTTTCCGCAATCCTGTCCAACTCTTCGAGAATAATTTCAGCTTCGGCCCTCAACTCCGGGTCCAGCCCCTCGCGCCGCAGAATCAACTGAACGTACGTGGAAATAATGGCGAGAGGATTGTTTATCTCGTGGGCGATGCCTGCTGACAACTGTCCCATCGCTTGGAACCTGTCCGCCACAGCCATCCTCTGATACAGCGATTTAATTTCATTGAGCCGCGTTTCCAGCCTAGTCGTCATGTTCAGAAAGGATTCCGACAAATCCCCTATTTCGTCTCCGCGACGGGCGAACTTGTCCCGAAGATTTTCGAAAGAAGAGCGAAGCTTGCTCATGTCCTCGCCAGCCTCTTCGATGCTCGAATACTCTCCCGAAGCTTTCATCTCCCACACGCTTGAAGCGGTCTGCGCGATCAGCGCGAGCGGTCTTGTCATGTTGCGCGCCGTCAGAACCCCCGCCGCCGCCGCCGCGACCGTGAACCCCAGAATAATCAGCCCGAACAGCTCCCGCGTGCGCTCCGCCGATTTCGTTATAGATTTCATCGAATATCCTATGCGGACCGCGCCCAGCGCCGTGTTCCCGTCTCTGGCCAGCGCCGAGACTTCCACCATCCTTCCTCGTTCCTGAGTCTCTCCTATCTCCTGAACGATGAACGGCCTCAATAGGCTGACTTCCGCCGCGCCAGCAGCTAACTCCTCGGTGATGTATTCCTTAAATTCATCCGTCCTGTATTCGTAATAGACCTCGCCGGCAGGGCCTGTGACGATTGCGTACAACGCGTCCGGGGCCTCTTCAATCATCTTCCTTACCATCAGTTCGATCTGAAAAAAATCTTCCTCGGCAAGATGATGCGCGGCGAGCGCCGCTACCGCATATCCGAGAACGAGCAACTGCTCGGTATTCTCGCTTTCCAACGCGGGCCGGGGATCGAAATACACCTCGACCTCCCCTGTCCCGACCCCTTCCGATTCAATTTTCGCCACAACGCTTTTCAAATGCTTTCCATCGTCGCCGGGACTCTTCCTGAACGTGTAAACCATCGCGCCGTCCGCGTTCCTGATGTCGCATCCTGAAAGAGCCGCCCCCGATTCGACCGCCCCCCGCAACAATCCCTCCGCCACAAGAGCCGCCCTCTCCTCCTGCCCGGCGGACACCATCACGTTCGTCATCCCGTGCGAGATGGACGCCGCAAGGATTCTGGCGCTTCCCTCTCTCTGTTCCAGCCATATCCTCCGCGTCCTCATGTCGACGCCCTTATACACAATCGCCGCGGCTAGAAAAACCACCACCCCGAATAGAGCGGACAACCGCGTCGCCGTGGCGAGCCTGACTCTTTTCACTCTCGTATCGTTCACGCGCGAACCGCCGTCTCATTTCCACGCCGGAAACGACCGGCGCTCATTGCCGCATGTCAACCACGCGGACGTTTTTAAGCGTAATATTAGTTTACACGGCGCCCCCCTAATTGTAAAATATATAGGAATACGAGATCGCAAATCATCGCTTGCGCGGCGGAGACGGAATGTTCGGAATCTGCGCGGCATCCACAAGGGTAGAAACAATAAGACGCGCGCTCGCAACGGCGGCTGCGATTCTGCTTTTCACGGCGTCTTCCGCCGCTGCGGACACCGATAAGATTTCTTTCGACTTTCCCCTGCCCACTTCTCTTCTAGGCGAAGGCTCTTCCCTGATTAATAAGCATCTCAGAGAATTTCAAGCCGCGCTGAAATCTGAAGCAGAGATGGAAATCAAGTTCGTCACGGACGCTGACTCATGGGATAAAGTTATCGCGCGGCTTGAAACCGAGCACACGGACGTGGCGTGGATGCCGCCTTATTACTACGCGCGCGCCCGATATTTCAACCCTAATTCCTCCATCCGCCCTCTGGCGATTTATAAAACCGGCTCATCGATAAGATCGCCTTCCTGCATTTACGTCAGGAAAGACGCCGGACACAAAAACATGCAGGATATCATGGCCGGCCGCGTCCATCTGCCTGACGAATCCGCTTGGGCCGTCCTCAACGGCATTTTCGCGGACGACCCCGAACTGTCCAAATACAAAATCGATCCGACTGTCTTTTTCTCCGGCTTCAAAGTTTTGAACCGGGAATCCTCCGCCCGCGCTCTCATGTTCAAAACCACGGACGCCATCGTTCTCGAACCGGAGTATCTGAAACACATCGTCTACGGTCACAAGCCTCTTGCGGACGGCATCGTCCCGCTCGTATGCGCCAAACCGTTGCCGAACGTCATCATCGTCTATAGAAAAGACATGGATGAACGATTGGTGGAGTCTCTGCGGCTGGTTCTGACCAACATGCACAACTACGACTCCTTCAAGAGCCTTCGTCATTACTTTAAAATATCAAAAGGAATGTGGGCGAGCGTCTCGCACGATGATCTTAAACCATGGATCGACCTGCACAGGGCGGCCGTCGCCGGCGGCTGGGAAAACACATACAAGAAATATGTTCTGGAAAAATAACCTGAAGGCCGCGATGCAATCAAACTCGCTCGGCATACAAACGGCTACACATTTTATACATGTCATTAAATGATTCTACCCAATACCAAGTGTGCCATGCGCAAAGTTTTTTCCTTTGCGCATGACGCTTTTACCAAATAGTCAATGGGAACTTTCATTTAACCCGGATTCTTCGATAGAGCCGACGAACCGGGGCGATTTTCATAGCGGCGAACTGCTTCGTTGCCGCCACATTTTTTTGTTCATGAACCCTATGTTCTATTCACTGCAAAAATGCGCCTTGCGCCTCGCATTTCATCCGCTCTGAACAATCGCTCCCGAATCCTAATGAAGGATTCGGGTTTAATTCTTCGTATAATTTCTATTACGCGCTGCTATAACCCGAATCCAAATTCAACCTCAAAGAAACACGCCTATTCAGGGTTTCTCATTCGAGAAACGCGAACTATTTCTTTTGTTTGGAGTTTTTGGTGGCTTTCTTGCCGTACAGCTTTTTCAACTCCGGATTAGCCAGAGCGTTCCGCTTCAACTCCGCGGCAAGCGCCTCTCTCTTGTCCAACAGCCTTTTAAGCGGCTTCTCCCCGACGCTCTCCATCACGTATCTGCTCAACAGGGGAAACGTAATCGAAGCGCAGGAGTAAACCACCGTCTGGTTGACGGTGTGCCCCTTCACCTTGCCCCAAGATTTCGCCTCCTGAGGCGTCGCTCCCGATAGGCCGCCCCACTGAGGCGTGTCGGTCGTAAGCTGGATGAAATAGTCGTGCCCGCCGATGTCGTCTTTCAGTATCTGCCACAGCGTGGGCTGCGTCTGAAGATAAAAATTCTTCGGCGATCCTCCGCCCACTATCACGACTCCGTTCTTCTTGCCCTGCCTCACTATCGCCGTCGTCTCCACAACATCCATCACGGGGTCCACCACAATCCTTTTCCCCATGAAATACGGCAATATCATGTTCATCGCGATGGAGGAATCTCCGGGGGACGAAGTGTAGATGGGCACGCCGTATCTGACCGCTTGGGCGACCAGCGATTTCTCCGGAAACGGCGCGTCCCTCAGAACTTTTTCTCCCAACAGTTTGTGAAGAGAAGCGGATGAAACAGGGCCTTTGAACTTGTGCTCGAACGACGCGTCCACAATCATCGCGTCGGTGGGCAGCAGCGTGTCGTCGTCCATTATGTAAGTGTCGTATATCCTAGCAATGCCGCGTTTATTCAGGAGCGCGTCGTCCACGTGCGGAGATCCCTGAATGACCGGAAAATTAAACGCCCTGTGAAAATCGTGATAGAGATTCGCGCCGGTGGAAATTATCACATCCACGAGGCCGCGCTTCATCAGTTCGATTATCGGGCCGTTCATTCCTATGGGCGTCATCGCTCCGGCCAGAGTCAGGGCGATGGTCGCCCCGCTCTCCGCCATCCGCCTGTATATGTCGCAAGCCTCGCCGAGCCTTCTCGCGTTGTATCCCGAAGCTCCAAACACATCGTCTATGAACTTTTTCACAGAGCCTTCCGTCATCACGTCCAACGGCTCTATCATTCGCCCGTGGTAGTTCCGGCATTTCTTTCTCGCTTTGTATTTCTTTCCATCCTTGTTCTTTGTGTCTGCCATTATGCGTGCGTCCTCTGATGATTTTGACGCGGCTGCGCCGCGCTTCCATTCGACCGCTTCGGTCAACCCTCATCTTCCTTAGCCGATCCGTTCAACCCTCTTAAAAACTCCACGCTCTCATTGACGGCCGATTCCTCCCGCTCGACCTGCCACGGCGGCAGGTTGCACTCTATGGAGAACAGGCCGTCGTACATTCTGTCCCTGAGCATCTCCACTATCTTGGGGATGTCTATTTCGCCCTGTCCGAGGGGCGATCCCAGCACCATCGGCCCTGAGCGCTTCAAATCCTTTATGTGCGTGTATGCCGCGTACGGAGCCAGCCTCTCGGCAGTCAGCACGGGGTCCTCGCCGAGGAACAGCGCGTTCCCTGTGTCCAGCGTCACCCTGAACCTCTCGCTGTCAACTGTGTGAACTATCTGCAGCATTTCCCTCATCGTGTAATCCGAATGGTTCTCCAAAGCGACGGTCAGCCCTTCGAGCGACGCGTCCCTCGTGAACAACTTCAGCCTTCGCGAGACCTCTTTTATTTCCGCTTCTCGGTCCGTCACCAGATGAAACGGCTTGTGAAACATGTTAGGGATGATAAGCCCGCCGTAAACTCTTACGATGTCCGCTCCGAACTCGTGCGCGAGGTCGAACATCTCGTTTTTCATCTTTTCCATCGCCTGAAATATCACTTCAGGCAGCGAGAACGGCAATCCGAATCCGAATACCAGCTCGAGACCGGATTCTCTCAGCCTGTCCCTCATCTCCTCGGGATTCTTTCGCATTTCCCGCTTCATCATGAAATAGTCGAAACCCACGCCGTCCAGCTTCAGTTCGGCGGCTTTGGCGACCACGTCCATCAGAGTCATCTTGCCTAGCAGCATCGAGTTGTGGAAACACCACTCGTCCAGCCCGATTTTCATCGCGGGAAGCGCGTATTCTTCTTCCTCGCCTTCGAGCGATTCATCAAGAGCCGTCTCCTGCCGTCCGATTTCTTCCAGTGTCATTGCGCCTCTCCATGTTCGCGCGCCGGGATTTGCCCGGCAAAATTATTTGCTCATGTTACCATATCGATATCGGGCAGTCAAACCGGAAGCGCCCTCATAATCAGTTTTCGTTCATTGCGGACAATCGGCATTCACTCAAATTCATGTCTGTCTAATCAAAGAAAAACCGCGACGTCCATGTCGGTCCGCCGCGGTTTGATATTCCAAGCTTGCTTAATTGCGCGTTCCCGCTTCCTTCGTCACGGAGTTCTGTTGTCGAACTCGGGGTCGCACAACATCGTGTTTGACGATACCGGGACCGGTTTTCCGAAGTTCTTTTTCAGAACCGCGAGGTCATGGATGGAGATCTTGCCGTCCATATTGAAATCGACCGCCGGGTGATACTTGGCGTCGCCCGCTAACGCTCCGAACCTGTATTTGAGCGGTTGCAGATTGGCGACATGCACCGTCGGACGGCATGTCGGGTTGCCCACGTCGCCTCCGCCGGCGGTGGAGACGTCGGGGGCGGCCACCGACTTGACGGATGTGGCGGCTGTCTCGCTTAAAGCCCCCGCCGCCTGCAGCGTCACCACGCATTCGCCTGCGGGAGAATCAGCCGCGCATCCCATAAGGCCGGACGCGTTCTGGTCCCATGTCCCCTCGGTGAATCTGGCCTGAACGATATATTGCTTCGTCGGGTCAGCGCAGTCCGAACACGATCCGGTTTTCAACCTGAATGTCGGTATTCCGCCTTCGGAATCGGTGGTCGCCATTTTGACAACCGCCTTGGAGACGGATTCAACCACTTCTATCTGAACTCCGGACACTCCTTCAGCCACCTTCTTGAATCCTGTTGTCTGCCCCGTCGCGACCAAGCATCCCGCGTCCCCGCTGTTGCAGGCGGCTATCGTATATCCCATGAAAGGATCGGCAATCTTGATTTCCACAGGGCATTCGTCGGGGTCTATCATGCACGCGTCCTGAGTTTCCAAATTGACAGGCGCCGCGGACATCGTTATCTGAGATTCGCCGCATGAGACGCCGGTGTAGCTGACGCCGATGTAGTAATTGCCGGAAGATGTTACCGGGATGTTCGCGAAAGTAAGCGGGTCCTGTCCCAGTTGCCTGTCATGCGCTCCGGGAACAGCCCCGGAGGATGTCAGCCTTCCGTAAGGCGTTGTGCATGACGTCGGATTCGAGCTGGTGCACAGATACACGTGATACCCGGCTCCCATTCCGTCGTCATCCGTGGAATTCGTCCATCCCGCCCTTGCGCCGTAATAAGTGGGAGCTATCTCGAAGCCTTCCACCGCCGTCGGCGGCAGACACTTGTCAGACGGATAACAGTAACCGCAGTTGGACAGTTCGGACGATTCATATTTGGCGCTTGTGTTTGCGCTCGGATCGCTTGCCGTCGCGCAATAAATATACTCTGTTTCGGACGACACCGTGTCATCCATGTAATTGAGCGCCGTCTGAGCGGAAGCGTTGATTTTCGTGAATTTCGTTCCCGCGTTGCAGGTCGTCCAGCCGCCCGTGCACCTGTGAATATCGTATGTCACCGAGTTCTTGTCCGTCACCGCGGTCCATGAAGGCGTGCAGGAGAACTGGTCGAATGCTATCGGCTCTATCATGTCCGGTTTGTTCGGAGCGGTTGTGTCCAGCGGAGTGCAAATAACAGCATTGGCGGTGGCAGGCACCGGCGTAGCGCGGGAGAACTTGTCGAACATGTTGTACGCATACACTCTATAGCAGTAGGATGTGCCGTTCGTCAGCAATGAACTCGCGTGAGTGTATTCCGTGTTTCCGCCGGCCATGACTGTCCTGATGGGAGTGCCGCCGCCGGGAGTGGGCAACTGATCGCAACTGCCCGCCACCGTCGCCGAGTGCATTATCTTATAGCCAACAAGTTCGTCGGGCGTCGGGTAATCGCAGTTCAAGAAAGTGCTGGGCTCATCGCTCGCGCAAACCTGATCCCAAACCAACGTGCAGGATTGCCCGGCCGGATCCGCCGTTACCGCCTGATTTTCAGGCCACAGCGGCGCGATGTCAGGAACGACCGCGCTGACCACTATGCATTTCCTGTATTGATATATCGTGTCGAAGTAGCTGCAGTTGGCTCCCGTTCTGCTCGGGCACGTGCTCGCCGTCTTGCAGTTGTCGCAGGCTTCCACCCAGAAACACCATTCCTTTTCCTCGCTTCCGAAAGCGCTGTCGTTGGAATATGACATAGGATTGGGCACGGCCGGATGAGCCACGAGAGTTCCGTTCAGTTTTGAGTAGCCGACAGGCAAACCGCCGGTGTCGGCTCCGCAGGATGTCTGAGCGGGCTTCTCGCAGTAATAGATGTTATATCCGCCGCCTGTCATATCAGTTTCGGCGCTGGGTTCCCAGTTGACGTTCACGCCGTATTTGCCTATCTGGAGAACGACCGAAGGCTCGATCTTGCTTGGCGGTTTAAAGTCTTCAGGCGTGCATGTGGTAGACGCCCAACTTGACTTGTTGTCGCCGACATCTATCGATCTGACATCATAGCTGTATGGAGTAGCGTTGACTAGGTTAGGATCGTCATAAGAGTTGGGAAGGATGGCCGAAGTGTTCAACAGAATTCCGCCCCGCCTGATATCAAAGCCGTAGAGAGACGGGTCCGCCGTCTTGTCCGCCGTCCACGCGCAGTAGCATTTCTCTTCCTGTCCTGACGGGGTAGCGCAGGAGAAAGCCGTCGGAGCCGCCGGGGCCACCCAGTCTTCCGGGGTGCAGACCGCGCTTGTCCATGAAGCCGACAATGTTTCCTGCTGTCCGGGCTCTGCGGATGTGTTGACCGCTGAGAAGAAGAAATACCTCGGATAGCCGTTCAACTGGCTCCCTGAGTTGGGGATGTTATAAGTTTTGTTATATAGAGCCGTGCCGTTTTCAGCGAAGTTGCTGGCGCCTGACAGAGTGGCTACCAGAGTCGCGGAAGTCTTGTCGTTAGTGGTGTTGTAATAGACATTGTAGTAGTTGGTGAAAGATTTGTCCGGGGAGGGCAATATCTGGAAATTACAGTTGTTGCCTCCCGGCGGGGCAACGGTTCCCTGTTTGATGCATGTTGAGGTGGTTCCCACGCCGCCCGTCTGGCAGGTGGTCGATTTTACAATCGGGGGAGCCGGTCTGCCCGGAGGGCCTACCGTGACATTCCTATTGTCCTTCAGCAGGTCCAGACCGGGCGTGAGGTCGACCACGAAGAACGGAGTGCCTCCTGACAACTGAATTTTTCCTGTCAGAAAAACCATAGTCGTGCTTTTGCTGGATGAACCGATTAATGTCTTTCCGTTGGGCAAAGAGTTCTTTGCAATAAACCTCAACTCGCTATTTGTAAACCCGATTTTAAGGCGGGTTTCAGTGTCAGTGCCCACAAACAGCTTGCAGGCGAGCGGGTCAGGCGTGTTCGGGTTGGTTACGCAGTCGCCGTTCCAAAGAACTTTGGCGAGGTTGGCGTCGATAGCCTCCGCTTTAGGCGCGAACGAAACCGCGAAAGCGTTCGGAAAGTGAATGTCAGCAGCGTTCGGGTCATTTATGTCGGGGTTGAAGAATATCATGAGATAACCTTCGATTGCTCCCGAACCCGATTGAGGCGGTTGCGCTCCGAGTTTTATCTTTGTGCACACCACGTCGTCCGTCGGCAGGTCTCCATATCCTTTGCCCGCGCTGGCTGAATATCCTCCGATATCCAGTATCTGCCAGCCTGAAACCACTGTCTGGTTACCGCTCGAGTCCGGCTCGCCGCAGGTGTCTCCGGTGGGGTCGTTGACGGAATAGCTCGTTCCGCATGTTGGCGTGCCAGTCTGGTTTACCGAGCAGCGCTCGTAACTCGACATCATCGTGCAGTTGCTCGTGGCGGCCGTTTCATAAGACGCGTTCCACGATGTCACGCTGGTGCACGACACGCTATCAGGTTTGGGTAGTTGCGAAGTGACGTTTCCTCTGCCGTCGACTGCAACTATATAGTAATAAACGATGTCTCCTACCGCCGTCCCCGCCAAGCTGATTTCGCCCTCGAACTTTCCCGAATCAGCGTTGTAAGACATAGTAACGGGGGGCCCGGTGTTGGCGACTTCGTTAACGTAATAGAAAAGTTTCGGATTTCCCTGTTTCAGACAGTTTCCCGTGCCGTTTGGATTGGGAATGCAAGGAGGATTTGGCACGACTGTCGGGTCGGCCCTTCCCCACCATTGCGCCATTTCACAATCCGTCTGGTCGCAGTTCACGCCGCAACAAGCTTGCATCTGTTCCTGTCCGACAATCGTCGCGTATACCTTCATAACGGCGCCCGCCACCGCCGAAGAGTTTACTATATCCGTTATCTTCGGCGTTTTCGGGATCGTGGGGATGTCAAACTCGAATTTGACATCTTCCGCGAGCGCTCCGCAACTCAACAGAACCGCCAGCGCCAGCGCCGCTCCCGCTATTCGTATTCTTTTCATTTTCGTCTCCCCCATTTCGTCTAAAAAACGACTCTGCCTTATTCTATATCAAAATTCTTGCCAAAAACAAAGGATTTGTCGTGTTTCAAAAGTTCTCAATTGCGCCCCATTGTCGCTTATCGTGCCGTTCAAAAATGCCTTTTTTTCTTCCACCTGTGACTTTTTTGCGAATCGCCTGTGACTTTTTTGTCACTATATCTGGTTTATCAGCAGCGGTTTGTTCTCGATATATTCCTGATTGAAGTACATGAAAATCAGGACTTCCGTCCTTTTATCCTTCTCGATGTTCACTATTAATTTGTCGCAAAGATAGCGTGTCAGATAGATGCCCCTGCCGCCCGACGCTATGAGGTCTTCCGGGCTGGGATTGACGCCTTTATTGATCTGGCTCAACACCTTTTCTTTGGAGAGCGAGCCGCTCGAATCGTTTATGACCACTATGAGTTTTTTGTCGTCCGCCCCGTATTGAATCACCACTTCCTCGGTGTCTTTCAGAGCGACGACTGAGCCTTTTTCATATCCGTAAGCGTGATAGATTGCGTTCGTGCCCATCTCAATGAGGCCGGTTTTCAGCCCGTAGAGTTTTTCCTCGTCGAGGTTGGGGCGGGCGAATTCGATTATGTCGTTGACGGCCGTCTTCAACATGGAAGTTTCTGTTATTTTAACTTTAACGATACTCGGAGAGCCTTCGAGGTAGTTGTCTATGCCGAAGATGTTGTTGCCGGTGATGAGGTTGTCCACCGTTCTGATAATCTCATCCGGGGGGTCCATCTTGCAGATAATGTTGAAGACGCCTTTTTCGAGGGCCATCTTCATGTAGTCGTCGATATTGAATCCGGTAATCATCCCGGTGTTGATGCCGGGGTCGATTTTTTTGATGGCCTCAATCGTCTCGAAGCCGTCCATGCCGGGCATGTTGATATCCGTGAGCACGAACTGGAACAGAGGGTTTGGGTCTTCGCGGTCGGCTTCGAAAATCTTGACCGCCTCTTCCCCGGAAGCGGCAAAAACCGCGCTAAAATCCTCTTTTTTTGAAAAGATGTCCTCAAAGAACGCGCGAACCGACCTTGAGTCGTCCACAACTAAAATGTGTTTCTTTTCTAAGGTCATCAATATGAGATAATTCCGGGAGAAAAACCGGATGTCCCGTCAGGGAGCCGGAGCGGCGGAGCCGATTCCGGGAATCCCGGCGCTGTGATTGTCATCGCACTGTAATTATCTTGTCGAGCCTAGTGGCTTTCATCACCTTGCGGATGTCGCTGTTGATATTGGTCAGAACGAACCTGCCTCCCTTTTCGGAAATGGCGGCGGCTATCTTGTTGAACATGCCGAGCGTCATGCTGTAGAGTGTCGTCACGTTGGACAGGTCGAGGGAAACCTCGGTCGCGCCCGCTTCGATCTCTTTGACTATCGCCGCTTCCACCTCTTTATAGTTGTCGAAGTGGATTTCCTCTTCCGGCTTGATGTTTACCCTTGCGCCGTCCCTTTCTATCATCAGTTCCATTTTTCATTTCCTTTCTATATCGTTCCCGCGACTTTCATATCCTAAACAAAACCGGCGAAAAAAACAATCCGTCAGGGCAACGGCCTCTCGCGTTCTTCCTTGTTGAGTTTTCTCCAGTTTTCGGCTTCGGCCTTGCCGGCGGTGTTTTCCGGCAGGATGAGGGTTAACGCTTTGTGATGCACCTCGACCTCTATCGGCGTCATTCCCAATACTTCTCCGTCCACGTGATAGTACGCGTTCGGCACTGTTTCAATGCGCATTTTCTTGGCTCTCAAGTGGCCGGCGCTGAACTTGTCTACGAACCTGTAGTAGTCCCGCCTTCCGCGCGCGAAGTTGATTATAAGCTGCAGAATGCCGATCGGCGACTTGTGCTGAAGAACGCAGACGTCCAAATATCCGCTCTTAATTGAAAACTTCGATTTGATTCCGAGAAAACCGTCGAAGCTGGCCGCGTTGCCGACGATGGTGTTGAAGGTGGAAAACGTCACTTCCTTGTCCTCGTCGATGATAATCTTCATCACCTGACGGCCCTTGTCGAAGGTCTGCCTGAGCGCGGATATCACGTAAGCCAGAACGCCGACATACTTTTTGATTTTGGGATTGACCTGATAGGCGATCTTCGCCTCGATGCCGATGCCGAGCATCCAGATGTAATACCTTTCGCCCACCCTGCCTACGTCCACGCGGACGGGGATTCCTTCGAGCACGTTCTTGGTGGCGATCTGGATGTCGGAAGAAATTTTCATCTCGGAGCAGAACACGTTGGTGCTGCCGTTGGGGATGATGCCCATGCGGGCGCCCGAATGAGCCAGCCCGTTGGCGACTTCGTTGACCGTGCCGTCGCCGCCGGCCGCCACGACCGCATAGTATTCCCCGGTCTTCGCCGCCGCCGCCGCCAGTTCCGCCGCGTGCATCGCCCGCTCGGTTATTCCGAAGACGACTTCTATCCCCGGCTCATGCGTCTTGAACCACTTTTCAATCTCCTGTTTGGAAAAATCCAAACCTCTGCGTCCGGCCTTGCCGTTTAACACCACATAGACTTTTCTTCCCATGACTCACCTTTCGCTCTGTTTTTTCGTCGCGAATAGACGATGAAACATTCAGATAAATACTGTCCTATGGCATTTCAAATTTAAATATACTAATGAAATGGGGATTAAATCAAGAGAAAAATAAATTTTTCGACCGCGTCACAGCTTGGCGGAGAGCATTCTCAGGGCTTCCATGCTTTCGATCAGGCGTCTGTCGATGATGTAGATTTCGTTCCTGTCCGGATTTTTCAGGCAGTAGCGGTCTCCGCCCGGAGCGCCGATTGTGAATATCTTATTTTCGCCGTTCGAGTATCCGAATTCGAGAGAATAGGCAGGGTTGTCCAGACCGCACGAGTCGGCGTCCGAAAGCTCGGCAAACCCGGCGGCCTCTGAAAATTCCAGCGCGGACATCAGGTCGAGCGCCTCGTTCGCGCACTCTTTTTCCGCCGCTCCGGATATGCGCCAATCGAGGGCGGCGACCGCCTGTTCATTCTCCCCGCCGCCGGGTTTTCCTCTTTCGCACGACGCCGCAGCCGCGCCGAGCGTGGCCGTGACGCGTCGTATTTTGTCCCTTTCAAGCGGCTCCGTGAGGCTTTTATCCCTCAATCCGTCGGCGGTAACCTCCAGACTCTTTATCGTGTAGGATGAAACGAGATAAACGGAGTCGCCGCCGGAGCGCGCCGCGTAGAAGTTGCCGCCCACAGGCGCGGCGTCGCCGACAACTATTTTTACGGTTTGACCGCCGTCCAGAAAGATATCCGCTTCGAGCCGGGGACTGTCCAGCCCGAACACGGCGGCGTCTTCCATTTTCCCGGCCACCCCTTCCGATTTTATCTCTCGCAGGTCGTCGAGAAGCGAATCGATGGCGATTTTGTTAGTCCGCGCGTCCACCGGGCTTACCATCCGCCATGCGCCTTTTTTCTTTTCGATTTTCAAAGTCTCGCCGCCGAAAACTATTTTTAGTGAAACGGCTTTTTCGGCGTCGATTTCCGCCACGACCGGTTTTTTCGCTTCGTCCGCGCGCTCTTTTCGAGAAGGCCCTCTCTCCATGAAATAGACATAAGCCGCCAGAGCGATAAACAGCGCGGCGGCTACGGCTGTCGCGGTGAACCTCTTCATTTCGACCGCCTCCTGAACCAAATCCAAGCGCCCGCAGCCGCGAGAGCTAGCGGAATAAGGGCGACGCAGATGATAAAGAGGCTGCCCCGCTGTTGAGCCGTCATTTCGAGCGGCCTGAAGTCCACCGGGCGCGGCCTTATCACAATCATATCTTCCTCGCCCGCCAGCCATGCCGTCGCGTTCATGAAAAGGTCCGCGTTCCCCGTGCCGCCCATCAGTTGTTTGATGATTCCGTCCATCGAAACAAGAGAATTCGACGGGAAATCCGCGTCGCCGAAAACCACGATGCGAGTCGAAATTTCGGACGCGGATTCGGCGGCGTCTTCTTCGGCTTGGTCCGCGTCCGAGTCTTGCGCGTCATTTTTCGGAACCAATCTTTTTTCCGCCGCCGCGCCGATGGACACCGGCCCTTCCAAGTCTGCCGCCGCGTCGAACGCGGGACGCGCCGTCTTAAGGTCGGTTTCCCCCCATCCTTTCGAGGTGGTTTTCAACAGAGAAGCCACCTCTACGCCGTCCTGCGCGGAACCTGAAGGAGAAACGCTTCTAGCCCCCTGAAGAGTGACCGTCAGCCTCGATTCGAGCAGTTTCGAGGTGATTTCGTGCGGCATGAGTTCTGGAATAGGCGCGAGAGGGTCTTCGCCGAAGAACCTGCCGGGGTCGATTACTACGTCGTTGCCGACGGAGACGCCCCACTCGGCAAGCAGCTGCTCAAGTCCGGTTTCGCGGGCCGGTTCGAGCAGAAAGATGGCTCTGCCGCCGTTTGAAAGATAGCCTTTGAGGACTTCGATTTCGGGTTGCAAAAACATCTTCTGCGGCCCCAGCGCGCCTATCGCGGAGCATTCGCCGGGAACCTTTTTCTCGACAGCCAGATTTATCGTCTTGACTACGAAATTTTCGCCTTCCAGCATTCCCCCGACCGCGCCGTAGTCGCCGCCCCCGGAGCCGTCTATGCCACCTTCGCCGTGCCCTTCGAGGAAACAAAGCGTCTTCTGCTCCTTCGATGTCAGCGCGATAATCGCGTTCGTGAACGCCTGTTCACCTGTGAATTCGGGAGGAGCCTCGCCTCCGTAAGGGTCGTAGCTGAACTTGAATATATCCTGCATGCCGACGTTCTTTTTCTTGTCGCCCGCGATGAACACCACGCCGTAATCAGAGACGTTCAGTTTTCTGGCCTCCGCAGGCCGCGCGGCTGGGTCTATCATCTCGAACATAAACTTTGGCGACACACGCGCATACTCCTTCAATATGTCTTCTATCATCGAAGCGGGTATCGACCCTGTCTCAAAAAACGCCTTCGCCTCGACATCCGTTTCGAGCGTGCGAAGAACCGCCGTCGTCTTGTCCGAAAGCGTGTTCAGCCCCATCTCGGAGAAATCTTTCCTGACGGGATTGCGGGCCGCCACGTAATAAGCCATAAAAGCGATGCCCACCGCCAGAAAAGTCAGAACCGCGGAATTTATTCTATTCAGAGACCTTTTTTTCACTGTATCGGCCCTCCTAAAATCTCTTCGAATCAAGCCTTCTCGCCGTAATAAAAAGGAAGAGAAGGATGAACGCGACGTAATAGACGACGTGGGTAGAGTCGATGACGCCCTTTTCGAAATCGAAATAATGGTCGAGAACGCCCGCCGCTTCGAGCACGGAAGAGAGAGCCTTGGCGACCGCCTCCGCCGCCGCCGAGCCTGTGAAGCTGGCGGCCAACGCGTCCACCGCGCTCTGGGCGGCGCGTATGACAATCAGCAGCAGAGCCAGCCCGAAGGCCGACACCGCCGCCGCCGGCTGGCTTCGCGTCAGCGACGAGCAGTAAACCCCAAGCGACGCCAGCGCCCCGGACAACAGTAAAAGCCCCGCATACCCCGTCAGCGCGGGTCCCCAGTCCGGGTCGCCGTATATCCCGATTATCAGCGCGTACTGGCCGGACAGCGCGATTATCGCCCCCGCCAGAGCCATGACCGCCATGAACTTCCCCGCCACCAACTGCCCGGACGTCACCGGCGACGTCATCAGAAGCTCGTCCGTGCCGGACGCGAATTCCTCCGCGAACGACCTCATCGTCAGAAAAGGCATGATGAAGATAAGCATTGTTGCTATCAGCCCGAACGCGCCTCTCATGCTCGCCTCTTCCATGCCTGCCACGAGCAGAAACGACGACACGCAGAAAAACACAGCCATGACGACATACGCGAGCGGCGACATGAAAAGCGATTTGACATCTTTTTTAAATATATAGTAAGCGTTACGCATCGCTTGATGCCTCCTCGTCGGCGGTCAGTTTGATAAAGACATCTTCCAAAGAAATGGAATCGCGGGACAGTTCGAGCAGAGTCCATCCGGAAGCTGCGGCCTTGTGAAAGATAGGGCCGCGAGCGTCGAACCCCGCGCGGCAGGAGACGGTGAAACGCTCCGAACCCTGAGCGACCTCCGCCGCAGGCTCCACCCCATCTACCCCGTCGATGGACAGGAACGTTTGCGCGGCCTCGCCGGGCTTTGCCCCGGCGACCTCCACTGTCAGCGAGTCGCCGCCCCGCAGCCGCCGCGCGAGGCCCTCCTGCGTGTCCACCGCCGCCACCCTGCCCTCGTTCAATATCACCACCCTGTCGCATGTCGCGCTAACTTCCGTCAATATATGCGAGCTTAACAGTATCGTGTTGGTCGCGCTCAGTTCCTTAATCAGGTTTCGTATCTCGATTATCTGGTTCGGGTCCAGCCCGACCGTCGGCTCGTCCAATATGAGAACATCCGGGTTGTGAATCATCGCCTGCGCCAGCCCGACCCTCTGCCGGTAGCCCTTTGAAATGTTCCTTATCAGCCTCCCGGCAACATCCGCTACGCCTGTGCGCTCCATAACTTCGTCCGCTCGGGATGCGCGCGCCTGTTTAGGAACTCCTTTTATCTCCGAAGCGAACAAAAGGTAGGACTTGACTGTCATATCGTTGTAGAGTGGAGGAATTTCGGGCAGATAACCGAGACGGCGTTTCACAGCGACGGGAGATTCAGCGATATCCATGCCGTCCAGCAGGACGCTCCCGCCGTCGGCGGGCAGATAGCCCGCCATGATCCGCATCAGAGTGGTCTTTCCGGCGGCATTGGGGCCGAGCAAGCCGAGCGCTTCGCCCTTGTCGAGCCGGAACGACACCCCGTCAACTGCCCGCAGGCTGCCGTAGTTCTTTGTGACGTTCTTTACTTCCAGCATGGCCTTCCTCCGTCAAATCTATGAAAAACACATCGAAAATAATTTGCGCCAAACACTCCGTCATAAAACCGACGGATGGAATTATAGCCGAACGCGCTGAAAATATTCCCTGCCCTTCATCATTTTTTGCTCCTTCGCTCCCGCCTGCGCGAAGTTTTTCAATCATCTTTCGACAGTTTTCGCTGTCAACTTGTTCCGAACGCTTAAAGTTTTGCGGCTTTTTCAATATAATATTTTGCGATAAGCAAGGAGAATGATTATGAAAAAACGTCTGATTTGTCTGGGCCTCGTTGTGATTTTCTCCGTAGTCGGACTTTATTCAGCCATTCATCTGGCGGAAATACACTATAAAAAACCGCATCATCAGTTGATGCTCATAGACACGCTGCCGTTCATGGAAAAGTGGTTTCCGAGGGATCAGGTGGAGTCGGCGGTGAAAAGTCTGGAAGTTCTTGCGGACGTTAACACGATAAATCCGTTCGACAATCCGGATTTCGACCCCTACGCAGCCGCTATGAACGCGCCTGCGGCGACAGAAAAGTTCGTCCCGCAGGAATCCTGCGACATTTCGGAAGCGATAAGCTGCACAAAAGTGGACGACAGCGATTATTCAAAAATCGCGGGGCTGGCTGTGAGCGCGTATGGAATAATCGGTTACATCCTTCTCATCGGCCTTGTCATAATCCACGCCGCGCGCCGCATATCGAGGTCGGACGTTTTTGTCTTCATGCTTTGGGTGGGCGCATGGCTCGGCATTTTGTTCTCGATATATCTGACCGTCGTCGAAGCATTCTTCATCAAGAGTTTCTGCCCGTACTGCTTGGTGTCCGCAGCGGTTATGCTCGGCATATTCATCTGCATGATGGCGGGATTCGGCTTTGAGCCTTTGAGGATGTTCATGCGCGGGGAAATATTCCCGACATCCCTGTTCATCAAGAAAAAACAAAGCTAAAAACGCGCCGGGGCAATTCATCGCATGCGTCAGCAATGAAACAAAATAACAGAAGCCGATTTTGCGAGAACGAAGTTCCGAAAATCGGCGACCAAAAGTTTTTTTGGAAGGGGCGCGGGGAAACCTATTTTTGCAAAAAATGGTTTNNTTTTTGGAAGGGGCGCGGGGAAACCAATTTTTTTCAAAAAAATGGTTTCCCCGCACAAATATTTAAAAAATCTTTAAGCTCCCGCATCAACAATAATGACCGGGCGATTGATTTTTTCCTTCCATGACTTCAAAATGAGACTGCCATAAAGAATCGGAGCGGGCGGCCCTATGTCAAATTTCCACGGCAGTTTCATCCTCGTGCTGCACACCCACCTTCCGTGGGTCATGTACCATGAAGATTTGCAGGAAGGATGGCTCATGGAAGCCGTCGCCGAAACGTACATCCCGCAGTTGCTATCGTTGCGGCGGCTGGTGGCCGAAGGCATTTCACCCAAGATAACCTACACGATGTCGCCTGTTCTCGTGGAGCAGTTGAAACTCGACCATTTCAAAGAGAGGTTCAAAACATACTGCCAATCCAAGATAGATGCCGCCAGAAACGACCGCGAGAACTTCAAGTCGAATTCCGAGCCTCATCTGGCGTATCTGGCCTCGCGATGGGAAGACTACTACGCCGCGACGCTTGAGACGTTCACGAAGGAGTTTGCCGAAGACATCCCCGGAGCGTTCAAAGCGCTGAAGGACGCCGGGCACATCGAGTTGATGACGTGCGGAGCGACGCACATGTATTTTCCAGCCGCCGCCGAGGACACCTCCATTCAGGCGCAGGTGCGCACTGCGGTAGAGTCTCA
Organism: bacterium UBP15_UBA6099; assembly: GCA_002435745.1. Classification (GTDB taxonomy): domain Bacteria; phylum UBP15; class UBA6099; order UBA6099; family UBA6099; genus UBA6099. The sequence goes on from DIWT01000018.1 coordinate 33,882, forward strand.
CGTGGTGAGCTTCGGCTCGCAGCCGAAAGGCATGTGGCTGCCGGAATGCGGCTACAGGCCCGCCTGCAAGTGGGGGCCGCCCGTCGGCTCCAGATTCGGCGAGATTCCTTACGCCCGCAAAGGCGTTGAGGAGTTTCTAAGCGAGGCCGACCTTAACTACTTCATCATAGACAACCACCAGTTGATGAAGGCGCATCCGCCCGATTTCGTCAAAGACCCGTTCTTCGCGTACAGGGCGGCGGGAGCGCAGACGCCCAAGCGCCCCGTCTCAGTCTTCGCGAGAGACATCCAGCTTTCCCTTCAGGTTTGGAGGCACGAAGTCGGATACCCCGGCGACGGCTCATACCTCGATTTCCACAAGAAACACTCCGACGGCCGCCTTCGCTACTGGAAGATCACCCACACCAAAGCGGACATGGCGTACAAAGACTACTATTACCCCGACGACGCGCTCGACCAGAAAGTAATCGAACACGCCGGACACTACAAAAAACTCATCGCCGACAGCCTCAAGACTCATTACGACCACACCGGAACCGCCTCTATGGTTCTCACCGCTTTCGACACCGAACTGTTCGGCCACTGGTGGTTTGAGGGGCCTCAGTTCCTCTACAACGTCATTAAGTGGATTAACAGCGACCCCGAAATCCGGACGGAAACCTGCTCTGAATACCTCGCCAGAATGGAATCGAAGGCGGACGTCTATCTGCCCGAATCCTCTTGGGGAGCCGGATACGACTCGTCAACTTGGATAAACGAAAAAATCGCTTGGATTATAGACCGCGAGTACGACGCCGAGCGGGATATGCAGAATCTGGCCCGCGAGTTTTTCCACACGACCGACGAGGAACTTATCAAAATCCTCAAACAGTGCGCGCGCGAGATGATGCTGCTGTCGTCGTCAGACTGGAAGTTCATGATAACCAACAGCAGCGCCGCAGACCACGCCGAACGGCGCGTCGGCCAACACCATGCTGACTTCAAACGCCTTGCCGCTATGGCGCGCGGCTACGGACACGGCCTCGCTCTCTCTCAGGAAGACTGGTATTTCCTCGGAGACTGCATGGCGCGCAACCGGCTGTTCCCCGGCGTGGATTTCAAATGGTTCGCAAACCCGGCGTTTCCGGCGGTCGACTGCGGTTGACTCCGACATCGCGCCCGCAGAAAAACTTTCGGCCGTGTCAAATCAAAAAACAGGCTTGTCCAGTGGTTTTTCAGCCCGAAATGGCGTTTTTTTATGTTTTAGGTTATATTCATCCGATGAAAAAAGGATATTATATATAAAATATTGAATGGACGGTTATGCCTGTAAGAGTCATTCACACTGCTGATATACATTTGGGACGCCGGTTCCCCAGCCTCGACAGCGAGGCGGAAAAACTCCGCGCGGCGGACGTTGTTAATGTTTTCAACGAACTGGCCGACTACGTAATCAAGAACAAAATCAACATCCTCATGATAGCCGGAAGCCTGTTCGACAAGATGCATCCCAACCGGGAGACGGTTTCGACCGCTCTTTCGGCGTTCGGGCGCATCCACGAGGCCATGCCTTCCACCCGCATCGTGCTCACCCCCGGACAGGAGGAACTGGTGGCGGAGAAAGACGGCAGTTCGGACTGCGCCCTGTCGATATTCGACCACCTTTCTTATGTGAAAGTGATGGGAACGACCGAAGACCCGGAAAAAGTGGTGTTCGAGTTCGACGGCCAGAAAGTGATGATAGCGTCCAGCCAAGCGGCGTTCTTCTTCAGCGAGGCGTTCAGCCGCAGGCGCATACCTCTTCCGAGGGACGCGGCGGGGATATTCCTGATGTGCGCCTACTCCCGCAGACAGGGCCTTATAAACATCGAAGACGACCTGCTCAGGGAACGGGTTCTAGACCCTCTGCGCGACCGCGGCTATCAATACGCCGCTCTCGGCCATAAACAGAAATTTCAGATAATGACCGCCGGAGACTTCACAGCCATTTACCCCGGCAGCCTCGAACGGTTTAACTACGAGCTTGACCGCGAGCGGAAGTTCTTCGTGCAGTTCGAGATATCCGGCGGAAAGATTCAACCGCCGACGCCCGTGCGGTCGTCCGCGCGCCCGCTCGAATATGTAAGCCTCACTTTCAGCGCGGGAGACGCCGACATCGGCAAATCTCTCGAAGACACGCTGCGCCGCGCCAAAAAAGAGAAGGCTCTGCACATTATCCTCAACGGACAGATAAGCCTTAATGAATTCAACTCCTTCATGAAAGGCGAAACGATAAAGAAACTGCGGGAACAGTTCGCGTTCGCGCACGTGGAAAACCGGCTGGCGCTGGTGGACGCGGGAGAGGAATACCGGTTCGACGCTCTCCGCGTGAACTCTCCGGCGCAGGAATTTGAAAGATACGTCGAACGGGAAATCGCCGCGGCGCAGGACAGAGGCGACGAGGTCAGACTGCTTAAAGAACTGCTCGAAATGGGAGTCAAGGAGATCGAGGAAGGCCTGTGATCTTAAGAGAAATCAAAGCTTCGAATTTCATGAGGTTCGAGAACTTCGCTCTCGGAGGGATGCCGGACACCGGAGTGGTGGGAATATTCGGCGACAACGAGTGCGGCAAGTCATCTATCGGCGAGCTGATATGCTTCTGCCTGTTCGGACGCACCCCCAAGGCCCCGGAGGGCGACCCTAAAAAAATCATCAGATGGGGACAGGACACCTGCTCGACCGAAATCACAGTGACCATCAACGGAACCACCGTCAAGGCGTCCCGACGGCTCTCCGCAGACGGCTCCACCGACGGACGCATGATCGACACCTCGGACAACTCCCCTATCGCCACTTCCTTCGACGAGATCGAGCCGAAAGTCAACGAACTGCTCGGTTTCACTTTCCGCGAATTCAGATACTCGATGTTCATCGCGCAGAAAGAACTGGACATCATGCTCCACAGCGCGGACGACAGGCGGTTGGTGCTAAACAACATGCTCGGCGTCGGTTTCATGGAGAAAATGGCTAAGAAGGTGGCCGCGAAACGCTCCGACAGAGAGCTTGAAATCAAATACATACGCGAACGATTTGAAGAGAAGAACGAAGTGCTTGAGGTGTACCGGGCGAGAGAGATGGACATGGAAAGGCTGACTCAGAAAAGAGACGCCGCCGCCGCCGCCCTGACCGACATCCTCAAGGAGAGAGACCGGGCGGTCTCCACTCTGTCCATGCTGGAAGACATCCGCAGGAAGGCTGAGCAGACGGAAGTGCTCGACATGCGAATAAAGAGCCGGCGCGAACAACTCAAAAGCATCGAGCTTGATTGCGCCGCCCTCATGCGCGAAGCCGACCGCGTCCCCGCTTTGCAAAAAGAAACAAGAGAAAAGGAAGCTCTCATTTCCGAGCTTAAAGAAGTCCGGCTGGTCGAAATAGAAGAGCTTTTCAAAAAGATAGACGATTGGCGCGATATGGCCGCCAAACGCGATCAGGCAAGCTCCCAACTCGAACTTAAAGAAGCCGCGCTAGGTGACATATCCCGCAAGCTGACTGAAATCAAGGCCGCTGAACAGGAAGGCCGCGAGTCCGAGGCCGAGCTTCTGGGCGTCGAGAATTTCCTTCGCGCCTACTCAGACCCGGACAGCCTCAGCCTGATGCGCTCTCAGCTTATGAAAGACATCGAGTTCCTCGAAAACGAGTTGGAACGAGTCAAGAGCGCGTCCGCCCACGACTCGGATAAATCCGCTCAGTTGATAGACACGCTCGAAAAACAGCGCGACAGAATGAACAGGCAAATGACCGCCACCAGCGTCGAGGAGATCGACCCGCTGAGCGTGGACAGGATGCGCAACGCCGAACTGAAACAGACTAGGTCGAGAGACATTTCCCTCGGAGCCGCGGGGGCGTCTCTAGCCGCCGGAGTGGCTTTGACTATTGCGATGTCCAACACAACGATGCTTATCGTCATGCTTGGAATGATTCCGGCGGCGGCGGCCGCCGCTTCATTCCAGTCCAAACTTGCCCTGACCCGCCAGACTCTTCAGGACTTGCAGAGAAAGACCTACGCGTACGAAATAACCCGGCGCGGCGTCGCTGAGATGAGCGAAACGCTCGACGACATCGAAGCGCGTTTGTCGAAGATGAAAACGGACAGCGCTTCGGCGGAAAAGATATCGAATGTGTTCTCTCTACTGCGGACGGACAGCTTCGAGTCTTTGAAAAAATCCATCGAAGTTCTGGACGAACACGGGCTGCGGGAATTCGAGCGCGCGCGCGGGCTTATGAAAGACATCATCGAGAAGTTCTCTCCTCTCCGCGCAATGGCGGGAGAAGGAAAGACATTCGTTCAAATAGCCAATATCGAGTCTTCTGAGTTGCTCGGCGACAAGAGGCGCAGAGAATCCGATCTTAAAGCTAGACTCGCCGAGTTGAAAGAAATAGTCGAGCCGAAGATGCGCTTTATCGAACAATCCGAAGGGCTGCTCAACACCATAGGCGACATTCGCGCGCAGATAGCCAGAATCGAATCGGGCATGATCGGCCTCGGAGTCACAGCCGACGACGAGCCGGAAGCGCGCCGCAGGAAACGCGAAACCGAGATTCAACTCGAGCAGCTAGCCCGCGAAATCGAAAACAACAATGTCGAAATTCAGCGCATAGAGGCTCAGAAATTTGAGTCCGTCAGGTTGGATAAAAAACGCCGCGAGATAATCGATCATATAGACGAAGATCTGATAAAGTTCTACGAACTGCGCGAGAACACGCACAAGATAGACTGCTCTGACCGGCGTTTCGCCGAACTGACCACTGAGCGAGAGGAAGCTGAAAGCCAGTCGCTGGAGGCGCGCGCGCAGATAAAGGAAATCGAGGCCGAAATGGGCGTCGTGAAAACCGACCTCGACCGCGTCTCTCCGCTCGTAGACGAGATCAACGCCATTGCCGCCGAGTTGAACTCGAAGGAAACCGTCATCCTGAAACTGAGGGAGCTTGAGAGTCTTTTCATCCAGACCGGACTCGACATCAGAAAGAGGATGATACCCCAGATTGAATCATATTTCGGGTGGGCATTGCCCAAAATGACGCGGGGAAGATACTGCAAAGTCCGCATCGCCGAAGACTTCAACATCAGCGTGTTCTCGGACGAAAGCGGCGGCTACGTGGAACTGGACTCGCTGAGCGGCGGAACAGTCGACCAGTTGCTTATCTCGCTGAGGCTGGCGTTCGCCCGCGCCGCCATCGCTCATTCGGGAGACTCCAGCCAGTTCCTTTTCTTGGACGAGCCGTTCAGCTCTTTCGACGAACCCCGCCGCGAGTTGTTCCTCAAACTTCTGGAAACGCTCAAAGGAACTTTTCAGCAGATATTCCTTATATCGCACCTGCCGGATTTAGAAGATTTCGTCGACCACTATGTCCGGGTGGATCTCTCGTCCGCTCAGCCGGTCATAGTAAGCTGGGCCTGAAGCTCCCGCTTCGGCGACGAATCTAAGGAATATCCGTTGCGCGCCATATGATTACTGAAAGCGTTTCACGGACATGGGCGATTTCAAAGCGGAAAAGTTAATAAAAGCGTCATCGGTCATGCTTGCGGCGCTTTTAGTCGCCGGAGCCGCTCTTTACCTGTTAGTATTCGTTAACTTTTTCAAAAACGAAGCGGTCCATAGCGGCGGCGAGGACATCGTTCTTTACTGTTCACGCCTTCTTTCCGACGGCTATCAGATATATCGCCAGCATCCTTCAGCGGACGCGCCTTTTTGTTACCCGATGTATCCTCCGGTTCATTATTACATTCTTGTGTTCGCGCACAAATTATTCGGCGATTCGCTTATAGCGGGGCGTCTGGTTTGTTTAGCGTTTGTGTTCGTCACCGCCGCTATGATAGGGATGATAGCAAATATCAGAAGCGGCAACAGACTCGCCGGGCCTGCGGCTGCAGGCATTTTTCTTTTTTTTCACCCGATACTGGTGTGGTCTGGACAGAACCGGGTGGATATCACCGCTCTAATGTTCGCTGTCGCGGGCGCGCTCTGGTATTTTAAATTTGAAAAATCAAGATTTGCCTATCTGTTCAGCGTCGTGTTCTTCACGCTGGCTGTTTACACGAAACAGACAATGCTCGCGTGTTTCGCGGCGCTTGTTCTTTCCCTGTTGTTCTCAAACGCGAAAAGAGCCGTCGCGCTCGCCGCGTTGTGGTCTGCCCTCTCCCTCGCCGTCTTCGTCTGGCTTAACTCTATTACGGATGGCGGATTCTATTTTCAGATGTTCGGCATGCATCAGGCGCCAATGTTGCTTGACCGCGCCTATGCGTTGCTCAAAATGATATTGTCAGACGGCATGTTTCCGGTTTTCACCGCGATAGCCCTGCTGCCGTCAGCCTCGCGCAGGCGTTTCGGCTTTGAACAGTCGTTTGTGTTGGCGTCGTGGATATCAGCCTCGGCGGCTCTCTCATACTATGGGTCTTCCGTGAACTATATGTTTGAAACGTGCGCGGCAATATCAATAGGCGCGGGATGCGCCGTTGCTGGCTTCCGAGAGAACAAGGAAGCAAAAGCTGTCATTCTCGTCATCGCGCTTGCGGCTCTGTCCCAAAGCGTTTTTGTCAACTTGAGGGAAATAACAAACATCGCGTTTATTGACGCAAAACGCATTGAGCATGTCCGCGCCGTGAAAACGGCGGCAGAAGAGTTAGAATCGAGATATTCCTCAGAAAGCATGCTTCTGTATGACACGATGGAATTGGCTCTCGATCTGAATTGGGATGTGAGGATGAATTACGTTAAATATTCCGAGGTCGGCGGAGTTGATGACAACGTTTTAATGAAAATGATCGCCGAGAAAAAATGGGACGCGGTCGTAATGTCATACGATCTCGAAAAAGCGGTTGACACTTTTCCGGTGACTTTTCCGAAGTTTACTAGAGAACAGTTGGAAGCCATCGATGACAACTACGTCGTCGATCGGGATTTTAAAAGAAAACAGAAGTCTTTCACGTTGTTTGTCCCTAGATGACGATACGCCGAAAAGACAATGCTTGTTTACGCGAGAAAAGGATAATAGGTATAATTGCGCGCAGGCGGCGATTTGACGGAGACTTGCCGATATGACAATGCTTCACGACATAACGACGGAGGGAACGTCTTTTCAGAGGCGGGCTCTTTTCGTCTTCGCAAAATTCGTCGAGCTGCCTCTGCTGAGATTGTCGTATCAGCTTCTGCGAGGCAGATGGAAATGGCTCGGTTCAAAACCGCTGTTCAAGAGAATCATGGGAGTCGTCTTGGCGAGGCCGCTGGCGCTCTACGGAGATTCGGCCAGACCTGTTCCTTATAAGGAAATCGTCGAGCATATAAACAAGCTCGAAGGAGAAATCGCGGTCGGAGCATGCCGGTGCAGAATCTCTCACCACTCATGCCCCCACCCCTTAGACACGGATATCGTGATACGGACCGGGACGGAAGCGTGGCTGAAGGCGTTTCCACGCGAATACAGAGTGATTAAAAAACAGGAAGCGTTGAACATCGTGGCCAGATGTCACGAACTCGGAATGTTCCACATGCTGTTTTACCATTTCCCATCCCATGGCAAGGCCGAATATGTCATCTGCAACTGTTGCGAATGCGGGTGCGTGCCGTACATAATCAACCGCGAGTTGGGACAACGTTATTTCCCCTTGCTGCGCGGCCATAGCGTTGCGGTCACCATAGAGGAGAAATGCGACGGGAGCGGAGAATGCGTGGCCGCCTGCCCTTTCGGTCAGAGAGAGATAATCAACGGCAAAGGCGCGACGCTGGACTGTTTCGGCTGCGGGCTATGCGCGGCGGCATGTCCAGCAAACGCCATCCGAATGAACCATACGGAGCATGACTGCGATGAACATTCTCATTAATGAAAAGAAATCCGAACCTGTCGCGGCGGGCATAAAGGCGAATCCCGGCGCGGACTGCCGATGGCCGGACTCTGAAAGGTATTCCGGCATCTCCTTCTGCGACGCTGTCAGAGCGGCTACCGAGGACAAGGGCAAGGCGTTTGCCCTAGACTCCGAATCGATAACCGTTTGCAGGTGGTCAAAGGTGGTTCTCGGTTTCAACGAGCCTGACCCGGCGCTCGACCTCAAAGTGCAGCATAACCTTCCTTTCGGGACTGAATCCATACTTATCGCCCCGATATCCATGTTCGACGCGGAATGCCCGCCGGACACGGTTCTGATAAGAACGACGCCCGCCAAAATAAAAAAAATCATAAAGCTGGCCGGGGAATCCTGTCTGGCGGACGAACACGCGGACGATCTAGGCAAGTCCGCGCTATCGGTTCTGTCTAGGGGCGGCAACTCTATTGAGAAGACGCGCGTCGAACTGGTCAACGCCTCTCTCGCCCGCTTAAACAGATTGGAACAGTGGCGGGATTTTACCAAGTGGATTTTTAAACATCAGTTGACCACTTATGTATTCGATCTTCTTCTCGATAAATATCTCGCCAATATGTCCATGTGCAGGAATTCGACCGTCATACCTTTTCTGTCAGGAAAACTGAATGTCTCTTACTTCTGCACCGGAGGCATAGCTTGGGGCATGAACAGCCCCGACCACATGGCATGCGGAATGCCTTATGAGATCTACGCGAGAATCGCGCCCCTTATTGCGGACAGCCCGCGGAGTTAACTCGGAGATTTCACCAAGGGTTGTCAATCACCATCGATCGGCATCCTTGTCATTATTGTTTTAATGAGATATCAATTTGTGTATAATTGTTATTTGTCTTATATATGTGTATTGAATGGAAACAATCGAATGCGCAGGGAAAAACTGACTGGGAGTTTTTTACGCGGATGACATTTGAAAGCTCACGCATCCGTGCCGCGCTCATATTTGCGATAGCGACAGCGCTTTTTTTCGCGACGGTTATGTCCGCAGTAAGCCCCGCGTCTGCGGCTTCGTCTGCTGACGCCCCTCAGATAAAACCACAGATATTTCACGACGCGGCTCCAAATAAACCTCAGTCCGACGAACTTCTCAACATCATCGACGACATACTGAAAAAAGAAGAAGAAAAAGGCAAGATTAAGCCTCCGGAATTCGACGATGTGATAGACAGCCTGATATATCAATTGGAAAACGCCATACCTGAAAGCGCGAAGGAACCGCCGTCAGCTAAGACGGCAGAAGAAAAACCGACTCCGCCGCCCGCCCCGCCGGCTCCGGCAATGCCTAAAATTCAGGAGCTTTTGGATAAGCTGGACAAGGTGGGGAGTATAGAAAACGATCAATCCACTACTCACGAAGCCGAGCCTGAAAAAGAAAAAGAGGCGGTCGCGCCGGAGATTCCGACCGAAAAGAGCGCGCTCCGCATCGAGCCTGAAAAGCCAGTTCCCGACGCCGCCCCTGTGGAATTGCCTGTGGCGGAAAAAGAGCACAAGAAAGTTGCGGAGCCTAAACCCGAGCCGATTAAACCCACCGAAGCTCCAAAAGCTTCCGAACAGCCGAAAACTGCGCAACAGCCTGCAACGGCGGCCCCTGCCCCTGTGAATTCTGCCGCGAAAAAGGATAAGGCAAGCTCTCAGCGCAGAGAGCAGGCAACAAAACGAGCTAAGATAGCAAAGCCCCCTGCCCCTGTGAAAACGAAAACGCCTCAAAAAGAGGAAAATAAACCTATCGGGAAGAAACCCGCAGAGAAGACGCAGCAGCAGGCTGAACTAGAACCGCAACCGAAGCCGCAGACCGCTTCCGTTCAAAAGGATAAACCTGAGGCATCGCAAACGACGTCAAGCGCAGCCGCCCCGCCCGCATCAGAACAGAGCGAAATTGACCGGCTTCTCCTACGTCTTGAAAACGCCATCGATGGTAAAACGCAGGAAGAAATCAAAAAAGAAGAAACGGCCCCTCGCGCGCCGGATAGAAAAAAACGCTCTCTCACAATTCCTTCGACCATAATGTCATTCCCGGAAAGAGAAACGGTTGCGCCCGCCGCAGAGCCTGAAAAAACGGATAAAAAAAAAGACACATTGAAACAAAGCGCTGAGACGAAAAAGGTTGAACCTGCCGCCACAACCGCCTCGCCGCCTGTCCCGACGCCGCCCTCAGTTTCTCCGCCCGCCGCCCCTGCCCCAAAGCCGTCCTCTCTGGTTTATCCCTCGGAACAGCCTGCCGCGTCCGCCACCGAACAAAAAAAAGATCAACCTGAAAAAGCAGCCGACAAGAAGACGAAAGTAGAACTTTCCGGCTATAGATACCTGAAATACAGAGCATACGAATCTTCGGGAGACTCGCAGGAATTCCTCTCAAGGGAAGGATTGCGCAACGCCGGAGAGCGCATCGAACAGGGAACGGACCTGACGGTGACCGCCTCGCTCGGCGACGACATGAAAGTGACCGGGAAGTTTTACGAGATGCCGCGCGAAGACAGGGACATGACGTTCGACATTCTTCGAGGGCATTACGGACTGACATACGGAAACGTCTCGGTGTCGCTGGACGGAGGCGAGTTCGCTGGCGTTTCAAAGAACGCGGACGGCATCGGCCTGACGTATGAAGACAGCAGAACAGACGTTACCGCGCTCATGTCCAAATCGAAAAGCCAGTCGGGCGTCGTCAGCTTCATGGGGCGCAACATCAAGGGGCCTTACGACCTGAACGCGCGAGACATAGTCGCCGGTTCGGTGAGCGTGACCGTCAACGACGAGGCCGCCCCCGCGTCGGACTACGTCCTTGATGTTTTTCAGGGAACGATCACCTTCAACAGGATTCTCAGCCCTGTGGACAAAGTGACTATTTCGTACGAAAAGAAGCTGACCGGAGGATTCAACGCGGGAGGACTTACCGGAATCGCCGCGAACAGGAAATCGGCAAACGGCAAATTCGCATACGGACTGACCCACGTGGTTCAACAGGCCAACCGTCAGGCGAGGAAACTAACCGAAAGCGTTTCTCTGGAAACGCCCGCGCTGATAATCGACGGCGGCAACTATTTCCTTCAGGTTCAGAACAGGTTCGTCGTGCGCAGCGACGCGACCAACGGAACGGAAACAATCATAAAGAACAACAACGAAACGCTTCAGCCTAACATAGATTACAACTGGCTGGCGCAGCCGGGAATCGGCTCCCACGATATCGAGAGGTTTTACGCGCAGGGAAGATTCCTGCTACGGACGCCGCCCGACCCGGCGGACACGTTCACCGTCAGCTACTCATACTATCCGGAAAACACGTCCATACAGGAAACCATCAGAGAGCCGCTGGCGCTGGATGAAACAGGTTCGAGGGGGTTTCCCGAAAAATTCACAATCTACTCCGGCTCCGAAAACATTTACGTCTGCTCGGACATTGATCTCAACATCTGTCCTATCCTGCTTTCGCCCGGAACAGACTATGTGGTTCAGGAAAGGCTGAACAGGATAGATTTTCTGATACCGAGAAACGGCGCCGACGAATACATCAGGGCTGATTACTGGAGCTATCCCGACATCGGCTCGCTTGAGACCGACTACGACCATGTGGTTAACGACATCCGCCTGAAGTATCAGCCCAACAGCGACATAACCATAGAGTATGAGATGGCGACAAGTCTGGCTGACGTTTCCAGCAGGCCGATAACAGTGACCAGCCAGACTGTGAAAGTCATAGAGGCGGATCTCGACTGTCGCCTGCCGTCTAACGCGAAAGACTGCGTCTTCCCGCTCGGGAAGCCCGACGTCGTCGCGAACACGGTTGTGCTGTACCTGAACGACACGGTGTCGCAGGAGTCCGTGCTGAAGCGAGGCTCGGACTACACTGTGGACAGCGTCAGAGGAGAGATCGCCCCTGCGGTATTCCTTCCCGCGGGCACGACCATAATCGCCGACTACCAGTTCAACCCGGAAAGCCCGGACGAGCTTAGCAGAGGATATAAACAGAGAATCGCGGGAGCATGGAAACGGGGCGGAACGGATTTTAAGTTCAGCCTCAACTCAGGCGACACCTACTACACTCCGATAGGCGGCGCGTCTGATTTCGAGGTCGGAAAACTCGCGATGTCGCTGTCGCGTAAAATCGGCGATACGTTGACATTCAGCGTCGACCGGCTGAATGTTGACACCGCGCTCGACCTCGCCGACTCCAACAGGCGCTCAAGCGCCCAGACCCGGTTCTCTCTGTCCGGCTCGCTGGGGTTCGTCTCCAACTTCAATCTCGGCTACCAAACGCGGGAGACCACCGACGACCACTCTCCATCTCAGACTGACGACAGCGACGACAAGCTCAACCTAACAATGGCAATGCCCGTTCCGTGGCTCAAAAACGCCGACATGACGCTCGGCTACCAGACCGGCGAATACAGCAACAACGTTACCGGAGCCGGAAACACGAACCAAAGCAACACAATCGGCATTAACTACAAGCCAACGTCCAAACTGGCCCTGACTACCATGTTCGTCGTCAACAAGCTGGATTCGGAGAGCGACACCCTGACATTTTCCTCTATGAACCGCTCGCGGAAAATCGGAGTCAAATGGACGCCGTCCACTATGCTGACGCTGACGGCGGACTTGGACACGCAACAGACGAGCGATTCGAGGCCCACTGTGGCCGACAGGGAGATAAACAGCTCGCGGCTCATGCTGTCCACCGCCCCGTTCGGAAACGTCAAATCGGTTGTGATATCTTATTCGCAACAGGACACGCCGAGCGCGACAGGCCCTTCGACGGGGAGCAAAACGACCACTTTCACCACCGGATACCTTATAAACAAGGCTCTAACGTTCACCCCCGCTTTCGCTTTCACGGACTCCTACTCAGGAGACACATCCTCCACAAGCAGCCAGACACAGAACTACAAACTCGACTTCAGACCTCCCGGAAAAACATATCACGCGGCGATCATGCGCAACCAGACGACTTCGGATGTGACCTCCGCGAGCGGAACCAACTCCTCCGAAAACTCCGGATGGAATCTGGCTCTGGGCTACGACCCCAGCAAATTTTGGAATTATTCCGTGAATCTTAAAATGGATTCCACAAGCTCCGGCTCGACGTCCGATTTCGAGACATTCTCTTTTTCGGGCCGGGCGATGAACAAGCCCAAGGAAGGCCGCGCAAGATGGCTCAACCTTCAACACACCTCAAGGTCAGGCTCAATTGGCGACACCTCAAGAATCCTCGAACTCGGCTCGGAAAGCAAGCTGTCTGAACTTATTTCAATGAACTTCTCATACAAAATGTCGCAGCATTCAAGTTCAAGCAAGGAAGACAGCAATTACACCGGCCACATATTGGAAACGACGCTGAAGGCTAACTTCTGACGAGCTTGGCGCGCCCTGCGCTCATCGGCGAAGGTCGAATCTGGCGAACGCTTCGATGTGCGCCGTGTGCGGAAACATGTCAACCGGGATAACCCTTTCGAGGGAGTATCCGGCTTCGATGAGTTCGACGGCGTCCCTCGCGAGCGTGGAGGGATTGCAGGATATGTAGAGCACTTGGCGGGGCCGCGCCTCGGCGACGGCTTTGAGGACTTTCGGGTGCATACCGACCCTCGGAGGGTCCACCGCAACGATGTCCGGAGGAGCTTGTGCGCATTGTTCGGCGATGACCTTTTCGGCCTCGCCCTCCACCATCTCAACGTTGGAGAAACCGTTGATTTCGATGTTCTCGCGTCCGTCCGCCACGGCGCGAGGATTGCTCTCTATGCCGATCACCCTGCCCGCCCGCTCCGCCAGCAGCATCGCTATCGGGGCCATGCCGGAATAAATATCGTAAACGGTCTCGCCCCCCGGCGTCTCCGCGTTGTCAATAAGCAACTGATAGAGTTTTTCGGACTGAGAGTGGTTGGTCTGAGCGAAAGAGGCGGCGGAAATCTTGAGTTTCAGCCCGCAGACCTCGTCGATAATGTGGTTTTCGCCGCTTAGCAGCCTCTCCTCTCCGGCGACCGCGACGCCGGACAATGAATCGTTAATCCGCCATATAAGGCTTTTGACTTCCGGAAAGCCCGAAGCGACGGCCCCGGCGAACTCCCGCGAATATTTTTCAAACTCGTCGGTGTGAGTGACGACGCAGCCCATGACGTCGCCTTTCGAGCTAACCCTGACGACGAAGTTGCGCATAAGGCCTTCATGTCTTCGCGCCCAGTGATGAGTCAGGCCATTGGCGGATGCGAACTCCCTTGCCATGTTGCGCAACTCGCACAACCGGGGGGCCTGAAGGTGGCAGCGCTCCACGTTCACCACCCTGTCGAAAAAGCCGGCGCGGTGCATGCCGAGGCTCAGCGAGCCGCCCGCGCCATCCCCAAAGGTGTATTCCATTTTGTTTCTGTATTCCCACGGGTTTTCCATGCCGATGATGGGTTCCACCGGCGGGTTCGGGACGCGCGCTATGCGTTCGAGGCAGTCGGAGACCTGACGGCGTTTCCATTCGAGCTGAAGATGATATGGATAGTTCTGCCAGACGCAGCCGCCGCACATGCCGCCTGTGGGGCCGCCGAAATGCGCGCACCTCGGCTCCACGCGGTCGGGAGATGCGGAAACGAGGCTGTCCGCGCGGGTTTCAACGTATCCGCGTTTGCGCCGCGTCACGGTGGCCTCTACGACGTCCCCGGGGACTCCGCCCCGGACGAACGCCACAATGCCGTCGTCCGCGCGCGCGACGCCAGAACCGCCGAACGCCAGCCCGTCTATCTTCAGCGTCAGCTTATCCCCTGTCTTGGGACGGCGCGCTTTGGTTTGTTTGTTTTCAGATTCTTCCATATTTGCCTTTTCGTTTTTCCCGCCGCTATTCACTCGCGGCCAGCATAAGTATATTATATGTGGCTGACACTTGTTAAGGAGGATTGCGAGATGATAATCGATAAGTTCAGGCTGGACGGAAAGAAAGCCATAGTAACGGGAGCAAGCAGGGGAATCGGACAAGAGATAGCCATAGCGCTGGCGGAAGCGGGCGCGGACGTGGCTGTGTGCGGAAGGAAGCCGGAGACGCTGGAGCCGGTGGCGCAGGAGATAAGGGCGAGAGGCCGGGAGGCGCTGCCTATTGCCTGCCATGTGGGCAAGTCCGACCAGATAAAACCGTTCCTCGACGAAGTTTACGCGAAATTCGGCAAAGTCGATATTTTGGTGAACAACGCGGCGACTAATCCGATCTTCGGCCCGACGCTGAACGCCGACGAGAAAGCCTTCGACACGATAATGGCGACAAACCTGAAAGGGCCGTTCCTTCTGTCGCTCGAAGTGGGCAAAAGGATGCTCAAAGAGAAGACGCGCGGAAGCATCATAAATATATCGTCGATAGCTGGAATCACGCCGGGCATGGGGCTTGGAGTGTACTCGGTGAGCAAAGCCGGGCTGATAATGCTGACGAAGGTGCTGGCGCACGAGTGGGGCGCGGCGGGAATCCGTGTCAACTCGGTCGCCCCCGGCGTGATCAAGACGAAGTTCAGCGCCGCTCTCTGGAGCAACGAGGCGATACTCAACGAAGTGAAAAAAGGATACCCGCTGGGAAGGATCGGCGAGCCGGACGAAGTGCCGGGCGCGGTCGTCTATCTGGCGTCTGAAGCGTCGTCTTTCGTGACCGGACAGACCATACTGGTGGACGGCGGCGGCAGGATGTGACGGAAGTTCCGGCGGGTTATTTCACCGTTTGACGGCTTGTCGCCCGCAATTCGCTGTTTCGTGATAAAATGTCCGAAAAGACGCGGACCTGAGCAGTATTATTTTGGCGACATGAAAGCTGTTCGGGCGCGGGGAGGCAGATATGACCGAATCAGCGGCGCAGGCATTGTCGATTCTCAGAGACCCGTCTCAATTCAAATGGTATGTCATTCCGATTTTGACTCTCGTGGTTTACGTCTACGCGAACGAGGCGCAGAAGAAGAACTGGAACGTCATTTTCGCGGGGCTGACATATTTTGCTCTCGATATTTTTATCGAGATAGTCAATTCGCTCATATTCCATTTTACGCAATACGCGCCGGCATGGGGCACGCCCGGAGCCACCGCATATCTGTTGATGATTGGCATGAACATCGAGATATTTTTCATGTTCGCCGTCGTCGGGCTAGTCATGGCAAAGTTTCTGCCCGAAGACAAGAGCATGAGAATCCTCGGAATCCCCAACAGGGCGGTCTTCATAGCCTTCGCGGGAGCGATCTGCGCGGCGATAGAATGCGCCCTCAACTACACCGGCGCGCTGACATGGGAGTACCCGTGGTGGAACACAGGCCCGGCGGCGATTGTGATTTTCGGCGGCTATTCCCTGTTTTACACCATCTCTTTCAAGGTGCACGACATGACCAAGCGGCGCTCCCAGATACTTGCCGTCGGGGCCTTGCTGGCGCTCGACCTGATTCTGATTGCGATTTTCATGGGCGCGCTCAAATGGATTTAGTTTGCGGCATCATATATTAAAAAACCGGCGGAGGAACGCATGAAAATAGTGACGCTGATGGGAAGTCCCAGAAAAAAAGGCAACACGGACAAAGTACTTTCTTTGTTCGAAGCGAAAATGAAGGAGAACGGGCATAAGGTCGAAAGGATCAACATCGCAGGGAAGAAAATTGCCGGATGCAGCGGATGCTGGGCATGCGTTAATGCAAAATCGGTTCCCGGCTGCGCGATAAAAGACGACGCGATCCCTGTTTTCAAATCCATGATGTCTGCTGACGCGATAGTTTACGCAACGCCGCTGTACTGCTGGGATTTCACGTCGCAGATGAGAGCGCTTATAGACAGGCACGTGTGCCTTGTGTCCGGGTTCGAGACCCCGTCTCACTCATCCGCGCTTGAAGGAAAGACCACCGCGCTGCTTGTGACATGCGAGGGGCCGGTAAAAGACAATGCCGACCTGATTCAGATAATGTTCGACCGCATGAACGGCTACATCAAATGCGCGGTGGCGGGAAAATTCATCGTGCCCGGATGCGTCTCGCCTGAAAGCATCGGACCCAAGGCGGAGAAGACAGCCGTAAAAATGGTTGCGGCGATGGAAAAAACAGCCCTTAAACGCTCAAAGTCTAAATAGGCGTCAAATCTGTTGTGACAAGACAAGTTTTCGGTAAAACGCTTGTTTTCATGCTCAGGAACAAGTTTGACGAAGGGCTTCCGCGGAAGTAAAATGTATTGAGTGATGTTGTAAATTCCAAAGGGGATGATTCTAATGAATAGAAGAATGCTGAGTAACATTCTTGCGGCAATAGTTCTATGCCTCGGCGCGGCGCTGGCCACAGGATGCGGCGGCGGTGGCGGAGGCGCGACAGGCGGCGGAACTCCGGTAGTGAATCCCCCGGCGGACAACAACCAGACTGTGACGCGCACAATCGCGGGCACGGTGTACACCTCGTCCGAGCAAAGCGGCTCGCGCGCGGCTTCCAGAATTGCAGATGACATTCCGGTGACCAACGCGGCCCTCAAAGCCTATAATGTGACCGACGCGACGAAAACCAACCTCATCACCGCAGGCGGAACCACAGGAGCGAACGGCGTTTTCTCCGCAACCATTACGATACCGAAGAACACGACACCCAGCATTATTATCGAAACGCTCATCGGCCCAGCCGGAGACGCGGGAAACATCAAACTGGCCGTCGAAAGCGTCAGCGCAAACAGGACAGGACTTCTCGCAGATAAAGGCACGACAAGAAAAGCCGTGATTTTCGAGCTGATTCCGGATGTCGCTTTGAACACAATCAGCGGCGTTGACAACCTGATGGCCGGAGAGGGCATTGACGCCACTGCGTCTATAACGAACGCGACTCGGGCGAGAGAACTGGTCAACTACATATCTTCCATCATTACCGCCTGCCCGAATGTCGGCGCAAACCCGGATTACAACTGCATTCACACACAGATAGGCAACACGCTTGCAGCCACCAACTTGGACGCGGAGGTTGAAAAACTCGTCGAGCGTTTGGACACGGCAGCCAAGGTCGCTCTCGGAATCGCAAGCATAAATGAAATTATAGCCAACCTCATTGAGCCGGATTATTCGCGCGCGCAGGTGGACGCAATCGTGGAGGTTTTCACGGACGCGGGAGAAAGCGCGCTGAGCACGTTGAACAACATAGACACGAAACCCAAAGCGGCGGAGTTGTGCGCGGCGATGTCTGACGTTGTGGATGTCTGGGACGCGGCTCACGCGAATACGACCGCAAAGAGGCTCGCCGTCAAAGACATGGCGATGGCGGTAAGAAACGGCGAGGTTTTCACTTACAGCGACGTTTACAGCGCGATGGGACTTCTCCGATCCGGAATGGCACAGAAGATTTCCCCGAATGCCGCAGCGGCGGCGTCAACCCTTACCACCTCAAACGACATTAACTCGATTATCAGCGCATACGACATCATCCGGGGGATGCTTATTGAAGTGATGGTGAAGGAAGCCGGAGCGACCCGCGACGACGCGGCAGACGCCGTCGAAGGACTCCTAGAAGTCCTCGCCGACCTCGGCGATTCTTCCAACGGAACCGTATCTTTCGGAGCTGTAATGGACAACTGGGTGGTAAGCTGGGATAACGCCGCTCTGGCGACTAACCTGATGACCGCTCTATTCCCGATGGAAATGGACGTCCGCGCAAAAACAGACCCCCTTATGATGCTTGCGCACGACATAGCGGACCTGCCGCCCGGATTCTCCGACGCGCAACTGGAAGCAGTCCTTCTGGACTATCTGTCTCCGGCTACCACAGCCGCCGCCATGACACTCTACAACAACAACAAAGGTAAGAGCTGCCAATTCGGCTACACCTTCCCGCCCCTCTCCATCACCGCCACCGACTGCCCGGACAAAGAGGAAGTCATCAGCCTTATTGAGACTCATTACGAAAAGGACCTGCCCAAGCTCCGCGCGGTCGTGGACGGAGTTGAAGCGTGGGTGAATCACCCGGACAACGCGATCAACCTCCTCGGTCTGGGCAACTCTTTTAGCAAAATTGAAACAATGTACAACACAATGAAAGTATCCACGGCAAACAAGAATCAGTTGAGCGAGGCTCTGAATATCGCGGGAGTAAAACCCGAACTTTTCTGGCTCGCCATCAATCTGGAACCTTACATGTGAGGCGGCGGGCGCGTTAATGTTCAAAAACAAAACACTTGCTTCGTTAGTTGCGGTTGCGATAATTGTTTCAGCGGCGGCTTTCGCCGCGCGGTCGAACGCGGAAGCGGCGAAAACCTTTCCCGCCCAGTTCGAACGTTTCACCAAAATATACCCCCAATCGATATGGGACAGAGGAAAGCGCGTCTCCTTCATGTACGGAAAGCGCTCGACTATACCCGTCGGGCTGGAACTGCCGGTCGTCCGAGGCGACGAAGTCATAGGCATCTTCAAGTGCTCTTCAATCGGAACGATGAACATTCACGGGTACTTCGGCTCGCACTCCAAAGACATCATTTTAAAGAAGAGCGACGCGATACTGTCGCCGCTCCCCGACGCCCTACCCGTAAGAAATCCTAACAACAGCATCGGAACCACCCTGTTCGCGTCGCAGACCGCGACAAAACTTTGGCTTGTGGTCGACCGAGGCTCAGGCGACGGCTTGGACGCCGATTCCAAAGCCGCCGCCTTTCTGGACGGAGCTTATGTCGGATACTACACAATCTCATTCCTCGGACGCTCCATTTCATACGGAACCCTAGCGCGGGAAGCGATATTTCCGCTCCACCGCCTCGACGACATCGTCATAGATTTCTCCCGTCAGCCTGAGTGACAACGGGCCGGAACATCTTTTTTTAACTCTTCTTTGCCTGTCCGACCAAACGCGTCTCGACACAGACAAACAGGCTGTTGAGAACCGCGCTGGTTCGCTCAGCAAGACCGAAACCTTGAAATTTCGGCAACCCTTCAGAAGCGGCGCTTGATATGTCGCTGAACCGAACTTCCATAAAAAAAAACATTGTGACCGAGCGGCATTTGTGATATTGTGCGGGCAAAGCATCATGCCCCTGAGGGGCGGGAATTGAAAACCGGACGCCGCGCATGGAGGAATGCGACTATGTTGAACTTTGATTTGTCAGAAGAACAAAACATTATCAGAAACACGATACGCGACTTTGCGGAGAACGAGATAGCCCCGGTCGCGCGCGAACTGGACGAGAAGGAAGAGTTTTCGCTAGAACTGACAAAGAAAATGGCGGGCGTCGGCCTGTTCGGAATGTTCCTGCCCGAAAAATACGGCGGGTCGGCGATGGATTACACGTCGTACATCATAGCGGTCGAGGAAGTGGCGAGGGTGGACGGCTCGCAAGCCGCCACAGTCGCGGCGGGCAACTCGCTCGGCATCGGCCCCATCTACTATTTCGGCAGCGAGAAACAGAAGATGGATTGGCTGCCGAAACTCTGCAACGGCGAAGGGCTGGCGGCCTTCGGGCTTACGGAGCCGGAGGCAGGCTCGGACGCTCAGGCGTCCAAGACGTCCGCCAAACT
Organism: bacterium UBP15_UBA6099; assembly: GCA_002435745.1. Lineage (GTDB taxonomy): Bacteria > UBP15 > UBA6099 > UBA6099 > UBA6099 > UBA6099. Next base: position 54,203 of record DIWT01000018.1, read on the forward strand.
GCGCAACGGCGAATGGGTCATCAACGGCAGCAAAATATTCATCACCAACGCGGGCACTGAGATGTCTCTGGTGTCCACCATTCAGGCGATAACGGGCACGCGCGAGGACGGTCGCAACGAAATGAGTTGCATCCTCGTGCCGAACGGAACTCCCGGCTTTGAAGCGAAAACAATGCACGGAAAAATGATGTGGCGCTCGTCAAACACGTGCGAGCTGTATTTCGACGATTGCCGCGTGCCGGAAGAGAACATCCTCGGACGGCGCGGAGACGGCTTCAAGCAGATGCTGGAAACGCTCGACGGCGGCAGGCTGAGCATAGCGGCGATGGGCCTCGGCGGCGCTCAGGGCGCTTTCGAAAAAGCTCTCAAATACTCTCAGGAAAGATACCAGTTCGGAGTGCCGATTTCGCGCTTTCAGGCGAACGCCTTCAAACTCGCGGACATGGCCACCGAAATCGAGGCCGCAAGAAATCTCCTCTATAAGGCGTGCTGGCTGAAAAGCAAAGGGAAACAGTATTCAAAACTGGCGGCGATGGCGAAATTATATTGCTCGGAAGTTATGAGCCGCGTCGTCAATCAGGCCGTTCAGATTCACGGCGGATACGGCCTGATGAAGGAATACGACATAGAGAGATACTACCGCGATCAGAAGCTGCTTGAAATCGGCGAAGGCACGTCCGAAATCCAGCGGATTGTCATCTCGCGCCACATAGGTTGCAGATAGCGCCGCAGCCCGGCTTTTACATCGCATATCTCCATGCCGGCAATGCGGCTTCGGATGCGTTGAGTTTTCTATTTCTTGCCGTCCGACAACTCCAGCAGATAGGTTCCGATTTCCCACTTGGAGAGAGATGCCAGCGCGGTTCCAGCGTTGACGCGGAGCGCGCCGCCCTTTTCGTCCTCGGTGATATTCGTCTTTCTCGCGCGGGCAATAGCCGGGCCGGGATTGCTGAATCTCAGTTTCGAGCCGTCGCCGAGCGCGTCGTACACTCGAGCCGCGAGCGCGTCGGATTTCTCCGCTTTCTTCAAAGCGACCATGATTGCGGCGGCGTCTTCCCCCGCGCTGAAAAGAGAGGCCGACCTTCCGAGCGACCCTTTGGCTTTGCCTCTCGCAAGCGCAACCACAGGCGTGTTGAACTCGACCCCCGCGCGCGGCAACGAGGCCGCTTTCCAGTCTCCGGCGTGCGGATATATCGCGTACCTGAAGGAATGAGAGCCGCGCTCCCAGCATTCGGCGGGCTTGGACATCGCAATGAACGGAGCCAGATGATCCGGAGTAAACACGCCTTTCATGCTCATGCCGCCTTCGCTCGACCATTCCCTGAGAGATATCCCGTGATGCTCGTAGAGCGCCCATTCGGCATGTCCGAGTCCCTTCTTCATAATTTCTTTAGCCTCCGCGGACGCGCGAAGGATGCTCGCCATATTGCGCGCAAGATACCTCAGATACGCCGCCGAGAAAACCGAAACGCTCCTGAACAGAACCAGCCCCATGCAGTCCGTCTCGGCGTCCATCCCCGGGTTGCCTGAGTTCAGGACGGCGAGGCCGCGTTTCCCGTTTGAGATGTCAACCCAGTTCTGCGCGCACCAGTGACCGGGGTTGCGCGGCTCCGAATAAAACGGCGTCTCAAACACAGGCTTCCCGCCCGCCGCCGCGCCGAACATCGCCTTGACGCGCATGTCCCTGCCCTTGAAATTGATGTCCGTTTCGAAGTCCACCCTGCGCGAGCCTGCCTCAAGATAAACGCGCTGCACGCGATCCATGTCTTTGTGTCGGCCTCGCGCCTCGAACCCTGCTCGCACAGGCCCGCTCTCAATGAGCTTTATCGCCGACCTGTAGCGTTTGCCCTCCCACGCCTCTCCCGTCTTTTGCACAGTCCACAGATTGCCCGCGTCCTCTTCGGCCAGAAGCTCGTTGCCCAGATAGCGCGAGCAGTCGAGCGTTTCCCGCCCCGTCTCCTTGTCAAACACGGACACCAAGCAGCCTGTGCGCGGGTCCAGAGTCGCCCTGAGATATTCATTCTCCATGCAGAGTTCGGAAACGCTCAGGTCCGAAGGTTTCGGCAAACCCCCGCGCTGCGATTTTGCTCCCGGTTTGATGTTCAAGACCGCAAAACCCATCGCGGGAAGAATCGCGTGAACGAGGACATGACCATCCGATAGCTGGCAGCGCAAAGGCTCGCCCGCCGGGCCTACCGCCGAGAACGTTTCGCAGTCCGCTATGTCGCCCAAGCTTTCCGTCGGGACGCGCAGCATCGCGCGCCGCTCCCAGTTAAGACTGTTGAAAGCGACGAAAGGAACGCCCGCCCCGCGCGTGTCCGCAAGCGCGGCCAGTTTTTCGCGCGCCGACGCTCCGACCTCTTCTATTGCCGCCATCGCCTCGGAGTATCTCCTCAACGTGTTGCGGTAAACTTTGTCCGTGCCAGTGCCGCATACGATATCGTGGAAATCGTTTGTCAGAATCAGTTCCCACGCGGAATCAAGTTTCTCCTTCGGATATTCCGCGCCCCTCGACCAAGCTATCGCCGCCCACTTCTCCGCGTCCATTATCGAGTATTGCGATTTTCTGCAGAGGCGTTTAACCTTTTCCCTTGACTCGTAGCAACCGGTCAACAGCGGATTCAACTCGCCGGTCACGACGGGGAACTCGTCGCCCGACTCTTCGCGAAGCTCATCGAAGAAACGCCTCGGCAACGAAAACTCCACTTTCGGGGAGCCGCCGCCCGCCCGCCACTTGCTCAACATATTCAACCACTTCCGCGCCGGCGGCGTGAAGTCCGAGCCGAAGGGGAACATGAGCGTGGAAAAATCCGTCCGGTCGCCCTCATAGTCCGCGCGGGTGAGCAGTTCGCTCTTGAACGCAGCGAAGCTTGCCGCGCTGAGAGAAGGCGGCGAGAACCCTATATAATGCGCGGCCCACCAGTTGCTCAAAAGCCTCGTGCCGTCCGGCGACTCCCACAAGAAATGAATCGGCTCCGCCGGGTCCCTCCAGTTCTGCACGCCGCGCGCGAACACGAACTGCCGCATCCCGGCCCGCGCCGCTATCTGAGCGAACTGCGCCGGATGCCCGAATCCGTCTATCTCCCACGCAGTCTCCACCTTGCCGCCCACTTCGTCCTCAAGGAATTTTTTTCCATAGACATACTGCCGGGCAAGCGCCTCTCCGGTCGGAATGTTTTCGTCCGGGGAACACAGCGTTCCGCCGACAAGCTCTATCCGCCCCTCTTTCACGTAGCGGGATATCTTCTCGCGCGTCTCCGGCCTCGAACGCCAGTAAGGCCGAAGCGCAAGCGCCTGATCTATCACATAGGTGAACTCTTCGTCGGCGTCCAGCATCTCCAAAGCCCTGTCTAGAATCTCCGCGACATCCTCGTTGTATCCTTCCTCAGTCTTCCACCACTCGACATCGAAATGATAATGCGGAACCGCGTGTATCTTTTTTATCCTGTCCTTGGCGCTCATATCGTTCTCCCCGGAATAAATGCTTTTTTAAGGCTCTTATTCATATTACTTCCGCGCCGAGACTTTTGGCAATAGACGAACGCCCGCAAAAATAAGGCCGCGCGCCGGAAAACATTTTATTGATAATCCGGCGTTTCTCTGTTAATCTCTACTTCACATCATCACGGAGGCTAGAATGAGAAAGCTAACAGTCCTTCTTGCGTTCATGACACTCTTGGCGACCAGCGCGGTATCCGCAATCGCCGAACAATCCGCGCCCTCTTCCCTCGCTATCCCTCAAGAAATATCAAGGTTCAACATCAAGGACATATACGGAAGAATCATTCCCGCCGAGCAGATCGAAGACTGGATAATCGTCTACGGGTTCGGCAACGAAAAGAACGCCATGACGATGGTCGGCTGGCTGAAAGAGATAACGCTCGCTTATCCGGACACCAAAGGCGTAATGTTCGTCTGCATCGCAGAAACAAGCAAATATCCCAAAGTCATGGGGCCGATGGTCAGGCGCGTGCTTAAAAAGGAATACGAGCAGGAACTGGAGACTCTGGGAAAGAAGCTTGAGGAAAAAGGTTTCAAGCAGGAAAAACCGCTGGACGAAAAATATATAATGATAGCGGACACAAGCGGGGCGTACTACGACCACTTCGGGATAGGAGACGGCAAGGACGACGCGCACGTGTTCATATTCGACGGCAATCATGCCCCTCGCGCCTACTTCAGCGACTACTCGGAAGAAATGAAGACGACTCTCGCCAGCCTTCTTGCCGAGCGCGAGGAAAAACAAAAGTTCGCGGCCATTCAGATGAGCGCGAAAAAGAAAAATATATTTAGGAAATACGCTCTGATAGGAGCAGCCGTCGCGGCCGGCGTTTTGCTCTTCGACTGAAAACCGCGAATTATTAATAGGCATTTTGAATTCGACGACATAGACGAAAAAATGTGGAGGACACACTAATGGCGACAAGTTGGGAAAGCTTGAAGGGAATGGTGGAAGCCGGTTCCTCGGATTATTACAAGTTCATGGAAGGAAACAACGCCGCCGGAACGCGCGTGCGCAAATCTCTCATGGAAATTAAGAAGTACTGCGACCAGATGAGAAAAGACATTCAGGACGAGAGAAACAGCCGCTCGGAGAAATAAAACCCGCGCGCGTCACTCCAGCGTGTATATCTGGTTCAGGTAGTTTATCGCGAACTCTTTAGCCGTCGAGCGGTCGGGCAGCGTCGCCATAACTCCGTACATGACGGCTTCCTGCGACAGTTTTTTAGCGTCGATGCCCCTGACCTCTTCCACAGCCGCCGCAAGATCGGCTATGAACGCGTCCGCCACCACTGAATGGAACGGCGATACCGTCATGTGCAGGCTGGCCGGCAGTTGCTGCTTCTCGACAAGCCAGTTCTTCTCCTTTAAGGCGTCCGATAGAGCGTAGACGTTCACGGTGTCGCTCGCGAACGCGAACACCGACGCGCATGGAGAGCCGAGAACCTTCAGATCCGGCATCGCGTTTATCCCTTCCATCAGCTTGCGGGTGGTCTTCATCGCGATGTCCGCCAGCTTCATATAGCCGCTCTCGCCGAGGAAGTTCATCACAGCCCACGCGGCGGCTATCGCCCCGCCGGGACGCGCCCCGGACAATGTCGATGTCCCGTAAACTCCTCCCGGGAAATCCGCGTGCGCGAAATATTGTTTCTTCCGCCTCTCGCTGTCCCTATACAGCACAGCCGAGCACCCCTTGGGGCAGAATCCGTATTTGTGAAGGTCTGCCGACATCGACATCACGCCGGGAACGCTGAAATCGAAAGCAGGGACTTCATATCCCAGTTGAGCGACGAAGGGCAAAATGAAGCCGCCAAGACAGGCGTCCACATGAAGCCATGCGCCTCTGTCAGCCGCTATCTCTCCCAGAGCCTCGATAGGGTCTACCACGCCGTGAGGATATGTCGGAGCGGAAGCCACTATGAGAATTGTGTTCTCGTTCAGCGCGCCTTTCATGGCGTCCACATCCGCCCTGAAATCGTCGCCCACCGGAACCCTCACCGGTTTTAATCCGAGATAGTGACAGGCCTTATCCCACGCGGGATGAGCGGTCGAAGGGGCCAGAAGTTCCGGGAATGTGACGTCTGGCCTCTTCTCGCGGGCGTAGTCTCTGGCGGTCTTCACCGCCATAAGGATGCTTTCGCTTCCCCCGCATGTCAGGCTGCCAACGGTCTTAGCGTCTCCGCCCAGCAACCCTGCTGTCATCGCGATGACTTCCGTCTCCATCTTCTTGAGGCTCGGGAACGCGAACGGGCTTAATCCGTTCTCCGCGAAATACATCGTATACGCTTCCTTGGCCACTTCAAGAACGGTATCCCCCGCATTGTATATCAGGCTGAACATCCGTCCGTTCCGCCAATCGGCGTCCCCGCTTTTAATCTCGTTCATTTTCTCAAAAAGCAGTTTGCGGGGAGTCCCTTCCTTAGGCAAATTGAGTTCTCTCATTTTTAACCTCCGATGTCCCTCATTAGTTGTCAACGAAACGAAGCATAACACAATAAGCCCCATATATGCCATTCGTATAATAAATCACAATCAGATTGAGGCCGCAAAAAACGCTGACAATCTCTATTCGCCATTCAACGCATTCAAGCAAATTATTGACGAGAATATTTGTATTTCGAGCGATAGCGATTTCGAAGCCTTGTGTTGCTGAAAAATATATTTTATCGGATGTGCTTATTTAGCCATTTTCTTATATAATAAATCATAGTCAAAGCCAATATATTTTAAGCTCGATTCACAAAACTGAGGAATTAAGTCGATTTTTTCAACTATTTAGGTAGCTGAATAAATAAATAATGCTTGACAAACGAAAACGCTTTGAATACTATGAAAAATATATATTGTGGATATTAGGTCAAGGAGGATTATATGTCGGCTTCAGTATCCAGCGTTTCGGCCAATCTGGGCAACGCGGGAATTTCGGGCGGCCCCGGCCAAGCGAAAAGCGTGGTAGAAGCGACACTATACGAATTTCAAAAGGTCAAGGCGGACACCAACGCTCCTCTTAAAATTCCTGATGCTCGCATAGCTTTCGCTCCCGGAAGCGGCATTGATCTTACAATATAAAAGGTGTTGACGGACGTAAAAAGCCGGATTACGGCTTTCAGTGACAAGCTAAAAGGCTCTAATTCAAAAGAGTTATGGACAATGAGAAGGGATGCCGTTATCCTTTCATAAGTGGGCGCCCGTAGCTCAGCTGGATAGAGTGCGAGACTCCGAATCTCGAGGCCAGGCGTTCGAATCGCCTCGGGCGCAATGTTGAGCAATAAGCAACAACAAATATCTAAAAGTGAGGGTGGTTTCTATGGAAATGGGCGCATTTTTGAGGAAGCAACGCCTCAAAGCAGGGTTCACGATTCAGGACATTGTCGATATGGCCGGAAATCAAATCGACAAAACGACTGTTTCGAGAATCGAGCGCGATGAGAGGAAACTCTCCCTGAAGGCCGGTTACTATTTTTCACAGATTTATGAAATTCCCCTCGAAGAACTTGCGAGGAAGGAACTCGGCGCTTCAGCATCCCGCATCAAGAAGATTAAACCCACGAAGCGGGCGCGCGGCCGCAAAAAGAAAGCGTAAGCTAAAGACTGCGGTCACCATCAGTTTCAGCATGTATAAAAAAGCCCTCGGTCAGGGGCTTTTTTTATTGTTTTATGTGAATTTTTTCTCAATCTTTCCTTCTTCTGTATGATTCGATTATGCTATTGTCATATTTATTTCGCTGTATTAATATTTACATTATCATTTCGGAAAGGAGACAGGTTATGAGAGGAA
>DIWT01000002.1 GCA_002435745.1 bacterium UBP15_UBA6099
TTTTTCAGAGAGCTAAATGCTTACCATTTAGTTCTTCGTATAGGAAATTCAATGACATTTTTTACACGAATCATAATGGCGAATTCGGGTTTGCTAATCCGGGGTGTTTGTTCGGCGGCGGTTATCCTGCGGCGTGTTTTTCATCAATCGATATATTGTGTTGTATCCGACGCCGAGTCTCTTTGCGGCTTCGACGACGTTGCCGCCGCAAATCCTTATGGCGCGCTCGAATGTTTCCCTCTTGACTTGCTCGAAAGGGATTATTTCTTCCGCTCCGGAGGCGGAGCCTGAGCGGGAGACGGGGAGCGACCTGTTCTTTTTCGCTTCCTCGACGATATTTTCCGGGATCATCGCGGACGCAATCGAACCGCTTCTGTTCATGATGGCGATTCTGTCTATGGTGTTTTTCAATTCGCGGACGTTGCCGGGCCATGTGCAACGCATGAGGATTTCCATCGCGTCCGGGCGGATGCCTTTAAAGACGATGCCGTTTTCTTCGCATATCCGCCGCAGGAAACGGTCGCACAGCGCGGGGATGTCGTCCGCTCTTTCGCGCAGGGGAGGGATGTGAATCGGTATCACGTTCAGCCGGTAAAAGAGGTCGTCCCGAAATCTGCCCTCGCGGACTTCCTCCAGAGGGTCTTTCTTGGTCGCGGAAATTATGCGCGCGTCGATTGTGATTTTCTCGTTTCCGCCGACGCGCTGGATGTGCCTTTCCTGAAGGAAGCGGAGAAGTTTAACCTGCATGTTGAGAGGAAGCTCGCAAATTTCATCAAGGAAAAGAGAGCCGCCGTCTGCGTTTTCCGCCGCTCCGGTTCTTCGCCCGGAGGCTCCTGTGAAAGAGCCTTTTTCATGTCCGAACAGTTCGCTTTCGATAAGTTCGGAGGGGATGGCTCCGCAGTTTACCTCTATGAGAGAGCCTTTTCTGCCGCCGGCGGCGTGCAGGGCGCGGGCGACCAGCTCCTTGCCCGTGCCGCTTTCTCCGGTGATGAGAGCCGTGGCGTTGCTCGGAGCCACAATCTCTATGGTGTCATAAATCTTGCGCATCGACTCGTGGCCGCCTGTCATCTCGTGGTATTCGGCGCGCCCGCGCGCCGACGATGAAAGCTCGGCGAGCCTGCGGGACAGGCGGGTCGTTCTTATGGCGTGATTCACCGCGATTTCAAGGCGAGTGGGGTCGAGCGGCTTGGAGATGAAATCGAAAGCGCCCCGGCGCATCGCCTCGACGGCGGTCTCTATGCTGCCGTGAGCCGTCATCATGATAAATGGAACGCTCTCGAATGCCGGATGCAGGGCTTCAAGGGTGTCGAGACCGGACCTTCCGGGCATGAGCATGTCTATCAGTATCGCCGCCGGGCGCTCTGCGGAGATAACCTCAGGGGTGAGGGCCGCTCCGTCGGGCAACTCCAGAGGGTCGCAATCCATGCGTTTCAAATGAAAAGCGGCGAACCGAAGGATCGCCGGATCATCGTCAACAACTATCACTTTTTCCATATTGGATATTATATACGCCTTGTCGCCGACAGGGCGCTTTTTCTCAAAAAAATGCCGCTTTCGCGCCGTCAGGACATCATCAACTGCACCCGCGTCGTTTCGAAAGACGACGCATGTCCCGACAACGAACCTCTTTTCTTCTGTCCCGCGAGGAACTTCACGAACAGAGACATGCTTTCGTCGCTGTTGTCCCGGACTTTGTATTTGCAGAGGTTAACCGTCACGTTGTCCGTGAAAGGGAGCAGTCTGGCTGACTGGCTTTCCAGATATGAGTCGGCTTGGCAGTAGAGGGATTGAGCGCAGTTTTTCATTGTTATCATTCCTTCCTTTGTTTTCAACTTGTTTTAATCAGTCGGTTGTGAAGGTGTAGGTCACAGCCGCTGTTCCGTTCCCTTCGCGGGATTCCATCGCGTATCTGAGGTTTTCGCTGACATCGGCTCTGTTTACGCCGGCGTTCGCGAAGCTTACCGTTTCGACCATTTCTTCGGTTTCTCCGTCGGCGAACGTTACATCCATCGTCAATCCGCTGTTCGCTTCGACATCGAGAACGCCGTCCGCGAGTCTGCAGGCTCTGCTGTGCTTTTTTCCATTATCAGACCTGTTATCGTTGTCGGCGTTGCCTTTTACGCAAGCCGTGACATGGCGGGGTATCTCGAAAGCCAACCGGACTTCCACTTTATCAGAAGCGGCGAAAGCCGCCGAAGCCGTCATCATCATCGCTACCAGTGTCGTCAGCATCATTTTTTTCATCTCGTCCACCTCTTTCTTTGTTGTTGCGATAGACATTAAAGCAAGATAGCGGCTATGCCCTTTTATTTATTGATAAAAGCTAAATAAGGCAGTTATTAAATGATAATTTATTTTTTCAATGTGGCAGAATAATATCGCCATTGCCATAAAAGTCTTTCCGTTTTGGAAATATTGTCATTCTGGAAATAGCGGTGAACACAAAATGACGTATTTACACTGTAAATGAACACATACGGATAATCGGATGTGCGTAAAAACACAGATGAAAATATAGTTTTAGTAAAAAGGTTATTTATTGCATCACAGGTAGTGGTCTGCTGATGGCATGAACTTTGCTATAAATATGTTGCCCGGACTCGTCAATCTAAAGTTGATTCCGGAGAATTCAGAAAAGGGGTCATACTGACATGAATCACACAACGACGAACTTCGGGGAAATCATTACGGTGGGTCTCGAAGGGGAATTGACATCGAGGTGTTACCCTGCATTCGAAGAGAAGCTTAAAAACGAATGTAAAAACGGGAAGAAAATCATTTTCATAATGGACGAGGTGGATTTTATCGACAGCATAGGGGTGGTGTTTTTATTAAGGATGAGAGAACTGGTGGAGGGGAACGGCGGTTTTTTCGCAATGTACAACCTGAAGTCGTATGTTGAGAGAGTTCTGAGGCGGCTGAGGCTGGAAAAGGTGCTGCACGTGTACAAGAGCGCGGAGGAGTGTTTCGCGTCTATGCTGTCGGACGAGTTAAGGTTCGAGGAGAGCGCGTTGATAGAAATCGACGAGGAGCGCAAGCTGGTGAAGATGTCGCTCGCAGGGTGATCGGCGCGAGGATGATATCAAAAATATGTCAGCAAATGTGAATCAATTTTTGTGAGAGTTGGAATTAATTTTCCGGTTTGAAGTCTTTGGCGTTGATGTCGTGTTTTTTCAGCATCTTGTGGAGAGTCTGGCGAGTTATGCCCATATCCGAGGCGCTTTTGACAATGTTGCCGTAGTTGCGGCGAAGAGCGTCTACGATGAAACCTTTTTCGAAATCCCCGACAACGGAATCCTGAGCGTCCTTGAGGGTGAACGCGTCAGTTTCGGGCGGCGCGAAATTTTTCGGTTGAGAACAGAAAACCCTTTTCGGCAGAAGGTCGGCGGTGATGACGGGATCGTTCATAAGGGCGATGGCGTGCTGGATGGCGTTTTCAAGCTCCCTGACGTTGCCGGGCCAGTAATAGTTTTGCAGGGCTTCTGAGGCGGCGCGGTCGATTTTCACATCCTCGCCCGCGTGTTTTCTCACGAAATGGGCGGCGAGCAGAGGCACGTCGTCGGCGCGTTCGCGAAGGGGCGGGATTTTCAGTTCAATGACGTTCAATCTGTAGTATAAATCTTCCCTGAAAAGATTGTCGGCGACGGCCTGCTCCAAGTTTTTATTGGAAGCCGAAATGATTCTGCAATCAACTTTGACCGGTCTTGAGCTGCCGACGCGCATGATTTCTTTTTCCTGAACGGCGCGGAGCAGTTTTACCTGAAGAGAGAGAGGAAGTTCGCTGACCTCGTCGAGGAAAATGGTTCCGCCGTCGGCGTGTTCGAAGTGGCCGATTCTGCGCGAAACGGCGCCGGTGAAAGCGCCTTTTTCGTGGCCGAACATCTCGGATTCGAGAAGGTTTTCGGCGATGGCGCCGCAGTTGATTGCCACAAGGGGGCCTTCTCCGCGCGGCCCGGCGTTGTGGATGGCGCGCGCGAACACTTCCTTTCCGCATCCGCTTTCTCCGGAAATGAGCAGGTTTACTTCGGTGCGCGCGATCCTCTCGGCCAGTTTTTTTGTTTCAATGAATCTGTCGCTCACGCCGATTACGCTGTCGAACTCCACATATCCTTTAATTTTGTTTTCCAAAAAGGCTATTCGGCATTTGAGTTGGCCGCTGTCAAGGGCGTTGTTGATGATTACGGAAAGCCTGTCGAAATCCACGGGTTTTTCCATAAAGTCGAACGCGCCCATTTTAATGGCTTCGACCGCCGTCTCGACTGTTCCGTGCCCTGTCATCACGACGACCTCGGCGGGGTATTTCATCTCTTTTACGGCGCGGACGAACTCCATGCCGTCCATCCCGCCGGGCATTCTTAAGTCCGCCATTATCAAGTCCACGTGATTGTCTTTCAGGAAGTCGAGAGCGAGGTCCGCGAGTTGTTCGGTGCGCACCTCGCAGCCTTTCTTTTCGAGGAATCTGCGCATCAAGCTCAAAAACGACTCTTCGTCATCGACAACTAGTATCGCCTTGTCTTTTAATTCCATTATTAGCAGCGCTTCCGCAACGTTTTTATAGACGAACCTAATGAATTCTTTTGTACGTATAAACATACAACAAGCAGCGCAGGCGCGCAATATCGCAGACAGTATTTTTTTAAAAACTTATAAAAAACGGGCGAAAGACTATAATATTCAGGAATAACAAATCAGTTAATGAGAAAAGTGCGCGAAGTATCTCGGGTAATATAAAAAACAAGCTTTATGCCGGTCGAGGGTGAGTCATCATGAAGAGCGCGCATAACAAGACAAGCAATAAACAATCGAAACCTTATTTATATTCCTTAATGTTTGCGGCGGCGATGGTCGGGATAATCATTTCGGCGATATTGATATTCGACAGGAATCAAAAGGAGCATACGGCGCATCTGGAGAGCCAGTTGTCGGCTGTTTCATCGCTGAAAGTCAACGAGCTAGCGCAGTGGAGGAAAGAAAGGCTAGCGGACGGCATGGTGTTTTTCGGCAACAAGAGTTTCGTGGAGCGCGCATGGCGGCATTTTGAGGCTCCGGAAGACTTGGACGCGCGCGAAAGGCTGCTTATCTGGATGAGCAAAGCGAGAAACGCGTACGGATATGAGCGCGTGTATCTGGTGGAAGAGTCGGGAGACAGGATTCTGGCCGAGCCTGCCGAGGGCGGATTGGATCGGGAGCATTTCAAGGCGGATATCCTGAGCATGACGCAATTGGGCCGGCCGGCGTTTCTGGATCTCCACTTCTGCGAAAACACGAAACATCCGAAGCTTGCCGTGGTGGTTCCGCTGATGCGGGATGGAGAGAAGAAGTCTTTCGGCGCGCTGGTTCTGAAGATTGACCCTGAGAAGTATCTATATCCGATGATAAAAAGATGGCCTACGCCGAGTCTGACGGCGGAGACGCTACTTGCGCGGAGGGAAGGAAACGAAGTAGTTTTTCTGAACAACCTAAGGTTCAAAGAGGACGCGGCGTTGAAATTGCGCCTGCCGCTGGAGAAAGAGGATATTCCGACGATAGCGGGAGCGCTTGGAAAGACAGGAAAAATGCGGGGGGTGGATTACCGGGGGAAACGGGTGATGGCGGACGTGCGCGCCGTGCCGGATTCGCCGTGGCTGATTGTGGCGAAGATGGATGAATCGGAGGCGTTCGCGCCGATGGCGAGGATTAAGACGCTGATAGCCGCGCTGGCGGCTTGTCTCATAGCCGCTGTCGGCGGGGCGATTTTGCTGGCGGCGCGCAGGCAGAAGATGAAAATCCTGAGGGAGAGGGCGGAAGCGGCGGAGACGATGGCGGCGAGCGAGGCGAAGTACAGACTGCTGGCGGACAATACGTTGGATGTCATCTGGAAGATGGACCTAGACCTGAAGTTCACTTATGCGAACCCGGCAAGCGCCGTCGTTCTCGGATACGCGCCGGAAGAATTGCAGGGAAGCGGGCTGGGGAATCACTGTTCTCAGGAAGAATTGGCGAAGATAAGAAATATCATTGAAAGCGAGCTTGCTCTTGGCGGCGAAAGCAAAGGCATTTATTTCGAGACGGAGATGTTGCGCAAGGACGGCTCCGCTGTTCCGGTGGAAACGCATGGAAATTTTCTGTTCGACGATAAAGGAACTCCCTTGGAGATTCAAGGGACGACGAGAGACATCTCGAAACGCAAAAAATCCGAGTTGGCGTTGCGCAGGAGCGAATCGAGGATGAGAAGCGTGCTGAGCGCGGCTCCCGTCGGAATCGGTCTTGTGAAGGACAGGGTGATAATAGAAGTCAACGATGCCATGTGCGGGATGACGGGCTATCAGCGAGACGAACTGCTGGGGCGGGCATCGAGGATGCTTTATCCCGCGGACGCGGATTATGATTATGTCGGACAGGAAAAGTACAGGCAGATAGCCAAAACCGGACACGGGACGGTGGAGACCCGCTGGAAGAGAAAAGACGGAGAAATCATCCACATCATATTAAGTTCGTCCCTGATTGAGGGGGAGGGTTTCGAGGCGGGAACGATGACGTTCACCGCGATGGACGTCTCCGGCATGAAAGAATACGAAGAGAAGATATCGCATCTGAACCGGGTGCTGCTGGCCATAAGGGACGTGAATCAGCTCATAGTGCGGGAGAGGAATCCGGAAGAGCTGGCGAAGCGGACGGTCGAACTGATGGTCGGGAGCCGTGGATACATGGGAGCGATAATTGTTTTATGCGGCGAGGATGGGAAGCCGGAGTTTTACGCGCAGGAAGGGGTCGGGGATGCGTTCGGGCCGCTTGAGGAGGAATTGAAGAGCGGGAAAATGCCTGCGTGTTGCGAAACAGCGTCGGGCGCTTTCGGCGTCCATGTGGTAGGAGACAGAGAGAAAGAGTGCGCGGGATGCGCGGTGGCTGAGGGTTGCGCCCGGAGCGCCGCTATGAGCATAAAGCTGGAGCATTCCGGGGTCAATTACGGATATGTGTCGGTGTCTCTAGAGAATGTAGGAGACGCGCCGGATGCGGACGAGAGGTCATTGTTCGAAGAGATGGCCGGAGACGTGGCGTTCGCCCTGCACAACATAAAGACTGAGAAAGACATGAGGCGGACGGAGATGGAACGCGACGAGATTCATATGCAGTTTCTGGCGTCGCAGAAGATGGAGGCGGTGGGGAGGCTTGCGGGGGGAATAGCGCATGATTTCAACAATATGCTGACGGTGATAAACAGCTACGCCGGAATGGTTCTCGAAGCGCTTCCCGAACATGAGGAGTGCAGGGGGGACGTGGCGGAGATATTGACGGCGGGCAGGCGCGCGGCGGAACTGACGCGGCAGTTGCTGGCCTTCAGCCGTCGGCAGGTAATGAAAATGGAAATAATCGACCTCAACCGTATCGTCTTGGACATGGGGCCGATGCTCAAAAGGCTGATAGGAGAAGATATTCTGCTGACGACGCATGTGGAACCGGAGCTTGGCAGAATAAAGGCGGATCCCGGGCAGTTGGAGCAGGTCGTGATGAACCTCGCGGTGAATGCCAGAGACGCCATGCCGACGGGGGGCAGGCTGACCATCGAGACGCATAACGTGGAGCTTGACGAGGAATACGCGGCGCGGCACGCGGAGGTTTCGCCCGGCTCGTATGTCATGCTGTCGGTCACCGACACGGGATGCGGAATGAGCCAAGAGACGATGGAAAGAATTTTTGAGCCGTTTTTCACGACGAAGGAAGTGGGCAAGGGGACGGGGCTGGGGCTGTCGATGGTGTTCGGAATAGTGAAGCAGAGCGGCGGGCACGTGTGGGTTTACAGCGAGCCGGGGAAAGGAACGACGTTCAAAGTTTACTTCTCGCGGGATTTAAGCGGAGCGCAGGTCGCCGAGCCTGAAAAGGCCGAGCCAGAGGACGCGGGCGCGACGGGCGGAGCGACTATACTTATTGTGGAAGACGAAGCGGGGGTGCTCAATCTGGCGAAGCGCGCGCTGGAATCCGCCGGATACGAGGCGATAACGGCTTCGTCCTGCGAGAGCGCCATTGAGATTTTCAAGGTCGATGGAGAAAGAATACATCTGCTGTTGACGGACGTCGTCATGCCCGAAATGGGAGGAAGAGAACTTGCCGGAATACTGATGGAGATGAATCCGGCGCTGAAAGTTCTATATATGTCCGGGTACACCGAAAATTCAATAGTGCATAACGGGGAACTGGACGACGGGGTGAACTTCCTGTCGAAGCCGTTCCTGATATCCGAGCTTATCAAAAAGACGCGCAAAGCCCTTGGCTCGTAAGGCAAGGCTCCTCGCCGGAGTCGTCGGAATCGGCGTGGCGAGGCGACTGGAAATCCACTTTAATATCTTCGAAGCGTCGGCAGAAGCCGCGCAACTCGTCCGCTGAAACCTCCAGTCCGGATTCTATGATGTCCAGAATTTCTCTTTCCCAGCGGGCGGCGCCGAGGCTGACGCGGGCGAACCCGTAGCTGCCGGCCGAGCCGTTGATTTTGTGGACGATGTTTCTCAACGACAACAGAGACGCGGAGTCGCCGGGGTTAGCTTCCAGCGCGTCGAGGAGGGTCTCGATGGAGCTTGCGTTCTCAAAGAAGGATTCGATGTACAAGGCGCGGATTTCGGCGAATTCCGCCATGCTTTCAGGAGTCAGGGCGGAAGAGGAGCAGTCCTTTTTGACAAGCTCGCAGACGCGGCGGACGATCTCGCGCGGATGCCTCGGCTTGTGGAGGACGATTCCGACGCCTATGTCGACGAACAACTCGCGGAGAGTGGCGGTGTCTTTGAAGAAAGCTGAAAGAAAAGCTATGGGCGGCATTGCGAGGCCGGGAACGGCGCTCGCGGCCCTGCACAACTCCACGCCCGTCATATCCGGGAGAATCCCGTCGATGATGACGGCGGAGAAGTCGCGCTCCCTGAGCATCGAGAGGCCCTCGGCTCCTGTGAGAACGCCGACATAGTCCCAGCCCGCCTCGTTGAAGCTGAGCCTCAGGGCGGCATGTATCGCGTTGTCGTCGTCTACGACCAGCGCTCTCGGTTTTTCTCTGCAATCGTTCATTGTGTTCTCCTTTCAGCGTTCGGAGCGCGCGGCATCAGTCGTTAGAATCTGCCTTGTCGGGGCGGCAGGGAGCGGCGGTTTTCTGTTCGGAGTCGCATATCTTGCGCACCTGCCCTGCGAGGGATAGCGGATCGAAAGGTTTGTCGATGATTCCTTTCGCGCCGTGCGCGGCGTATTCGGCTTTTTCCTTGTCCCTGACGCGGGCGGTCATGAATATGACGGGTATGTCCCGCGTTTCAGGGTTTTCCTTGAGTTTTTTCAGAACGGTGATGCCGTCCATTTCGGGCATCATCATGTCCAGCAGGATCACGTCCGGGCGGATGGCGGCCGCGGCGGAAAGGCCTTCTTTTCCGTTCTCGACGAGGGTCACGTCGAAGTTGCCGATGCGCCTCAGGCTGATGTCGGCCACCGTCCTGATGTCCTTCTCGTCGTCTATGAGCAGTATCTTTTTAACTTGCATGGCTGTTTGAGACCGTCCTTTCGACCGAAGCGTCGTCCAGCAGAGCGGCGATCATGCCGGCCAGCCGGTCGCTGAACTCTTCTTCGGAAATTTTCGATTTGGTGAAGAACTGAACGCGCTCGCCGCCGAGCGCGGCCTTGTCGTCCTCGGTGAGGTCAAGAGCGGTGTAAACCACGACCGGGATGGAGGCCAGTTCCGGGTTGTCGCGGAGAGACTCGGCGACGTAGAAACCGTCGCCGGAATTCATGAGAACATCGAAAACAATGAGATCCGGTTTCATGGAATCGAGCATGGCGACGGCCTGACGGCCTCCGGGAGCGGCGGCCACCTTGACGCCTTTGGATTCTAGGATTCTTTTCATCATCATGGTCAATTGCGAGTCGTCGTCGATAAGCATTATGCTGGGAGGCCGGGGCCTTTTGACGGCGTTGCCGACTGTGGAGACGAGCCTCCGGATGTCCAGAGGCTTCGTCAACCAGTCGTACACCTTCGGGACGTTGACGGCGTACTGATCAGGCCCGGCGCCGCTGACGACGATTACCGGGGTTTCGCGCGCCTCGTCCCTCGATTCGACGTCTCTGATGACGTCGAAGCCCGAACCGTCCGGGAGTCCGATGTCGACTATGACCGCGTCGTAGAGGTTGTCCCGCGTCAGTCCGGCCGCTGACGCGACGTTTGCCGCGGCGTCGACGTCGTAACCCTTGTTTTCCAGCGCCCTGCGGAGCAGGTTTCTCACTCCGGCGTCGTCGTCCACGACTAGGACGCGGCGCGAGTCTTTCTTGCGGAAAACGTTTTCGGCGTCTATGCTCACGGGCGGTTTCACCTCCGGGGTTTCGCTCTTCGCTGCGGACACCGTGAAGAAGAACGTCGCGCCTTCGCCGGTTTTCGACTCGAAGCAAATCTCTCCGCCGTGGCCCTCGACGATGGCCTTGCATATCGCCAGCCCCAGCCCGGTGCCGCTCTTGTTTCTGGTCACCGACGAATCGGCCTGCTGGAATTTGTCGAATATCCTTTCTCTGAAGGAATCGCTTATGCCTTCTCCTTGGTCGCGAACGGAAACGACCACGTTGCCGTTTTCCCTAGAGGCGTCGATAAACACGCGCGAGCCTCCGGGAGAGAATTTAATGGCGTTCGACAACAGGTTGTCCAGAACCTGAACCATGCGGTCGGGGTCGGCCATGATTTTGAAATCGGCGCTGGACGCCGATATCTCCATCTCTTTGGCGTCCGCCATGGCGGTCATTTCCTGAACGCTTCTTTCGACGATCTCGGCAAGCTCGCAGGGCCGTATGTCCATGTGGATTTTGCCCGACTCGATTTTCTGCAGGTCGAGAATGTCGTTGATGAGGAGCGCCAGACGTTCGGCGTTTCGGGCGGCTATTCCCACAAGCTCGTCGGCCTCGACGGGAAGCTTGCCCATGATTCCCCCCGAAAGCAATCCGAGAGAGCCGCGCAGCGACGTCAGCGGAGTGCGCAGCTCGTGCGAGACGGTGGATATGAACTCGTTGTGCATCTTCTGGATTCTTTTGCGCTCGCTTATGTCGCGGGACACGGAAGCCACGCCGACCACATCCCCGAAGGTGTCTTTGATTGGAGAAACAGCGACTGTGACGTCCAGAACGGTTCCGTCTTTTCTTCTGCGCTTGGTCTCTTCAAAAAACACTGTTTCGCCTGCGCCGACTTTTTTGAGAATGTCGTCGTAGTCGTTAAAGGTGTTTCGGGTGGCGATAAAGGATATGTGTTTGTCTACGGCCTCGTCTTCGGAGTATCCGTAGATATTCGCCGCGCCGGCGTTCCAGCTTCTGACTATTCCGTCCATGCCGACGCCGACAATAGCGTCTGCGGAATTCTCGACAATCGAGGCGAGCAGGGAGCGCTCCTCGTCCGCTGATATTTGGCGCGTCATGTCTTCGGCCGTCATCACGATGCCGGACACTCCGCCGGCGATGTCTCCCACGGGGAGGGCCTTGACTTTGAAAAACGTGGGCAGGCCGTTGATGTTTTTTTTCGTCACGCGCTCATGCGGCAGACCGTCTGACGCCGCGTTCACGGCGGGGCAGTCCGCGCAGGCGTCTTTGCTCACATCGCAGTTGAACACTTCATGACAGTATCTTCCGCCGAAAGACCCTGCGCCCGGAAACCAGCTTTTCATCTT
Source organism: bacterium UBP15_UBA6099 (assembly GCA_002435745.1). Classification (GTDB taxonomy): domain Bacteria; phylum UBP15; class UBA6099; order UBA6099; family UBA6099; genus UBA6099. Next base: position 11,643 of record DIWT01000002.1, read on the forward strand.
GCCGTTCACCGCGGCGACTTCCATATCCATGCTGAGCAGGGCGACGCCTATGTCAACGCTTTCTATCAAGGCCCTGTATTTGGCCTCTGACTCGCGGACGGCTCTCTCCCCGCGTTTGCTTTCCGTGATGTCGAGGATGACGCCTATTATGCCGCCGGGGGCCCCGTCCTCGGTCTTGAAGACCGCTTTATGGAAGACCACGTCGCTTACGCTGCCGCCGCTTCTGACGATTTGCGATTCGTATACTTGCGTCTCTCCCGTTTTCAAAAGCCTTCGGTCGGCTTCGTCGTAAACTCTCGCGTTTTCAGCGGGCGATATGTCATACACGGTTTTTCCGAGGATATCCTTCTTTGCCATCCCCAGATATTCCTCGAAAGCTTTGTTGCATTTAATATACGCGCCGTTCGAATCCTTGCTGAACACGGGAGCGGGGATTGTTTCGAGCAGAGTCTCGATGAACCTGTGATGTTCGCGTTCGCGCGCCTGAGCCTGTTTTCTTGATGAGATGTCGCGGAGAATGCCGACCGCGCCCCAACCGCCGTTGATTTTCAAGGCGGATAGAGAGAGTTCGATGGGGAATTCGGAGCCGTCCGCGCGGACGCCGATGAGTTCGAGCGTTTTGCCGACCGCCGCGCCTTCGCCGCCGCCGGCGAACTTCTTGAATCCCGCTTTGAACGCCTCGCAATATCTTTCGGGAGCGATAGCGCGATGCAGGTCCTTGCCGAGGGCTTCTTCAGCCTTCATCCCGAAAATCGATTCCGCCGCCGGGTTCCAGAAAGAAACGGCGCCGCGCTCGTCTATCATGATGATGGCGTCTTTTGCGGCGTCGGTAATGGCGCGCAGTCTGGCTTCGGAGAAGCGAAGCGAAGTTTCCACAGCCGCCTGAGCGCGGGCTTCTTCTTCGAGGCGCTCGTTTGCGGATGAAAGCTCCCGCGTTCTCTCCCATACGGTCTTTTCAAGTCCTACGGCGATCAACTCCAATTCGTTGAAAGCGGAGTCGCGCTCCTCTATGCGCCGCAACAAAAGACGGGAGGAGACGAGGATTCCGAGGACTCCGACCAGCCAGAGTAGGGTATGAAGCAACGCGGGCGACGCGGCAAAAGGCCGCGAATGGTCGTTCAACTCGACGACAGGGGCTGCCACGCTCAGCGCGCCGATGACCTTTCCGACTTTATATCCGTCCTCTGCCCTGTGGCACTTCATGCACTTCTCTTCCGTAATCATTGGTCTGATCAGTCTGACGTGAGGCTTGCCTTCGATGGTTTCAACCGAATAGAACTCGGCGGGGTCGGCGGCGAAACGAACCAGCGCGTCGGCTTCCCATGCGTCTGGCGCGTTCTCCGGATGAAGCGGCTTTAAGCTGGTTATCTTCGCCCGCGTGCCGAATTTCTCGTGGCTTAGGTTGAACACTTGCCGGGTCATGTACGACGGATTCACAAGGGTCAGTTTTTTGCCGGAAGGAGTTTCGATGTCTCTTTCGGGGATATGAGCGAGGTTGGGATTCGGCGGCGTAATCTCCGAAGCGGTCGCGTAAACGCCTCCCTGCATGTTGACCCACAACCTGTACGCGATGTCTTTGTTTAATGATTCTTCGGCTCTCGCCAGCGCAGTCTGCAATCTCTCGTTTTTTTTATGCCGCTCGAGCGTCGAGAACGATCCCGCGACCAAGACCGTCCACAGGATGATCGCGCACGCGGAGTAGAACCACATTCTTGTCGGCTTCAACTTGGATTTTTGTTCTTTTATGTGTTTTAAGATGTTTTCGCTCATTTATTCCGTTTCCTTTTGAATAGTCCGGGATTGCCGGGAGATGAAAATCGGATTCGAGATAAGCCTCATGCCGCGAGAACCTTCAGCCTCGACGCGAAAATACTCCGCGTCCGCGCCCGGAACGGGTTCCGCTTCGTAAACGATCCGCAACGGCGCGGCTCCCCTGAAAACCTTCGCGACCTCTCCGTTCCTGATGACGGAGGCCGAGACTTGAGCGCCGCGCGCCGGGACGGAATCGATAACTGCGGAAACGAGAACGCGGCCGTCCGATATGAGAGTTTCGCCGGAGACGGCGGTCTCGTTCCCCGCGCCGGAGGCGAAGAACTCCGGCATCCGCAGAGAGCCGCCGGGCGCGGTGGTCGTCACGTACATGCGTCCCGCGTTAATCGCCGCAATTACGGAGTCGCTTGTGAAGCTCTCGGCAAGGACTACCGTCAGAACGGAATCGAGCCGCTTGCGGGCTTCGTTGCCGTAGAAGTCTACCTCGCCGAGAGCCCAGAAAGGTTTCTCCCTGTCGCCGGCGGAGTAATCGGCGAGCGCGGCGTCCCACAGCCCGCCGGGCCGCGCCGTTTTTTCATATCCTTCATTCAGGGCCGCGAACGCCGTGAAACCGGATGTTTCCAACAACATTTCCTGATGCGGCTCGGCGTATGCGACGGCGGTGAAATTCATGTTTGCTGCGGCTTTTGATAACAGCGCTCCGGCGCGCGTGTCTTTCGATCTGACGCGGCGCTCCCATTGCGCTTCAGGGTGCGCCCACGCGACGATTCCTTCCGCGCTTTCCACATGGTTGATTATCGACTGGCGCCGCCCGGCGGCCGCTTCTTCCGGGTTTTCGCCGCGATTCTGTCGCGTGAAAGGGTAGGAGGCGGCGAACAGAAGAACGGCAGCGGCAAAAACGCACGCGCCGAGAGCGCGGTGCGGACGAGTCGCGCGCGCGATTTTTATTTTTCTGCCGCAGCCGGCTCCGAAACACATTTCCTTTTTTTTCTTTTTAAGGAATAGAACCGCGCCCGCCGCCGCCAGCGCGGCAGTCGCGAGCAACTCCGGCCATGCGGTCGTCGCAAGACTGTTTTCGGTCCATCCTGCCGCCGCCGGTATGCCCGCCCAATCCTGCGGCTCCTTCATCCCGAACGCCAACAACTCTTTGTTCCAATCAAGCAGCTTGAGGTCTCCCTTTCCGGGCGAGCCGGACCATCTGAATGACGGAGCCACTTCGAATCCCGGCATGATAAGCACGTCGTCGAACATCGCGTCCGCCGCGTTCACATCCGCGACATATTCTTCGATTTCGCCGGGCGACACATGCTCGCCGGGGACTTTCACCTTCAGGATGCCCTCGAAGGGTTTCACTCCTACATGCCAGTCCGCGCGGAGCTTGTCCGTCAATATGACGGCTTTGACCCCGCTCTCGCGCGCCGCCAAACCGAGCTGTTCGGCGGACATCGCTCCTCCGCTCCTCGTTGTGTGAACGTGGACGGCGGCTGGTATGTGAAGATAGTCGGCCATCTTTATCTGCTCCCTGCCGCTCCGCAGAATTCTTTCCACCTGTAGATATCCTGTTCGTTATTTTCGATGGAGCGGTTTTCATAAGCTTCCAACATTGCTTTAAACCGAGCCGCTTTTTCTCTTAGCGTCTTCTTCACGGCATGCTGCCCGGGCGTCAAGCCTCCGGCGGCCGCGTACTTCTCAAGCAGCTTGATCGCGTTCTCCGTCTTCTCCAGATTCTCTTTGTAGAAATCGGCTATGTCTCCCATGGCGTCCTCCGTTAAGATTCTTTTGATAGCGCGGGCGCTGTTTCCCGCCGTCGTTTTAATAAAACCTTTTCGATATCCTTTATAGACCTGTCGATATCCGAGAGAATTCGCCCGTAATCTCTGTCGATCGCAAGCGAAGCAGGGAAAGATTCGTCCTCGCGCTTTTCAAAAATGCTGTTTTCACATACGGCAAGCTCCCAGTCCTCCGTCAGGACTTCCATAATTTCCGGAGCTATGACTCTCGAAGCTGCTATTGTCAGTTCTTCATGTCTCCTTGCATTGCGAGTGGGCATGTTCGGCGGCGTCCTTTCGTTGAAATTCATGGCTTTGCCTAAAGATACGCACGCAACAATAAAGCAATCCGCATGCCATTCGTCATTCGGGGGCCGCCGACGGAAAAAATGTTTTTATATAAGCTCTATTTATTTTTTCTTTTCACCGGCAATGCGCGCGGCGGTGTAAAAGCGCATGGACAGGGTTACTTTTTTTCATCAGCGGGATTACAGGCGTAGCCTGTTTACACTGTAACTAGAATCATACATGATTTGTTAATTATAGAATATGTGTGTTCTCATTCAGAAAAACAATATCAAGATTAAAATAGCGCTTTTCAAATTCAGCGTTGCGCGATATGCGTTTGGCATAAGATTTGTTGTTTTTGTGTGTGAATCAAACTTTAAGGGATATGGCGACGCGGAGCATCAAGCAGGTTGAAAAAGCGTGAAAGGTCGTCCGGAATAATGATTTTCACGACAGACAATATTTACGGCGGCTCTCAGTGTAAAATGTGTAGAGCAATCCGGTTATTGAGAAAGCGCATAAAGATGGCGACGGCGTATTCGGATTCAAATAGAATCGACATCTGAAAACTAGGGGCGCGGAGGGATAAGATGGAGAACGGGGCGTCGAAGATATTGCTGGCGGACAACGGGTCGGGTTTGGCCGAGCGAGTAGTCGATATGCTTGACGGCGCGGGAAAGGCCGAGTTGTTTAACTTGGAAACCGCCGGTTCCGCGGGCGAGGCGGCGAAGATGACGGTGAAATCGAAATTTGACGCCGCGCTTCTTGTTTTGGACGCGATGGAAGAAGGTTTGGAAGGGATAAGGGAGTTAATAGAAAGGGACCCGTCGCTGCCCGTTATAGCGCTTTCTGCCGAGTGCGACGCGGAACTCGCGGCGAAAGCCATTAAGAGCGGCGCGCAGGACTGTCTTTCTATCGATAATCTGACCCCCGAGTTTCTATCTGGCGCGCTCATGCGCTCGATCGAGCGGCAGAAATTGCGCTGGGACCTGATTCGCAGCAAAATGGACCTCCAAGTGAGCGAGGCCCGTTTCAGAAACCTGATAACCCGCAATTCAGACGCGATGCTGGCGCTGGATTCGAAAGGAACGGTGAAATTCGCAAACCCGGCGGCGGTGGCTTTGTTCGGCAGAAACCATGACGAACTTATCAACAGCGCGATAGATGAAATTTCGGACGATATGGAGCCTCGCTTCGCGGATATCCGCCGTCCGGACGGCTCCGTCAAGCGAGTGGAAATGAAGTTCGAGCCTGTCGAGTGGGAAAACAGTTTCGCATTTCTGGCTTCCATCAGAGACGTGACCGAAAGAAAGCAGGCTTGGGACAGGATATCCATATTTTCAAAGATACTCTATGAATTGAACCGCGTCTCCGAAGACGGCGTCGCGGCCGTTAAAAAGATACTGTTCATGCTGAAAGAACATTTCGGCATAGAATCGGCGGCTGTAAGGATGTGCGAGGGGGAGGATTATCCGTATCTGGTTCAGGACGGCTTTTCGGAAGATTTCATACAATCTCAAAACAGCCTGTTAGCTCTGGACGAAATCGGAGAAACCCTTCTGAATGAAACTGGGAAACCGATTCTGGAATGCGTTTGCGGAAAAGTCATTTCGGGAGCCGCAGGGTTGGACTCAAGGTTTTTCACGCCCGCGGGAAGCTTCAGGGTGGGAAAAGCTTCGGACTGCGCGCAGGCGGCGGCGGCGTTCGGCGAAGGCGCGAGGCTCAGACGCAGATGCGTAGAGGAAGGATATCATACTGTCGTCCTTGTCCCTCTACGCTCAGGAGAGGAAACGATCGGACTTCTTCAAATGTGCGACCGGGGCGAAGACAGCATCTCCGGAGATTCAATGGAGTTCCTCGAACAGATAGCCGCGAGTCTGGGAGTGGCTCTCAAAGAAACGCTCACAAGGCGCGCGCTCGCGGAAAGCATCGAAAAATACCAGACGCTTTTCAACAGTTCGGGAGACCCGATTTTCATCCATGACTTGTCCGGGCGCGCGCTGGAAGCGAACGACGCGGCTTGCCGCAAGCTGGGATACGCAAGAGAGGAACTTCTTGGAACGTCCATGGAAGAAATCTTCGGAGTCGGAATCGAGGAGCTTTTTTCCGGACAGGAAGCGAATCGCGAAGGAAGCGTCTACGAAACATTGCTGGCATGCAAAAACGGCGAGAAAGCTCCGATGGAAGTGAACACCCGCATGATTCAATATGGCGGGCGCGGAGCGGCGCTGTCTGCGGCTCGGGATATTTCCAGAAGAAAAGCGGCGGAAAGGACGCTCGCGCGCCGTATGCGCCTCGAACAGACCCTTTCAATGCTCTCGGCAAGATTTCTCGGAGTTATGGACACGGATGAAGCGGTTAACTCCGCCCTTTCCGACATAGGAGAATTCTTGGGAGTAAGCAGGATGTTCGTTGTGAGAACGTTTGACGGCGTTTCTCCCGGAGTGACGCATGAGTGGATAGGCGGAGACATGGCTCCGATCCGTAAAGCCGCCCGCTCGATTTCTCTGGATGACTGCAAGTGGACGATAAACCGGCTGAGGAACGGAGAGCTTGTGGACGTGAAATCCCCATCGGACCTCCCCGAAGACGCCGCAGGGGAAAACAGGCTGGTCCGCGAGATAGGAATGAAGGCGTTCGCGTTGATGCCGATGTTCACCGGGGAGTCTTTGACCGGAGCCTTGGGGGTCGGCGACCACAATGACCGCCGCGAGTGGGACGACGACGATTTTTCCGCCATTATCATGGCTTCCGCCATCATAAAAGGCGCTTTAGACAGGAAAAAAACAAGCGACTCCCTTATTGAGAGCCGGCAACAGTTGCAACTTGCCATAGAAGGGGCGGGCCTCGGCACATGGGACTGGAACGTCCGCACCAACGAAGTGAAGTTCAACGACCTCTGGGCGAAACTACTTGGCTACACGCTTGAGGAACTCGAGGCCAACACGGAAACATGGAGCAGGCTGACTCACCCGGACGACATGGAAATGGTGAACGAAAAGCTCGCCGAACACATAGCGGGCAAAACGCCGATCTACGAGGTCGTGCACAGGGCGCGGCACAAATCAGGCAGATGGATATTCGTGTACGACCGGGGTTGCGTAGTGGAAAGAGACGAGAGCGGAAATCCCATCCGGGTCGTGGGAACTCATCTGGACATCACGAACCGCATCGAGGCCGAGAAGGCTCTGCATAAGAGCGAGGAAAAGTACAGGCTGCTTGTTGAAAACTCCACATTCATGATGTGCAGGTGGCTCCCGGACACCACGCTCACTTTCGTAAATGAAGCCTATTGCCGATTTTTCGGACTCGAGCCGCAGAACCTTGTCGGCAAACGCTTCATCGACTTCATCCCCGAATCCGAGAGGGAGGCGGTGTTCAGAAACATCGCATCGATGAGCAAGAACAACCCCACGCTCACTTACGAACACAAGGTTGCAAAGCCTGATGGAACAGCGTCTTGGCAGAGATGGACGGACACTGCGGAGGTGTTCGACGCCGACGGCGGAATCATGGCGTTTCAGTCGATCGGCGAGGATATAACCGAACTGAAGAACGCCCGGCAGGGGGTGGAGGAACAGTACAGGGTGCAGACGGTGATAAACGCTATACTGCAGATACAGTTGATGGGAGTTCCGCTCGAAAAAGCTCTCAAGTACGCGCTTCACGAAATAGTCTCCGTGGATTGGCTCGGAGTTGAGCCGGCGGGCTCGGTGTTTCTCGCGGACACGGAGAAATCGACTCTGACGATGGTCGCCGACGTCGGGATGGACCCTGCGGTGAGGCAGATGTGCGGAATCGTGGAATTCGGAAATTGTTTTTGCGGACGCGCCGCGCAGACCGGCGCCATTCAGTTCGTTTCCAATCTGAATGAATCTCACAGGGAACTGCCTCCCGGCTCTGCGGACCACGGGCATTACTGCGTCCCGGTGATATCTGGCAGAAAAACGCTCGGCGTTCTAAATCTCTACGTGAAAGCAGGCACGAAGCAATCGAAAAAAACGGAAAGCATACTCCAATTGTTCGCGGACATAATCGCGAACATTATCGAACGGCACAAGGTGGAGAGCGAAAGAGACTCGTTCAGAGAACAACTGTTCTTTTCCCAGAAGATGGAGTCCATCGGCCAGATGGCCGGGGGCATGGCGCACGATTTTAACAACCAGCTCGCCATCATAATGGGCAACGCTCAACTCGCTCTGGAGGATTTGAAAGAAAGCGCTCCCGGACGGCTCGAATTCAAAGAGATTATGACGGCTTCCGTCCGCGCGCGGGAACTTACGATGAAACTGCTCACATTTGCCCGGAGGGAAAAAATCAATCCTCAGCCGCTGTCCGTCAAAACAGTCATAGAGGATGTCGCAAAACTTCTGAAAAGAAGCATCCCGAAAAAAATCAGCGTGCTCGCCAGATTCGAGGTTAAAGACAGCGTCGTTATGATGGACGTCAACCAGATGCATCAAGCCCTTCTTAATATATGCAACAACGCCGCGGCCGCCATGCCGGACGGCGGACAAATAGTCATCGAGCTCGGCGAAAGAGACATAGACGAAGCGGCGGGGATTACCGCTGAAACAGCCCCCGGCAGATACTGCGTCATCAAGGTTTCGGACACCGGGACGGGAATGCCTCCCGAAGTGACGGAAAGGATTTTTGAGCCGTTTTTTACCACAAAGCCGCGCGATAAAGGAACAGGGCTTGGTCTGGCCATAACATACGGCATTATCAAGAACCACGGCGGATTCATTGAGGTGTCTTCAGAAGTGGGAGTCGGAACCTCATTCAGCGTCTATCTTCCCGTCGACGAGTCCGAGACCGCCGAAACGCAACTCAAGGAAGACGAGCATCTTTTTCAAAGAACAGGAACTATCATGGTGGTGGACGACGAGAAGCCCGCGCTCAGCGTAGCAGAGAGGATACTCCGAAAATTCGGGTTTGACGTTGTCGCCGCTTCCAACGGCCCGGACGCCCTAAAAGCGTTCAAACGGTTGAAAGACCAGATCGATCTTGTCGTTCTGGACATCATAATGCCCGGAATGGACGGAGCGGACGTGTTCAGGGAACTGAAAGCTCTAAACCCGGACGTCAAAGTCATTCTCGCTTCGGGGTACAGCGTGAACGGGCAAGCCGGGGCGATTATGAAAGAGGGCGCGGCAGGATTTGTCCAGAAGCCATTCACAATCTCCGAACTCGGCGCCGCGATAAACCATGCCTTAAGCGGCCGGTAGCCGCTTCGAAGCGCTTTTGTGTCGCGCTATAAATGCTGTTATCTATACGTTTTGTTAGATGAAACCACCCATTAGTTATGAATATAAATAGCATCATGCGCAAAGGAAAAAACTTTGCGCATGGCACACTTGGCAGCGGGGAGAATCATCTAATAACATGTATAAAAACAAGTCTAATCAAAAAACAAGCGCGATTTCGGATTTGTCGATAGAGCCGTCGAATCCTGACTGGATTTGCAGAAAATGCGCCGCTCCGATGTATTCCTTCATTTACATGTAGCGACAAGAGCGCCGTTATTTTTACTTTCGTCGCTCTGAAGAAAACGTCGCGCTTTTCAGCCTGAAAAATAAAAAACCGATAATTATCAACGATAATTGGCGCGTCTCAAATACATTTGCCGTCTGAATATCCATTGGCACGATTATTGCATTTTATGACGGCGTGGAAAACAAACGATGTCGAGGGAATGAATATGATCAGGACAACCGAATCGTGGACGCTGAAATGCAAAGCGGTGACATGCAACGAAAGAAGCATGGCGAGAAAAAAGAAACACAAAAGGCATTCACTCAAGACAATCTCAAGGAACCGGAGAGTCCGGAGACTGATAGCGATAACGATGATACCGTTCATGGCGCTTGCCGCGTATGCGGTCGTCACGCCGGTTGTCGCGTCTCCGCTGTTCAACGAAATAGCGATCGGAACGGCGCATGCCGCCGGAGCGTCATCAATGCCGCCGAGCGTTGATTTTAACGCGCTCAAAGACATTGTGGCGGTGGTGTCGGCTCCGTTGGGCTTGATCCTTCTAGCGATGCTGCTTGCCGCTTTCACGGGCGCTCGCTCCATCGCGACGCGGTGACGCGCCGCAGGCCGAAACGAATAGCCGCGCCGCCGCTGTGTTCGGGCGGCGCCTGAAAACGCCTCTTATCCTCATTTCCTCTTGGCGTCTAACGCCATCTTGGCGGGTTGCAGCGAATCCGCCCTTTTTTTATTGTGACAAACCATAAATGGATGCTCGCATGGCAAAGGAATCACAGCTATTCTTATTTCTATCATTCATTACAAAGGCGATTGCATGGCGAGGCGGCCGCATATGCATGTTATTAGATGATTCTACCCGCTGCCAAGTGTGCCATGCGCATCAAAGCTTTTTCCTTTGCGCATGATGCTTATTTGCCAAATAGTTAATGGGAGCTTTTGTTTAATTCTTCGCATAGGTTGCCGCTCCGCAAATCGCCGTCAAGACCGCAATGACAGCCGTCCCTTCATTATTAAATGAACTATCTCTATTTACACGGCGGCTCGCTTCGGAGAATGCGGGCCGCGTTGAAATGCGCCGCTTTATTTTGAACGAAGGACCGGGATGGATGTAATTACGATTTTACATTGTTTTGCGAGGGTTACTCTAAAGCCAACCGATATTTTTGTGACCAAAAGCGGCGACAAAATAAATGGCACAAACAAAGCGAATATTGCGATTCAGCGGCGATGGTCCGGGGCTTTGGCATGTTCTTTGCTCTAAACCTTAGCGCGAGAGAAAACGAGACGAGAAAAAACGAAGGGAGGAGATAAATAGACAAACGGCGCAGATGACCGCAGAGCGCCGCAACGGAATCAGGAAAAATACCATGCGGTCCGCGCAAACGGATCGAAGCCGACTTTCGTAGAGGCGGCGCGAACAAACAGCCTCGGAAGCGGAAGAAGCAATCCATGAAGAACGCGCGAGCGTTCTGGAAAAAAATTGGCCGCGCTAAACGGCCCTAAAACCTATACGGAGGAAAGACAAGTGAAAATGAAAAAAGCATTCTTATCAATCGCCGCGGGATTGATGATCAGCCCGCTCGCCGCCTTCGCCGCGTCAGACGACCAAACGGCGGATATCAGTTTCAATATCCAGCCCATTGTCGTTCTCAACATCGATTCAGGCGATGTTGCGGTTCCCGCTCTTGCGGATGTTTCTTTTGTGGACCTAGCGAACGGAGAAGTGGAATGGATCACGACAGGCGTTCTTTCAGTGGACGCCACGGAGAACTGGAAACTGGAAGTGGCCTCGACGTCAGTGGCCGACTACTTCGGAGGCACGGGCAACGCGACAAAAGCCCTCAGCGATCTAAATGTCAGCATCGATTCAGGCACAACCTACGTGGGCTTGGACGCGGTTGACGCGACGACACCCGTCGAGCTGATAGCTTCAGGCGTAGGCCTCGGCGTGCCGGGCGGCGGAATCATGTTGGACGCCATCCGATACAAGCTTTGGCTGAACCCGGTTCTCGATGTGGCGGGAACCTACACGGCGAATCTGACTTTCACAGCGACCACAAACTGATGGCTGCGAGTCAAAGGAAGAGGGAAGTTTAGTTCCATCTTTCTTTAACAACCGGGCGGGCTGCGCGAACCAGACCGCCCGCCCGGCCGGCAGTCCCTAAGATTCAATAAAGAGGAATTTGGAATCAAAGCCGACAAGAAGGAAAACAATCTGGAGGATAGTGAAATGAAACTGAAAAAAAAGTTGATGGCAATCGTGGCGGGGCTGATTCTCAGCCCGCTAGCCGCCGTCGCGGCGACGGACGACCAGACTGCGGACATGAGCTTCACGATAAGGAACATGATTTTGATCAATATAGTGTCCGGCGACGTAGAGACCCCGGTTCTAGCCGATGTCTCTTTCTCGGATTTAGCAGCCGGTGAAGTGGAATGGATCACGACAGGCGTTATGTCGGTCGACGCTACTGAAAGCTGGAGATTGCAGGTGTCATCGACTTCCGTGGGGGATTACTTCGGCGGCACAGGAAACGCGACGAAGTCGCTCGGCGACCTCGGCATCAGCATAGACTCAGGAGTAAGTTACTTCAATTTAGACGCGGGCGACGCGACGCTTCCCGTCGAGCTTGTCTCTTCGGGAGTCGGTCTCGGCTTTCCGGGCGTAGGGATAATGCTGGACGCCATTCGGTACAAGCTGATGCTCGATCCAGCGCTAGATGTAGCTGGAACTTACACCGCTAACCTTACTTTCACCGCGACCACAGACTGACGCGGAGTGTCAGCGGCAAAGAAAGAAGCATCCGGCGCCATGCGCGATGCGCTACGACCGGAAACAATAGAAGAAATGAGAGGATAACGAGATGAGACTGATGAACAATCTGAAAAAAGCGGCTATAGCGGCTATAGCGGCGAACATGTTTGCCGCTTTGAACGCGGCTCCCTCTGCGGCGTTCTCCGTTCTGCCGATGAAGATCGAACTGAACGCCGCGCCGGGCGCGTCATACACCGCGTCGATTGTCATAGACAACACAGGGGCCGGCGAGCTTCAAATGGGACGCGTCTATATTCAGGACTGGGACAAACAGCCGTCGGGAAAAGACGTTTATCATGAGTCGGGCGAAGTCGACCGCTCATGCGGAGGGTGGATAACTCTGAGCCAATCTCAATTCAACGTTCCCGCCGGGGAAAAAGCGGAAGCAAGAATTTCCTTCTCCGTCCCTCAAGACGCTTCCGGGCTTTACTGGACTTTCATCATGGTGGAAGGAATGCCGACTCCGCAGAAACCCTCGCCGGAAGACAGCGGTTTGAAGGCCGCGATAACGACTAATATGAGATACGGCGTCAGGGTTTTTATCAACGTAAAATCCGGCATCGCGGCGCGGGGCGAACTTTCGTCTCTGACGGTCTCTCGTCCGGACGCGCAAAGCGAATTCAAGGACTTTCCGCTGATCGCGAACATCGGGTTCCTCAACACGGGCAACACTCTGCTGACTCCGCACGGCGTGCTTGAGGTGAGAACGCTGGCAGGCAAAACAATACATACGGCGTCCGTGTCTTACGAAAAAAAATATGTCATTCCCGGCCGGGAGAGAATAGTGACCGTGCCGATTGAAGCCCGGCTCGCTCCGGACGAATATGTCGCTCTTGTGATAATGGATTACGGCGGGGAGAAGCTTGTCGCCGGACAAACCTCCTTCACTTCTAAAAATATTCCGACCACGGCTCCGACGGGATATGAAATCGACCGGAAATAACGACCGGAATGCGGGTTGAGCGCTCCCGCGGTCACTCATACGACCGGCGAAAAGCCGGAAGCGCCATGAGGATAATGAGATGATAAAACCAAATCAAATTCGATTTATTATGTCACTGACAATAGCCCTCTGCGCCATGTTTGCCGGCGCGGGCAGGGCGGACTTCCGGGTGGAATTAGAGTCAGGCTCGGTAGGGTTCGGCTCGCTAACGAAAGAAGACCTCTACGCGGGTTTCGTCGAAGCCGGCGCATCGGACGGCGTTTACGCTGTGCGAGCGTTGATAACGGACGACGAAAACGCGGGATGGACGCTTTCCGTAAGGGCGGACACGGCGGAATTCACTTCGGTTTTCGCTCAGAAATCATGTGAAGACCTACTCTGGCGGGTGGACGGCCCGGAGCCTTATATTGCTCTAACGCAATACGACGAGCCTGCGGCCTCCGGCGCGGGATCTGATTACGTTGACATCGATTTGAAGCTGTTGGCGGGTTGGGGCGACCGCGCCGACTCCTATGGCATCGTTCTAGTCTTCACCCTGACATCGGACTGAACGGAAAGGCGTGATGAAACAGTGATCAAGCGCCTTCTGAAAACAACATCCGCGACAACCCTCCTGCTGATAGTCCTCGCCGCCGCGTCGGCGTCGGCGGCCTCCTTTGTCGTCTCTCCGATGGACGCCGCGACAAGAAAAGTCAAATCTTTGGAATTCGCGACGGTCGGCTTTACAGCAATCCTGAACGAGGGCAGCGCGCGCGACTTCTCGATATCGCTCGAAGCCGGGAACGGCGCGGCTGTCGTGGGCGCTCCGTCGGGCGTTTTCCTCTCCCCCGGCTTTTCGGAATCTTTCGCCGCGACGGTCATGATCGCCGCGAACGTCTCCGCCGGGCAGGTTATTCCGATTGTCGTCACATTGTCAGATTCTTCGAACCCCGCAATCTCCGGCTCTGCGAGGGTGGAACTTTCCGTGGACAATCCGGTGTGCGCCGAGTTTGTCGAGCCTCCGGCAGAGATGCTCTTCGCCAACGCCAACGTATCAAAAGTGTCCGTGAAAATTAGAAACTGCGGGGGCGATTCGGAGACCTTTGAACTGTCCGCGCATCCCGGAGCCGGAGTGACGGCGCACGGCAGAAAGAGGTCCATCGATATCGCTCCCGGAGAAACAGTCGAGAGCGTTTTCAACGCTACCATTTCAGGCGACGCCGCGAACGGCGCTTCTCTGACTCTGAAGCTGTCCAAAGACGGTTCGCCTGTGGCGGAAACCACTTTATTCGCCAATATCGCAAGGGAGACGAAAAGCGTAAAAATCGTCGAGCGCAAGAGCGTGGATGTAAGGCTCGCCGTGGGACATTTGATGCGTTCCGGCGCGCGCGGTTCGACGTCCGTCCAATTGACCATACCCGGTTTCGAAGAAGGAGATTTCGCGATGAGAACGGATATCGGGATGCAAAGGTCGGAATCCGAAAGCATGAGAGTGAAGAGGCAGACGCATGAGTTCAGGTACGGCGACTCCAAGCTTTCGCTCGGCAACCAGCGAATGCAGTTTTCGAAGCGGACGCGGAGCAGAGAGTTCCGAGAGGGTTGGATAGCGTCTCGCGCTTTTGGCTCGAACGAGATACGGGTAGGTTCCGGGGGCGGATCGGGCGATGTCAGGTTCGTTAAATGGAACAGAAGCGCGCCGGGAGGCGTCTCAATCGGCGTCGGAAGGCTGTGGAATGAAAACCCGTCGCCCGGAGTGTCCCGCATGACGGCCGACTCGCTTACGGTCGATTACTCCGACGGCGACAACATCGCGGTTAAAACAGAGTTGGCCGCGACAACGATAGAGAACGAAGCCGGAGCGTCAGCTTCAGGCTCGGTCGCGGGATTTGAGGGCGAGTATAGAAACGGCAAAATGAAAATCAAAGCGTTCGGACAGACGGGAGACAGGGATTTCCAGTCGAACGGCCCGACGAAGGAAGTCGGACTCAGGGGCGAATGGAAAATAGGGTCTGGCGGGCGCGTGTCCGCCGACTACAGAAAAGGAACCAGCTTCCGCGCGCTGTCTCTTGATCCGATGGACGCCGCGCGACCCGGATACGATCACGAAACTTTTTCAGCGGGCTTTTCCCGCTCGGCGCCCGGCGGAATTAGCGCTCGCTTTTCCGTCAACAGAAGAAGGCGCGACATAGCAAGACCCGACAACGCGCTTCTCTCCGCGCCTCTGTCGGAAGACTTCTTGAGGTTGAGTTTCTCAAAAAACATGAAACCTTTTGATCTGGCTCTCGGCCTCGACTCAGGCGCTCGCGGCTTCATGGGCGAAAAAGGCGGATATGGCAAGTTCGCATTCAGCGCGGGATACAAAAACAAATCCACAAGAATCGCCGCTGAAATCAATAAGACTTCCGGAAGGGGCGGCGGCATACCGGCGTTCAGCAGCGAACAAGCTTTTTCTTTCAACGCGACTTATCTTTTTCCGAACAAGAAAAACACGCTTCAGGCGTCGTGGAGAAGCGGAACGGTAGAGGACTCATTCGATTCCATCCCGATAAAAACAACTCGTTTTTCATTTGGATTTAATTCCAAGCTCGCGTCGGACGCATATATCGATCTTGCGTATAACGCCATGAATTCCAGAGGCGTCGCCGAAAATTTCTTCTTCCTAAAATACACGAAAGATTTCAAAATAAGCATTCCATATAAGAAGTACGGAGCGGTGTACGGAGTGGCGTTTGAAGACCTGAACGGAAACGGCGTCTTCGACGGGGACGAGAGGCTATTGAGAGGGTTGGAGGTCGTATGCGGGACGGATCGCGCGACAACCGACTCCGAGGGCCGATATGAGATATCCGCTCTCGTTCCGGGCAGATACGAACTGCGCGTCGCTCCGGAAACCCACTCCGTCAGACTGTCGCCGTCCCCCTCGAGCGTCGGAACGATCAAAGTGTCGTACAACTCCCGCATCCGCGCGGACATGGCCATGCTTCCTGTTTATTCTGTCAGCGGGCGCGTGTCGGTGAAAGCCGACAGCTACTTCGCGCGAGCCTCCGGCGTTTCTCCCGAAAACCTTCGCGTCGTCCTCGGAACCGGGGAGGGCGATATCGCTTACGCGTTCACTGACAACTCCGGATACTTCTACTTCGAGAATATAATTCCCGACACTTACCGCGTCGCTCTCGATCCCGAGTGGATTCCGATAAGATCTGAAATAGTCGGACCTTCCGAACACATAGTCCGATGCGAAGGCGGCTCAGGCTGCGATCAGTTGGATTTCACGATTAAAGTAAAAGAGAAAGAGATTTCTTTCAAGGAATTCAAACCCGCTCCGGCGTTTCTCCCGGCCAGACTTCTCCTGCTGTCTGTCTCCGATTTCGGGATCAATACGCAATGCTATTTGTGGAACGGCGCTCCGAACATCCCGCCACCAATGTTCGTCAACCCCTGCAGGACGCCTTGATGCGCTCCTGTGAAAACCCATCTGGTGTTGAATATGGAAACGCGGCTTGGAGTCGGCGGGTTGCGCGCGGCGGACGGTTTCGCGGCATATTCTCTGCAACTTGCCGTCAGCCGTCTAATACGTCTCTGACTTTGCGGGAGAAATCCTCGACGTTGAACGGTTTTGAAATGAAGTTAATGCCTTTATCAAGTATTCCGTGATGAACGATGGCGTTCTCCGTGTATCCGGACATGTACAAGACTTTTATGTTCGGGCGCAATTTGCGAATGCGTTCGGCGAGTTCGCGTCCGTTAACGTCCGGCATGACGACATCCGTGACAAGAAGGTCCACCGGGTCGTCGGCTGCCTCGCAGATGCTTATAGCATCGTCCGCGCTGGCGGCGCTGACCGCAGAGTATCCGCCGGATTCGAGGACCCTGATGACCAGTTTAAGCACGCCCGGCTCGTCTTCGACGACGAGGACGCGTTCTTTGCCGCCGGCGTGTCGGACGGAGGGTTTTCGGGCGGGTTTCTCTTCGTCTTGAGACGTCTGCGTTCTGGAGAGATAAATCTTGAATGTGGTTCCTTGCTCCGGTTCGCTGTATACGAAAATGTGCCCGCCGCTTTGTTTTACGATGCCGTACACGGTGGCTAATCCCAGCCCGGTGCCTTTCCCCTTTTCCTTCGTGGTGAAAAACGGCTCGAACAGGCGCTCCTTGTCCGCCTCGGCGATGCCGCACCCGGTGTCCGACACGGAAAGCATGACGTAAGGGCCGGTCTCCACTTCGGGATGAAGTTCGGCGTAATTCTCGTCAAGCTCGACATTCGCCGTCTCTATGGTAAGGTATCCGCCGCCCGGCATCGCGTCGCGCGCGTTGACAACCAGATTAAGAACCACCTGTTCCATCTGTCTGGGATCAGCCATCGCGTTGCCCAACCCGCGCGCCGGATGCGTCCGCAATTTGACGTCCTCGCCTACTATTCGGCGCAGCATAGGTTCTATGCCCGACACTATGATGTTCAGATTCAGGCATTCCATCTCGAGAGGCTGTTTGCGGCTGAACGCCAGCAGTTGCCTTGTCAGTTCTGCGGACCGGGTTCCGGCGCTCAATATCTCCCCGGCTGATTCCTTCAGCGCAGAGCCGTCCGGCAATTCTTCAATCATCATTTCCGCGTAGTTGTTTATAACCGTCAACATGTTGTTGAAATCGTGCGCTATTCCTCCCGCGAGCCTTCCGACCGCCTCCATCTTCTGAGACTGCTTAAGCTGCTCTTCGGCGTGCCGCAACGCGTCCTCCGATATCTTTCTCTCGGTAACGTCCCACACCATCGATATCATCATGTTCCGTTCGGGAATCTGGACGTTCCTCGCGGAAATGTGTGTCGTTTCCTCTCCCTCGCGCTTGATCGGAATAGCCTCCCAAATCATCCGGGATGGGTCGCCGCTCAGGCAATCCTCAATTACTCTTTTCTTGAGGTCTTCTCTAAATGACTCGTCGCGATACACGGCTTCCCAGAAAACGTCGGGCGACGTCAGGTCTTCTTTTTTTATTCTGTAGTGTTTAGCGAAGTGATCGTTTATATATTCAAACCGCACCTCCGGAAACACGGAGTTCACAGCGATGCCGATAGGGAGATTGTCCAGAACGGTCGTGATGAAATATTCTCTTTCCAGAAGCGAATCGCGCGCCGCCTTGAGTTCGGTTATATCCATGATGTTTCCGACGATTTTGACGACTTCGCCATTTTCGAAGATGGCGTTTCCACTGGTGCGGACCCACATGGCGCGGCCCTTCGCGTTAGTGAACGGAACTTCAAGGTCGTAAGGCTCTCCCCGCTCGACGCACGCTTTGAATGCGGTCCCGACTGTCTCGGAAGCTTCCTTGCTGTAACACTTCAGGCTTATTTCAATGAGTTCCGACGAATCCGTCTCGACATCTTCCAGATTAAAATCATGTATACGGTAAGTTTCTTCAGTCCACTTCATTGTCTGAGAACGCACATCCCACTCCCAGCCACCCACCTTGCTTAGTTTTTGCGCGGCGTTAAGCAATTCTTCGCTCTCGCGGAGCGCTTGTTCCGCAATCTTGTTTTCAGTTATGTCCTGAAAAATTGTGGTGAATTGGCCGGGAGCGTTTCTGAAAGCGGTCACTTCATAATGTTTTTCAAGGTCCCCTGAGAAATGGGCGAAATGCGTAGGCTCGCCAGTCATTGCGACATGCCCGTAAGCTTGAATCCACATCGGCTCCAGTCCGGGCAGAACCTCAAGAGCCGTTTTTCCGATTATGTCAGTTCCTTTCAGCCCGGTCTGCCTCTCGAACGCGGGATTAACCGCAAGAAACGCGTAGTCTATAGGCTCTCTGGCATCGTTGAGGATAATCTCATGAACGGCAAGCCCGTCCAGCATCTCCGCGAACAGCGTTTCATATTTCTTTTTCGACTCCGCTATTCGCTGGCTCGCCCGGTTAGACTG
The DNA here is from genome assembly GCA_002435745.1 of bacterium UBP15_UBA6099. Taxonomy (GTDB): domain Bacteria; phylum UBP15; class UBA6099; order UBA6099; family UBA6099; genus UBA6099. The sequence continues at coordinate 30,600 of DIWT01000002.1, forward strand.
CGCCTGCAATATCGACATCGCGGCGACAAATGCCAGAGCCACCAGACAGACGGCCGTAAAGAAAGCGCTCTCTTCCTCAAGCTCTCTTTTCCACTCCAACGCCTCGACATCCATGCCGAACACAGCCGCGATTTTTCCGGTTTCCGGGTCGACTAGCGGAACAAGCCCGCTTATCCATGCCCCCCATCTGTCTTTAACCGGGCCTTCCACGACAGGAACGCCATCATTGAAAACACCGAGGAACCCCTCCGAGGCTTCGGTGTAAATCTGTCCGGGGGGCGAATAATCCGGGGAATCCGCAGACTCGGAATCCACAAGGAAAACAATTTCTCCGGCTTCGTTCAAACGCATAAGATAAACGAACCGGCATCTCAACGTGGCGGCGCGGATGGATTTCATCTGTTCTTTCAGGCGGGCATAGTCGGGCGATTCGACATCCGCGGCTGTCCCGGTCAATCCGGCGACAGCTTCAATGTCAACTGCGCCTGCCGCCAGCCGAGTCTGCACAAGCAGCGTCTCCCGGTGTCTTTTATCCGCTTTCCTGACTCCGAGAAATCCGAGCGCTATTGCGGTGGCAAGCACGATTAATATTAAAACCGCGGCTCTGGCCCTAGTCATAAAAAAAGGGCTGCGCGTTCCTTTTCCATCGTCCATCCATCCTGTTTCTTTGCTCGTTTTCGTTGTGGTTTTTTTCATAATATCATTCGCTTTCTTGAATGCGATCGCCTGTGCATTAATGCAAAATACCAGCAACTATATCTTTCAACAGCCGCCGTCCTTCTTCAAACAGAAATAAAACAAAACTTCCAGTTGCTTCAATTCAATCGCTAGATTACATGTCTAAACATTCTACCATAATTACCCAATGCTGTTCAATCAAGCGACCT
>DIWT01000013.1 GCA_002435745.1 bacterium UBP15_UBA6099
CACTGCAAAAATGCGCCTTGCGCCTAGCATTTCATCCGCTCTGAACAATCGCTCCCGAATCCTATTGAAGGATTCGGGTTCAATTTTGTTTTTTGACGCATGAGGCCGCATTGCGCGCGGGCATGGGGCATGAAAAGCGGCGGGCGGAAAAGATTGCGGGGCGACAAGCGCAATTTACGCGGTCATCGCGGGGTTGAAGACAAGGGTTTCGGATTCTGTGACGATTGCGTCGATTTTTCTGTCGTGTTCGCCTGTCGGCACAGAGTCAAGAAGCTGAAAAGAGAAAGCAATCGCGACGAGCGGGACGCCGGGGCGGAGGCGGGAGACGAATCTGTCGTAAAAGCCGCCGCCGTAACCGAGGCGGTTGCCTGAGCGGTCGAACGCGAGGCCGGGCATTGCCACGAAGTCGAGTTCGAGAGGGGAAACCGGGCGGAGGAATTCTGGTTTGGGTTCGGGGACGCCGTAAGCTCCTTCGGCCAGTTCGGAGTCGAAGTCTTTGAGTTCGGAGGGGACCATCTCGCGCTCTTTTATTTTTGTGACGGGGATGGCGACGCGTTTGCCGGAGGAGAGAGAGTTTTTGATCATGCCTTCTGTTAGGATTTCGCTGCGGAACGACACGAAGAACATGGGGAAAGTCGCGCGAGAGAACGGGGGGAATTCGAACAGGCGGCGTTCGACGGCGTCGCTCAGGGCGGCGAGTTCGCTGAGAGAGAGGGCGTCGCGCGCGGCGGATGTCTGTTCTCGGGCTTGTTTCTTAGTCGTCATTGAAAACCTCCGAAGAGCCGGCCCGGTTTTTTCACAAGAAAAACCGAATTTGTTTCGTGTCGGAGCGCGGGCGGGCGGTCAGTCCGCGAGTCCTTCGCGTCGCTCCCTGTCTTGGTCTGCGGCGAGTTTCACAGTGACAATATAATTCAGAATCTCGCGGATTGCGTGCGCCGGGCGGAAATTTTCGTGCATGAGACGGACGCGGTCGGGGAGATAGACGACCTCAATCGACATATCCGAAGGATAAGGAGCCTCGCGGAAATTTTTGAAAGATGCGTCGTCGCGGAAAGTGATGTCCGTAAGGCCCCCTGATGCGTATGTCTTCACGCGGTCCACGCCGATTTCGGGGGCGATGATACGGATTTTTGATTGAGCGAAGAAATTGGCGAGAGGAGCCGGAGCGGGGCCGCAGCTTTCCACAATTTCTTCGAGGACCTCGTCGAGCGCGTCCGCCGAGGAGCAGGCGGATATTTTTTTGTAGAAGGCCGCGCGTTGAGCTGGGTCTTCGACGTAGTCTTCAGGGATGAACGAATCGGCGGCCAGTTCGACCTCTGCGGGAGAGTAGCGCAGAGCGGGCAGTCCCTTTATTCTGTCGACGCTTTCCGCGAGCATCTGGCAGTATAGGTTGAAGCCGACCTCGGTGATGAAGCCGTGTTGTTCGCCGCCGAGGAGGCTGCCGGCGCCGCGAAGTTCGAGGTCTTTCATGGCGAGCCTGAAACCGGAGCCGAGTTCTGCGAACTCGCGGATTGCGTCGAGGCGGGCGCGGGCTTTGCCGCTCAGCGACTCGGCTGGCGAGTGGAAAAAGTAAGCGTATGCCTGTTTGTACGACCTGCCGACGCGCCCCCGCAACTGGTACATCTGGGAAAGCCCGAAGTTTTCGGCGGCGTTGACGACGAGCGTGTTGACATTCGGTATGTCGAGTCCGTTTTCGATGATGGTGGTGCTGACGAGGATGTCGTGCTCATTGTTGTAGAAGCTTATCATTGTGGATTCTATTTGTTTTTCGGGCATTTTGCCGTGGCATACGACAGTCCGCGCGTCGGGGAACATCTCGTCGAGGAGGGCTTTGACGGAGGAGATGGTCTCGATGTTGTTGTGCACAAAGTAAACTTGGCCGCGGCGGGCCAGCTCGCGTCCTACGGCGACATAGAGTGAGTCGCGGTTCCATTCCTCGACGAAAGTGAGAGCGGCCTTGCGGTCTTCGGGCGGGGTCTCGATGACGCTCATGTCGCGCAATCCGATCATGGACATGTTGAGGGTGCGCGGGATGGGCGTGGCGGTGAGGGTGAGGGCGTCAACGTTGCTTTTCAGCATTTTGAGCGCCTCTTTGTGTTTGACGCCGAAGCGCTGCTCCTCGTCGATTATCAGCAGCCCGGCGTCCTTGAAAAGAACATCCTTGGACAGCAGCCTGTGAGTGCCGATGATGATGTCGATTTCTCCGGCGGCGAGGCGCTTGAGGATGTCTTTCTGCTCTTTGGCGGACCTGAATCTGGATATGACCTCGACTGAGACGGGGAATCGGGAGAGGCGCTCGCGGAAAGTCTCGGCGTGCTGGTGGGCAAGGATGGTGGTGGGTGCGAGGACGGCCACCTGTTTTTTGTCGAGAGCGGCTTTGAACGCGGCGCGGACCGCGACCTCGGTTTTGCCGTAACCGACGTCGCCGTAAACCAGCCTGTCCATAGGAGCGGAGCGCTCCATATCCTTGAAAGCTTCCTCGATGGCGCGTTGCTGATCGACGGTTTCCTCGAAAGGGAACGACGCTGCCAGTTCGCGCATAAAAATGTTGTCGCCGGAGAAGACGTGGCCGGGGGCGTTTTCGCGTTCGGAATATAGGCGGAACAGTTGGGCGGCGAGTTCCTCGACTTTTTTGCGCACCCTGCGCTTGACGGCCTCCCAGCGTCCGGAGTGAAGAGGATAGACGCGGGGGAGAGCGGCCTCGCCGCCGACGTATTTTTCGATGCGGCCGATTTGTTCGACGGGGACGAACAGTTCGTCGCCGCGCGCGTATTTTATTCTGAAGAAATCCTTGCCGTGTCCGTCGCCGAGCTGCCTCCTGCATATTCCGGCGTAGAGGCCGATGCCGTGGTCTACGTGGACGACATAGTCGCCCTCCTTAATGTCTTCCGGGGCAAGGATGGGAGCGCGGTCTTTGGGGCGGGAGGGACGGGCGGAGCGTTTTTTTGCGGCGGGCGCGCGCCTGAACATTTCTGCGTCAGTGAAAGCGGACATCTCGCCCGCGATGGAGAAACCGCCTCTTAGGTCGCCGCCCATTACCGTCGCCGAGGTTATCCCCTCGTCTTCGAGGTAGCGTTCGAGCCTGTCCCTGTATTTGGAGATGACGAAGACGTCCGCGCGGGCGGACTCTTCGCGGATGCGCCCTGCGATTTCAGAGAGGCTGATAGGCAACGGGGGTAGCGGGCTGATAGGCAGCCGCAATCCGTCGGGGGGCGCGCCCGCGGGTTCGAGGGAGACCGACGGAAGCGAGTCCGTCCCGCCGTCGCGCGCGTAGAACCCGGCTACCATTTCCTCAGTGTCCGAGAATTCGTTGCGTTGCAGCCATACGGATGAGACTTCGCGGCGTCTCCGCTTCTCTTCCTCGCATCTCCGGGAGTCAATCCGAATGAGGATTGAAAAGGCGTCCGCGCTGACGGGGCCTGAAGAGCATCCGAAAGTTTCGGGATAGAGAATGGAGGCGTCGAAGAATGCGCGGCGCTCGGCGAGGGAGCGGTGGTCGCGGCGGAGGGAGTCGAAAGAGACGTCCTCGCCGGCAGGCTCCATCTCGTGGCATGGGCAGGCGGTCGCCTTGCGGAGCCGTTCGCCGGAGCGGAGCGTTTCGATGTTGAGCGAGCGGATTTCCTCGATCGCGTTGCCGGCCATTTCGAGCCTGACCGGGGCGTCGCCCTGAGCCGGAGCGATGTCGATGACGCCGCCTCTGACGCAGAACTCGCCCTCGCGCTCGACGGAGCGGCGGCGCTGATAGCCGGCGGCGACGAGCGCGCCGACAAGCTCCTCCATCGGCCACGAGTCGCCTTCCCGCAACACGGTCGTCAACTCGGCGAATCGCGCGGCGGGCATGGTTTTCCGTCTCAGCGCGTCGTCGGTGGAGACGATCCACAGGCGCGCCCCGCCCGCGCGCGGGGAATAGACGGCGCGCAAAGCCCTGACGCGGGCCGCTCGTCGGCGGCGCAGAGAGTCCGGCGCGGTGTCTATCTCGCACACGTCGTAGTCAGGAAAAGCGACGATGTTCCAGCGCCCGTCGAGGCCGGATTGTTCGAGCAGGCCGGAGATGTCGCGCTCGAACAGGGCAATCGAGTCCTCGTCCGGCAGGACTGTCAGAATATCGCCGCCGCAGTCGTCGGCCAGAGCCGCGCAGAACAGCAGAAGCGCGACGCCGTCGAGCGGAGAGACAGAGGCTCCGGAGCCTCTCGACGCCTCTGTCAGCGCGCGCGACACGCTATCGTTTTCTCTGAATCTGTCCAGCAGGCTCACGGCGGAAACAGCCCTCAATCGAATTCAAGCTCTCCGCCCCTGCGCGCTCTAGCGGCGGGGAGTCCGAGCAGTTTTTTCATTTCTATAGCGTTCTTCGGCGCGTTGCCGAAGTGGCAGTTGTTGAAAAACATCAGAACGCTTTCACAGCGCGAGGAAAGCGACTCTAACTTCGGGACCCATTCGAGCAGTTCCCGCTCGGAATAGTCGTACAGATACCTGTCCGAGCCGGGGCGCGGAGTCCACCAGTCGGCGGAGTTGCGGCCGTGGAATCGGACGTATGCTGTGGGAGCGGTGGCCTCGGCGACCGGGGGCATCAGGCCCTTTAGTTGCGGTTCGTCAACGCAGCACCACCCGGCCCCCATCTCCCTGAGTTCCTCGAACGTGTCCGGCTCCAGCCATGAATCATGCCTGAACTCGGCGAAAAAGGGAAATCTTTCCAGCCTGCTCCTCGCTAGGCGCAGGTATGAAAGGTTGTCCTGCGAGCGTCGGAACTCGTACGGGAACTGGGCCAGAAGGCCGAGGAGCCTGCCGTTGTTTTCGAGCGGGCGCAGAGCCTCTGAGAAATCGGCGAATGGGAACGCCGAGCCGTCGCGCCCGTGGGTCATAGACGCGTGAAGCTTGACGACGAAGCCGAAATCCGGGTCCGTGGCGCGGACCATCCCGGCGAACATCCGAGCCGACGGCATCTTGTAATATGAGGAATTAATCTCCACCGCGTCGAAGAAGCCGGAGTAATATTCCAGCATCCGGGAGGCGGAGACGGATTCCGGATAGAAAGGACCGCGCCAGTCCTTGAAGCTGAAGCCGGACGCGCCGACGCGGACGTTGTCAAAAGCCGCCACTGTTATTGCCTTTCAGCTCCACGAAAACGACGCCGCCCGCCTGTCTGCGCGAGAGGGAGCCGTCCGGGTTTTTCTTCGCGTAGAACATGTCGCCGCGCGACTGAGGATAAAGCAGGACGCCGCCGGGTTTCAACTGTTCGAGCAGGGGCGATTCGTCGAATCCGAATCCCGCGCCCGCCGCGAAGTATATTCTGTCGAAAGGAGCGCGGGACGGAAGCCCCAGCGACCCGTCCCCGGTTATCACCTCGACCTCAGCGTCGAAGCTGAAGCCGGCGAGGTTCGCGCGCGCGGTCTCCGCCAGTTCGGGAAGAAATTCGACGGCGAAAAGAGCGCCGCCGGGAGAGATGAGAGACGCGGCGACCGCCGCGCTGTATCCGCAGCCCGCGCCGACTTCGAGAGCGCGCATGCCCGGAGCCAGTTCGAGCATGGACGCCATCGCCGCCACCATGCTCGGCTGCGAGCATGTCTGCCCCGCTCCGATCGGGATCGGCGCGTCGGCGTAGATGTCGCGCTCTCCGGGCGGCGCGAACTTACTCCGGTCTATTCGGCGCATAGCGTCGATGACAGCGGCGTCGAACTTCGGGATGCCGAGGTACGACCTCCTCGACGCTACGGCGTCGCACAGCGCATCGTTGTCCGGATAAACTGTTCCCATCCGCGTCCCCGCTCTCTTACACATAAAGTATAAGCCTATATGGATTTGTTTTTAAGTCGCGGTGGCGGAGAGGGCGGCGGGGCTGTCACTCCCCGTCGATGAATGCGGCGGGCATGTGAACGGCGGTCAACCTGCCCCGTTCGTCCGGGCTGACGGCGACCACGTCGAAGCGTCCGCGCAGCCCGGTCAGCCTCTTGTGTTTCATGTAGGCGTTCGCGAGCCTGACGATTCTCTTCTGTTTCGCGGGAGTGACGGCGAGTTGTGGAGGTCCGTAGAGGCCGCTCGCGCGGGTTTTTACCTCCACAAACGCGAGCAGGTCTCCTTTTCTGGCGACGATGTCAAGCTCGCCGATGTCGCACGACCAGTTCGCGTCGAGTATGATGAAGCCCTGTTTTTTGAGAGCGCGGGCGGCAAGTTTTTCGCCCTTGGCGCCGAGAGGTTTTCGCGGGTCGCGCGCGCGGTCTTGAGGCTCCGTCATCGCTCAAGAGCCTCCTTCACCGGAGCGAAAGAGCGGCGATGGATGGGGCACGGCCCCAGCCTGCGGAGCGCCTCCATGTGTTCGGCGGTTCCGTACCCCTTGTTGCGGGCGAATCCGTAGCCGGGATAAATCTCGTCGTACTCGACCATCATGCGGTCGCGGGTCACTTTCGCAAGAATCGACGCCGCCGCCACCGAGCAGCAGAGCGAGTCGCCGCCGACCAACGCGCGTTGCGCAATGTCAATATCGACCCTAGCGTTGCCGTCTATGTACGCGAAATCCGCCGCTGGCGAGAGGCCTTCGACGGCGAGCTTCATGGCGTAGAGCGCGGCCCGGTAGATGTTAATCCTGTCGATTTCAGGAGCGCCGATAGTGATTATCGAGCGCGCGGCGGCGTTCTCGACGATTATTTCATATATCCGCTCGCGCCGTTTGGGGGCGATTTTTTTCGAGTCCCGTATTCCGACTCCGACGCAGCCGTCCGAGATGACGACGGCGGCGGCCACGACAGGCCCGGCGAGCGGGCCGCGCCCAGCCTCGTCCGCTCCGGCCACGCGCCTGAACCCGGCGGATATCGCCGCTATCTCGAACGACTGGGAAAGTCCTCTGTGTTTTTTCGCCATAACGGGAACATGATATCACAAACGGAGCCGCGCATGGAGGGCGGGCTGTTTTTTTCGCTAGCGCGCCGGGCCGCCGGATGTCCTGATGCCGGGTTATTGTATATTGAATTCCGATTTGACGGCGTCGATTATCTCGTCCGTGAAAGACTCGGCGGAGGCGGCGTCCCATGTCTCCACCATGACCCTGATGAGCGGCTCTGTGCCCGAAGGCCGCACAACCACCCTTCCGCTGTCGCCGAGACGTTTTTCCACTTCCGCCACTTTGTCTTGTATGTTTTTGCTCTGGTAGAAGGCGTCCCTGTCGGGGACCCTGACGTTTTTCAGGAATTGTGCGGAGCGTTTCATAGCAGTCTGCTCAGAGAAAGGTTGTTTCGAAGCGCAGGCGCAGCGCAGGACCTGAGCGGCGGACAGCAGGCCGTCGCCTGTTGTGGCGTGATCGAGGAAGATGATATGCCCGGACTGTTCGCCGCCGATGTTGTAGCCGCCCTTGAGCATTTCGCGCAACACGAATTTGTCCCCCACCGGAGTCCTCAGCATGCGCGCGCCGATATCTTTGAGCGCGGCCTCGAAGCCCATGTTCGACATGACGGTGGCCACCACTGTGTCGCCAGCGAGTTTTCCTTCGGCCTTCATGCGGCGAGCGCACAGCAGCATCAACTGGTCTCCGTCCACCACCGCGCCGGTCTCGTCGACGAACAGGACGCGGTCGGCGTCGCCGTCGAAGGCGAAGCCGAGAGCGGCTCCGGTCTCGCGAGTCTTTGCGGCGATTATCTCCGGCCGGGTCGAGCCGCAATCCACGTTTATTTTCAGCCCGTCCTCGTCCGAGTTCATGAACACGACTTCTTCGGCGCAGTCCTTGAACACCCGTTTGGCGTATCTTGAGGCGGCCCCGCACGCGCAGTCGACCACTATCGTTCCATCCAAGAAAACGCCGCGCAGAAGCCTGCGCAGGTAGTCCACGTAAGTTCCGGCAGTCTTGCTTTTGTCCACGAACCTGCCGACCGCCGCGCCGGGGGCGGGCTTTATGCCGCCGCCGTTGGCATGTATCAGCGCCTCGATCGCCTCTTCGTCCGCGTCTTCAAGCTTGTATCCGTCCGCCGAGAATATTTTGATTCCGTTGTCCTCAACCGGGTTGTGAGAGGCCGATATCATAATGCCGCAGTCGCAGTTGAGCGCGCGGGTCATGTGCGCGAGCGCGGGAGTGGGCGTGATGCCGATCCGCCACGCGTCCACGCCGACGGACGTTATTCCGGCCACGAGCGCCGTCTCTATCATGTCGCCGGAAACCCGCGTGTCTTTGCCGACCAGCGCCCTGCGCGCCGAGCCTTTTTTCGACACCGACATGTAGTGCGCGACGCAGCGCCCGACGGTGAGCGCCACCTCGGCGGTCAACTCCAGATTCGCCACCCCTCTGATTCCGTCCGTGCCGAATTTTATCTTTTTTCCGCCTGTTCCGTTCGATGTCATTGCCGCTGTTTCCCCTGTTGTGAGATATGGACTCTTATTTTCTGGTCGAGTGTTTTTATCGATGCCGTCTCCGCGAGTTTTGAAAGCGCGGCGTGCGGCTCGGTCTCATGCTCGCCGGGACCCATTCCGGCGAGGTCGACGAAGGCCGAGATGTCCGACGCCCGAATCTGGTTGATGTCCCTCGCCGGGCCTGTCACTTGCACGTCCACTCCGCCCGGCAGAAGCGTCGCAGAACAGCCCCTGCACAGATTTATCTGCGACAGCGTGACGGTGAACTCGCGCGACACCGTCTTGTCCGCCGAGCACGTCAGCGTTATCTGCGAGAAGCCTGCCGACACTCCGTCGGGAAGCAAAATATCTATCGGATACACGCCGCCGGATTCGCATTTTCCAAGATCAAACTCGGAGGTCGTCACGAATTTCACCGCCGCCAGCGCGGTCTCCTCTCCCGTAAGCTCTATAGACGACGGGAAGAACTCCGCAGCGGGGAAATCTCTGACAATGTCGCCCCCGACGAACGCCGGCTTAATCGGGACGCTGTTGGTCCGAACGCTTTCGACCGGCACGCGGATGTTCGCGCGCGCGGGCGACACCGTCACTCCGCCGACTACCGCGCCGGATTCGTTCACCGCCCTCAGCGCGGCCTCCGCCGTGAACGTCTCCCGCCTGTCGTCCAGAGACACCGGCGCGATAACGCGGGCGACGTCCCCGACATCTTCCCTCTCTCCGTAGATGGTCGCGCGATCAGGCCGGACCGCGATATCGCCGCCGAGCCTGTACCCTTCGGGAAGCTCTCCTATGAACTGAATGGATACCACGGTTTCCGCCGAGTGCGTCCTCTTCAGCTCGACCGTTACCGACGGCAGGCGTCCGTGCGGGCGCGCAGCGGTTCCGGTGTCTATCCGCACCGTCACGTCATGCGTTCCTTCGTCCAGCCCTTCGAGGTCCGCAGTCGCTTCTATGTTTTTCGATGTAAGTTTTTCAAGCAGCCGGGAGTCCGCGCGCAGCTTCACGCTCGCCGTTTCCGGAGCCTCGACAATCCGCAGTCCGGGCGACAGGTTCTCATAGACAACGGTCGGAGTGAAAGAGGCGGTCGCCATCGGCCTCTGCCCCGCGTATATGAACCACCACACCCCGAACCCGGTCAGGAGCGCGACTATCTTGGTCTTGTAGTTGTTGAGCAGCAACGCTTTCAGGCTCATGTCCGCGTCTTCGCTTTCTCCGCGCGCCGGGAGGAGAACCCCGTGCCCTGCGTTATGCATATCGAATACAGAAGCTCGCGTAGCGCGTCCGGCTTGATGTCCCTTATCAGCTTTCCGCTGTGCGCGAGCGATATAAACCCAGTTTCCTCCGAAACCACCAGCGAGACCGCGTCCGTAACCTCGGACACGCCGAGCGCGGCCCTGTGCCTTGAGCCGACCTCCTGCGGAAGCTGCGGGTTTTCCGACAGCGGCAGGAAACACCCGGCGGCCATCACCCTGTTTCCCCTCACCAACGTCGCCCCGTCGTGCAGAAACGTGTGCGGGAAAAATATCGTCTTCAGCAGTTCGGGCGACAGCCGGGCGTCAAGTTCGGTTCCGCTCCTCGTGTATTCGTCCAGCGGAGTTTCCTGCTCCAGCACTATCAGAGCGCCCATCTTCACTATCGCCAGATCCTCGGTCGTCACCACCAGAGAGTGTATAAGTTTGATGATGTCCTCTTTCTCCAGCCCGCCCAGCCTGCGCTGCCAGAACCCGCGCCGCCCCATGTGTTCGAGCGCCCGCCTCAACTCCGGCTGAAACACTATCAGCAGCGCGATAAGTATCACCGCGCTCAGTCCCTGAAGAATGAAGAATATGGTGTCCAGCTTCAGTATGCCCGCGAGCGCCGCGAACAGCAACAGCACTCCCAGCCCGCGCAGGATCGCCACCGCCCTCGTCCTCTGCAGAAACGATATGATGTAATACACGGCCACGCTGATGATGATTATCTCAAGCGCCGCCTTCGCCATCTCCAGCGGCGTCATCCCAGTCGGGAAGTTGAGAAGCTGCGTGAAATCGCTCATTTTTCGCCGTTCTTGTTCCTATGATATTTTTTCAACTGGCCCCTCACCGAAGCCGGAGACGCCGCTCCGGGAGCCTTCCGCCGCCCCATCGCCGCCCGCGCGTCCAGCGCCTTCCGAACATCGCTCCCGAACATAGGCGAGAACGCCGCGAACTCCTCGTCCGTCAAGTCCCCGAACTCCTTGCCCGCGTCTATGCAATGCCTAACCAGCCTGCCCACCACCGAGTGCGCCTCCCGGAACGGCATCCCGCGCAGCGCCAGATAGTCCGTCAGGTCCACCGCGTTGAGAAAACCCGTCTGCGCCGCCCGCGCCATCTTCTCGGTGTCGAACTTCGCGCCCGCGACCAGCTTGGCGTACAGCCTTAGGCACGCCGCGGTCGTCCGCGCCGCGTCGAACGCCGGCTCCTTGTCCTCCTGCATGTCCCTGTTATACGCCAGCGGCAGCCCCTTCATCGTCATCAGCAGCGACATCAGCGCCCCGGCCACGCGCCCGCTCTTCCCTCGTATCAGTTCGGCGACGTCCGGGTTCTTCTTCTGCGGCATGATGCTGCTTCCGGTGCACAGCGCGTCCGGCAGATCCACAAAACCGAATTCGGATGTCATCCATATTATCAATTCCTCGCACGCGCGGCTCAGATGTATCATGCACACCGCGCACGCGGATAGAAACTCGAGCAGAAAATCCCGGTCTGACACCGCGTCCATGCTGTTGGGAGCCGTCGCCGAAAAGCCCAGCGCGGCCGCCGTCAGCGCCGGGTTCACAGGCAACGCCGACCCCGCCAGCGCCCCCGCCCCCAGCGGCAGCGCGTCCATCCTCGCCGCGCAGTCCGCGAACCTGCCCGCGTCCCTTTCCAGCATGTGATAGTACGCCATCAGATGATGCCCCAGAGGAACCGCCTGCGCCCTCTGCAAGTGCGTGTATCCGGGCATCACGTCGTCCGCGTGCTCCGCCGCCCGCGCCGCAAGCGCTCCCTGCGCTCCTCTTACGGCCCGCGTTATCTCCTCTGTCGCCGCGCGAATATACAGCTTCATGTCCGTCGCCACTTGGTCGTTCCGCGAGCGCGCCGTGTGCAACTTCCCCGCCGCCGGCCCTATCAACTCCGCCAGCCGCGTCTCCACATTCATGTGCACATCCTCTAGCTCGCTCTTGAACTCGAACTTTCCGGACTTGATTTCCGCCTCGATCTTCTTCAGCCCGGAGACGATTTCCTTCAGGTCTTTCTTCGATATCAGGCCGCAGCTCTGCAGCATCGCCGCGTGCGCCAGCGATTGCTCGATGTCAAATTCCGCAAGCTCCCGGTCGAAATGAACCGACGCCGTGAACGCCTCCACTTCAGGATCCGCCCCGCCTTTGAACCTGCCGCCCCATGGTTTTTCGTTGAGTTTCTTCTTCGCCATAATCAGATTATCTCCGGGCCGCGCCTCTTTCTTGAGCAATAACCAGAGCCGCCGCCCCGCGATTCGCGCGCGCTCGCGCCTCTTCCAATCGCCGAAAAAAGCGATGTCTCTTTATAATATCAATATATCCATCAATTAATTTACGGAAAAAAATGAAAAAACAGCCTCCTCCGATAAAGCCCCCATCTAATCCCCCTGTTTTACAGCTTTAGCCATGTTTTCCGAAACAGCCTTTTGCAAAACCCATTTTTCGCGCGCCACAACAGCTTGTTTTGCAATAGCGAAACGCCCTGAAAGAGAAAAACAGTGATAGGGGGCTTAAGAAAAAACTTTTAAAAAGCTTCTCTTTGGCTTTTCGCTTTTTTTCTATCTTTTCACGCGTTCTCGGGAGAGGCGAATTCATCTGGACGGGATTGGGTGTGGTTGAATTTATAGAGGAGGAAATCGGCGATGCGACGGGAGGCAAGGCCGTCGCCGTAGGGATTGGAGCCGCGAGTCATCGAGGCGTAGAAGTCCTCGTCGTCCAAAAGTCGGGAGGCGAAGGAGAAAATCTTTTCGCGGTCCGGGCCGATGACGGCCGCGGCTCCGGCTGCGACGGCTTCCGGGCGTTCGGTGACTTTGCGGAGCACCAGCACGGGGGTTTTGAGAGAGGGCGCTTCCTCCTGAACGCCGCCGGAGTCGGTGAGAATGAGGCGGGCTCGTTTCATGAGTGAGACGAACGGGAAATAGTCCTGCGGGGGCAGGATATGGGCGCGCGGGAGTCCGCCGAGGATTTCGCGGACGACATCCTGAACCGCCGGGTTGAGGTGGGCAGGGAAGACGATGTGGACGTCTGCGCGTTTCTCGGCGATGTCGCGCAGGCCGAGGCAGATTTCTCGCATGGGCGCGCCGAGGTTTTCCCGCCTGTGCGCTTCGACAAGGATAATGCGGGCGTCTTCTGGAACTCCGTCCGGCAGCGCGGACGGGGCAGGCATTTCGGCTGCTAGCAGAAGAGCGTCTATCACCGTGTTTCCGGTGACGAATATGTTTTCCGGCAGTTTGTTTTCGGCGAGCAGCGTGTCGCGCGCGCCTGATGTGGGAGCCAGAAGAATATCGGCGAGCGAGTCGATCATGGCGCGGTTCATTTCTTCAGGGAATGGGTTGTAGCGGTCGCCCGTTCTGAGGCCGGCTTCGACATGGCCGACGGGGATGCGCGCGTAGTAGGAAGCGAGAGCGCCGACGAAGGACGTCGTGGTGTCTCCATGCACGAGAACGATGTCGGGGGATATGGATTCGAGCGCGCGTTCCATTCCTTCGAGCGCGCGGGTGGTCACTTGGGCGAGAGTCTGGCGGTCGAGCATTATGTTCAGGTCGATGTCGGGTTTGAGGCCGAACAGCGACAGCATTTGGTCCAGCATCGCGCGGTGCTGGCCGGTGACGATAATTCTGTGGTCGATCTGCGGGCGGCGGGCGAGTTCGAGGGCGACGGGCGCCATTTTTATCGCCTCCGGCCTCGTTCCGAACACCGAGCACACTTTCAGTTTCTTCATCGTTTCACGCCTTGGGCTTGTTTTTTTTCACGACTTTGCCGATGCCGATGAGCAAAAGAGCCACGGCGGCGACGGACAGCATGAGATAGAGCGCGAGCAGCCATTCCTTGATTATCGCCAGCGAGACGGCGCTGAGCGCGAATGTTATCAGGTAGCAGAGGATTACCGCGTCCCGGTGATGCCAGCCGCGCGCGAGGAAGCGGTGGTGAAGGTGTTCCTTGTCCGCGCCCGACATCACGGGCTTGCGGCTGTAGAGCCTGCGGACGATGGCGAACCCGGTGTCGAAGATGGGCACTCCGAGCGCGAATATGGGAATGAGCAGCGTGAGGGTGGATGTGATTTTGAACGCGCCGGTGACGGCGAGCGCGGCCGCGGTGAATCCGAGGAAATACGCCCCTGAGTCGCCCATGAAAGTCTTTGAAGGAAAGAAGTTCCAGCGGAGGAAGCCCGCCGAAGCGCCGACGAGCGCGAGGGCCATGAGCGCGCTTTCGGTCTGGCCTCTGCTTGCCGCCACGAGAAAAAATGTGAGCGAGGCGATGTTGACGATTCCGGCTGCCAGCCCGTCCAGCCCGTCTATGAGGTTCACCGCGTTGGTGACGCCGACAAGCCACGCCACAGTGACGGCGAACGACAGCCAGAGTGGGAGCGGGAAGACGCCGCCGGCGGGGTTGGTGACGAACTGAACGCGAACGCCGAGCGAGAAGACGAGGCAGGCTACCGCGATCTGAGCGATAAGCTTATGGAGCGCGCGCAGAGAGCGAATGTCGTCCGCCAGCCCTATGCAGAGAGCGAGAAAAGAGCCGAGGATGACCGGGCCTCTGAGGGGGGCGTCGCCTCCCGCGACAAGCAGCGCCGCGGCGAACGCGAAGAACATCGCCGGGCCGCCCATGCGCGCGGTGGGTTTCACGTTGACCCTGCGCGGGCCGGGCATGTCCACCGCGCCCCACTTGAACGCCAGACGCACGAACGTCGGCGTCATGAGCAGCGACACCGCCAGAGCTACAGCGAAAGTGACAAGATAGGTTGCCGTCATGTTTTATCCGCGCGGACGCCGGGCGCTCAAACGCCGCGTTTCATTTTTTCTTCTTAACAGGGGCTCCCGACAGCCTCAGGTCCAGCGGGACCCCTACAAGGTCGAACACTCCGCGTATCCTATTTTCCACCAGCTTGACGTAAGCCTGCGGGAAAAGCTCCGGATCATTCACTTTGATTATTATGCGGGGCGGGTTGGCGCTGTCGTGCACCACGCCCCTGATCTCGCCCATCTTCCTGCCTCGCGAGCCGGGGGAATACATCGAGCGGACGTCATAAACGACGTTGGTCAGCAGCTCAAGCGGCAGCATGAATCTCATGCGCGCGCTCACCTCTGAGAGCCGGTCGAGCAGCGCCTCCATCCCCGCGCGCTCCCACGCCGACACGAACAGGACGGGCGTATGCATCAGGAACGGGGCTTCGGTCTTGATGTGGTGCAGGAAGTTGTCGTAGTCGGGGTTGTCGATAAGGTCCATCTTGTTGCACACGATGACGAGGCCGCGCTTCAAATCGATGGCCTCGTTTATTATTCTTTTGTCGCCTTCCAGCAACCCGTCCCGCGAGTCCAGAACCAGAGCCACGACGTCGGATTCGGCCATCGCGCGCCGGGTGCGCGTCGAGCTGTAGAACTCCAGCCTGTCCATCTTCGACTTGCGGCGCTTAAGCCCGGCGGTGTCCACTATCACGAACCTGCGCCCGTCGTGGACGAATTCGGCGTCCACTCTGTCCCGCGTGGTTCCGGGAACATCGGAGACCACGCACCGCTCCTCGCCGAGGACGGCGTTGACGATGGAGGATTTTCCCACATTCGGCCTGCCGACGACGCAGAACCTCGTCTCGGGCGTCTCGAACGACGCTCCGTCCGCCTTCGGAAGCAGCGACGCGACGCGCTCCTTGAGCGCCTCTATGTTGTCGCCGTGCAGGGCGGACACGGCAATCGGCTCGCCCATGCCGAGGGCGAAAAACTCCGAGGCTCCCTGCGCGATCTTTCCGCTGTCGGATTTGTTCGCGGCCAGAATCACCGGCTTATTGTGCTTGCGCAGGACATCGGCGACGATCCTGTCCTCCGGCATCACGCCCGCCGCGGCGTCCGCCACGAAAACGAGGACGGCCGAGCTTTCAAAGGACATCAGTATCTGTTTTTCGATGTTGCGGTCCAGCTCCGATTTTCCGCCGGGGGTCAGCCCGCCGGTGTCCACAAGGAACGCGGGAGCGCCGCCGAATCCGCATCTGGCGAATATCCTGTCGCGGGTCACTCCCGCCATATCGTCCACTATAGACACTCTTCGGCCCAGCAGCCGGTTGAACAGAGTGGACTTGCCCACGTTCGGCCTGCCGACTATGGACACCAAGGGGGGCGTTTCCGTTTTCAATATATTATTCTCCGACAATCTGCACTATCAGATTGCGCATCCTCGCCCGCGTGTCAAAATCCACGAAGACAATCTGTTGCCATGTGCCGAGAGCAAGCGCGCCGTCCGTCAGCGGGACGGTCAGCGACGGGCCGAGCAGCGACGCGCGCAGATGCGAATGCCCGTTGCCGTCTCCCCACCGCGCGTTGTGCGCGTAATCTTTCCCTTGCGGCGCCAGCCGCTCCATAAGCTCGGCGAAGTCTTTCACTAGGCCGCTCTCATACTCGATAGTGGTGACCGCTCCGGTAGCCCCCGGCACAAACACCGTCACTATGCCGTCCTTGATGCCCGACTCCTCCGCCGCCCTCGACACCTCGGCGGTGATGTCTGTCATCTGGCCGTTGCCTTCGGTGTTCAACTCCAGTTCGGACTGTCTGACCATTTCAAGTTCCTCCAGTCGCGCTCTCCCGGCTATTCATTTTACATTACCCGGCCTATAATGGAAACAGCGGCGGCGGCAACCTCGCCCGGCGCGGCTTGACGCCGACCGCGCGGGAATATTTCCTCCGGAGCCGGACGTTGAGCTTCTTCGACAATATCGAGAGCGCGGTGGCAAGAGACGAAGAGGTCGAACTTTTCGACATCCTCGGTTCGGGCTATTACGCCTATTTGGAGACCGGGGAACGCCTCGACATCCAGCGCGCTTTCAACTTCCAGCCCCGCATAGACGACTTCAGCGACTACTACTCGGCTATGTTCGCGGAGACGCCCTCCGCGTTTTTCGTGTTCCGCCAGCGCGTCACGGAAGGAAAGGCCGCCCCGTGGAGAACTTTCCTTGAGATAAAGGCGCGCAGACCGAGCGTGCTCTACGCGCAGGCATGCTCGCTCGCCTGCCGACTCCGCGAACTTTACGGCAGACCCCGAGACGCCGCCCCTCCGGGTTGAAGACTTTTGAAATGGGTATATAATTAGTTCAGTGGCGGGCGACCGCAATCTCTACTACGGAAGGACTCTCAACTTTGTCCAGCGACGAAATGGTCCCGGTCGAGGTATACTGCGTCCGGTTCGACATATTCAACAAAGTCCCTGTCGTGCTGCTAAAAGACAGCGCCGGCGACAGGTTTCTGCCCATCTGGATAGGCATGTTCGAGGCCACCCAGATCGAGATAGCCCTCGAAGGCGTCTCCGTCCCCCGACCCATGAGCCACGACCTCATGAAGTCTCTCCTCGAAAGCTTCGACCTCAAACTCAAGGAAATCAGGATACACGACATAATAGAGGGCACGTTCCACGCAAAAATGCTCGTCAGCAAGGACAACGGCGACCCGGTGCTGGTGGACGCACGACCCAGCGACGCCATCGCCCTCTCTCTCCGCACCGACACTCCGATATATGTCTCCAAACGAATCATAGACGAGGCGGCCATCGTTGGCGGCCCCCCGGACGACGAGGAAATTCAGAAATTCAAAGAGTTCGTCCAGAACATCAAACCCGCAGACTTCAAAGAATCTTAAAATATTCATAAAGCAAAGCGCAAAAGAAAAGAACCAAAGAGAAACTTTTGAAAAAGTTTCTCTTTGGAATCTCTTCAAAACGTTTCAATGGTCGTCGGGAGAGAATCGCTGCCGCGCTTCTTCTCCCGACGCCCCATGTAAAATCATTTAGAAACATATTCCAATGAGATGCCTCTTAAGGCGGGCGACCCAGCGGGTCGCTCTTACGTCTTCGCAATCGCAACCGCCAAAACAAAATTGAAGAGATTAGGAAAGAGGTTTGGGGAACAACCCTTTTCAAAGGGTTTTCCCCAACCGCCGCAGGCGGCCACGCCGCTTTTATTTTTTTCTTTTCACTCCCTTTTCACATGAGCGCGGCGGAGCGATGTCGCGAGCGCGCCTGCTTCGCCGCGCGCATCGAAACGTTTTGAAAGGGATTTTAAGGGAAAACTTTTTCAAAAGTTTTCCCTTAATGAACACAAACGCATTTAAAAACAAAAGAGAAACTTTCATAGAAAGTTTCTCTTTTTTTCAAACAGCTTCGGTTATTCTTCCGTGTCTTCCGTTTCATCGCCGGGTTCAGGCGCGCATGCGTTGACGGAGGCGACGGTGTCGTCGTAGTCCTCCTCTTTGAAGACCTCAAAGGCTACGACTTTGTCGCTCTCATCCATGCGCATGAGGCGAACGCCCTGAGTGCTGCGTCCTATGGTGGCGGAGATGGTTCTGACGGGCACGCGGATAATGATGCCCTTTTCGGATATCATCATCAGTTCGTCTTCCACGCCCGCGACCGCGATGCCTACGACATCGCCGTTGCGTTCGCTCACCTTTATGTTAAGGATGCCTTTTCCGCCCCTGTTCTGTCCTCTGTAGTATTTTAGGAGCGTGCGTTTGCCGTAGCCGTTTTCGCAGACTGCCAGCATTGCTTTGTCGTCGTCCACTATGCTCGCTCCGACGACCTCGTCGCTGCGGTTGAGCATGATGCCGCGCACGCCCGCCGCGCCCCGGCCCATCGCCCTGACGTCGGACTCCTTGAACCTTATGCTGAGGCCCTTCCTAGTGCCAATCACGACCTCGCGCTCTCCGTTCGATATGATGACATATCGCAACTCGTCGCCCTGCCTGAGCGTTATCGCCTTGATGCCGCCCTTGCGCTGGGTGTCGTATTCGCTCAGCTTGGTCTTCTTCACAAGCCCGTCCTTGGTGATCATCATCAGATTGTGCTCGTCGTCGAACTCTTTGATCGGGATGACGGCGGTGATTCTTTCCGCTGGGGCGAGTTGCAGCAGGTTGACCAGCGGGATGCCCTTCGCGGTGCGGCTTGCCTGCGGAAGCTGGTACGCCTTCATCCTGTATATCTGGCCCCTGTTTGAGAAGAACAGGATAATGTCGTGGCTGCAGGTGACGAAGAGGTGTTTGACGATGTCCTCGGATTTCTTGGTGAGGCCGATGACGCCGCGCCCGCCCCGGCCCTGCGTGCGGTAGGTGTCGACCGGCAGCCGTTTGACCCATCCGTCGCGCGTGACGGTTATAACGACGTCCTCGCGCTGGATGAGGTCCTCGATGTCTATCTCGGCTCCGCCGACCACTATCCGCGTGCGCCTCTTCTCTCCGTATTTCTCCCTTATCTCCGTCAGCTCCTTGACGATGATGGCGTCGACTTTTCTCGGATTGGCAAGTATGTCCTCAAGCTCCGCGATTTTTTTGATCAGTTCGGCGTACTCGTCGAGTATGGCTTTCTGTTCGAGGCTGGTGAGTTTCTGCAGCCGCAGGTCGAGTATGGCCTGCGCCTGAATCTCAGAAAGCTCGAAGCGTTTCATGAGGGTCTCGCGGGCGGTCGCCACATCCTTGCTCTTCTTGATTATGGCGATGACTTCGTCTATGTTCTGAAGCGCGATGCGGAGGCCTTCGAGGATGTGCGCGCGGGCCTTCGCCTTGTCCAACTCGAACTGGGTGCGGCGGCGCACGACGTCCCGCCTGTGCTCGATGAAATATTCGAGCATCTCTTTCAGCGCCAGCGTCTTCGGCTCGTTGTTCACAAGCGCCAGCATGATGATGCTAAACGTCGTCTGCATCTGTGTGTGCTTCATTATAAGGTTCTGGATGACGTACGGGTTGGCGTCTTTTTTCAGCTCGATTATGACGCGGATGCCGCCCCGGTCGGATTCGTCGCGGATATCGGATATGCCTTCGATTTTCTTGCCGCGCACGAGGTCCGCCAGCCCCTCGATCATGTTGCTTTTGTTCACCATGTATGGAATCTCGGTGATGACGAGGCGCTGCTTGCCCGTCTTTGTTTCCTCCGGCTCGATTTTGCCTCTCAGCGTTACCTTGCCCCTGCCGGTCAGGTACGCGTCCTTGATCCCCTGTTTGCCGACAATCTCGCCATAGGTCGGGAAGTCCGGGCCTTTAATCATCTTTATGAGTTTCTCTGGCTCGATCTCCGGCTCCTCGACGACCGCTATGGTGGCGTCCACCACTTCCTGCAGGTTGTGGGGAGGGATGCTGGTGGCCATGCCGACGGCGATGCCCGACGAGCCGTTCACCAGCAGGTTCGGGTATCTGGCCGGAAGCGCTAGAGGCTCTTTCTCCGTGCCTTCGTAGTTGTCCACGAAGTCGACGGTGTTCATCTTGATGTCCGTCAGCAGCTCCATTGCAAGCTTGTCGAGCCGGGCCTCGGTGTACCTGTATGCCGCCGCGTTGTCGCCGTCTATCGAGCCGAAGTTGCCGTGGCCGTTGACGAGCGTGTGGCGCATGTTGAAGTCCTGAGCCATCCTGACGAGGGCGTCGTATATGGCCGAGTCGCCGTGGGGATGGAAGCGGCCCATGACGTCGCCGACGATCTTAGCCGATTTCCTGTGCTTTGCGCCCGGAGTCAGTCCGAGGTCGCTCATGGTGTACAGTATCCTGCGGTGCACGGGTTTCAACCCGTCTTTGACGTCGGGCAGCGCGCGCCCCACTATGACGCTCATGGCGTAGTTGATGTACGCCGTCTTCATTTGCTCTTCAACCGGCGCGTCCACCACTGTCGAGCTGTCTTCGTATTCTTCTCTCTTCTTGGTCATCTTTCGGATTTATCCTTTCAGTTCGGTTCGCTGTTTTTCATCGCTCCGCCGGCGGCGGCGCGTCGTCACACGTCCAAATTCTTAACCATTCTCGCATTGGCTTCGATGAACTCCCGCCTCGGCTCCACTTGGCTTCCCATCAGCACGGTGAATATCTGCTCGGCTTCGAGTATGTTCTCGACCGTCACCTGATACAGTTTGCGGTTTTCCATGTCCATAGTGGTTTCCCACAACTGGTCCGGGTCCATTTCGCCGAGGCCTTTGTATCTCTGTATCGAAAGCTTGTCGCCCATCTCCTGAGTGATTTTATCCTTTTCCTCGTCGGAGTACGCGTAGACGGCCTGCTGTCCCTTCTTGACCTGATACAGAGGGGGGCACGCCACGTACACGTTTCCGGCCTTCATCAGGTCGGGCATGTATCTGAAGAAGAACGTGAGCAGAAGGGTCATGATGTGAGCGCCGTCAACGTCGGCGTCGGTCATGATTATTATCTTGTTGTAGCGCAGGCGGGAGATGTCGAACTCGTCGCCGATGCCCGTGCCGATGGCGGTGATGAGGGTGCGGATTTCCTCGTTGCCGAGGCTTTTGTCGAGCCGGGCTTTTTCGACGTTGATGATTTTGCCGCGCAGGGGGAGGATGGCCTGAAAACGCCTGTCCCTGCCCTGTTTGGCGCTGCCGCCGGCGCTGTCTCCCTCGACGATGAACAGCTCTGATTTCGCCGGGTCGCGCTCGGAGCAGTCGGCGAGTTTGCCGGGCAGAGAGCCGCCGTCGAGCGCGCCCTTGCGGCGGGTGAGGTCGCGAGCTTTCCTTGCGGCCTCCCTCGCCCTCGACGCTCTCAGCCCGACCTGCACCACCTGTCTGGCCACCGCCGGGTTCTCCTGCAGGAACGTCCCGAACTCCTCGACGAATATCGACTCGACCACGCCCTTGACGTCGCTGTTGCCGAGCTGGGTCTTGGTCTGCCCCTCGAACTGCGGGTCTTTTATCTTAACGCTCACGACCGCCGCGCACCCTTCGCGCACATCTTCGCCGGAAAGCTTCTCGCCTTCCTTGAGCAGTTTGAACTTCCTGCCGTAGTCATTCAGAGAGCGGGTCAGTCCGGCCTTGAACCCCACAAGGTGCGTGCCGCCCTCAATGGTGTTGATGTTGTTGCAGAACGAAAGGATATTCTCTGTGAAGCCGTCGAAATACTGAAGGGCAATCTCCACCACGATGTCGTTCTTCTCTTTAATCGAGTAGAAAGGCCGCCGCCCCACCGTCTCCTTGTTCTTATTGAGCATAAGGACGAATTCCTCGATGCCCCCGTCGTACTTGTACTCGGCCTTGTTTTTCCTGTCGGGGCGCTTGTCCTCGAACAAGATTCGCAGGCCTCTGTTGAGGTATGCCAACTCGCGCAGCCGCTTGGAGAGCACCTCGAAGGAAAAATCCCTGTCCGGAAAAATATCAGCGTCCGGAAGGAAAGTAACCTTGGTTCCCCTCGTGTCCGTCGGGCCGAGCACCTTGAGGTCATGGGCGATGCTGCCGCGCTCGTAGCGCTGCATGTATCTTTTTCCATCTCTGCCGACCTCGACCTCGCACCACTCGCTGAGGGCGTTGACGACGGATATGCCGACGCCGTGGAGGCCGCCGCTGACCTTGTAGCCGCCGCCGCCGAACTTGCCGCCCGCGTGCAGCTTGGTCATGACCACCTCGAGCGCGGGACGCTTCACCTGCGGATGCAGGTCAACGGGAATTCCGCGCCCGTCGTCTATCACCGTAACGCTGCCGTCTTCATTGAGAGATATGGAAACATTCTCGCAGTAACCGGCCATCGCCTCGTCTATGCAGTTGTCGACCGCTTCGTACACAAGGTGATGAAGTCCGCGCGCGCTCGTGCTGCCGATGTACATCGCCGGCCTCCTGCGCACCGCCTCCAAACCTTCAAGCACCTGTATCTGTTTTGCCGTGTATTGCGTTTCTTTCTCGCTTCCGCTTTTGGCCATTGCCATTCCTCCGTAAATTCAACTGCGGCGGGCTTGCGCCCCGTATTCGCCTTTTCAGTCGTTCGTTACTCCGTCAATTGTGACTCCACTTCAAAGAAACCATTTTTGCGTTTGATAATTGCCCTGATACCGCCTTTCGATAACATTTTGCATATACTTGCCTATTCATATCTGAATTAATATATATTATGTACAATAATATGTCAACGAATTTTTTTGTGAAAAAAACGCAAAAAAAACGAATGGCTTGGCGGCGCGAAACATGGTTGACAATAGTTGCATATAGTCGCATAGCTGTCCATCTAGGCAACGCCCCTAAAACAATGATACCGGATTAGGAATGAGACAATCAGGCTCAGCGGGCGATTTCGCGCAGGTATTTGAAGATGTGAAATTTGCGTTCTAAGAGAATGGCGAGCACGCCGATCACGGCGGCCGGGCCGGCAAGAACGAACAGGATGGTTCCCGACACGCCCAGCGCCATCAGGCACACGAAAATCTTCCACGCGTTGAACAGCAGGAATGAGACCGGCAGCGACACGCGGAAGAATGCGGCAAGCGCGAATGTTATATCGGGAAGGCTCACGGCGGCCGTGAGCGCCAACAGGGAGTAAAACTCCGCGCCGGGCATGAAGAAGCTCAGCAGCGTGGTGTTGAAGAACCAGAACCATATCAACGACGCGTAAGTGATCAAGAACAGCGTGAACTCGTTTCTGAAGACGCGGGAAATGAGGATGAGAAAAGGCATGTCGATGGAGCCGAGCAAGACGCGCGGCGCGCTTCTGAAGAAACGGTTGAACAGCACCGCCCAGCTAAGGGCGGTGAATAACGTAGCGTAGAACACCGCAAGAGTCGGCGAGGGATAGGCCGACACGAAGCCTTTGGGGTCGTAAGCGAGTTTTGAAATGACAGACGGGTTCAGCGCCAGAAACAACGCGGAGAAGGCGATCCACAGCAGAGCGAAGCTCTTTGAGATGGTGGCGATGGGGGTGCGCAGGCGGGCTACGGGGATTTCCGGCCTGACGTTTTCCTTTATATAGGTCGCCAAAGCGCCGAAGGCGAGTTTTTCCCGCCTTTCGATGGTCATCAGCCCTGTGCGTCGCATGAAGGGGTCCGAGCCGTAAAAGATGCCGGGGTCTCGGTGGTCGTTCAGGGTGGAGACAACCCAGCCGCTGTCGCGCTCGTTGGCGTCGAGCCTTTCGACCAAGTCGAGAATGGCGATGGCCTGATTTTCCTCAGTGCCGGGAGCGCCGGCTTGGCGGGAATCTGCGGAGCGGAACGCGGCCGCGCCGGGGAGGAACACGACGCGGGGGATATTGAGGGCCGCCGCCGCGTCTACGGCGGCTTCCACGCGTTCGGGGGATTTCACGTCGGGTTCGACCGCAAGAAAGTCCACGATGTCGGCGCAGGTTTCGCGCGAGGGGTCGGAGGTGGAGATATAAACCGGGCGGGCGTCGAGGCCGCGGGCTATGGCGGCCATGCGCTCTACGAACCAGCGGGCCTCGCTGGTGTCGCTCTCGATTCTAGCGGCCAGCCCCCACGCCAGAAGGCAGGCCCGGTTGCGGTCGCGCAACACCATCTCGCGCAACTGTGTCTCGGCGGCCTGTTGGTAGCCGGGGTCGCTCAGGTCGAGCGCCTGCGTCCTCCACACGGGTATCTCCTGAAGGACGAGCAGCCCCATCCTGTCGCAAAGCTCCAGCGCCTTCCTGTGCGCCGGCATGGGGCCGAACCGCGCGGCGTTGAACCCGGCGGACTTGACCGCTTCGAGGTCTTTCTTAAGCGCGTCCGCGGACAGGGACGCCCCGCGCGCCGGGGAGTCGCTCAGGACGGAAACCCCGCGCAGCCTTATTGGTTTTCCATTCAGCAACAATCCGTCCGGCCCCGCCTCGAAGCTCCGCACTCCGAATTTGAAGTTCAGCTCGTCGCCGCCCGGCTCCGCCACGCTCACCCTGCATCTGTACAGCGCAGGGTTGTCCGGCTCCCACAGGGACACGAACTGGGCGCGGAACCTGTGCTGCAGCGTCTGCATCGTCCAGCCTTCGACGATGTGCTCGTGTATCACCGCGCCCTGCGGCGAGAACACCTGTATGGAATAGTTCCTCGGCTCGAGTTTCGGGTTGTGTATCTTCGCGATGAATGCTATGTCGGCGCGGCCCTTTAGATCCGGCTCGGAATATATATAGATGTCGTCTATGTGTATGGGGGCGCGGGTTTCGAGATAGACCTCTCGAAGAAGGCCCCCGTCGTTGCTCCAGCCGACCACGTTAGGCACGGTCGACCTGCTCAACGAGTTGTCCACCGCGATCTCGATCTCGTGGTCGCCTCCGTCGGCGAAGAAGTCCGCCACGTCGAACTCGAAGGGGGTGAAGCCGCCCGTGTGGGTTCCCACAAGTTTGCCGTCGATGTAAACCTGAGTGAAGTAGTTTGCGCCGCGGAAGCGGAGAAAAAGGCTGCCGAAGGACCATCCGGCGGGCGCCCGAGTTATGCGCCGGTATCTGGCTTTTCCGGTGTAGTATTTCAGGCCGGGCACTGAATTCCACGGTTTCGGAACGTCGAGCCGCCGCCATCTTTTTTCCCGCTCGATCCTGAACTCCCACGGGCCGTTCAGCCAGATGACTTTACGGGACGGGTTCGAGAGGTCCTCGATAGGCTCGGCGGGGGAAGAATCGTCGGCGGAGAAGTCGGGGCTGGGCGCGGCCCAAGAAAGCCCGATAAGAAGAGCCACAGGGGGAGCCAGCAGCGCCGCGCTCTGCCAGAAGCCCAGTCCGGGCGCGATGGAAAGCCCAGCCGCCGCCGCCAGATATGCCGCAAACCATGTCAGTGAAAGCGCGTGTTTTCTATGCATCGAGCAGGTTTTTTCTATAGTCCCTGATGTAGTCCGAACAGAACGGATCCTTGTCAGTCAAAGCCAGCGCCGCTCGGAGGGCCGACCTCAGTTTTATGTCAGTCGGGTCCATTATCGCCGAGTCCAAACCGGAGGCGATAAGCATCGCCAGATATGTCCTATTCAACAGATGCCGGGCGGGAAGACCGTGAGAAACATTCGTCAGCCCGCACGTGATGCGTATGCCCGGAAACTCGTCCCTCAACGCGCGGACCGCCTTGAGTATTCCCGCCGCAAGCGCCGGGTTCACTCCCGCAGGCATTATCAGCGGGTCGGTGAAAATCCGCTTTTCGGGAACGCCGTCGGAGACCAGCCGTTTCACAAGCGCCTTGCCCGTCTCGATTCTTTTCGCCGCGTCTTCCGGCATTCCGGAGTCGTCCATCAGCAACGCCACCACCGAAGCTTTGTGTCGGATCGCCACCGGCAGGACTCCGTCGTATTTGTCTTTTTCGGCGGACAGGGAATTGAGTAGCAGCCACGGAGCGCCGTCTGGTTCGAGCCCGTTTTCCGGCGGCGGGCAGTTTCGTTTGGACGAGATTTTCGCCGCGGCTTCTTCGAGCAGAGACGGGTTTGCCGAATCGACGCACAGAGGTTTGTCCGTCGCGCCCGCCACGATATCAATCAGCCAGTCGAGGTTAGCCCTTTCCTCGTCCGGCCTAGTGCCGCCGTTCACGTCTATAAGCGACGCGCCTGCGGCCGCCTGCGCGACCGCTTCCGCTTTTATCGCTTCGGCGTCTCTCTTTTCTATAGCCTCGCGGATGTTTTTCCTTGTGGCGTTTATTCTTTCCGCTATGGTTATGAACAAAACGGGGCGGCTCCTTTGCGGACCCGGCAAAAGACGCTTCCGGGCAAGTTTCAGTATTCTATTTTATTACATATACAGTGTCAATAAATTCACGCGCGTGAACTTGAAAAAGTGAAAAATGACGGAGTCAACGACCGCGTTGTAGACGATGGAAAAGAGAGTTGATTTTCTATTTGTATTTTCGGGGCGGGGTTTCCGCGACGGCATCGCGGCCGGCTCCGGGTGTTTCCGGCCTTACGGTTATCGAGATGGATGCGGACGACAGGTTTCCGGCGCGGTCTCTGATGGAGGCCTCGATAACAAGTTCGGAGCTGGCAGAAATCTGCCACAAGTCTTCGACGAGGAAGTTGCGTCCGCCCGCTCTAGCGCCGCCGGAAGCGGGAGCGGAAAGAAGAACCGCGCGCGTCACCGCGCCTGTGGCGGCGTTGATCGCGGACGCAGTTTCGTCTCCCGCGTTGATGACGACGACTTCGCCGTCCGCGTCGAAAATGGCCGACGGCAGGGAACCGGTCGGTATGGTGGTCGCGGCTCCGGTGGACATGTTCACGGAGCGGACATCGCCCTCGGCGCGGCGCGGGGCGAAAGCCTTGTTCGAGGCGGTCGCCAGCGCCAACCCGCGCGGCGACTGCGGGCCGATGTCGGCGGCGGCCAGTTCCGCTCCCGCCGCGCCGACCCTGAACAGTCTGTAAACCACGTTCCACGCGGTGTACACAACGTCGCCGGCTGTTGTGGGCCACGCCCTCAGATGTATCGGCGTCGCGCTGACGGGAATCGGTGAAAGCAACGTTCCGGAAGCAGGACTGTAAACGCCGATTTCGAGGCGGCTGTCATAAGCGATGTAAAGTCGGCTGTTCGCGGGATTATAGGAAAGCGCGGTCGGCTCGTCTGGCAGAACTACTGTCCCCGCCGCCGCGCCGGTTGCGGCGTTATATATCCGGAGCGTCGTCGAGCCTGACACCGCCGCAAAGATTAGGTTCCGCTCGGGAGCCGCCGCTGCCGCAGTCACCGCCCCCTGCGCGGATATCTTAACCGCTTCGGCGTCCGCCGCCGGAACCGCCCATATTGAAGAACAGAGAGTGTCCCAGAAAAGGATCGGGAAATCCGACCCGGTGACGGATGCCCGCAGGTTCGAGCCGCCGCCGCATCTGTCGATTGTCCAAACGCGGTCGGGAATGTCGAAATCGTTTGAATCAAAGCGTGTAACGGACGTTCGGTACAGCGGGTTGCTATTGCCAGCGTCCGTCCTCGATGTCGCCGCGTTTGCTATCGCATCCCGCCCGAATAAGTCCGTTATGCTTAATTCTCTTTCCATAAGCGTGAATTTTACTTCAAGGTCTGCGGGGTTGGCTCCTGAGCGGTCATCTGAATATGACACCGACACGACCGAAGGCGGCTGGGAGGTAAACCACGAGGAGCCGTTATCCGGGGCGGTTATCTGGATTGTCGGCGGAACTGTGTCGATGGTCAGGGGGACATGAGTATTCGTCGCCGCAGTGTCCGCCGCGCCGCCGGAGCCGGAGCACGCGAGGTATATCACCCTCGCGCCGTCCGAGAGGCCGGACACCGCGCACGAATGCGAAGCGGTTCCGGAGCCGGAGCAGTTGGAAGACATCGCCGAATACGCCGAATCTGTCAAGGCCCATCGGCATGAAGCGGACGCGTTGGTGTTGAACGCAAGGTTGAAAGAGCCGGAGTTGGAGAATCCGTTTTTTGCGGGCGACCAGTTACTCTGGGTGGGGGCTGAAGTCGGGGTGGGAGCAGGCGCGACTGCTCCGCCGCCGCCCCCTCCGCCGCAGCCGGAAAGGGCTGAAGCCGCAAAGAACGCGGCGAACGCCAGCGCGACAGCTTTTGCCGGTTTCTTTCGCCGATAGTTCGCGCTTGTATGTTTTCGTTTGGAAAGTGTCATTTCCATGTAGATGTCTTTTGCGGCGGTTCCGAGTTCAATCCCGGATAACCGGTCGGGTGTCAACATGAATCAGAAACCCGGAGGCGGCGGCGCGACATGCTGCTTCAAGGTTATTGAGAACGGGGTCGCTGAGACAGAGCCGCTGACGGCCCTGACTGTGGCAGTTCCGGGAATCGTGCCCGCCTCGAACCTGACCTCCGCCCGGCCGCCCTCGGTGAGCGCCGTCGTCTCTATCCAGCCGAGAGTCGTCGAGAACGTCACTGTCGTTCCGTCTTTGATAAGGTTGAACGCCGAGTCCCTGACGGTGGCGTAGACGATTGTTTCATCCTCGTCATTGGCGGTAAGAATCGCGCTGTCCGCCGATAGAACCACATACGCGGCTACGCTGGTATATCTGAGGAATGTGTTCGGGTCCTGAACTTTCACGAACCGCCAGCCCTCTTCCTCGCGGCGGAAAAAAAACACCGCGCTCTGCGCGTATCCGGTCGTCGCCCTGTTTGCGTCCCAGTTAAAGGAGACCTGCCCGCTGTTCCCAGAAACGTTCGTCGTAGAAACCTGATATCTCAGATAGATTGAAGATTCGGCAATGAATTTGTTGTCAAGCGAGGATTCAAGGGAACTGGAGTCCTCGACGCCCTGATAGTCCGACGTGAAAGCGTCGGAAGTCAGATCCATGAATCCAGACGAGTTTTTATCAATGTAGGCTTGGATAAGTCTGCGGAAGATGTCGAGCAGTTCCTCTTCTCTAGTGAGAGGGGAGTATTGGATTTCGAGCGACTGGAAGGCCTCGTCGGAGATGTTGCCTGCGGCGTCCACCGCGCGCGCTTGGGCAAGGTACGACTCCGAAGACGGGTTGAAGGCGAGGCTCCAAGAGGAAGTTCCCTCTGCCGGACGCCAAGACGCCCCGTCGTCCAGCGAAACTTCGACGCGCGCCAGCGAGCAGG
The DNA here is from genome assembly GCA_002435745.1 of bacterium UBP15_UBA6099. Lineage (GTDB taxonomy): Bacteria > UBP15 > UBA6099 > UBA6099 > UBA6099 > UBA6099. The sequence goes on from DIWT01000013.1 coordinate 28,753, forward strand.
CCCCTGCTGAGGCCGCGCCCCGGATTGCTATCTTGCCGCTCTCAAGATCGTTTCTGTAAATTTTGACCGGCTCATACACGTCCGTCGCCGGGACTCGGCAGACCGTCAGCAGCGAGGCCGACGGCGGCGCTATATCTTTTTCAAATGATATTTCGATTTCGAAAGGCTCGCTTTCCACTCCCGCCGAGTTCGCCGCTTTGACCGAAAGCCTGACCGGCTCGTCGGTCGCCTGCGTCGCGTCCATGTTGAAGGAGGCCGACCACGCTGACGCTCCGGTCACTGTCATCGGCGTTCCGTTCCGAGTCGCGCTCACGCCGGTTATCGTTCCGCACGGCGTGGAGGCTTTTCCTGATATGGCATAAGAGCGGCTCGCGCAGTTCGTCAGCGTTATCTCGCTGGAGTCGCCGGAAGAAACCGTTGCGCCGTCGAACACGACGTCCGTTAGCGTCGGCGGGGCCAGCGGGTCCTGCTCCACTGTATATTCGAGATCGAAGTCGTAAGGCTCGCTTTCGTTTCCTCTTGAATCTTTTGCTGTTATTCGGAAAGACGCGGAGCCGCCCTCTGCGGACACCGAGTGCGACGCGCTCCAATCCGACGTCCCCGTCACCCTCAGCGGGGCTCCGTTCTGAGTGATGGTCACCGAGCTGACGGAGCCGCAACGCGCCGTCGCTTTTCCAGCGATGGCGAACAGTTGCGAGTCGCAGCCCGTGATGGTCGCGTTAAGCGCGGCGCCCTGCTGCGCGGCCCTTCCGCCGTATGTCACATCTTTTATCGTCGGCGGGGTCGTCATGCTTTCGTGCGGTTGCAGTTGCGACGTGAATGTAAACGCAGTCTTGTTGCCGAAGCTGTCCGTCGCCGAAATCTCCACTGTTTTAGGCTCGGCGTCCGCAAGGTTGAGAGTCACCTGCTGGGAGCCTGTCTGGCCTTCGGCGAGCGCGCTGAAAGTTTTCGTTTCCGTCCCCACTTTGACAGCCGAAGAAGCGACGTAACCGCATTCGGCGGAAACCTTCCAAGTTACAATTTTCTGAGCGGACGCCGAGCATTCGGCGCTTTCGATGGTCATCGCCGCGCCTTCCGACGCCGCCGCTCCCCCCGCCGTGACTTCGCTGATAACTGGAGGCGTCTCGCATTGCGTCACTTTGAACGCCGCCGTCGTTGCGCGCGTTATCACGATTGTCTCATAATACGCAGCTTCCGTCTGAGGCTCCGCCGAAAACACCAGCAGGCCCGTTTCATCCACAATGCTCTTCTCGTCTTTGACTTCCCGGCAGGTCCCGTTGTCGCAGACGCCGCAGCACTCGTCGTCCGACGCGCATGACTGTCCGGGTTCGAGACACCGCAGAAACGCCACTGAAGAGTTGGAGGTTAAGCTGATTGTAATGTATTCCTCCGATTCGCCGGAAGAGCCTTCTATGATAGTGGCCTGCTGAGCCTGCGACGCCGCTTCTCCGCCTGAAAATGAAACCGAGCCGGAGGAGGATATCGCGACGAGCGTATATCCGTCTTCGGTCTCGATCGCCTCGACCGTCGTCAGCCCGGCTTTGATAGTCGCCTGCGAAACCCTTTTCTCCCTGCACGAATAAGCGTCGTTGGAGATATCGAAAGCGGAGCGCATTTCCGCTGTTTCAGGTTCCTGCCGGTCCTGTTTGAAAAGAGCGCGGGTGTTCTGCTGGATGGCGGAAGGATTCATGGGGGCCGACGCCGAGCGCACCGTCATCGCTCCGGAGAACACGTCCACGCATGAGCTTTTGTCCGCCGGGTTCGCCTCGATGAAGAAAGCCCCTTCGCGGGTGTCCGCCGCTCCGCCGGGGGTTTCGATGATATAGCGTTCCAGCAACTCCGTCGGCTGAACGCTTATCCACAGACCGCCGGTTTCCACAGAAAGAACCCTGCTGGGTTTTCCGGTGGATTCCGCCATGACTTCGTAGGCGATGGACGCTAGCGGGGAGATTTTGACGAAACCGCCCTCGTGGAAGTTAATCAGGACGGAGGATCTTTCACCAGCGCGGACGCGGGTTCCGGGAGCGATAGTCGCGCCCGCGACGGCCTTTTCCCACAGCGCCATGCCGGACTTGAGCAACCGCGCCTCTCCGTTGACCGAGGTCAGAACCGGGTCGGGCAGTTGCTGGGCCGACGCCCCGGAAGTGAGAAATATCACAGCCGCGCTCACAAAAACACACATGAAAAATCTGTTCTTCGTCATCTTTCCGCCGCCTATGGTCAAGGGACATCCGCACAAAACAACCGCGCAACTCGCGCCGCCCGGCCGCTCGGCCCGCGACATCGTCTCAAGTTTGTGTTATCGCATCGAAACAAAACCGGGGTTGCGCGGGCGGCCCGGACTCTACCGAACCGCCCGCCGTCCCAGCCGAAACTTTACTTTTTAACCTTTATCGTCAACTGCGCGGACACAGTGACAGTCTCCGTCGACGTCGAGGTGATCTCCAGAGAGAGCGCGCCGTTCGAGTCCGTCGTCGCGGATATCTCCGGCGACCCGTTGCTCACGAAAGTGGCGGAGCCGGAAAGATTGAGTTTCACGTTGACTTCCCCTTTGAACGGGGAGCTGTTTCTGAAGAGCTGAACGTTGACCGTGGCGTTCTTGCCCGGCTCGACGACCTGCGGGGAAACAGAAATCTGCAGGTCGTATGTGGCTGCCGCGAACTCCTCTTCGGAGAACCCGGAGCGTCCGGCGTCATACTCGTTCGCCGGGATGGCGGACGGGGCCGAGGGATCCTGATTCGGGGCTACCGTCGAGCGCTGACTTGCGCCGACCATAACCGCCTGATCGGGGTTGGCCAAGCTGGAAACAGCGACCGCTCCCTCGAACACGTCGAACGTGCTGTCCGAAGTCTGCGCCACTTCCGAGGAGAAGAACGTGCCGCGCACGCCTGCCACCGCGGTCGGGGTCTTGATGCTGAAATCGGACTGCTCGTTGAGCTTGTTCACCCGGCTCCACGTCTTGCCCGAACCCATATCGATGTTGGTCTTGCTCGCGGCTCCGGTCTTGTCGAGCTTGTCCATCTTCATTGTCGCCAGCGGCCCGACCTTCACCATCGTTCCATCGTCCATGCGGATGATGGCCGTCGAGCCGGCGTCCGTCTTAAGCTCGTCGCCCTCTTTCAGTTCCATTCTAACAGCCGCCGGCGCCCAGTCTTTCTGCCCGGACTGCTTCACGCTCACGGATCCCTTCACGTTCGCTATGGACGCCACCCTCTGTTTCTGCGCGTACCCCGCCGTATATGTCATCGCCAGAGCCGCCGTAAGAGCTATCGCCGCCGCCCATGCCAATACTGTCCTGACATTCATGTTGTTGCCTCCTTTTCCCTGCCGAATTTTTGCGCGCTCTGCGCGCCTTTCCCGTTCGATGCGATTTGTTCGGATGTCCCCTCCTCTCATTGTTTTCGCCCGGCTCTCCGGGCGCGTTCCGTCTATCTGAAAAAACTGTACGTCAACTCGAAAGCCGTCGCGTCGTAGTCCCTGTAGTTGTGTCTCTGGCACTGAACCCTTACTTCCCAGTCGTTTATGATGTCCACTTTGTGGAAGCCGAGCTTGAACGTGCTTCTCGCGTTGGCGGGCGTGTTGTAGTAGCGCCCGATGCCGGTCGTTAGTTCCACCCACGGGGCTATTTCATAGTTGAGGCTCAAGTCCGACTGCCTTGTCACCGACTGTCTGTCGAGATACCACCTCTCGCGCTGGGTCCGCGTTTCCGCGCTGAGCTTCTCGTTGATATTCGTCCTCACGGACACTGAATGTTTCTGTCTGAACGACAGGTCGGTCGTCGTTTTCCTTTTTCTTCGCTCGAACGAGGCGTCCACTCTGCTGTCGCCAAGTTTGTCGACTATCCTTATCTCGCGCGTGTCCTGTATCCGCATCTGGTCTCTAATGGTTTTCTCGAAGTTGCGCCTTACAGTCACGCTCATTCTGCTCCGGCTTTTCAGCGGGCTGAACTTGAAGCTCGAAGGATAGATGTAGGTCTGTCTTCCGGCGTGGTTTCTTACCCTCACTCCGGCTCCGCCCACCGCGTTCGAGCCTATCCGCGTGTTGTACATCGTGGATGTTTCGTTGCGCCCGCGTGTGAAATAAGAAGTTTCCGAATAGAAGTCCGACCCCGTCCTTTCGTGCGTCGTCTTCCAGCTTGACTTCTTGGTGGTTCGGTCAAGTTCTATGGACCTCGCCGTTGACCCGCTCGACGAGACGCCTATGAAATCGTTGTCGCTGACGGCGAAATCCGCGTTTATCTTCCAGTCCCCGTATTGCGTCGCGGCGTCTACGGCGACGGCGATGTTGTCCTGTTTCAGATAGCCGGGCCTAGAGCCGGTGTCCCGCACGCGGACAACGCCCGCTCCGAGCGCCACCGGTTGGAGAGCCTTCAACGCGCGCGGCGCGTCCACCGTCTTTTCCACCCTCGCCCCGGCCACATATCTGGCATATTCGGACGACCTCATCTGCTTCGACACTTTTCCCGCGGCCCCCATCAGCGTGAACCGGTTGCCCACCCTTTTGTAGTCCAGCCCCTGTATCGGATAGCTCCTGAACATGTAGCGACCGAACTTTGGTTCAACGTCGTATGCCGATATTTTTATTTTGTTCTTTGAAAATCCCAGTTCGAGCCTTTTCAACTCGCCCTGTTTCAACGACGGGTCGGACGTCTGCGATGTCCTCATGACTCCCGTGAAGTCGTATCCGTTTTTCATCAAGCCGACGAACCGTATATTCAGGTTGTTGTATGCCTCTTCCTTGTCGTCGTGAAAACTGAGCGTCTTGTCTCCCGACACGTACGCCGAGAGGATGCGCGTCTGGTTTTCGTATGTGTACGCAAGAAAAGGAACGGTGGTCTTGAATTCTTCAGCCGCGGGTTCAGGCTCCGAAACTTGAAGGAGGGCCGCCAGCCTTTCCGAAGGGGGCGTGGAGATAATCGTCACGTCGGCGGCGAGAACGCCCGAAGACTCGTCCCAGTTGACGTTCAGCCCCAGCGCTTCGAAGAGCGTTTTCGCGGGCACGAAAACTATGCCGGAGTCCCGGAACGCCGCGGCGTCCGCGGCGACCCTTTTTCCGGCGTAAGTCGCGAACACCCCGCCGATTTCGAATGTGACGTCTCTTCCCATCGCGGTCAATGTCAAACACTCCCTGTCGCCGCAAGGCGACAGCGCGAGAGTCGCGCCGAGCGCGGCCAGAACGCTCTCGTCCAGCGGCGCGAAAAGAGTCAGGCTCCTCACAATAGGAGCCTCGTCCGTGGGCAGCGTCATGCCGTTGACGACAATCTTCGGCTCAGGCGCGGAAACCTGCGCCCGGGACTCCCCTGCCGAGAACGCCGCCAGCGCTATCGCCGCCGCCAGCGCCGCCGCTTTGAGAATGGACCGTCTCTTCGCTCGTGGTTTTTCCGCGATGGCTTTTCTTATGGTTGTATTATTAAGCTGCATGCCTCCGCGGCCTTGATCGCGTATCCCTTCCACGGGCTTAATGGAACTCCGATCTGGTGTCGCTCATACCCTCCGGTGACATTGTTGAACTCGAATATGAATGGCGCGATCCAGCCGCGCTCCACCGCCTCTTCCGCGCTCGCGCTTTCCCCGCTCCGCTCGAACCGCATCCTCTCTCCGTCCACATCGACCGACTCATACGGATTTCCTATCAGGTTCCATCCCTGCGTCAGCGGTATCTCCACCGCCGCGCCCTCTTCGAGCTTCTTCCCGGTGAACTCTATGTCTCTCTCGTCTTCGAGGTAAGCCCAATACCCGATTCCCGCCTGTATGTCCACCTTCTGCTCGTGGTCGGGGTCGTAGAACTCCCGGTCGAAATACTGGAACACCTGCACGTCGCGTATGTGATCGGCGAGTTGGAACCTGACGTCCGTCGGGTCCGGCTCAAGCGGCACTGAGAACATCGTCCAGCCGCGCGGGAACCGCTTCGTCAGCCGCGCCGCCGCCAGATCCGCCATCTTCCGGGCCGTCAGCGTGAATTGTCTGGCGCTCCCGGTCTCAAAATAACTGTATGTGTTCTGAAGTTTCGGGTCGAACTCCGCTCCGGTCAATTCGTCCTTGATGGTGAACACGTAGTTGTCCGGCAGGTTTTCCACTTCGGGAACTGTCAGGGCAACGTTCCTGCCGGGGTCGCTTATCTCCACGACGAAGTTCCATGTTTTCGTCTGGTTGACCACTAGGTTAGGCCTGACGTCCATAGCCAGCCTTGCGTCCTGTCCGTACTCCGGGTCGCTCTCTCCGCGGAACGAAAGCGCTACGTACGGCTTCACCACCGGCGGCTCTCCGGAGTCGGCGGGGTCGAACCCGTCCGCTGCTCCGAGCAGAACCGCCGCCACGTTGTCCGCGTCCGTCAATCCTTCCATCTCGGCGGCCAGTCTCATCTTCCACTCGTACGCCGGTCTCACTATGCGGGCCAACCCCATCGGAAGCCCCGCTCCGGGGTCGAACAACAGGCGGCAGTCCCTGAACGTCTGGATGAAATACCCCTTATTCGGAACCAACCCGTGATCAGGCCCCCGCCCCACATATCCGCTCTGCGAGTATTCGTATATTCTGCTGTCTATCCATCCGGCGGTTATCGCGTCCGCCATCGTTTTCGTTTCCTGTCCGGGCGCTCCCTTGTTTATCATCACCTGAACCCGGCCCCACTCGTAATTGTCCAGACTCGTTCCGCGCTGTTTGAACGGCGAGCCTATCTGGTTCCATCCCTGTCGGATTTGCATCTCGACCGTTGCGGAAGTGTTTGTCGTGTACGCGTTCACGGAATAGCTTATCGGCGCGTCGTAAGGCTTCACCCAGAAGCCCATGCCCGCGTCGCTGATGGATATGTTGTTTATCTTGTATTTCAGCAGGTCGGGGTCGGTCGGGACTGTGGGGTCCCATCTTTGAACCTCGTAGCGTCCGCCGCCGAGGAAAGTCCTCGGATCGCTTTCGGTAGGCGTTCCGGGAAGCGCAACCATCGTCCAAGTCCCCGCCGGAATCGTCCCGGTCAGCGCCGTCAGGTTGGTCAGGCTTATCGTCCGCCTCGCCTCGCTGGTCGTGTTGAACGGCGCGCGGTCCGCCGCCGTTAGTCTCAGGGTGTAAACCCCCGAAAGTCCGGTGGTGTCCCACGTCGCAAGCGTGCCGTTCGCGGACGCCGTCCCTATCGCGCTTGTCCCCGTTGTTATCGTCCTCCACACTGTCGGGTTTGCCCCCGCTCCGTACGCCAGCGTGTAGCTCTGCATGTGATTGAGCGTGTCATACGCCCTGCCCTGCACGGCAACGTTCGGCCCCACCACGTTGTCGCTCATCGAAATCGTCACAACGGGGGCTTGCTCGTCGTTGTGGACCGTCAACGTTTGCGCCGCCGTGTTGCTCATCCAGTCCATCGCCGTAATCTGCACCTGATTTGCTCCGGCGAACAGAAGCACGTTCTTGTTGAAACTGCCCGACGGGCCGACCGGCACGCTCTCTACATACTGCTGTCCCGACAGCGGCCCAATCACGTTCACCGTCGCCGTCACTCCGGGGGCGGTCACTCCTTGAAACGCCAGCAGCCCGGCGGACGTCTCTTGCCCTTCCATAGGCGACGTTATCGTCAGCGTCGGCGGCACGGTGTTCACCATGTCCCCGCTGGAGACCGACGCCGGTCCGGCGTAGCTCAGCGAGTTGTATTCCGAATCGTATGCCCCTCCGGGAAGTCCCGGAGCAGGCCCTATCGTCTCCAGCGTTATCGAAAAAGCGGCGGTGGCCCCGTGCGTCGCCCCCGCGCCGTTTACCCTCATCGTGAATGTCGCCCCGCTTCCGGGCGCCACGCTTATCCCGGATGTCGCCGTGTCGCCGACCATGCTCGCGACGCTCGTTCCGCTGTTTCTCCACGACAACCCGGACACGAACGGCGAGGCGTCGTCAACCTCCACGCTCCACGTCACTCCGGGATACATCGCGGCGTTGCCCATCGCGCTGACGTTCACGCGGACGGCTCCCGCCGCGTTGCCGTTGTTGACAATCGAGAAAGTGTACGCGGCAGGCTGGCCGCCCTCTATCTTCAGCGGCACGGCGGTCGGCGTAAATGGATTTTCCCTGAATCCGTATATCGGCTGAACGGTTGACGGCGCGGGCGCGTTCGATTCCGCTTCTCCGCCCGGCAGGCTCACGGTGTATATCCGGGCCACAGGATGGTTTATCGCCGTTCCGGCGGGCGTCGGCATCGCCGCAAACGCCGCAGGCGAGCTGAAAACGACCATAGAGGCGCATAGCGCAGCCACAAGAACCGCCGCAGCGGGGCTTGTCGTCTGTTTTCTTATCCTGCTTAAAATCATCTCTTCCGTTCCATGCGCGTCAGTCTATCGACGCCTCATATTGAATCGTCCGGCCAGTCTCTCCGGCGGCGATGTCGCCTATGTCGCAGGTAATTGTCCGCGCGACGCCGTCGTATTCGCATTCGTCAGCGTCCGCCGCGTCCGTCATCGCCCCGAACTTGGATGTCGTTATCGTGCCGGGCCTGTAAGTAGTCTGAGCCGGCAGAGAGTCCACAATCGAGACGCCGAGCGCGGGCGACGCCCCGGCGTTGCCGTATGTTATCGTATATGTTATCCTCGCGCCCGGCACGGCCGCCGCCGCCCCGCCCCCGAGGGCCTGATACTGCGCGGGCGATGTCACCGCCGCCGCCTTCACCACCGATATCGTCGCTCCGTTCACCGTGGTGGTCATCAGTTCGGCGGTTCCGGGCAGCCCCGCCGTCCTCTGCGCCACCGCCAGACCTCCGTATCCGTTTCCGTTGTAGCCGACGTACATCGACGCCGGCGAAGACAATGTCTGAATCTGGAGCGAAGCGGTCATCGTCGCTCCGTCCGTCGCGTCGGGCGCGCTCGTTATCCGTATCGTGTATGTCGCCCTCTGCGCCGGGCCGAGCGCCGCCGCCACATAGTCGCCCCCCGCCGCCGCGTCCGCCGTCCCGCTGTTGGCCCACGTCAGACCTGACACGAACGGCTCGTTGTCGTCGATCTGCGCCGACCACTGGGCGGTCGTCCCCGCGCCCGCGCCGTAACTCCTTGAGCCCAACTCCACCCTTATCGAGTCCGCCGCCGCGTCGTTCGAGTAGTTCTCGAATGAGAACGTGTAATCAGCCGTTGTTCCGGCGGGCGCGTTCAGGTCGGGCGTTTCATAGTCAAGCTGAACGCCGTATATTGACACGACCGAAGTGGCCGCCTGCGCCGTGGTGTACGCTAGATTATCCGCGTTTATGCTCGCGTTGTCCGCGCTGATTTTTCCTGTCGTCGTGATAAGCGTCCCGCCGGGCGTAGGCTGCGCAAAGGCCGCCCCGCAGAGGAGCGCCGCGCACATCGCCATTATTGCGGCTCTTTTGTTTCGCATAAGCATAATAAGACTGACTTTCTCTATTTTAGCATTAATGGTTTAGCGGGTAAATAATTATATATATATATTAACTGTGATTGGCGTCACGCCGTTCGGCTATTTGATTACCGCTCTGAAAACCACCGCGCCCGTCGCTCCGGCGGCAATATCGGCTATCTCGCACACGATTTCCTCCGCCACGACGTCGCAGGAATCGACCCCGACTGCCGGGTCTTGAATAGTTTCAACATTATTGAGGACCAGTTTCAGCGAGCCGGTGGCGAACCTGTCGAACTCCAGTTCGGAGGGCAGAGGGCCGTCAGTGGAAACCACCGCGTTGATGGCCGCCTCGCCCCTGTTCTCAAATTCGAGCCTGTAGGTTATCCTCGCGCCGGGGACAGCGTCCTGAGGCCCGCCCGAATGCCCCGCCGGAGCTTCAATCTCCGCTATCGCGTTGTCCAGTATGAACGCCGCCTCGATGCCCGACACGAAACCGCCTTCGAGCGAAATCCCGCCCCCGCCGGTCTGCGCGCCCGCCCCCGCCGACTGCCCCACACTGTACAAAACCCTGTAAGTCGAATCCTCCACAACTCCCGCCGACCCGCCTGACGTCAGCGAGTCCGACATTATCTTGTACGGCCCGCCCTCCTTGATCTGCCCGGCGAACAGAACCGCCGCCGATGTCAGCAGAACCGCAGCCAAAGCAGCCGCAACTATCAGGGACGCTTTCTTTTTCAGGAGTTCGATTTTCATGTCTCAATGGTACCTTCCGGGCAAATTTTCGTCAAGCCGGACCCTGTTCTTGCTCCATGCGCGCGTTCCTTTTTGCCTCCTTTCACGCCCCGCGCGCCGCCCCTACCACGAACTGTGCGAATCATGAGAATGGTGGTTGTTTGAGCTTGAGTGCAAGTTTACAGGCGCCACGTTTACATGCGCGTTGCTCGCTATGGCGTTTGCGTGAGTCTGAACGCTGGCATGCCTGTTTATCGCGGGCAAATCCACCGAGTTGTTATGATTAGTGTGAGTGTTTAACACGGAACTATTGGCATGCGCGTTCATATTTGAATGAGCCGAAGAAGGGCCGACATTATTGTGGGTAGTCGCCGCCGCAGTGTTCGTATGAACGCTAACTCCCGTGTTGGCATGCCCTTTCCATGCCGTGTGTTTTCCCTGCGCTCCGCTGTTGTGAACGCTGCCTTTCACAACGCTCTGGCTAGCGTGAACGTTAGCAACGCTTATAGCCGGTTTGCTGGCGTGTGTATTGACCGCCGCCGTGCTGGCGTGTGTGTTTATGTTAGAGTGAACGTTGACTGCGGCTGTCGATGAGTGGACGTTGATATTTGAGTGCGCCGCGGTCGCAGGAAAATTTGTGTGAACATTCGCATTATTATGCAGATTGATTGGCGACAGGTTCACGTGAAAAGATTCGTTAGGCCTATTGGAATGGCTATTGATATTCATGTGGAGGTTCTCGTGCGCCGTCATGGCGGCGTCAGGAAACATCGCCACTCCTATGGTCACAAAAAGAAGCCCTCCTTTCATAACCCCGGCCGACGAAATTTTGGCTTCCTCTTTTACGAAATAGCTGATCGCGTCGCATGCTATTCTAGGTAGCGGCATAGCGCTCCTAGAACCATTCTCGCCTGTTATCGTCTTATTCTGTTTTATGCTATTGGCTTGCTTTCTTCTCAAATTGCTTTCGCCTCAATTTTCTCTATTTATATTGTTGATTATTGCCATCTTTTTCTGACAATGAACACTTATCCTGATCCGGCATCCGCGTTTGAACTGTGGTTCAGGTGGTTATTCGTGCTGACATGCGAATTAATCGGCGACAAATTCCGGTGCTGATTTATTGCGGAATTGTTTACGTGTCCAGCCGAATTAGCATGGTGGCTTATAGCGGCTCTGTTCGTATGCGCGGCGGCGCTGACATGAGAATTTACTGCGGCCGTATTGCTATGGTTCGCCACTGAAACATGCCTTGAAAGCGCGGCTACGCTGGTGTGGGTGTTCGTGCCCGCGGCGTTGACGTGGCTCGACTCATTTATGTTGGCATGGGCCGTCCAAGCCGTGTGCTTGCCCTGAGAACCGTTGTTGTGGGCGCTTCCCTTGGCGACGTTTTGATTGGCGTGACTCGCGGCGACATTCGTGTGCGCCGCGCTTGAGTGGCTTCCAACCGCGCCTTGGTTGGTATGGCTGTCTAGGCTGGCGTGTTGATTTATGGCTCCCGAACTAGAATGCGTGTTCAAATTCGAGTGGGCATTGACGGCTGCGACATTTATGTGCGACGAACTATTAGAATGAACATTCACGGCGGCTGTGTTCGTATGTCCCGTGTACGCGTTTTGATTCGTGTGGAAAGTTAAACTATTGTGGATGTCAGTATGATATGTGGTTTGACTTCTAAGAGGATTCGCCATCGCCCCGAAAGCCAAAAGAAATAATCCGCCGGTAATAACGCCTTTCGAGCTTATTTTCGCCTCTTCGCATTTGAAATATGAAATCGCGTCGGACGCGATTGACGGCAAGGTTTTCTTTGCCGGAAGCCCTTTCGCAAAACTCTTGATTCCACTTTTCTTTTTCATAATCATCCTTGTGCCGTATCGACTTCCGGCGCGGCAGACTCTTCATCGTCACCATGACGCGTGAGAGCTATGATTGGTATGGCTGTTGCTGTTAGCGTGAGAGTTCAAGGCTGACACGCTTGTATGCGCGGCAAAACCTGCGACATTCACATGATTATTCAAGCTGTAATGAGTGTTAATTAGCGGATAGTTGATATCCGCCACGCCGCTGGCGTGTGAATTAACCGCCGCTCCGCTTGAATGCGCGTCGATGCTGTTGTGCGTATTCAGCCCCGTAGCGTTCGTATGCGCGGACGTCGCAGCGGTGTTGGCATGCAAGGCTGCCGCGCTTGCGTGAGCCGTCCATGCCGTGTGCTTGCCCTGCGCCCCGTTGTTGTGCACATTGCTTTTCACAACCGCTTGATTCAACGCTGGCTTGACCATCACGTTGGTTGCGGGCGTGCTTGTGTGGCCCGAAACATTCGCGTTGGTATGGTTGTTTGCGCTTGTGTGCATATTCACAGCCGCCTTGCTCGCGTGGTTGTTTATGTTGTAGTGTCCCGGAGCAGCAGACGTGTTTGCGTGAGAGCCTCCGTTAGCATGCACATTTACCGCCAAAACGTTGGAATGTATGTTTATGCCCGCGTCGTTCGCGTGTGTGGCAAAACTGGCGTGTGTGTTCAAGTGATGCACAGGAGTAGCGGGAACAGCGGCGATGCCTAATGCGATGACGGCGAGCGCGCCCGTCATCAGTCCCCGGCTGGAAATCTTCGCCTCTTCTCTGGAGAAATACTGAAGCGCGTCGCCCGCCGCCGGGAGCGCCGCCCGCGCTACCGCTTCTCTCTTGTCCGTTTTCGCTTTTTCTTTCATAACTTCTTCTCTCAAGTTATCCCCGCGCGCCCCGTCGCTACTGGCACGGACAACACATGATTTTCAACGATGTGAAATCCTCAAACGCCGAGTTGAAATAAAGGCTAGCGCCGTCGTGCTTGCCTACGCCCATAGCTATGTCCGTATCCGCGTTAATAACCGCCGCGCAACAGAACCCGGCGGCGCATGAGGTGTCCTGCGCCGCCCCTGTCAGCGTGGTGACGGACGAAAAATAGCAATTCGTGTGCGACTTGTCCAGAGACCACGTCGTCGATGCTGATCCATCATAGTTAGAACCGGTAAGCCCTGTCCCCCGCGTCAATGTAGAGTGCGTGTGGCCTGACGTTGAGAATGCGGAAGCGTGGTTGCCATCCAGCAGGTCCGCATTTAAGTTTGTAACCACCGTGGTCGATGCCAGCGTCAGGGGCGCTGTTCCAGTCGCTATTGTGGATATCAGCCTCGTGCCCTGCACCGTGCTGGAGCCGGTTATCGCTCCTGTCACACCCAGCGTTCCGCCAAGCGTCGTGGCGCCGGATATATTCGCCGTGCCGGACACATTCAACGCGTACGTTCCGGGAGCTACGGCAACGCCAAGCCTGCTGTTCGCGTTATCCCAATATAGACCACCCGACGACACCGTGCTTGCCGAGTTCCAGTATGCCACCCTGTCCGTCGTGCCTGAGCCTGTCATCATCCCGGCGTGCGCGTGGTTGCCTTCGGCGACTGTTCCCGCCGTCGTCCCGAAATCTACCGCCCACGTCGTTCCGGCAGTTCCGGCATAGCTCGATCCTGTCAAGCCCGTTCCGCGCGTGAGAGTCGCCAAGCTGGTTGTATACGTGACTCTTCTGTTGACGTTGTCGAATGACACGCTCGTTAGGCCGCCTCCGGCAAACTGCAGCGAATCCGTCAGCCCGGACGAAGAGAACTGTGTCGTTCCCGCCGAATCCGCCACGCTTCCGAACAACGCGAGCGGAGACCCTCCCAAATATATTCCTCCCGCCAGATACAAATAGCGCCATTCCAGCGTGTCCGCTCCGAGGTCGTACAAATTGGTCAGCCTCGGCTTCATATGATACGCGTCCACGTTCCTGAACCTTGCCGCCCTGCCGTAAATATTGTTCCATTCGAGGTCCGTCGTGCCGAGACTGTAAACGCCGGACACTGTGGGGGTTAGGTTCTGGGTGTTAAGCTGTCCCGTCATCGTGTCCCCGGTCTTCAGGACTTTAGTGTTGTCTGTGGCAGAAATGCCTGTTATCCCAGCGCCGTCTCCCACGAATGCCGCCGCCGTTATCGTCCCTGTCGCCGCAGTGATATCCCCAGACGTGATTATGTTTGCGTCAACCGTCAGCGACCCTGTCATCGTGTCGCCCGTTTTAGCCACTCCGCCGCTCGCCACTATCCCTGTCAACCCGGAGCCGTCTCCAACGAATGAGTCTGCGGTTATCGTCCCTGTCGCCGCAGTGATATCCCCGGACGTGATTATNNTCAGCGATCCTGTCATCGTGTCGCCTGTTTTCGCCACCCCGCCGGTCGCCACTATCCCTGTCAACCCGGAACCGTCTCCAACGAACGAGTCGGCGGTTATCGTCCCGGTGGCCGCCGTGATATCCCCGGACGTGATTATGTNNTCAGCGATCCTGTCATCGTGTCGCCCGTTTTAGCCACTCCGCCGCTAGCCACTATCCCTGTCAACCCGGAACCGTCTCCAACGAACGAGTCGGCTGTTATCGTCCCGGTGGCCGCAGTGATATCCCCGGACGTGATTATATTTGCGTCGACCGTCAGCGACCCAGTCATCGTGTCGCCCGTTTTTGCAACTCCGCCGGTCGCCACTATCCCTGTCAACCCGGAGCCGTCTCCCACAAACGAGTCGGCGGTTATCGTCCCTGTGGCCGCAGTGATATCCCCAGACGTGATTATATTTGCGTCAACCGTCAGCGATCCTGTCATGGTGTCGCCCGTTTTAGCCACTCCTCCGGTCGCCACTATCCCTGTTAACCCGGAGCCGTCTCCAACGAACGAGTCGGCGGTTATCGTCCCTGTGGCCGCAGTGATATCCCCGGACGTGATTATGTTTGCGTCGACCGTCAGCGGCCCTGTCATCGTGTCGCCTGTTTTAGCCACCCCGCCGGTCGCAACTATCCCTGTCAACCCGGAGCCGTCTCCCACGAACGCGTCGGCAGTTATCGTCCCGGTGGCCGCAGTGATATTCCCGGATGTAAAGAAATCCGCCTGAACGACAAGCGCGCCTGTCATGGTGTCGCCTGTTTTTAAAACGCGGGAATTATCCGTTGCAGAAACCCCGGTAAGGCCTGAGCCGTCGCCTATAAAGGCGGAGGCTGTCACCGTCCCTATGGGCGCTGAAATATCTCCCACGGAAGTTATCTCGCCTGAAACGGCCAGATCGGAATCCACGACGAGAGGGCCGGTCATGGTGTCGCCCGTTTTGGCGACGCTTCCCGCCGCCACAACCCCGGTGAGTCCGGAGCCGTCTCCGATGAACGCCAGAGCAGTGACCGTTCCGGTGGCGGCGGATATGCTGCCGGACGTGAAGAAATCCGCCTGAACGACAAGCGCGCCTGTCATGGTGTCGCCTGATTTTAATACGCGGGAATCGTCGCTGCCCGCCAGCCCGGTAAGCCCCGAGCCGTCTCCGATGAACGCCGCCGCCGTGATTGTCCCGGTGGCCGCCGTGATGTCTCCGGAGGAGATTATATCAGCCTCGACCGTCAGCGGGCCTGTGAGAATTCCGCCGGATGTTTCAAGCCAGTTCGCCGACCCGGATAGCACGAAGTCTGCAGCCTGCAACCCGTTCAACTTCTTCGCTTCCAGCGCCACAGGAAACGGGACAACCTTCTCGCGGGGCGAGAGCGTGTTGCCGTTCACGGACACCTGAAGAAAAAAATCGCCCGCCGACCAGTCTATATCAATCGCCCCGCAGCCTCCAGCCTCTGAGCCGACGACATAGTTGAATCTACCGCGAGACACCGAAACGCTTTGTGCGCCTGTCGAACACACCGGAGCGCCGCCCGTCGAAACATCGTATAACTCGAACACCATCGGCACGGAGCCGTGCATCGGGACTCCGCTTTCCGTCACATATCCCTGATAATTGAATTTATTCTCCGCCGCGACCATCTTCGTCAATGCAATCAGCGCGGCGAACGCGAAAAACAGCCCTATCTGCCGCTTTTTTCTAAACATCTGTCCCACCTTCTCGTCTTCTTGCCGACGTTCCGGCTTGCTTCGCGCTTCCGCAACCTGACTCGTGACTTATCGGAAAATTCACATCCTTATCCCCGACGCTCACAATAAAATCGAATGGTATTAGTATTTATATATTTATACTATGGATTGCCATTTTATTATCCCGACAAAAAAATGTCAAGCGTGTTATCCCTTGTCTGTTTTGTCCTTTTTGGCGTAGATTTTACGCGCGGCAGGATGATGTTTTGCTCCCACTTGTTAAATTCCTGTCATGGATGTATTGATAATTGCGCAATACGGGAGTTTATTATATAAAGCAGACGTGACGGGAACGAATCGCCGTCTGAACCGTGAAAGGAACGCATTGAACGGGAAAGTCAAACGAGCGGCGCTCATAGTGATGGCGGGGATGATTGTCAGCCGCCTGCTCGGCTATGTCAGATATAAAACGATATTCTACTATTTCGGGCGCGGCCCGGAGACGGACGCGTTTCTCGGCGCGTTCGCCGTCCCGGACCTGATATACATCCTCGAATCTGGCGGCGCGCTCACCGCCGCCTTCATCCCGGTGTTCACCCGGCTGCTCGAAAAGGAAAACAAGGAAGAGGCTTGGCGGCTGTTCAGCGCCATCGTCAATATTTCACTTGCGGTCATTCTCCCGAGCATCGCTCTCGGAATGGCATTCGCTCCGCAGTTGACCCGCGCCATCGTTCCCGGATTCAACAGTTCTCCGGAAACCCACAAACTTTGCTACGAGATTATGCGGATGTTGTTCCCGATGGTGGTGTTCACCGGGATGTCCGCCATCCTGAGCGGAGTACTACATGCGCACCAGCATTTCGTGGCTCCCACCATCTCTTGGTGCCTGCACAATATCGGCATAATCTCAGCCGCAGTGTTCCTCGGCTCCATATACGGCATAAAGGGGCTTGCGTACGGAGTGCTGGCGGGGACAATCGGCATGGTGGCGGTGCAACTGCCGGTGGCGGTCAAAAAAGGGGTCAGGTACAGGCCGGTCATGGGCCGTGGCGACCCCAACGTGAAAATCGTGCTCAAGCTCTTCCTGCCCGCCATGCTCGGCATGTCCATCTCGCAGATAAACCTGCTGATACTGCCCGTGACGTTCGGCTCGTTCATGGGCGAAGGCGCGGTCACCGCCCTTCAGGGCAGCGTCAGGCTTCTCATGCTTCCTCTCGGAATTTTCGGAAGCGCCATCTCGATGGCGATATTCCCCACTCTCGCGCAACAGGCCGGAAGCGGGCGCATGGACGAATTCAAGTCCACTCTCGCGCGCGGCATCAGCGCCACCTTCGCGTTCTCCCTGCCCTCGATGGCCGCTTTCATCATAGCCGGAGCGCCCATCTCCCGCGTGCTTTTCGGCGGCGGCCAGTTCTCCGTAGATGACTGTCTGGCAACCGCGTTCGCTCTCTCGTTCTACTCCGTCGGGCTTCCCGCCCACACCGCCATTCAGGTCATCAGCAGAGGATACTACTCGCTCAACGACACCCGAACGCCTCTGTTCGTCGGCCTCTTCAGCGTCGCCGTCATCACCATCCCGTTCAGCCTCGGACTCGTCGGTCTCGGCGCTTTCTCCATTGACGTCTTTTCATGGACTATCCCCATGGGCTGGACTATGTGGATATTCAAGATTTCGCCGTTCTTTTACCTCGGAAAAGCGCTCGCGGGGCTGTCGTTCGGCGGGGTGGCGCTCGGAGTTTCTCTTGCGGCGCTCTTTAATTTCGCGGCTCTGCTCGCTATCCTTAACAAGAAGGCGCCGGGGTTCGACACGCGCGGGGTTCTGAAATCGTTCGCGAGGGTCGGAGCGGCGACGGCGGCGGCGGCGGCGGCATGTTGGGCGGCTATGTCCGCCACCTCCGGGCTTGACCCGGCGGCGCAAACCGTCGCCTCGCTGGCAGCGTGCGGCGCGGTCTTCATCGCCGCGGGAAAATTCCTGAAAGTGGCCGAAATTGACGACATGACCGGCATGACGCTCAAAAGATTCAGGCGCAAACAGGGTTGAGATAGCAGGGTATTCATGCTGGTTGACAACATAAGAAATTTCTCCATAATCGCCCACATAGACCACGGCAAATCCACGCTGGCCGACAGGATTCTGCAGATAACCGGCACTGTGCCCGACCGAGACTTCAGGCCGCAGTATCTGGACAAGCTCGACGTCGAGCGCGAGCGCGGAGTCACCGTGAAGCTTCAGGCGGTCCGCATCCGGCACATCCGCGCAACGGACGGGCGGGAGTTCGCGCTGAACCTTATCGACACCCCGGGCCATGTGGATTTTTCATACGAAGTCTCGCGCAGTCTGGCCGCCTGCGAAGGCGCTCTACTGCTCGTAGACGCCGCGCAAGGCATCGAGGCGCAGACGCTCGCCCACTTCTATCTGGCTCGAGACACCGGCCTAGTCATCATCCCCGTCATAAACAAAATCGACCTCCCCACCGCCGACCCAGACAGGGTCAGGGACGAGATCGAGATGGTGCTCGGCATAGACGGCTCGGAAGCGGTCGAGGTCAGCGCCAAAGAAGGCTTGGGCATAAAAGAACTGATGGACGCCATAATCGATCGCGTCCCGCCCCCCAAGGTGGACGCCGGCCCGGCCCGCGCTCTAGTATTCGATTCCCACTATGACACCTACCGGGGCGCCATCGCATACGTCCGCCTCTTTTCCGGCTTCATCAACAAAGGCGACAAAGTCCGATTCATGGCCTCCAACCGCGAGTCCGAAGCGGTCGAAATCGGCGTGTTCGCTCCCGACATGACCCCGCTTCAAACCCTCGGCCCCGGCGAGGTCGGCTACATCATCGCAAACATAAAAAACATCAAGGAACTGAGCGTCGGCGACACCGTCACGCTTGCCTCCGACCCTGCGGAAGACCTGCTCCCCGGCTACCGCAAACTCAAGTCCATGGTGTACTGCGGATTCTTCGCCTCAGAGGCAGAGAACTACGAGGACCTGCGCGACGCGCTCGAACGGCTCGCCCTCAACGACTCCTCTCTGGAGTTCGAGCCTGAATCCTCGTCCGTGCTCGGCTTCGGCTTCAGGTGCGGATTCCTCGGCATGTTCCACATGGAAATAGTTCAGGAACGGCTCGAAAGAGAATACGGAATCAACCTCGTCGCCACCGCCCCGACGGTCATCTACAGAATCCACATGACCGGCGACAAGATGATAGAGATCAAGAATCCGAGCGAGTTCCCAGAAAGCCTGAAAGTTGAAAAGGTCGAAGAGCCTTTCGTCCGCTCCGTCGTAATGTGTCCGGAGGAATTCATCGGCCCGGTCATGGAGCTTGCGAAAGACAAACGCGGTCGCTTCGTCTCCATGGACTACATAAGCGAAAACCGGGTCAAGATGGTGTACCTGATGCCGCTCAGCGAAGTGATATTCGACTTCTACGACAAGCTGAAATCCTGTTCCCGCGGCTACGCCTCTCTCGATTACGAGTTCGACTCCTTCATTGAATCCGACCTCGTGCGGCTCAACATCCTCATCGGGGAGAAAAGCGTGGACTCCCTCAGCATGATAGTCCACCGGGACAACGCGTACTACAAAGGCCGCCGCATAGTCGAACGGCTGCGCGAGCTTATTCCCAGACACATGTTCGTCATCCCGATTCAAGCCGCCATCGGCAACCGCATCGTCGCCCGCGAAACCATCAACGCAATCCGTAAAAACGTCACCGCGAAATGCTACGGCGGCGACATCACCCGCAAGCGCAAACTCCTCGAACGACAGAAAGAGGGCAAAAAACGCATGAAGAACATCGGCAACGTCGAAGTCCCTCAGGAAGCCTTCCTCTCCATCCTCCAAGTGGAAAAAGAAAAATAACCCGCGTTGTCGCCCATCGCGCCCGATGCTCGTCCGCGCCATTCGCCTTTTTCGACAATATGAAAACAAAACGCCGTTTCAGGGCTTATTGTTGCGCATCAGCTATCAATAAACAAAATTGGAAAGTTTCGGAAAGGGGTTTGGGGAAGACCCTTTTCAAAGGGTTTTCCCCAACCGCCGAAGGCGGCCGCGCGCCTCATGCTTTTCCTTGTTCTTCTTTCTTTTCTTCTTCTTTCGCTTTTCCCTTTTTCCCATCCGCCGGGAAATCAGCCGCCGTTTCTCAGCGCGCGGCCTGCGAGGCGGCTTTTGTCGAACCTGCCGTCGTCCAGAACGTGGAAGCCGTTGATTAGGACATGATCGATGCCTGACGGAGTCCCCACGGGGTTAAAGAAATCCACATTGGGAGCGATCGTGTCGGGATCGAACACCAGCAGGTCGGCGAAATAACCTTCTTTGACGAGGCCGCGTTGTTTAAGGTTGAACTGTTCGGCGGGCAAGCCGGTGGTTTTGTGTACGGCGGTGGGAAGGTCGAGCATTTTTTTCTCCCGCACGTATCGGCTGAAGAACTTGGGGAACGCGCCGTAGAACAAGTGCGACGGCTTGCCGAACCCCATCAGGATGGTGTCCGTGCTTATCTGGACGTCCGGGTGAGCGAGAGCGGCGAAGATGGACTGCTCGGTGAAGTTGTCCTCCGGGCGGCCCGCCGACGAGAAGACGAGCACCCTGCCCTCTTCCTCCACCAGCAGGTCGCAGATGAAGTCGAACGGATGCTTGCCCGCGTCCTTCGCCAAGTCCGAAACGCGTTTGCCTTCGCAGCATTTGTTCTTGTCGGTGACGACGGACATGATGCGCGTGCAGTCCCAGCCGAGCAGTTTGAAGATGTTGAGGGACCAACTGCTTTTGCCGGTGTGGGGCCACAGCATGTCGCCCTGTTCGATGTCGCGCCTTATCTTGCGCCTGATGGCGCGGCTGGTGAGGCGCTCGCCGATTTCCTCTTTGTCGCCCTTGAGGGTCCACGGCGGGAAGTAGGCCATGAGGTGCGTGAATGTGGTGGTGGTGGGCATGACGTCCACGCCTATCTTCAGCCCTTGTGAGTTCATTTTTGAAATTCTATTTAGCTGCTTTTCGATCTCGGCGTCCAGCTTCATAGGGAGAGTCCAGTATTGAGAAAGCTCGATCATGAGGCCGGCGAACGCGCGGATGAACGGGCCGAGCAGGCCCATGTCAGGAACCCAGAAGAGGTGCGACACCTGAGCGCGGATATCATTGGCGCGCGCCACTTCGGCAAGCTCGTCTATAGCCTTTTCGAGGTCGTTCATGTATGTTCGCAGGTGGCTGACGTACATCCCGTCGTAGTCGGACAGCACGCTTCCGAGGCGCACCAGTTCGCGGGTGTCGCTCTGCAGGCCGGGCATGTACTGAAGGCCGGTGGAGAGTCCGATGCAGCCCGCGTCCATGCAGCGTTCGAGCGAGAGCGACATGCGGGATATCTCCTCGCTCGTGGCCTTTCTTGGCTGCATGCCCATCGCGTCGATGCGGATGAGGCCGTGCGGCGCGAGCAGCGCGAAGTTGAGCAGCGCCCCGTTGCCCTCGATGTGGTCGAAGAACCCGGCGGTGTCTTTCCACGGAATGTCTTTCAGCTCGCGCGCGGTGAACCCTTCCAGATAAGTCTTCATGTCAGAGGAATACTCGTCGGAAAAGGGGGCCATGGACATGCCGCAGTTGCCGCCGACGAAGGTGGTTATGCCTTGGCGAACCAGAGGCTCCAGCACGTCCGCGTGGTCTCTGCGGTGTATCGTCAGGTCCGCGTGCGAGTGCGGGTCGATTATGCCCGGACAAACCGTCTTGCCGGTCGCGTCGATTACCCGGCAGCCGTTTGCCGACGCGAGCGCGCCGTTCCGCTCCACCGCTTTTATCCTGTCTCCCTCGACCGCGACGTCCGCCTTGAATCCGGGTTTCCCCGTTCCGTCTATAACCGTTCCGTTCTTGATTATCAGGTCCAATGTCGGTTCCCCTCGCGATGAATTTCAAACGCCCATGCGGCCGTTTGATAGAGCATATAGAAGAGAGCGGCAAATATCAACACCCGGCGCGCGCGGTTGGGCCTCCGGCGGCCAAAGAGAAACTTTTGAAAAAGTTTCTCTTTGGATTCTCTTCAAAACGTTTCGATGGTCGTCGGGAGCGAATCGCAGATGCGCTTCTCTCCCGACGCCCTATGTAAAATCATTTATGAATAAGATTCCACTGAAAACCCTTTCCCAACATCTTTTCACATGAGCGCGGCGGAGCGTAGGCGCGAACGCGCCCGCTTCGCCGCGCGCATAGAAACGTTTTGAAAGGGATTTTAAGGGAAAACTTTTTCAAAAGTTTTCCCTTAAAGTATAATGAGCCTGCGATTCGGAAGCGAACGGGGAAAAAGCCATGATGGAAAAGGGATACACGCAGGTATACACGGGAAACGGGAAAGGAAAGACGACGGCGGCGCTGGGGCTGGCGCTGCGCGGGGCGGGCGCGGGCCTGCGCTCGTACATCGGCCAGTTCATGAAAGGACGTCCGTACAGCGAGCTTGATTCGGCGCGCCTGCTGTCCCCCTTTGTCGTCATAGAGCAATACGGTCATCCCGAATTCTGCGTTCCGGGAAAAGTCTCCGACGAGGATTTCCGGCTGGCCCGCGAGGGATTGGAGAAACTCCGCGCCGCCCTGCTTGGCGGAGAATTCGACATAGTGATAGCGGACGAAATATGCACCGCGATATACTTCAAACTCGTTACGCTGGAAGAGGCGCTCGCGCTAATCGCGTCGAAGCCGGAGCGCGTCGAGCTTGTGATGACCGGCAGATACGCGCCGGACGAGATTATCGCCGCAGCGGACCTAGCCACCGAAATGAAGGAACTGAAACATTACTATCAGAAAGACGTTCCCGCTCGCAAAGGCGTGGAGTTCTGAGCGCGCGCCGCGCCCCGCGACGTCAAACGGCTTGAGAAGACAGTCGGCGGGCGATTTCCTCTTTCAGATTGTCAATTGATTCATTCTTGAGGGCCGAGACGGACGCCGCGCCGGGGTTGCTTTTCAGCATCGCGTCCAACCTGCCCGGTTTGTCCAGCGCGTCCGTCTTGTTGAAGACGACCATCGTCGGAGCGTCTCCCGCTCCAAGTTCCGCCAGAATCTTTTCCACCTCGAACATCTGCTCCTCGAACGTCGGATTGCTGATGTCAACGACATGCAGGATGAGATGGGCGTCTCTGGCGACTTCGAGGGTGGATTTGAAAGATTCCACAAGTTCGACGGGCAGGTTCTTGATGAAGCCGACTGTGTCGATGACTAGGATGTTGCCCGCGCCGGGAAGATATACGCGGCGCGTGAGAGGGTCGAGAGTGGCGAAAAGCTTGTCCTCCACGAAAGCGGTCTCCGAGCTGAGCCTGTTGAAGAGGGTGGTTTTGCCGGCGTTGGTGTATCCGACGAAGGCGACGACGCGGACTCCCGACCTGTCCCGGCGGCGGTTCTGAACGGAGCGGTGGAGCACAATTTTTTCGAGTTTTTTCTTGAGCGTGGAGATACGGGCGCGGATGCGGCGTCGGTCGGCTTCGAGCTTGGTTTCGCCGGGGCCGCGCGTCCCGATTCCGCCCCCCAGCCGCGACAGCAACAACCCTTTTCCGGTTATCCTCGGCAGCATGTACGTGAGTTGCGCCAACTCGACCTGAATCTTGCCTTCGTCGCTGGCCGCGCGCATCGCAAATATGTCGAGTATCAACTGGGTGCGGTCCACCACTTTGGCTTCGAGAGCCTCTTCGAGGTTCTTGAACTGGAGAGGAGAAAGGTTGTGGTTGAATATGACGACTTCCGCTTCGTGTTCGTCGACGGCGGCGGCGATTTCGTCCACTTTCCCGCGCCCGACGAAGAACTGGGGAGTCGGCGTCGTTTCGGCCTGAGTGACGACGGCGACGGCGTCCGCGCCCGCGGTGTCCGCTAGGCGGGCCAGCTCGACGTACGCCTCGTCCGTTTCCTCCGCGCTCGTTCCGCGCGTCCTGAACCCCGCCAGAATCGCCTTCTCCCGCCCGCCGCTCTTTATGTCTATCAAATGGTGTCTTCCGTTCCGTCCGCGCGCTCGCGGAGCCGTCGTTATTCCTTCAGCAAGTCGCTGTATTTATATATGTCGGTCGTCGGGAATCTGCAAGAGAAATCGCGGCACACGAACGCGGTGGTCATGCCGTCTTTCATTTCCTTGAACTGCGTGATTGGTATTATTTGAGAGATTCCGCCGGGATTGTCCGCCGGATAGAACAGGGTTATTTTGTTGGGGAGAAACTCTCTGCGGGCGATGCGAATCATGTCCTCTGCGACGGGGTCGCCGGTGTTGCCGGCGATGACGATTTCCATCGGGGTGGCAAGCATGAAATCGAGCGCGGCCAGCATCTGCGTGTGCGCTTTCGGGTTTCGGGCTATCCGCGACGAAAAAGCTTCTATCGCGCCGCGCGCCGTCCTTTCCATCTCCATGTCCATCCTGAACCGGGAAAGTTTCAGCAGGGCGAGAGCGGCGACCGAGTTGCCGGACGGCTCCGCCCCGTCGTAAGCGGCCCGGATTTCTCCGATCAGCTTCTCGTTATCGTCGCCGGAGAACCTGAACCCGCCGTTTTCCGCGTCGTGGAATTTGTCTGTCATCTCGACGGCAAGCAGGGACGCCTGCTCGATGCGTCGCGGGTCGAATGTCGCCTCGTACAGATCAACCAGACCCATGACAAGGAACGCGTAGTCGTCCAAGAACGCCGGAACTGCGGCCTCGCCTTCGCGCCATCTCCTGTGGAGCTTGCCGTCCGCGCGCATGTTCGCCGCGATGAAGTCCGCCGCCCTTTCCGCCGCGAGCGCATATTTCGGCTCGTCCAGAACCTGCGCCCCGAACGCCATCGAGGATATCATCAAGCCGTTCCACGACGCGATTACCTTATCGTCCCTGAGCGGCCTCGCTCGCCTGTCCCTTTCGGCAAGGAGCTTTGCTTTTCCGTCGGCGACAATCCTGTCCAGTTCCGCCCCGCTGATATTGCGCGCCTTGAGGAATTCCTCCCGATCGTTCGGCGCGTGAATAATGTTCGTCCCGCGCTCGAAGTTGCCTTGCTCGGTTACGCCGTGCCAGCCGCAGAAGACGGATGAGTCATCGCCGAGAACGCGGTCGATGTCGGACTTTTTCCAGACGTAGAAAGCGCCTTCGGAGCCGTCGCTGTCCGCGTCTTCTGCGGACAGGAAACCGCCACCGTCTCCCGTCAGGTCGCGCAGGACATAGTCAAGGATGCTTCTTGCGGTGTCCGCGTAGAACCGGTTCCCGGTGGCCTGAAAAGCTTCGAGGTATGCCCGCGCGAGCAGCGCCTGATCGTAAAGCATTTTTTCAAAGTGAGGAACGAGCCATTCTCTGTCTACGGAATACCTGTGGAAGCCGCCGCCGAGGTGGTCGTTGATTCCGCCTTCGGCCATTCCGCGCAGGGAGCGCTCGACCATGCTCAGCGCCTTTTCGTCGCCCGTGTTTTTCCAATGCCGCAGCAGGAACGTGAAGTTGTGCGGAGAGGGGAACTTCGGCGCGCTTCCGAACCCGCCGTGTTTCTCGTCAAACGCGGCTTCGAGGTTCCTGAACGCCTTGTCCATTACCGCCGCGTCGAGCGCGGCTTTTTCGGCGGGTTTGGACATCTCGTTGAGGGCGAGCGCCACGCGGTCGGCGTGGCTGTCGATATCGTTTCTCCGGTAATTCCACACTGAACTGATTTCATTGAGGACGGTCTTGAACGCCTTGAGGTTGTGTCTGTCTTCGGGAGGAAAATAAGTTCCGGCGAAGAAAGGTTTTTTGTCGGGAGTGAGAACGACAGTTAGAGGCCAGCCGCCGCCGCCTGTCATGAGTTGACATACGGCCATATAAATCGCGTCGATGTCGGGGCGCTCCTCGCGGTCCACTTTTACGGGCACGAAGTTGTCGTTAAGGATGCGGGCGGTCGCCTCGTCCTCGAAGGACTCGCGCTCCATGACGTGGCACCAGTGACAGGNNTGACGTGGCACCAGTGGCAGGCGGAATAGCCGATGGAGAGGAGGACAGGTTTGTTTTCGCGGGCCGCCGTCTCGAAAGCCTCATCGCCCCACGGTCGCCAGTCCACAGGGTTGGAGGCGTGTTGAAGGAGATAGGGGCTTTTTTCGCCCGCGAGCCGGTTGAGCCTGCGCGCGCGGCCCGCCGCGCCTCCTTCGTCCATTTTCGATTCGCCTGTCGAAACCATGAGAACCAACCCCGCCGCCAGCGCGATTATAATCTTATACGCGGCCGGCGCTTTTTTTCGTATCCTTGTTGTTTTAACACCGTGGCGAATCATAATGTTTCCCGCGCGCCTGAACAAAGGTCGCCTCGCTTCATTTTATAGCAAAGCATAATCGGAATCCGCCATTTGTCGGCGCGGCTCCCGCGCCTTTGTTCTACTGATTTCCGAACATAACGACGTGTATGCCCGAAGAATTTGCCGCCAGAGTCCCGTTGAGCCTGCAACTGACCACCACGGAGGAGGCAGTTCCGCCTGAATGATAGCAGTTCCAAGTTTCAGCGTTCGCGGCCACCGCCGTTGCCATAACGACGTAGTTGGTGTTTGCGAAAGCCCTGTTAAGGGTTATCTCATAGTTGCCTGTCGAAGCGCTCGTGACGGACGCCACGTTGTAAGCGCCGACTGTTGTCACCGCGCCGGCTGCTCCGTAGAATCTGGCCCACGCTTTGGGCACCAGCGGGCCGTAGATGGCGTTGGCCTCCGGCGTTGCCGGAGCCGATGTGGTGACGATGCCGCCGTTGTTGTTGACTATCAGCTTGTCGGCTCCGGCCTGTCTGAGTCTCAGAAGCGGCCCGGTTCCGTTCACGTTCTCTCCCTCGATGACCGGCTGAGAGGAAGCGCCGTCCATATACACGCGAAGCGCCGACGCCCCTGTTCCCGCGTGCCTTATCTGCATCGCGTAGCCGCTCGCTTGGTTGGAGTTTGTTCCTACGAACACAGATTCGTTCGAAGAGCCTGTGTTGTTGGTATATATCTCGGCAGCGCGCGCGTTATTCTGATTGTACACATAAACGCCGGGGTCTGTGGAGCCGCCGCTTGTGTAAACGTCGATTGCGTTTCCGCCAGTGCCGCTGTTGATTGTCAGCACGTCTCCCGCCGCGCCCGTATTCGTAAGATTGAGCGTTTTCCCCCCCATGCTTCCGTTCACTTCAAGCATATACGTCGGGCCTGTCGTCCCTATGCCGACGGAGCCGTAAGTGCCGATTCCGCTGCCGGGGCCGACGAAAAGCGTCGGAACCGTGCTGTTAAAACCGATTCCGAGAGAGTTGGTCGTGTTGTTCACCATCCTGTTGACCGTGTCAATGCCTTTGCCGATAGCGATGGCGTTCGCGGCCGGACCGGCATTGAGCCATTGTCCGAGGGCCAAAGAACTGTCCCCAAGAGCAGACGAATAAAAACCTATTGCCGCCGCGTATGTTGCGCTTGCGGTGGAGCCGGTTCCCATTGCTGTGGAAGACGCGCCGCTGGCTACCGTCGAGTCGCCTGTGGCAAGGGAGGCCCCTCCGCTTGCGGTGGTGTTCCAGCCCAGCGCCACCGAGCCTTGGTCGCCGGCTGTCGTATTGTAGCCGAGACCGATGGAATAGTTGCCTATTGCCGCAACATCCCATTGGACGCCTGTGGCGCGGCCCGCTCGGAAGGCCGATTTTGCCGCGTTCCAGAACACCTTTGAACCCACTCCCATCGTGCCGTACAAATTCACATCATAGCCGATCGTTCCGTCGTTCTTGCCGACGTTGAACATTCCGCGCACGTCAAGCATTGATTCGGGAACGCTCGTGCCGACGCCCACTTTGCCGTAAGTGCCGATTCCGCTGCCCGGACCGACGAAGAATGTGGGAACAGTGCTGTTGAAGCCGATGCCAAGCGAGTTAATCGTATTGTTCGTCATGCGGTTAGAATCATCCACACCTGTGCCTAGCGCGATAGTGTTGGCGTTAGGGCCGGCTGTGACCCATTGCCCGGCGGCTATAGAGTAATCGCCGCTTGCTGTTGTGTAGCCGCCTAGCGCAGTCGAGACCCATCCGCTTGCGGTTGATTCTCTGCCAATCACAGCCGAATTCCAGCCGCTGGCAATCGTATAAGAACCCATCGCGGTCGAGAAAGATCCGCTAGCCATCGAGACGTAACCGGAAGCGAATGAGTAGTTGCCAACATTTCCGTCATCCCACGAGCCTCCTAGGACGCGACCTGCTCGCAATGCGCTCTTGCTCGCGTCCCAGAACAGCCTTGAGCCTGTTCCGGCTTCGGCTGTCCCGTAGAAGTTCACGTCATATCCGTCTGCTCCCGTATTCGCGCCGACGGTTATCGTGCCGCTGGCGGTCAGGGAGCCGACGCCGTAAACGGCGTTGCCCGCCATGTCGAGTCCGCCCGTCATGGGCACGCTGCCGTTCGCCATGAAGTCCCCCCCGCCGAAGTCCGACCACGCTCCGTTTTCACGGCCCCTGAATTTGTTCGTCTCTGCGTTGTATATCAACATTCCGTCAACGCCTGTGAGGGCATCCTGTTGCGCGGCGCTCATTCTGGGAAGAAGAAGAGCGCCGTCCGTTCCAGCGATTTCGAGAGCGGCGGAAGTCGCGGGGGTTGTGGTTCGGATACCCACGTTTCCGTAAGCGCCGATTCCGCTGCCCGGGCCGACGAAGAATGTGGGAACAGTGCTGTTGAACCCGACGCCGAGCGAGTTAGCCGTGTTGTTTGTCATCGGGTTGACGTTGTCCACGCCCGAACCCAAGGCGATCGCGTTTATGGCCGGCCCGGCGGTCGTCCATCTTCCTGCCGCCAGCGAGTAATCCCCGCTTGCGGTTGTATATGTCCCCAGCGCCATTGATGACTGGCTGCTTGCCTGCGCATTGTATCCTATCGCCACCGTGTTCGAGTTGGAGGCGGTGGATTCCATTCCTATGGCTGTCGAGTATGCGCCTGAGGCTATCGTGCTCCTGCCAAGAGATACCGCCGATTCTCCGCTTGCTATGGTGTCGAACCCGGCCGCGATAGAGAACTGGCCGACGTTTCCATCGTCCCACTGGTTGCCGGGAGTATTGCCCGCGCGGAAAGCAGATTTGGACGCGTCCCAGAACATCCTAGAGCCTGTCAACGCGCTGTATGTTCCATAGAAATTCACGTCGTATCCGTCGGTTCCGGTGTTTGCGCCGACGGTTATCGTGCCGCTGGCGGTCAGGGAACCGACGCCGTAAACAGCGTTGCCCGCCATGTCTAGCCCGCCCGTCATCGGCACGCTGCCGTCGGCCATGAAGTCGCCGCCGCCGCCGCCGAAGGCTAGCCATCCGCCGCCGTCGTTTTTGTATTCGAGAGTCCCGGCGCTGTCCCTGAATCCATAGCCGCCGGAGCCTGTCGTCGCTCCAAAGTTAATGTAGCCGTCCGCCGCCGCCGCGAAGCTGTTCGCGCTGTTCGACCTTACCGTGCCTGTGGCGGTCATATCGCCGCTGTCGTTCACGTCGAACACCGGGCCGCCGATATTCTCAAGCAAGAGCAAATCGCCGACCCCAGCCTGCAACCCCCAGAACACAGGAGCGTCGTTGGACAAAGACGCGATGAAGCCGGGAAATCCCGGCGCCGCGCTCGTCACGACCACCGTAGCCGACGCGGTCAGCGTCCCGTCGTTCCCAACCACAAGCGCGGGGCCTCCGGCATTGTGAAGCTCAAGCAGATTGCCGGCTCCCATCTGAATCCCCGCAAGGACCGGGGACGTATTGTTGAGCATCGCAAGGAATCCGGGATTGTTCGTCACAGGCTCGGAAAAAATTGTTCCCGACGCCCAAACGCCCCCGCCGTTGTCCACGACGAACGCGGGGCCGCCCGCGTTCTGCATCTCGATCAAATTTCCGCTTCCCATCTGCGCGCCCGCGTAAACCATCGCGGCGTTGTTCAACACCGCCATGAAACCGGGATTGCTTCCGGCTCCGGGGTCCACCGCTATCGGCCCCGACGCCCACACCGCGCCGTTATTTTCCACGACGAACGCGGGGCCTCCCGCGTTCTGCATCTCGATCAGCCTTCCGCTGCCCAGTTGCGCGCCCGCGTAAACCTGCGCGTTGTTGTTCAGAACCGCCATGAAACCGGGATTGCTTCCGGCTCCGGGGTCCACCGCTATCGGCCCGGACGCCCACACCGCGCCGTTATTTTCCACAACGAACGCCATGCCGCCCGCGTTCTGCATCTCGATCAAATTTCCGCTGCCCATCTGCGCGCCCGCGTAAACCATCGCGGCGTTGTTCAACACCGCCATGAAACCGGGATTGCTTCCGGCTCCGGGGTCCACCGCTATCGGCCCCGACGCCCACACTAAGCCGTCGTTTTCGATGACGAACCTCGGCCCCACGGAGTCCGAGAAAACAGCTAGATGTCCCGATCCGTCATGGTCGCCATCGATCAGTGGGCCGGCTCCCATGTTGTAAACGCCCAACGTAGCGGAGGTGGATGCCGGGTCGAGCACTCCTATTACTGCGCCCATGTCCGTTCCGCCCGCCTGCTGGACTATGAGCGAAGCGACGGCGTCGCCTTGGTTGATGACCAGAGGCCCCGTCATGGCGTCGCCTATTTTCGCCACCGCTCCGCCCGCAACCGGAAGATTCGTCAATTGTGAGCCGTCCCCGATGAAGAACGCGGCCGTCGCGTTGCCTGTCACTTCTATGCCGGAGCCTGTTATCGCGCCCGCCGCGTCCACCGCTCCCGCCGTCACCGTTCCCGTCGCCGCCGTAATGTTTCCATCCGTCACAATCCCGCCCTGCACCGTCAGCGCGCCCGTCATTGTGTCGCCGGACACATTAAGATAAACGCCGTCGTGCGCGTGAGACGCTGTGGCGAATGCCGTGGTCGCATACCCGTCCAATGTCGCCGCGTCAACGCTTGTCAGCGCGCTGCCGTCTCCGTCAAAAGCTCCGTCGAACAGCGGGGCCGTCACTGTGCCCGTCGCGGTTATCGTATTGTTTACAATCAGCCCGCCCGTCATCGGCACGCTGCCGTCGGACATGAAGTCGCCGCCCGCAACCGGAAGGTTCGTCAATTGAGAGCCGTCTCCGATGAAGAACGCGGCCGTCGCGTTGCCTGTCACTTCTATGCCGGAGCCTGTTATCGCGCCCGCCGCGTCCACCGCTCCCGCCGTCACCGTTCCGGTGGCCGCAGTAATGTTTCCATCCGTAATAATCCCGCCCTGAACCGTCAAAGCCCCCGTCATTGTGTCGCCAGAAACGCTCACATAATCCGTGTCGTGGTCATGCGTCGCAGACGCAAAATCCGCCGCCGCTTGCCCGCTCAGAGTCGCCGCGTCAACGCTTGTCAGAGCGCTTCCGTCTCCGTCAAAAGCTCCGTCAAACAGCGGGGCCGTCACTGTGCCCGTAGCTGTTATCGCATTATTTACAATCAGCGCGCCGGACATCGGCACACTGCCGTCGGACATGAAGTCGCCGCCCGCAACCGGAAGGTTCGTCAATTGAGAGCCGTCTCCGATGAAGAACGCGGCCGTCGCGTTGCCTGTCACTTCTATGCCGGAGCCTGTTATCGCGCCCGCCGCGTCCACCGCTCCCGCCGTCACCGTTCCCGTCGCCGCCGTAATGTTTCCATCCGTAATAATCCCGCCCTGTACCGTCAGAGACCCCGTCATTGTGTCGCCAGAAACGCTCACATAATCCGTGTCGTGGTCATGCGTCGCAGACGCAAAATCCGCCGCCGCTTGCCCGCTCAGAGTCGCCGCGTCAACGCTTGTCAGCGCGCTGCCATCTCCGTCAAACGCTCCGTCAAACAGCGGGGCCGCCACTGTGCCCGTCGCTGTTATCGCATTATTTACAATCAGCGCGCCGGACATCGGCACACTGCCGTCGGACATTAAATCCCCGCCAGCAACCGGAAGATTTGTCAATCCGCTGCCATCGCCAACAAACGCCGCAGCCGTCACAGTTCCCGTCGCCGCCGTAATGTTTCCATCCGTCACAAATCCGCCCTGCACCGTCAGCGCGCCCGTCATGGTGTCGCCGGAAATATTTACATAATCCGCGTCGTGCGCGTGAGTCGCGGTGGCGAACGCCGCCGTCGTCAGCCCGCTCAGAGTCGCCGCGTCAACGCTTGTCAGCGCGCTGCCATCTCCGTCAAACGCTCCGTCAAACAGCGGAGCCGTCACAGTTCCAGTCGCGGTTATCGTATTGTTCACAATCAGCGCCCCCGTCATCGACACGCTGCCGTCCGCCATGAAATCCCCGCCCGCAACCGGAAGATTCGTCAATCCGCTGCCGTCTCCCATGAACGCCGCCGCTGTCACTGTTCCGGTTGCCGCAGTGATATCTCCTGCCGTCACGAATCCGCCCTGAACCGTCAGAGCCCCCGTCATCGTGTCGCCTGACACCTTGATGTAAACGCCGTCATGCGCGTGAGACGCGGTGGCGAACGCCGCCGCCGCCTGCCCGCCCAGCTTGTCCGAATTGAGAGACATCGCCGCCGGCACGACCCGCTCGCGCGGCGTCAATGTCTGGCCTCCGACGACGACTTCCAGAAAAACGTCCGCCCCGGCCCAGTCGATAGCCGCCAAGTCGCACCCGCCCGCTTCCGAGCCTATCTCGTAATTGAACCTGCCCCGCGTCACCGTCACCGCCTGCGGGTTGGTCGAGCACAACTGCGCGCCTCCCGTGTCGGCGTCGAACAACCGGAACTCCATCGTCGCCGGTCCGCTCATCGGCAACCCGCTCTGGGTGATGTAGCCCTGATAGTTAAGCCTCTGCGGCGTGGCGAATATTATCGCCGCCGTCAGCGCGAAAGCCGTTCCGATT
This sequence comes from bacterium UBP15_UBA6099, assembly GCA_002435745.1. Lineage (GTDB taxonomy): Bacteria > UBP15 > UBA6099 > UBA6099 > UBA6099 > UBA6099. The sequence continues at coordinate 61,393 of DIWT01000013.1, forward strand.
ATGGCCGCTGGAACAAGTCTTTTTCTGTTCATATCAGTGCCTTCCCTTCAAATATGTCAAAACTGTTATTCAGGATGGTTTTTTCTGTATTGAAATTATATGTCATAAGTTCATCTGTATTTGCAATTTTTATGGTACTTGCAACGGGCCTTGTTGTCAATGTGATAAAGTCAGCAAACTGCCGCAAATCTCGCGCGGGGAAGCGCGCTGCTCATCTCTTTTCTCGCCTGCCACGCCCCAAAACCTTCGGCGCGGAATATCTTCTAAAAATCAAGTTGAAAATCGCACAAAACGCACATAAAATGTAACCGCAACTATTGGGAGGCAACAGGCGGGATGGACGTTTATACGATTGTGGTGGGGTTTTTAGAGACAAATTGTTATGTTGCGACGAACGGCGGAGGCGACGCGGTCATCATCGACCCCGGAGCCAACCCTGACAGGATTCTGGAATTCATATCGAAGAGGTCTTTGCGGGTCACCCGCGTTCTGTTGACGCACGGCCACAACGACCACATCGGCGGCATTGAGCCGATAATGCGCGCGCTCACCCCTCAGGTTCTTCTGCACGAGAAAGAGGCCGACTTCGTCGGGCTTCCGCCCGCAGGCCGCCGGCGCTTCGACCCCGCCGACGCCGCCCCCGGTTTCGCCCTCCTCAAAGACGGCGACGAAATCCCCCTCGGCGACATCCGCATCAAGGCATTCCACACGCCCGGCCACACGCCCGGCGGAGCCTGCTTTCTGGCTGGCTCAGTCTGCTTCACCGGCGACACCCTGTTCAACGACGGCGTGGGCCGCACCGACTTCGAAGGCGGCAGCCATAAAAGCATCATCCAATCCATCAACTCCAAACTCCTCTCCCTCGACGACGACGTGAAGATTTATCCCGGCCACGGCCCTTCGTCCACCATCGGCCGCGAACGCAGATATTTTCAATAACCGCACCCGCTCCGCGCCTTTAATAAAGCCGATTTTGTTCTTAACGTAGTTCGACAAAATCGGCGTCCGGGAGTTTTTTCGGAGGGGGCGAGGCGAAACCGGTTTTTGCAAAAAACGGTTGCCCCGCAAACTTACTAAAAAAATCATTTAGCGTCAGTCGCAGCCGGATTTCCAAGCCCGCATCTGTCTCTGATGAAATCCGCTATTTCATTCACCAGAGTCCTGCCGAACATCCCGATTGCGATGTGCCCGCAGGGCATCACGCGCGCCCGCTCTATTCCCCATTTCCTTTGCAACGACACCACGTTTTCTATCGGTATCATCATGTCGAATTCGCCCGCGATGGGGTAAATATTCTCGGGGGACACTTTCGGCTTGAAGCTGCAAGGCGTTATCACGCGCCAGTTTTTTTCGACGGTTTCGAGCGAAATCCCGGCGGCCTTGAGGTCTCTTGCGATGGTGTCGCCGACGATGCTTTTGTCTATGTTTTCCAGCAGGTCTCCGGCGGCTATCACCGGGATGACGAACTTCGGGCGGTCGTCCGCGCAGGCAGTCAGAAGCGATATGAACCCGCCGAGGCTCAGCCCCACCAGCCCGACCGGGCCGGGAAAGTTCCCGCTCGTCCACGTCAGCAGCGACCGCACGTCGCACACCGACTGCCTGAACGCCTTCACCGTCTGCTCCATGTCGGCGGACATCATCAGGTCTCCGTCGTGAGAGCCTCGCGGCGCTCGCGGCCCGTGATACGGCTGGTTGTACATCACGCAGTTTATCCCGTATCTGGCCAGCAGCCAGCACATCAGGTAGTAATAAGAGGCGAACGCTCCGCTCTCCCTCCACCCGTGTATCACTATAGCGCACGGCGCGTCTTTTCCGTGAACATCATCCCTCGCCCGGAATATCCTTCCCACAACCGTGTCGTTTTCCTCGTGCCCGGACACCGTCTCGCTCTTGAACGAATACCGCGAGACGCGCACGCCCGCTTTCACGTGTTCCGGCGTTATCGTCAGTTCCGGCATGTCGCATCCGAGGTTGTAGAACTTCTCCGGCGACTCGAAATACTCCGGCCTGTTGTAGTCAGACAAGTCGGTGTTTTCCGGCGCGTGCCGCTTGCGGCCCTTCGAGGCCCCTTCGTACAAAACAATTAGCTTGTCCACCGAGCGGGAAACGCTTCTGTAAACCGGTCTCATAGTCGTCACCTGCGGGATATCATAGCGCATGCCCGCGCAAAAGTCCCCAACCGGGAAACCCGCGTTTGTCGCGACCCGGCATCGGCTCCGCTTCAGAAAAATTCAATGGATGATTTTATTGCGCTCATCGCGCTCGAATGCTTCGAGAACGTGTCCGACGGCGCGGCGAAATGAAAATACACCAATCCCAAATCGTACTGAAGAGCCGTGACGTCCAACTTGATGAACTGGTTTTTGTGGTCCATCGCGCTGGCAGTGAAAAACTCGGCTTTTTTGCCTCCGATTGTCGTTTCTCCCGATTTTCCGTGCTTCGCCTTTTTCAGCGCGCCGAACAGGTCCGTCATATAAACATTCTCGGTTCCCATCGCGCCTTTCACAGTGTCCCAAACGTCTGCCTTCTTTTTCGAATTCTTTTTGTCGGGAGAAAGATACATGTTGGCGATCAGCGTCGGGTCGGACTCGGAGATGAACATTATCTTTCTGGCAAAACCGAGGTCCAGAACCTTCATCCGCATCCCTTTGGGACAGCGCACTTTGAACTTGTAGAACGCGTCCTGATACGTCGCGTCGTCCAAATATGTTCTCACGCCGGTGTCGATGACGCCCGAATCTAGGGGGCCTTCCTCGACCCCCGCTAGGTCGGGGGTCGGCCTGACGCCGAGCGCGACTCCGATGTGCCCCTTCTCGTTGAACGAGCTTGCCGTGTCCAACTGAATGTGCAGCGCCCCCGGAAAGAACGCCAGATTAGACGCGTCAACGTCCAGCCATTCCCCGTCGACGTGTATCTGGTTCCAGACGTGGTATCCGTATTCGCCCGCGATATACCTCTGTCCGAAAACGAACCTCGTAGGCACTCCGCTGATCCTCGCCAGCGTGGCGAATAACACCGCGAAATGCTTGCAGTCCCCGGATTTCGTCATCAGTATCGCCGACGCCGGTTTCACATAGAACGCGTTGACGTCTTTCGGCTCGATGTTTCTTATCAGCCAATTGAATATCTTTTTCGAGATTTCCATCGGGTCGGTCTCCGCCCCAACTATGCTTCGCGCGAGCTTGACGAGCGACGCGTCCTCCGTCTGAATGATTGAGTCCGCGACAAGATAGGAATCGAGGTCGGCTTCGTCCGAGGGGCGGGAAGGGACAAGCGGCTCGTCTCCGGGGAGTCGCCGGATAGTTTCTATTTCCGCCTCGAACAGTCCCGGCTCGACCTCTTTGACGCTTATCAGCCTTTGCCTCGGCCCTTCAAGCTTCAACTTGTCAGGCGTCGCCTCGCTCCATGATATCTTAGCCGTCGCCCGCTCTACCCCGTCCGGCGTAGCAATGAAATTCCCTTTCGCCGATTTTCTGAAATCCTCTATCATCGCGTTGATGTCGATGACCGCCGGCTTGATTTTTTCCGGATCTGGATCGAACGCCAACCTCATGTCGTGCCTTTTAATGTAGTCGAATTTCCTGATGACCGCGCCGTCGGCCTCTATCAGCGCGAGTTGATTGAACTTGTCGTGATTTTTTTCGAAAACCCAGACCGCATAAAGGTCTGCGTCTCCGTCCCGCGCCGGAAAGAAATCGATTGTCTTGGCCGTGACCTTTATGTCGTCGCATGCCGCCGTCGCGCCCTTGCCCTTGCCTGATATTTCCGCGATGCCATTCATAGCCTCTCTCAAATCCATCGCGGTCAATACCGTAAGCTCCGTCTCTTTCCCCACCGCCAACCCCTCCGACGCGATCTTCGCAAACAGAAACTCCTCCGTCACATATTTCGCTTCTTCCTCGAACGCGCGCGCCGACGTCTTAAATGATACCCTTTCCCCGCAAATCAACCTAAACACAAGCCTTAGCCCCGCGTCAAGCTTCGGATCCGAGATCGATCTGTCCGCGCAAAAAGACTCTAAACTCATTCCCGCAGAAAATGACTTCACGATTTTCCGGGCCATTTTCCTGCCCATCCCCATTTTGACGTCCGACACCGCTTCCAACTCTCCGTATTTGTTCGTTTCCGCTTTCGTTTCTATCTCATACTCAAGCTCGTCTATGCGCGTTTTGCGTTGACATTCAAAGCTTTTGAGCGACATGTCTTCGGCGTCAACTTCGGATTCGCATTTGACGTCGGAAAGTATTTTCAGCGACTCGTCTTCGTCCGGGCTTATCACTTCGGTGTCGTAAAAGTATTCCTCGGAAAACATTCCTGATTCGCCGGAGTTTTCCTTGTCCATCCACATGATTCCGGCTGGCTGATCTCCGAAATAAATCAAATAAGAAAGCTCGTCCCTGCCCGCCTTCCGGCATGCGGGGCTGGGCACAGCCGAGGCGTCGCCGAAAAAGCGGACAGTCGGAATACGCGCCTCGCCATCCAGCGCGGAGGAAAAATACCTGAACACGACTTTGTCCGCGCTTTCGGGATAAAGAGAGGCTCTCAATTCCGAAGAGACGGGACGCCCGCGAAACACCTGCCTGTCGAATTGAAAATCCCCACCGGAGTTTACGTATATCTCGACCAAGTCCGGCAAATCTTCAGGAGCGGCGTCCGGCCCGAAATCCAAAACTATCTCTCTAACCACCGGCGGTTTCGCCGCGTCTGCGGCTCTGTAAACAACCTCCAGCGGAAGCTCGTCTCTTCGCCCGAAACCCGCCGCTCTTGCTGATTCCCCTTTTGCCGTCTTGCCGCTGTAAAGCCCGGTGGTTTTTTCCAGAACGAAGCTGGAATCCAGATTTGAGCCGAAGGCCGCGCCGCAGAAAAACACGCTTAAAACCAAGAAAAACGCAGCCGCTCCGGTTGCCCTCATCGTTTGTCCCCAAGTTGATTCGTGTCGCTTCTCGATGAATTATATTTACGCCGTCGCGCTAACGCAACGCGGCGCGCGGAAAAAATGCCCATACCCGCGCGCTTGTCGCCGCGCGAGCGGAAATTTGTTAAGATTCATCGTGAGGGCGGGGGAAAATAAAGTCCCCCCGCTCGATGCGCGGTCGCGAGGCACGTTAATGAAAGCGGTTCTGATAATTCTGGACGGAGTGGGAACCGGGGCGCTGCCGGACGCTCCGGACTACGGCGACGCCGGAGCGGACACGCTCGGCAACCTGTCTCGCGCGCGCGGCGGGCTTCGTCTGCCGAACCTGCAACGGCTGGGACTGGGAAACATTGCGGACATCGCGGGGGTTCCGCCCGCCGCGCGTCCGGAGGCTTCTTTCGGGCGCATGGCCGAGATGTCTCCGGCTAAGGATTCTACCTCCGGGCACTGGGAGATAGCGTGTCAGGCGCGCGAAGCGCCTCCCGCCGTCTATCCTGACGGGTTTCCGCCGGATGTCGTGTCGATGTTCGCCGAAAAGACGGGCCGTAAGCTGATCGGCAACAAGGCGGCGAGCGGCACGGAGATAATAGACGAGCTTGGGGCCGAGCATCTGCGGACGGGCCGCCCCATCGTCTACACTTCCGCGGACAGCGTGTTTCAGGTCGCGGCGCACAAGGACATCATGCCCGTCGAGGAGCTTTACCGCGTCTGCCGGGTGGTTCGCGAAGAGATAATGAACGACCGCCCGCGCTCCGTGGACAGGGTGATAGCCAGACCGTTCGAGGGGGAGCCGGGGGCGTTCAGGCGGACGCGACTGCGCCGCGATTTCTCCATCCCGCCTCCGTATCCGACTCTTCTGGACATGGCGCGGGAGGCGGGCGTTTTCGTCTTCGGCATAGGAAAGGTGGACGACCTGTTCGGCGGGCGCGGGTTCGACGACTGCATCCACACAAGCTCGAACGCGGACGGAATCGAGCGGCTGCGGGCGGCGCTGTTGGAAAAAAGGCCGAAAGATAATAGAATGTTAATCTTCGCCAACCTGATCGATTTCGATCAGGAGCACGGGCATAGAAGGGACGAGGAGGGTTTCGCGAAGGCGCTCGAGGAGTTCGACGCGGCGCTTCCGGGCCTGTTGGCAGGGCTTGGGCCGGACGATATGGCGGCGGCGACCGCCGACCACGGTTGCGACCCCACCCTCAAGAGGCACACCGACCACACGCGGGAATATGTCCCGTTGCTCGTGGCCGGAGGCGGCGCGGGGAAACCCCGTCCGCTTGGGACTCGCGAGTCGTTCGCGGATTTGGGCGCTTCAGTCGCCGCGTTCCTCGGTCTTCCGCCCGCGCCTCGCGGGGTTCCTTTTCTGCCCGCCGCAGTGGATTGAAGGTTTTTATATGGCTTTGATTATGAGAATCCGCATTCCGGCCCGCGCGGCTCTCCTCGCCGCCGTCGCGCTTGCGATTGTGAGCTCTTTCGCGCCCGCCGTTGCCGCGCCGTCAGCCGCCCCCGCAAAACAAACCGTTACCATCAAGGCGGACCGCTTCGAGGGCGACCTCGACGCGGAAATCCTTTCGGTGTCCGGCGGAACGGTCATCGAGACGGACGGGCTGAAGATAACGGGCGACAAGCTGGAGCTTAACAGGAAGACGAACATGGCGCGGCTGTCCGGTACGCCCGCAAGAGCGTACGCTACGGCGCGCGGAAAAGACTCCGGCGCGGGAGCCGCCGATCTTAAAACAGCGGTTTGGAAAATGGACAGCGGCGGGTTTCCGGGAACGAAGATAGCCGAGTTCGCGAAGGCGGCGGAGCGGACGCCGGGCGCGGCGGGAGCCTCTTCGGTGATAGCCGCAACGTCGATATCCGCGGACATCGACCGGGGGCTGATAACCGCCGAGGGCGGATGCTCGGCGCTCAGCGCGGAAGGCGGAGCGGTGATGTTCACGCAGACGGGCCGCGCGACCGCCAAGGTGTCCGCCGAAGGCGGAGACGCCGGGAGCGGGTCAAGGCTGCTGTGGGCGGAGAGCCGGGAGAACGCGAAGGTGTTCTACGCGGCCCCGGCGGCGGCGGACGGCAGCCGGGAGGAGTTCGTGATATCCGCCGGGAGGTTCCGGTATGACGCCGTCGCGGCGCTGTTCGAGGCGTCCGGCACGGCGAGGATCGAGTTCGAGGACGGGGAACTGGCGGCGGAATCGCTGATAGGCAATCTGCCGGGAGGCGAAGGCTCTACGCGCGGCGGCGGGAAAGTGGCTCTGCGAGGGACGGTCTCCGGCAGGATAGGCGCGCTGAGCGTCTTCGCCGGGGAGATATCCGTCGCGCTGGAGGACGCTGAGTCGAGAGAGAAGCGCGAGAAAGCGGCGGCGGCGGCGAAGAAGAAAGATTTTGAGACGGAAGGCGCGGACGGAAAAGAAGGCGGGAGCCAAGAGCGACGGGCGCGCTCGGCGACGCTGACGGCAGGCCGCGCGGACATCGACCTGCCCGGCCGCTTCGCGGACATTTCCGGCGGCGCAACCTTGGAAACTTCCGACGGCAACAAGTTCTCGGCGTCCGGCGGCAGAATCGAGTTCGGCGACGATCTGGCGTCTGTGAAAAAGATACGGATGGAAAACGTGCGGATACAATACAACATGGAGAGCGAGGCGCTCGCGCCCGCCGGGGGGAAACCCTGATGGAACAGTGTCTCAGAGGCGAGGGGCTGGTAAAATCATACAAACAGCGGAAAGTGGTCAGCGACGTCACGCTCGACGTCTCTCCCGGCCAGATAGTGGGCCTGCTCGGCCCCAACGGAGCCGGCAAAACAACCACCTTCTACATGCTCACCGGCATAGTGTCTCCCAACAAGGGCAGAATCTTCCTCAACGGCGAGGATGTCACCCGGCTGCCGATGTACATGCGCGCCCGCAACGGCATGGGCTACCTCCCTCAGGAGGCGTCCATCTTCCGCAAGCTCAGCGTCGAGGACAACCTCCGCCTCATTCTCGAACACCAGAAGATTACTGATAAACAAAGAAACGAAAAAATCGACTCGCTGATAGAGGAGTTCGGCATCGGCCACATCAGAAAACTAAAAGGAAGCGTGCTTAGCGGCGGGGAGCGGCGCAGGGTGGAGATTGCTCGCGCGCTTGCCACCGACCCGGCGTTCCTGCTGCTGGACGAGCCTTTCACAGGCATCGACCCCATCTCCGTTCAGGAGCTTCAGGAGCTGATGCGCAAACTCAAGGGCCTCGGCATGGGCGTGCTTATCACCGACCACAACGTGCGCGAAACGCTCGAAATCACCGACAGGGCCTACATCATGTACGACGGAAAAATCCTTATATCCGGCACGTCGAAGGAAATCATACAGGACGAGATGTCGCGGAAACACTACCTCGGAGACAGGTTCAGGATGGACATCGACGAAGAGGAGGGGGAGCCGAAGGAGAGCTAGCCCGCGTTTTTTGACGTCGCGGTCCGGAGTCCTGAGGCGCCGAACGGCGCTATGAAGCTAACCGACAGAGCCGTCCTCGGAGAGATAGTCCCGACGTTCGCGTTCGGCGTTCTCGCTTTCACCGCGCTCCTGCTGGGGGTCGGCGGGATATACGAAATAATCCGGCTCGCCGCCGACTACTCGGTGAGCGCGCCCACCGTCGTAAAGGTGTTCCTGCTGAAGATGCCGTGGATAGTGGCGCTCACGCTTCCGATGTCGGCTCTGTTCAGCGTGCTTCTGGCGTTCAGCCGGTTCTCGACGGACCTAGAGATGACGGCGTGGCGCTCCGGCGGGGTCAGCTTCTCCCGGCTTCTTGCCCCCACTCTCGTCTTCGGCCTGACAGTAAGCGTCCTCACCCTTCTGATGAACGACACTCTGGCCCCTATGGCCAACACCGAATTCAACGCGCTGGTGGACCAGATAAAAGTGGAGGCGGGAGAGAATATACGGAAGGAAAACGCGCTGATACCCGAATTCGGAGACGAGGGGCTGAAAAGCGTGCTTTACGCGGACTCGATGGAAGGCAGGCGGCTGGTGGACGTGTGCTACACGCAGATGGAAAACGGGCGGGTCTCGAAAATAACCATCGCGCGGGAAGCGGTCTGGGTGGACAACGTCTGGCGCTTCAGGAACGGCTCGCAACTGCTGTTCAACTCCGCCGGAGAGCTTAAAAACCTTGTAACGTTCGAAAGGCTGGATATAATATTTAAACAGAAGCTGGAAGACATGGCCCGGCAGAAGACTCGCGCGGGCGACTACACATTCAGGGAATTGAAGGACAGGATAGAACTGCTGGAGAAGCAGCAAATCGAAAAAACGGCGCTAAACAAGCTGAAAGTGGATTTTCACAGCAAACTGGCCATCCCGTTCGCCAGTTTCACTTTCGTCCTGATAGCCGCGCCGTTGGGGCTGAAGCCGCAGAGGTCCGGCTCGTCTGTGGGCTTCGGGTTGAGTATAATTATTATTTTAATATATTATATATCGCAGATGATATTGCGAGGGTTGGGACAGGCGTTTCTGAACCCGGCGCTCGCCGCGTGGCTGCCGAATATCGCCCTGATGATAGCCGGAGCGGCGCTTTGTTACAGGGCATCAAGATAAATACGCGCCCGGCGGGGCGTTCAACTTTCCGCCGCACACGGGAGGGACTCCAATGAAAACCATGAAAATCGTCATCAAAGGCAACAACGTCAAAGTGACTCAGTCGCTTCGCGATTACGTAAACGACAAGATCGGCCGGCTCTCGAAATACTACGACAAAGTGTCCCGCGCGGAAGTCGAGCTTCAGTACCAAGACAACAAGAGCGCGGAGGAAACCCAGCGGGTGGAGGTCACCCTGACCGCCAACGGGTCGATATTCCGCTGCGAAGAGGCCTCCATCAGCATGTACGCCTCGATCGACATCGCCGCCGAAAAACTCGAACGCCAGCTCAAACGCTTCAAACAGAAGCAGGTCGGACGCGGTCGCGGAGTGAAACACAGCGCGGAACTCGACGCCATTGCCCCGCCCTACGAAGACATGCCCGGCAAGCGCGAGCCGGAAATCGTAAGAACCAAAAAGTTCGCCGTCAAGCCCATGACTCCTTCCGAGGCCAGCCTTCAGATGGAGATGCTAAATCACAGCTTCTACGTCTTCCTGAACTCGGAAACGGAGCAGATAAACGTGCTCTACGCTCGCAACGACGGCGACTTCGCCCTCATCGAGCCGGAATACGAATAAGCTCTGACAACAGATTGTCCGGGTTGCGCTTCATGGGAAACTTTAATAGCATTCCCTTGCACTTGTTATTATCTGATTCTACCCGCTGCCATGCGCGCCATGCGCAAAGCTTTTTCCTTCGCGCATGTTGCTTTTTACCAAACAGTAAACGGGAGCTTTCATTTAGTTCTTCGCATAATTGATTTTACCCGCGCGTTTGTGTGCCATGCACAAAATTTTTTCTTTTGTGCATGAGCGAAAACAGCAACAATTCATGGGTAATTCCAAATAATAAGTCGTATAATTCTTCATATAATATTCGTTTATTTTCTAGCATGCGCCTAAATCAGAGCTTTGCTCCCGCCTTAGACGATCATGATGAAATACCCAGAAAAATATCGGCGCTAGTTGGCGATATCCAGCATTTCGTTTTCCCAAGCGATGACGAACGACTCGACGACCGCCGGGTCGAACTGAGAGCCGGAGTTGCGCTTGATTTCCTCGACCGCTTCGGCGGCGGAAAGTTTTTCTCTGTGCGGGCGCGGGGAAGTCATGGCGTCAAAGGCGTCCGCGACGGCTAGAATGCGGGACGCCAAGGGGATATCCGCTCCCGCGAGTCCTTCAGGATATCCTGCCCCGTCCCAGCGCTCGTGGTGACGAAGTACGGCGGCGCTGACTTTTTTCTCAACGCCTATGGGGTTTATTATTTCGCATGACAGCGCGGCGTGTTTCTTTATAATATCCATTTCCGAGGAATCTACGGCGGATGTTTTCAGCAGGATAGCGTCGGGAACGGCGAGTTTTCCGGCGTCATGGGTCAACCCGGCGACGCGGAGTATTTCCCGAAGCTCGATGTCGTCCGGGCGCATAAAGCCGGCGACGCATTCGGCAAGTTTTGCCACCCGTTCGGCGTGCCCTGCGTGGCAAGGGTCTTTCGATTCAAGAGCTTTCGACAGCGAGGCGACCGCGCCCATAAACATCTCGTTCTTCTGGTTCATGAGCAACGAGTTCCTTACGGCCACTGCGGACTCGCTCGATATCATATCCAACAGGGCAAGGTCGTCTTCGTCGAAATCCGCGTCCCCTTTTTTGTTTATCGCCTGCAGCACTCCTGAAACCTCGTTGTCCGAGCGCAGAGGAACGCACAGCACGGAGCGGGTGACGAATCCCGTCCTTATATCCAGCGAACCGTCGAATCGGGAATCGCTATGGACATCGTTGCATATGATGGGAACGCCCGACGCCGCGCAGGCCCCGGCTATGCCCGTCGAGGCCGGAATCGAAACTTTCTCCAGATCGCGTTTCTTTTCTCCGGTGACCACGTGGAAGACAAGGCTCTCTTTTTCGTTGTCAAGCAGCAATAGCGATGCGGCTTCGACTCCGAGTATGTCCTTTGCGGCGTTCATCACCGCCGACAGAACGTCCGACAGCGAAAGGCTGCTGTTGACGGCGTGGCTGACGTCCAGAAGCCGCTGTTTTCTTTCGACATCTTTTTTCATGCCCTCTATCAGGCGCTCGTTTTCTAGGGTCATCGAGATGACCCCGGCGAGGCTTTCAAACACCTCTGACAACTGGGCCGGACTTTTAACTTCCTCGTCGTCAATATTGACGCCTTCTAGCACTCCTATCACTCTGTCTCCGGATTTCAGGGGCACGGCGATTAGAGACCGTGTGCTGTAGCCGACCGTTTCATCTATGGTTTTGTAGAAGTCCCTGTCTTTCTCGGTGTTCTCGATGAGGACGGTTTCGCCTGAGGCGATGACTTTTCCGGCGATGCCCTTAGCGGCGTCCATTTTAACGCCGGTCAGTTCGCCTTCTTTCTCGCCTCTGACCATGAAAAATTCAAGATTGTCGCCGGAAGCGTCGAGCAGGAGTATGGAAGCGCCCTCCATCTCGACTAGGCTGAATATGCGGTCCATGATGAAATTGAGCGTCTGAAGGGGAGTCTCGGAGCGCGGGAGCATTCGGGTGATTTCCTGAACTATGTCCAGTTTGAAGTTCGCAAGTTTGAGTTCGATTTCAAGGTCCAGAGCGGACTGATTTTTGTCAGACATTGTCGTTACCTCGCGCGATTTGGCGGGCGTCTCGGAGCATCTCCTCGATCTCCACGGCGCAAACCCTGAATTTTTCCAGCAGAAGGGCGGCATCCGAACCTTCGTATTTTCTGATGAACGATTCGGCCCCCGCGCCCACCTTGCTGATTTCCATAAGGCCGGCGAGCGCGGCGCTCCCGGCTATGGTGTGCACCCTTATCGCTGCCGACTTGACGAACTCGGCCGCGTCGCAACCGCCCTCAAGCCGCGCGCAGTCGGCCTTTATCCCGTCCACTATCTCCCCGATTTCCTCAAGCGCTATTTCTCTGATGTCCATCTTCTCCCCCTCCGTGAAAAAGTCTTCGCTCATGATGCTGCCGCCCTATGTTTTTAGTTTTCCAACGCGCTTCTTATTACAGTTACGACCCGGCTCGGCACGAAAGGCTTCAGGATGTAGTCCTTGGCTCCGGCCATCACGCAGTCGAGTATCTGCGATTTGTCCCGCTCGGAAGAGATCATCACCACTCGGGCCTTCGGGTTGTCTTTCTTAATCGCCTTCAGGGTTTCGACGCCGTTCATGTTTATCATCGCAATGTCGCAGGTGACGAGGCTGGGGCGGAGCTGCCTGTAAAGCTCGACGCCTTCCGAGCCGTCTTCAGCTTCTCCCGCCACGCGCAGGCCCATCTTTTCCACGATGAGCCGCAGCGTTTTCCTCACCGCTTTCGAGTCGTCGATGACAAGGACGGTCTTGGCGCGCGTTCCGGACTTCCTCATGCCCTGCGCCGTCTCGTCGAATGAAGACATATAAATCGTCTTCTCCTCGGCGTCCCATTTGAAGCTGGCGAACTTCGTTTCCTTTTTCATGTTGAAACGCGCGTCCCCGATGAATATGACCGCGCCCGGATACGCCGCCTGTTCCACCTCGGCCATCGCGAACTGGTTGAATATCCGCGTCGCGTTCAACTCCGTCAGCTCTTCTTTCATCTGGTCCTGAACCTTGAGCATCTTCATCATCTTGCCGCGGATTTCGCCCAGCCTGTCTATGTCGTCGAAGTTCGTCCTCGACACGAATTCATAGTTCTTCTGAAGCTCTTTTATCTGCTTCTGAACGGCCTGCAGTTTGGCGACGCCTTCAAGGTATTTGCGCTGGACCTCGAACCTGTATCCGCACTGGACGACTGTGGTCGGGTGCGTGGCGGTTCCGAGGTTGCGGCAGGCGACGCGGTCGAAGGCCATCGTCCTGCCCCCGATTATCGCGCCCTCGTTCGTCATCGCCAGAACTTTGCCGTTCGCGCTTACGAAGCTGTTCATAATCGCGTTTTCTACCACCACGTTGCCTTCGCACTCGACGGTCGAATTCTCTATGAACTTGGCGTATATGTTGCCCTCGGCCGTCACTATGCCTTTGCCGCGCGTGAGGATGCCGCGTTTGACCACGATGTCGCCGCCGGCGCTGACTCGCGCGCTCTGTATGGTGTTCTCCACTATCACGTCGCCCCTCGCGTCCACCGTGAACCCGTCCAGCACGCTGCCCTTCACCGCCACAGTTCCGTCGAAGACCACGTTGCCTGTGGAGTAATCGACGTCCCCCTCGATTATCAGAACGGGGTCGACCCTTATCATGCCTTTTGAAACTATCGGCGCGCCGTCTATGTCAGCTATGAAGTCGAGTTTGTTTTCGGACATCGAGACGTTCTTGCCGGCCCTGAGCGTTACGTCCATTCCCCACTCGCCGGGAAGCTTCAGCCCGAACACCGTCAGGCCCGCCTCGCCCTGCGTGGCCGGTATCTTTCTGGCTATCACGTCGCCCTTCCTGACGCTGGCGATGGAGCCGATCGACCTGAAATCCACGGAGTCGGCTCCGGCAAGCTCGTCTTCCATGCGAGTGCGATCGTCGGTCTCGAACATGTACTCTATCCGCGCGTCCGTGCCGTATGTGAACGGTTGTCCGGCGGCGATAATGAGCGTGTTGTTATACAACTCCATGTTCTCGAGGAATATCCTGAGCTTGTCCGCGCTCTTGATGCCGCTCGTTATCTTCTCCGCCTTGAGGGCCTCGAAGACCTCTTCGGCGGCTGGAGCGATCTTGCTTCTGACATGAAGGTAGGCGTTGAAGTGGTCGCGGGATATCTCTATATCGACAGACCCGCCGGTACCGGCGTTTTTAGCCATAGAAGACCTCCGTGGGCGAGACCGACCGCGCGATTGCAGCGACCGCGCCCGGCGGCTCATTTTCAGTTGAATTAATTCTCTTCGAGAGCATGATAAGTTATTATACAGAAAGCGCGCGCGGGTGTAAAATAGTATTTGACGCGCGCGGCGCGGCGTCGAAACCCCGCGTTCTCAGGGTTTCGGTCAAGCCGCCGGGCGGCGCGGAGGCGCGGAAAATGAATGTCAATCCGGTGTGCGCTTCATGCGCTCGCGACTGCAAACAGCCTTCCGGCGTGAACGTGGTCTCCTGCCCCAAATATGAAAGGGCGTCCCGCAACCTCGATTTGTTCGATTCGGCGGGCAACGTCAAACCCGTCATCAAAAAACGCGACCGAAAAAAAACAGGCCCCGCCGGAGACGCGTGATGTCCCGGCCCATATCTTCCGTCATCATAGTGGTTGTGGACGCGCTAAAGCGCGAGGTTTTCTACAACATGCTCGCCGACGGGGAATTGCCCGGATTCGCCGAGGCGTTCGCCGACGGAGCCAAGGTCCGGTTCGGCTCGACGGTTTATCCGACCGAGACTCTGCCGGCGCAGACCTCGCTGTTTACCGGGCTGGAGGTCAGGCGACACGGCATAGTCGGAAACGGGTGGGTGGAGCGCTCCGCCGCGCCCGCGCGCGTCCTCGACTTCACCAGCGCGGACACGGCGGCGGGGGTGTTTGGCTACAAGCTGTTCGGCTGGCCCACCCTTCTGCTGCCGATGAAGAATCCGAGGGGGCTGATAAACGACAGCCTGTATCCCCCCGCTCGGACGATATACGAAATCGCCGCAGAACACGGCCTGACAAGCGCGGTCGTCTTCAACCAAGTCAGCCGGGGAGCGAGCAGATGGATCAGGCCGAACCGGGGCGATATCGTTTATTTCGCCCTCAGCTCGAAAGGCTTGCTGGATTTCAAACGGATCGACCTGCGCACATGGCAAGCTGCCGCTTCGGACATCCGCCGCAACGGTCTGCCGAACATATTCACGCTCTATTTCAGCGGGCTTGACGCATGGTGCCACCACACGGGCGCGGCGGGCCAAGCGGCCTACCTGAAGGAAGCCGTCGACCCGCATATATCTTCGCTCGTCCGGTTGCTGGAACAGTCGGGCGCGCGCGATTCCACGCGCCTCGTCCTCTGCTCGGACCACGGCCAGACATGGCTCCAAAGCTCGAACATGATAACCACCGGCAGGTTGCGGGAGTCGCTTGAGGCGCGGGGTTTCCGCGCGTCTCTCGGCGCAAAGTTGTTGCCCGGTCGCAACTGCCACGTGTCTATCATCGGCGGCTGCGCGCAGTTCTACGCCCTCGACGGGGCTTCCGGCGATTGGGGCGCTCCTCCCTCCCTCGAACGCGACGTCCTTCCTCTCGCCGAAGCCGTCGAATCCGCCTGCCGCAGCGAAGATTGCGCCGGCAGACCTGACTCCAACTCCATAATCCTCGTCAGGGCCGCGCCCGGCTCCGGTTACTCCATCTACAAACGCGGCTCCATGTCCGCGCCTGACGACTTCTTCTGGGACAAGCTGGACAGGTTTCCGCGCGCCATCGACAACATCCGGGGGCTGGACTGTCCGAGGAGCGGAGACGTCGTCCTCTTCTCGGCTTCGGATCAGGGCTGCTACATATCGGACAACCCTGACGCGCGCACGCACGGCGGCCTCTCCGCCGACAGCGCCGGAATCCCTATCGTATTCTCCGGCCCCGGCATCCCCCGCCGCGTCGTCGAACAGGCTTCCATAACCGACATCGCCCCGACCGTGTTGTCTTTCTTTAACATATCCGATTCAAGCATGGACGGCTCGGCAATCAAATTCTGAACCGCCGTCCCCGTCCTTCACGAAAACTCGCCGGGGCGATTTAACGCTTCAGAATCCGCAGCCTCAGGGAAAAATCTACCACAACTGTTTATTCGGGTTTATACTATGCGGGACTCAGACCGGATTTTTCACAAGAAAACCGGGGCTTCGATTGGGATCGGCGGGAAACTGATGAATGAAAAAAGGTATCTTGCGTTCAGCGACTACCTGAAGGGCAGGTTCGGCTGCAAGGTCTATAAGATATCTATAGACGCCGGCTTCACGTGTCCGAACAGGGACGGCTCGCTTGGCGAGGGCGGCTGCATATACTGCAACAATCAGGGTTTCAGTCCGAACACCAGAAGGGAACGGGCCCCGATCGGCGAACAGGTTCGCAGAGGCGCGGAATTCATGCGGGCCAGATATAAAGCGGAAAAGTTTCTGGCGTATTTTCAGGCGTTCACGAACACGTACGCCCCGCTGGAGACTCTCAAGCGGGCATACTCCGAGGCTCTCGCCTGCGAGGACGTTGTCGGGCTGTCGGTCGGAACTAGGCCTGACTGCGTGCCGGACGAGGTTCTCGACCTTCTTGCTTCCATCGGGGAAGGCAGGGAAACGTGGATCGAACTCGGATTGCAATCCGCGCACGATTGCACGCTCGAGCGAATAAACAGGCGGCACAATGTGGCCTCTTTCGTGGACGCGACTAAACGGTCCCTCGACAGGGGCAACCTGAAAATCTGCGGACATATCATCCTCGGCCTGCCGGGCGAGACGCGCGAGATGATGCTGGACTCCGCCCGCCTCCTCGCCGACCTCGGCGTCAACGGCGTCAAGATTCATCTCCTCCACATTCTCAAGGACACTCCTCTTGCGGAGGCTCACGCGCGCGGGGAGATTCCCATCTTCAAATTCGAGGAATATGTTTCGCTCGTCTGCGACTATCTCGAACTGCTCGATCCTAAAATCGTGATACAGCGCCTCACCGCCGACGGGCCGTCAGACCTGCTGATCGCTCCAGCGTGGGCAATGGAAAAGAAACGGACGATCGACGCTATCGAAAAGGAATTGCTTAAACGCGACACGCGGCAGGGCGCTCGCGCCTCTCTCCCGCCTCCGGCCGCCGCGAAGGAATAGAGAAAAAACGGACAAGCCGCGACAGCCTGCGACGGTTGGAAAAGCAAGGAAGAAAGAAAAAAAGCTAAAGATTTCAGGCCGCCTTCGGCGGTTGGGGAAAACCCTTAGAAAAGGATTGTTCCCCAAACCCCATTCCTAGACTTTTCATTTTTATTTATATCGGCTGATACGCAATAAACATTCTGTCGTCTATCTTTTGAGGAGGGCGGAGTAGATTTCGTCTACGCGGCGAACCATGGCGTCGACGCTCATGTTGTCTGAAACAGCGGAGAGAGCGGCCTGCGACATCGATTTTGCGAGCGCGGGATCGCGGAGGATTCTGCCGAGCGCGTCCGCCGCCGCGCGCGGGTCGCCCGGCGGGACGAGAAAACCCGTCTCGCCGTTTTTCACTAGAGAGGATACGCCCCCGACGTCCGTCGCCACGACAGGCAGGCCCGCGCTCATGGCTTCGACGATGGCTTTTCCATATCCTTCATTGAGGGAAGTTAGCAGGAACGCGTCTGATGCGTGAAGTATGTCCGGCACGTCTCGCCGGAGTCCGAGGAACAGAGCGCGATCCGACACCCCGAGTTCGCTTGCGAGCGCTTCGAGTTTTTCGCGTTCTTCGCCGTCCCCCGCGATGAGAAGAAACGGGGGCGGGTCGAATCCGTCGAGAAGAGCGAAAGCCTGCACGGCGTGGCCGACGGATTTGACGGGATCGAGGCGCGCGGCGATGGCTATGGCGGGGGAGTCCGCCGGGACTCCGAGCGAGGCGCGGACCCTCTCGCGCGGCTCGGCGGGCTTGGCGAACTTATCTATCGGCACTCCGCTGATGTGGACTTCGAAGAGGTCTCTTGCGCCGACGCCTAGTTTCAGGTGGTCTTCGATTTCAGACTGAGCGAGGCAAAGGACGCGGTCGGTGACGCGCGCGGCTAGTTTCTCGGCGGCAACTATCAGTTTGGATTTGAGCGGGCCGAAGTATCCGTAAAAGACGTGGCCGTGGGTGCTGTGGACGACCATCGGGACGCGGGCCAGCCGGGCCGCCGCGCGGCCCACGAATCCCGCCTTGGACGTGTGCGTGTGGACGATGTCGAACCTCTCGCGGCGCATGAAGCGCGTCAGAGAAAACAGCGCGCGCAGGTCGTTCAAAGGCTCGATTTCCCTGCGCAACAGAGGCTCGACGCGGAAGCTCGCGCACGCTCCGCGAATCTCTTCTATCTCGCGCTCGTCGAGCTGATTGACTGAACCGCAGATGAAGTGCGTCTCGTAGCGCGAAGGGTCGAGCAGTTTCGCGAGCAGAGCGGCGTGGACCGCCGAGCCGCCGAGGTCGAGCCGGGTGATGACTCGCAGGACTTTGATTTTCTTCGTCATTGTTCGGCAGACTCCCGCGCCGCGCGCCTGATGTCGAGCAGTTCGACCGCCGCGCGCGCTATCTCTTCCGCCGGGATGTCTTCCATGCAGGAAGGGCGCTCGCAGTCGCTCTTGAAACACGGGGAGCAGTCGCGGTGGAGTTTAATGACGCGAGAACGGCCTTCCGGGACGACGGGCCGGGTGAGTCGCGGGTCGTCCGGACCGAACGCGCAGACGACGCTCGCCCCGGCGGCGGCGGCGATGTGCATCGGCCCGCTATCGGTTGTTATCAACAGGTCGGTTCTGCCGAGCGCGTACGCGAGGTCGGACAGGGAGAGCTTGCCGGCCAAGCTCGCCGGGGCGGCTTGAGTTGCCAGTGAGCAAACTGCGGCGGCGGCCGGCTCTTCTCCGGGCCCGCCGAACACTACCACCGAGACCCCTCGTTCCCTCGCTACGGCGTCGGCGGCTGACGCGAACTTGTCCGCCCCCAGCCTCTTCGTCCGCCTGTCTCCTCCCGGATTGACGCCGACCACCTGCGCGCCGCCTTCGCTCAGTTTGTCGAAAAAACCGCGCCATTTCAACTCGCTCTCGGGGTCCCAGAACACATCCGGCCCCGCGCCGTCCGGAATTCCGCCCGCGAGCTTCGCCATTTCGAGCATGGATTCGCAGACGTGGCGGTTTGTGAAAAAGTCTTCGGGAGCCTTCACCGTGAGGGAAGAGCCGAAACCGAAAGAGTCGTGTCCGACGCGGACGGGCGCTCCGATGGCGGCGAAGGCGGCTTTCATGCGGGTCGCGCCGGCTTTCGATTTGACTTTGAAAAGGTTGACGCATACGTCAGGTTTGAGCGCGCGCAGCCGCGCCAGCGTCGCCGCTCCGGCCAGCATGTTCTTTCTATCTCGTATGATGTCGCGCACCGGGAACGGCCAGACCTTGGAGACGTAGGGGAGGTTTTTCGCTAGCGGGAGGGCCTGCGAATTCGTCATGAGGTGTATGGCCGCGTCGGGATGCCCCAGCCTGAGCGCGCGCAGCGCCGGCGTCGCCAGAACGAGATCTCCTATCCCGGCGACCACCATGACGACCAGCGTTTCGGGTTTGCCCATATCTCTCTCGTCTCCGGCTGTTTCCATCCCCGTCGGGAACTTCGTCACACAGGCGGCTGTTGGTATTTTAACCGATTATGTTAGAATACGGGAAAATAATAAGAGGCCGCGCGAGGCGCGGAAAATGAGGAGGCTGTCATGGACGCGATACTTACGAGAAGGACTATAAGGAAATTCAAGGCGGACGCGGTGAGCGAGCAGGACATAAGGTATCTGCTCGAAGCGGCGATGAGCGCGCCCTCCACCGGGAAACAGGAGCCGTGGTATTTCATGGTGATAACGGACAAAGAGACGTTGGCCGCCGCGGCTGACGCTCAGAAGCACGGCCCGATGCTCAAGCAGGCCCCGCTCGCCATAGTGGTCGCTTACGACAAGACTCTGGAAGTTCACAAGAACACCGCGCAACTGGACTGCGCGGCGGCCACACAGAATATGCTGGTCGCGGCGAACTCCAAGGGCCTCGGCGCGGCGTGGCTCGGCGTTTACCCTGACGCGGACAAGATGAAGGCCGTGAAAAAACTTCTCTGCATGCCGGCGAATATAGTTCCGTTCGCCATAGTGGCGGTCGGGCATCCGGCGGAAGAAAAATACCCGAAGGCGAGATTCGCGAAATCCCGCGTGCACTACGGCGTGTGGCAGTGAGGGAAGGCCGCCTCGCGGGCGGCCCGCAGGTTTTTAATTCTACCGCGCCGGAGCCGCCGCGCTCCGGGAACCACGCAAACGTCTCCCGGAGCGCGGCTTCAGCTCAGACCCCGCGCGCGGCGCGCGCGAAAGCGAGACCATGAGTAGCGCCAGAATCGTCTTTCTCACCAACGCCGACTCAAGAAACAAGGATATCCATCTGTCGCGCTTGATTAAGGACGGCCATGTCGTCGCCGGAGTCGTGTCTTCCTCGAAAGGCTCGGTGAAACTGGGCGACCCTCTCGCGCTCGTCGCCAAGTACGGCGCGCGCTTCATCTTCCGAAAGATAGCCGCAAAAACAAAATCGAAACTCGTAAGGCCTGAACTTAAAAAATATCTTTCCAGAGCCGGCATACCGCATTATGTCGTGGATGACATTAATGGCGACGCGTCATCCGATCTGATAAGGTCGCTCGCTCCGGACATCCTGATAACTAGCACGTTCAGCCAGATACTCGCAGAGAAAACAATCGCCATACCGCGACTCGGCGCGTTCAACCTGCATTCGAGTCTTCTGCCGAAATACAGAGGGCCGGCCCCGGTGTTCTGGGCGCTGTATCACAACGAGAAGGAAACGGGAGTGACCGCCCACCTGCTCGACAGGGGGATAGACACAGGGGGGATAATCGTTCAGAAAAAAGTCGCTATCGAGGATTGGGACGACATCGCGAGCATGGAAAAGAAGCTCGCGCCCGCCGGGGCGGAAGCGGCGGCGGAGGCGGCGGCGCTAATAGCCGCAGGCCGCGCAAAACCTGTCCCGCAGCAGGACGAAGGGCCGTACTTCCGAAGGCCGGATAAGGACGACTGGCGGCAGTTTCGAGAGATGTCGAGCCGCAGGACGGGAAGGCGCGGCGGCGCTCCGAACGGAGACTCCGGATCATGAGGCTGGGCATCGACTGCCGCGAATTCGAGGGCGGCGGCGCCACAGGCATGGCGCGCATCCTTAAGGGCCTCATCGGCTGGATTTCATCCGAACGACCCGACATCTCTCTTGTCCTTTACGCGCGACGGAAACCGGCGGACGGTTTTCTCCCGCCGGGCGCGCAGACTCGCATTTTGCCGGACAGCCCCACTGTCCTCTGGGACCAACTCCTGCTTCCGCGCGCTCTGCGCCGCGACAATATCGACGTTTACTACTCCATTTATCATAAATGTCCGCTAACCGCTCCTTGTCCCACGATCATCACCGTTCACGATCTCATCCCTATCAAAATGCCTGAAAAAGGCGCGGCGGCGGCGGCGAAAAAAATCTACCTCTCCAACATGCTCCCGGCGTACGCCGCAAAAGCCTCCCGCGTTGCCACTGATTCGGAGTTCTCGAAAAAGGAGATCGCCCGCGCCGGAGTAGACGAAGCGAAGATTCAGGTGATTTATCCCGGACTCCGAGAAGGCTCCGGGCCGGAGAAAGACCCCGCCAAGATAGCGGCGGCGGCGGCAAAATTTGGCCTGACTCCGGGCGGATACATCTTCTATCTGGGACATCTCAGGGCGTCGAAGAACGTCGGCGCGCTCGTCAGGGCGTTTGCCGCGCTGCCGCTTGAGTTGCGTAATAGACACAAGCTGGCGGTGGCTGGCGCGAAGTCCGGCGAGTTCGAGCGGCTTTCAGAGATCTCGCGCGAGCTTTGCTGCTCGCCGGATGTCGTTTTCGTCGGATACGTCGGCGACGCGGAAGCGGCGGCCCTCGCCGCCGGATGCTCCGTCTTCGTCTATCCCTCTAAATACGAGGGCTTCGGCTATCCGCCTCTCGAAGCTATGGCTATGGGAGCGCCTGTCGTCTGCTCGAACGCCGCTTCGCTGCCGGAGGTCGTCGGCGACGCCGCGATTGTCGTCGCCCCTGAGCCGCAAGCCATCGCGGGCGGCATTGCCAGAGCGCTTGCCGAGCCGGGCCTGCGGGAATCTCTCATCGAAAAAGGAGCGCGTCGGGCGCGCCTTTTCACCATCGAAAAAATGGCTTCAGAATACGCGGACATGTTCGAACGGGTCGCTGCGGAACGCCACGCTCGCTCAACCGGAAGGCGGAGGATATGAACGGAACGGAATCTACATCGAGTCTCTTTCCCGGCGGATTCGTGGACGCGCACGCGCATTTCTTTCCGCCTCGCATGTTCAGCGCGGTGTGGGACTTTTTCGAGACTCACAACTGGCGGATAAACTACAAGGGCGACCCCGATTTTCTGGCGGACGTTCTTCGCGGGTTCGGCGCGTCTCATTTCACCGTTCTCAACTATCCGCACAAACCCGGCGTCAGGGACGGCCTCGCCGAATGGACCCGCGATTTTGCCGCGCGGCAACAAGGCTCCATCCCTTTCGGCTCTCTTCTGCCCGGCGAGCCGGGAAACCTCGAAGCGGCCGCGCGCTGGTTCTGCGACTGGGGATTCCGGGGTCTCAAGATGCAGCCTCTCGTCTCCTGCCGCCCGATAAATCAGCCTGATATGTATCCCGTTTTCGAACTTATGGCCGAACGCGGCAAATGGTTCGTCGTCCACGCCGGAACCGCCCCTTATCCCAACGAGTTCACCAGCCTTGACGACCTCGAGGCTCTTCTTTACGATATCCCTGAACTGAAAACAATCCTCTGCCACATGGGCGGGTTCGACTTCGAAAAAGCTCTCGCCATGATGGAAAAATTCCCGAACCTGCATCTGGACACGGCGATGATTTTCGTAGACGCAAAAGTCTTCGACTCCGCGTTCGCCCTCCCCGACGAAAGGCTGCTGCCTTTCGCCGACCGCATTGTTTTCGGAAGCGATTTTCCAAACATCCCCTACGACTTCTCAGAAGCGGCGGACGGACTGAAACGCAGGGGCTTCGACGACGCCTTCCTTCGCGGCGTCTTCAGGGAAAACGCGCGCCGCATGTTCGATCTGGATTAGCGCAAAACGCTGAACGCATGGTTGAGGTTAAGGGAAAACTTTTGAAAAAGGTTTCCTTAATATTTCTTCAAAACTTCCCATGCCGGCGCCTAATGCGGAGCTTCGCTTCCGCCTTCGGCGCGTGTCATGTGAAAAGACATTAACCCGCTTTTTTCAACATTGCGAGTCAAGCCCGAATCATCATTAGGATTCGAGTTCAAAGAGAAGCTCATTCATAAGTTTCTCTTTAATTCTTTAAAAGCGGATGAAAATGCGCGCGTTGTCGAGAGGTCAGACCTGTCGTTGGTCTTCTTCGAACTGCATGGTTGAAATCTGGCGCTGCCGCAGAACGGATTTAAGGCAGTCCTTGACTTCTTCGAGGTCGCATGGTTTTCCGATATAGCGCTGGGCGCCCGCCACATAGCTCGAAAGCTTGTCGGTCAGGCCGGATTTGCAGGACAGCATGACCACCACGCTTTTCCGCGTGCGGACATCCTTTTTGATGTCGCGGCAGATGTCGAAACCGTTGCGGTTGGGCATCATGATGTCAAGAAGCACGATGTCCGGGTTTTCAGCCAAGGTTTTGTCAAAGACCTCGCCCCCGTCCGAAACCTCCACCACATGGAAGCCCTGATCGCTCAGAAAATCTTTCAGCAGAATTCTAAAATCATCGTCATCGTCGGCAATAAGAATCTTGTTTGCGGGTTGCATAATTACCTCCCCGTGCCGGACGCGCTAGAACCGGATGTCCGCAGGCGAGGGCGGAGCCTCGGGATCCTGCTCCGGTATCGGCACGACCAGAAATTCGGACTTCTTTCTGTCGTCCAGAGGAACCATCACGAAATCCATGGACAGGCCCATAGAAGAGGCAAACTCGCTGGGGGCGTTCCTGACATACAGCACGCCGCCCACATCGTCCCGCGCGTTGTCGACCACTGATATGTCAAGGTCGGGAAACGACGCCCGGATGACACGCTTGATTGGTTCGAGCCTGAAGTCCATCTTCATTCCGTCTTCGGTTCCTTTCGGCGTATCGCTGGTTTTGTTTCTCATGGCGCCACCCGCTCCGGCCGTCCGGCCGCGCTCATCCTTCCGCCAGTTCTTTTGCCACGTCCGCCAAAGGCCTGTTGGTTTCCCTGCATCTTTTTCTTATCTCCTCCATCGCCCTTTCCCGCGTAATTCCCTTTGTGTCCATCAGCCTGCCCGCCGCGCTGTTGATCGCGCTTTCGTTCTCCACCGACTCCCGCATGCTCTCCATCATCGCTTTCAGCGCGGACATCTCCCTGAAGTGGTTCAGCGTCATCACTATCGACGGAACCATCTTCTCGATGCTTGAGGTCTTGACGAGGTAGGTGAACACCCCGGTGTCCCGCGCTCCGGGCGCGTACTCCGGATGCGCCGACAGAAACATTACGGGACGAGGCTCTGTCCTGTTGATGATTCTGGCGACTTCTATCCCGTCCATCCCCTCCATCCTGATGTCCAGCATCACAAGCCCGGGGTCGCGCTCCTTTATCATGTCAAGCGCGTCCAGCCCGTTGTGCGCCACTCCGACAACCTTCATCCCGATGTGTTCGAGCTGATTGCGCATCATCTCGGTGAAATCCACATCGTCGTCCACAACGAGCACAGTAGTGCCCTGAAGCTCGCTAATCACTTGTCTGTTCATTGCTTTCCGGCCTTAGAGGCAATATAAAAGAGCGGTTTCTCCCTCTCCGTATGTCAGCCCCTGTGGTTAAGTCTTTATTTGTCGATGAAACGGCAGAAAACTCGCCGATTCTAGATAAATTCTATGCTTCCGAAAAAACCCGCGCAAGGAAATATTTAAATGTTGTTAAGTGGTTTTTAACTTTGTGAAATTTTTAACAAGCCCTCTGAAACACCCCGCCGCCATCCGTCACGGAACCCGCTTGCGCGACAGGAAAAACCAAATATTGTACATAAAGAAAGGGTCTTTTATCTTTATTGCGTTGATGAACAGCAGAATGTTGTGAGCGGCGAACGATGCCGGGACAAGCCTCCGCAACGGGCTGTCGAGAAACCGCGCCGCCATCCGCTTGGGCAGTATGGAGGCGAGAGCCATGACGGCGGGCATCCTCTTCATTGCGGGTGTCAAGCCGCCCGCGCCGCCCCCGCTGTATCTGTGTCCCGCGCCGCCGGATTCTATTCTTTCTCTGTCCTTTTCAGTTATCGCGCCCGTTTCGAGCGCCGTCTTCATGATTCGCGTGCCCGGATAGTATGTCAGCCAGAACGTGAGAAGCCTGTCCGGTCTCATTTCGTTATAGAACCGGGCGGCGTCCATCAGTTTTTCCTCCGTGTCTCCGGGGATGCCCGCTATGTGGTCTACGGACACCGTTATGCCTCGCTCCTTGAGCAGGGCTACCGCGCGCCTCGCTTGGTCGTTGGTGTATTTTCTGTTGAGGATTTCCCTCCTCTGCGCTTCGTCGGCGGACTGCACGCCGATGGTGACGAACGAGCACCCGCCCTCTTTTATCAGGTCGGCTGTCCCGGCGTCGAGCGCGGCGGGATGCGTGTAGCAGAAGTACGGCAGCGCGACGTCCCGCCTGTATCCCTCGGTGAACCGTTCGAGCCACTTGCGGTTGAGCGTAAACACGTCGTCCCTGAAGACGACCATGCGGAGTCGCCAGCGAGCTTTCGCCTCGCGCAACTCTTGCAGGGTATTTTCCGGAGACCTTCGGCGCACGGGGTTGGAGCCGGGCGCGCAGTGCGCCTCTAGGCTTTTATAGCAATACGAGCAGTTGTACGGGCATCCCCGCGCGGACATTATCATGTAGTGGCTCTGGAGCGAAGGGACGCGCTCGTAGAACAAGTCCTTTGCGGGAAACGGCAGGGAATCCAAATCGGAGACAAGACGCGGCGGGCCGCCGGTTACGATCCCGCCGCCCGGAAGTTTTTCCCACACGCCCGGCGGAGGATCGTCGGCGTCGCGCGGGCCTTCCCCCGCCCGCTCCAGCATGCGGACGAATGTCGCGTCCGCCTCGCCGACCGCTATCGCGTCCGCCACGGACTCGGCGGCGGCCCTCTCTGGAACCGCCGTCGGGTGCGGCCCGCCCAGAAATATCTTCGTCGAGGGCGAAGCCGCCTTCACGTCGCCCGCCGTCGCCAGCGCCCACGCGTAGTTTCCGGACAGACATGAAAACGCCGCCGCGTCCGGTTTTTCCGACGCCGCGCGCTCGGCGATTTTTTTCCTCAAGTCCAGCCGCCGGGCCAGCGTCGGGATGTCCCACATTAGCTGGCCGCCGAACACCGCCGGATCGAACGCCAGAGAAACCTCGTGGCCGGCGGCCCTCGCCTCTGCCGCCAGATATTCAACGCCGAGGTTCTCGGCTCCCATGCACACGAACATCGCTTTCATGCCGCCTATTATAACAGCAGCGGACGGCAACTTCGCCATGTGAACAAATGTTTAAGGAAAGGTTGTTTATTGCAATCGCGATTGGTGTAAAATTTCTTCGCGCAAGACCGGATTCGAGCAATTTGCTTCGCGATATCATTCGTATTCGGGGAATTCATCTCCGGCAATTTTATACATGCTATTAGATGATTCTACCCACTACCAAGTGTGCCATGCGCAAAACTTTTTCTTTTGCGCATGATGCTTTTCACCAAATAGTAAATGGGAGCTTTCATTTAGTTCTTCGTATAGAAAAGCCGATAAGAGGAATGATGAAAAAAGAACCGGCGTATGACAGAATGCTTGAAAACGTATATCGAGTCGCTGATTCGGAACTGACGCACCATTACGACAGTTCGGCGTATCTGGTGATGGGCGACGCTCCGGCGCTTGTCGACTGCGGCAGCGGCAAAGCGCACAATAAGCTGCTCGGCGTCCTCGCCTCGCTCGGCGCGAGACCGGAGAACATCGCCGTCGTGCTCGGCACGCACTGCCACTACGACCATATTGCCGGAATCGAACGCCTCCGCAAGGAGAATCCCGCTCTGCCGCTCGCGTTGCACGAGGCTGACGCGGCTCCTGTTGAAACAGCCGACAGCGAACGCACCTGCGCTGGCTGGTTTTTCGGCGAGAGTATTTCTCCGCAGCGCGTCGATATCCTGATGACCTCGCGGCAAAGTCTCGACATAGCCGGTTTGACCTTCGAATGCATTCATACCCCCGGCCATACTCCCGGCTCAGTCTGCGTCCGGGTCGAGGTCTCAGGTAGAACCTTGCTTTTCACGGGCGACTGCCTTGTGCCCGGCAGTCCTCGCATTATGAGCGACTACGACGAATGGCGCGGCTCTCTCGAAACGCTCGCGGACATCGACTTCGACATTTTGTTGCCCGGCCATAAGCGCCTTTGGATGGGAGACCCGTTCCTCGCCTGTCTAATGCAGCCGTTGTCGAAACCCTTGGGCCGGAAAGCGTTCAAGCTGCTGCAAAAAAACCTGCGCCACGCACACTGGCGCAACGCGTCTGCCGTTTACAGCCACATAATGCCTGTCGCCGCAAAGCTCGGAGGATATCTCAGCCGATGATTATTACTCCCGGAGTTTTTCCCACAGGCAGGAAAACCATTTCAAAGTTTTCCCTTAATCGCCATGCCTTTATAAACGCCTCCGGCGGCCAAAGAGAAACTTTTGAAAAAGTTTCTCTTTGGAATCTCTTCAAAACGTTTCGATGGTCGTCGGGAGTGAATCGCTGACGCGATTCCCTCCCGACGCCCCATGTAAAATCATTTAAGAATAAGATTCCACTGAAAACCCTTTCCCAATATCTTTTCACATGAGCGCGGCGGTGCACAGGCGCGAACGCGCCCGCTCCGCCGCGCGCTTCGAAACGTTTTGAACCCGAATCCGTCGTTAAGATTCGNNGGCGGCAACGAAGCAGTTCGCCGCTATGAAAATCGCCCGGTTCGTCGGCTCTATCGACGAATCCGGGTTGAAAGGGATTTTAAGGGAAAACTTTTTCAAAAGTTTTCCCTTAAACGTTGCTTCATTCGGCGGCTGAGAACACCAGAAATTCTTCCTGAAACGCGAGCGCGCCTTTGCTGTTCATTGATTTTATCAGATAGGAATTTCTTCCGGGTTTTCTGTTTTTGACGTTTTTTGTGAAGCCGCATTCCTTCTTGCCTTCGCATCTTTCCACATCGTAGAAAGAGCCGTTTTCAAGAATCTGAATGAAGTTCATGCCTAAGTCGTCGCGGGCGAATATTGAAATAGTGTAGTCGTTGGAGCCGTTCTTTTTGATGGTCGCGGACATATCCGGGCCTTTGACGGCGGAGGAAAGCTCGCCGGAAATAGCCGGCGGCTGTTTTTCATCGGGTTTTGCGGTTTCAGGGGCGTTCCCGCCCTCTTGCTCTCCCTCGGCCATGATAGCGGGCGCGAAGCCTTCCATCATCGGCATGGAGGTTATCATGTAAACTTTGGGGTCGCTGTTTTCGACGTTGAGGCGGACGCGCTCGCGCTGCTCGCGCCCGGATTTGTCGCTTGCGACTGCGGTAACGACGCCGCTCGACAGAGAGGCCAAGCTCGCGATGCCCGTCATCCTGCACATCTCAGAGCCGTAACATTCCTTAGCGGCGACAATGGAACTGCCCGAGAGAAGTTCGAGCCTGCGCACGCCCTGCGGGGCCGCCGCGGAGAGCGAAAACCGCATCCCCCCGCTGTCGCACAGTATGACAAGATTCTTAATAATCGAGGAATCATCTATAAAAACAGACGCTCCCGGCGCTTCGGCGCTCTCAGCCGACGCGAGGGATGCCGCCGCAAAAAAAGCAACCGCCAACACAATCAATAGTCTCTTAATTTTCATGAGAAAAAATAATATACGGACTTTCCATAAAAGTCAAAACGCTCTGCCCTGATTTTTCTTGTTGAAAATCCTAGTCGGGGCAATTTATTTGACACAACGGCTGGCTTCAAATTATCCTGTTGGTTGTCTTTGGGCCGAAGATATCGCTTCTTTCGGCGAATCCGAGTTAACACAACAGCGGGTTTCATCGGCAAAGAAACCCCGGCGGGGTAGAGAAATCGATATGAAAAAAAGAAATCAGAAATCAACAATCATGTCATTGGGCGTTGCTCTTGCGCTCGCATTGGCGGCAACTTCAGCGTCAGGCGGAGCGGCGGCGGCGGAATGCGCCATCGACGCCGCGGCTGTAATTTACCCTGCTCCTCAGCAGGCGTGCCTTACGGGTTGGATATCCGCGCCCGCGTCTTTCGAGATCGACGCAGACGAGAGGCTTGTCGGCTCTCAGGCTCTCGACTACCTCTCGGAAGCGCTCGGCAAAAAGGGAATCTCCCTGTCTCCGGCAGACGGCGCGGGCCTTATCTCCTTCGAATTCGGCGGCCCGGAGCACGAGACCGCTTTCCGCCAAGAGGGATACCGCATTGTGGTCTCGGCGGAAGACAGGGTTGAGATAAAGATATCGGCCCGGACGGGCGCGGGATTCTTCTACGCCGCGCTGACCCTTGACCAGCTTTTCTCCAAAAACGCTTCCGGCCCAGTCATCGCGGCGGGCGAGACGATTGACTTCCCGGCCTTTTCGTACAGAGGCGTGCTCGAAGGCGGCTACAGCGTGTGGTCGCACGAGAAACGCCTCGCAATCATCGAGTGGACTGGCAAGATGAAAATGAACTCTTTCATATACGCGCCGAAGGAAGGCATGTATTTCAGGCGCAGGTGGCGCGCTCCCCATCCCGACGAGGAGATGGAGTGGTTCAGGCAGTACGTAGAAGCGAGCGCCCGCAACCATGTGGAATTCGCCTATTCTCTTTCTCCCGCCATGTCTATGGAGTATTCCGACCCGGCGGAGTTCGAGGTCCTCGCCGCCAAGTACGCCCGGATGCAGGAAATCGGCGTCAGGCGGTTCGGGATATTCTTCGACGACGTGCTTCCCTACCTTTCGACTCCCGCGGACAGGGCGGCGTACGAGAACATAGCCGAAGCGGAAGTGGAAGTGACGAACAAGCTGCTCGCCGCGCTGAGGGAGCGCGACCGGGACGTGAAGCTGTTCTTCGTGCCCAACCAGTACTGGGGCTGGACGCCGACGGACTACATGCGCATTGTGCGCGAAAAGCTGCACCCGGACATCGACATCGGCTGGACGGGCCGCGACATTGTGTCGAACTCCATACCCGCCGACGACGTAAGAGATTTCATCAAGCTGGTCGGGCGTCCGCCCGCCATCGGCGACAACTGGTCGCCCCTCGGCCCGGTCGAACGGCGAGACCCCGACATCTACAAACTGACTTCAAGCTATCTGAACAATCCCTACGGGTTCGCCGACGACTCCCGCGCCAAGATGTCTCGCTTCGTCGATTCCACAGTCGCGGACTACGGCTGGAACCCGGAAGCATACGACCCGGCAAGGTCGATACGCCGCGCGTCGGAAATAATCGCGGGAGGACAGCCGGCGGGAGACGCGCTTCTGCTGGCCCTGCTGATAAAGGGAGAGAAGGTTTCTCCGGCTAACATCGCCGAAATCCCCGCTCTGCTCGAATCGCTGTCCGACGCCTCGAAAGCCGCCGGCGCCGCGGCGAGCCTGCGCGAGTTGCTTGACAGCTATTCATCCGCGCTCCCGGCGGCCGCTCTCACCCCCATGCTTGCGGCGGAAGTCGCCCCGGCGCTTGAAAAAGGGCTGGCCGCATTCTCACGCGCGTCCGCCGCTCTCGTTTCAATGTCTCTCCCGGCGGACTCCGCGGGCATAGACGACATCAAAAAAATCCTCGGACTGAAAAAATGAAAAAACTGACGAAAACAATCATGTCCGCCGTTGCGGCGGCGGCTCTGACAGCCTCGGCGGCCTGCGCCCAGCAGATGCCCGACTCCATCTTCAACAACATCCCTCACGCGTTCGGGAACAACCTTCAGGACGTCCCGCCGGACATCCTTGAAGTCTCGCTTGCTCCCGGAGCCGCTCCCGGCTCGGCGGTCATATCCGCCAAGATATGGGTCGACCCGGAGATCAGCAAGTTCAAAGTCAAATCCGCGCGGGTGTTCGCTATCCGCGCGGGCGGCGAACTGAAACCGGCGGACATCCCGATGTCTCCCGACCCCGCAAGGCCGCTTTGGTGGACCGCTGTCGCAGATTCCATCCCGGCGGGCGAGGCCGAATTCTTCATCCGCGCGTCCGACGAGGTCGGCAACGAGGTCATACAGCTTCCCAAACTCGATGACTTCCGCCCCGCCCTCCTGACCCCGATAACCGCCGACGGCGAGGATAATGATATTCCCGCATCGCTGGACATCTTGGGCGCGGAGGCCGGACACGACGGCTCCTCTCTGATGGTTTGCGGTGAGACCCGCGCCGTCTTCCAGTCGTTCACCAACATCGGAGCCGCCGCGCTAATCGTCGGTTATATTCCCGACGACGTTCGCTTCAGGCCCAGCAGAAGCTCCATCGACAACACTTCCGGGTTCATGGCGCACCTGCCCGCGCTCAACCTCAGCGGGCTTTACACTCTGGACAAGCTGGCCAACGATGGCGCAGCCGCAGGAGAAGCGGAAGTAAAGATCGCCGGACGCAGAATCTGCATGACCGCCGCCATTGACAAGCTGACGCCCAAGCCCGAACGCGGATTGAAGATATACTGCGGAACCGGCGGCATCGCCCCTTCCAACCGAGACCTCACTCTCGCCGATTCAACTCCTTACGCCATACTATATTTCGGCGGGTCCGTTTTCGGCGTCAGGTGAATCCTCGGCGGAGGCGTTGTCGTTTTGCGGAAAAGTTCATAAACTTATGTGCGCCGGGAAACGCTCTCCGGCGGGAGGCCCGATAATGAAATCCGCTCTCGAACTGGCTCTCGAAAAAACTAAGGACATCGTCCCTCAGGACGACCCGACCGAGCTTTCGAAAGAAGCCAAACAACAGATACGCGACATAAACAGGGAGTTCGACGCCCTCATTGCGGAGATAGAACTGAAAGTATCCGCCCGGCTGCGAGAGGCCGAGTCCCAGTTCTCTCAGGAAGAGATACGGCAGCTTCTTCCCGAACTCGAAGCGCAGCTTCAAGGCGAGCGCGACCGCATCAACGCCGAACGCGCCGAAAAAACGGAAGCCGTCCGGAAAGCGGACCTCGAAAGCAGACAGCCGAAAAGCTGAAAGCGCGCGTCTATTGCCTATCGCTTCTTTCTATTTCTTTGCCGAATCGAACCTCGCTTCTCCCTCAATTGTTCGATCATCAAACGAGTGTTTTCCGATCTCTCAACTTGTTGTTCGGGAGAAAGTTTTTCGCCGCGCGCTTCTCTCAACCCGTTATCTATCAAATCCGAGGCGGTTATGATTGAGCCGTCCAATTTAACGTAGAATCCCGCTTTGTCAAATAACTTTTGTTCAAGCCCAACGGCGGCGTTTTCGAAGCCGGGATATGTTTTGTAAAAAATCCGTTCTTCATCCAGCGCCCGCGCCGCTATTCGCGCTTCTTCTGGGTCGGATGTTTCATAGGCCAACTCCATTTGAAATGGATGCTCCGCAAAGGGATTCCAACCGCTTTTGATTAGAATGCTTATCGCGGAGAGTTTGATATATATAAACAGAAAATCTAAGAACACCCATATCGCGATAGTGGCAACCATCTGCTCAGATAGAGGCAGGATTCTCTTGGTCAGCATGCCTATCGCCGTAATAGCCGCGCAAAGGATTATCAAACCGGATGATTTTTTTAAGTTCTTTAGAAGAAACCTTGGGCCGTCGATGAACCATGCTTTAATATAATAATACTCGCCTACCGGATGGTTTCTCGAAATCACAATCATTGAATCCATGTATATGCCCAGCAAATACGCGATACTGAACGGCAACCATATACTGTCTTTGTCGAATACATCAGGGGGAACAGCGCCGCGAAGCCCCGACAACGCCAAAGTCGCAACATAGGCAGGAAACAGCAGGAACAGCCCGATAATGAAAATGCAGAGCTGCGCGAAAAACATTTGAGGGAAAACTCGCCAGCCGCTCCTGAAAAAACCGCGCGCCATAGGCGTATTTGTCATTCGCGCAAACAAAGCGACAAGAATGCAGGCAAGATAAAAAGCTATGAACAAGGACAGCGCCATAGCGACTAAGGAATATGAGACCGTTTGTTTTATGCCAAAATATTCCAAGAACGATTTGTTTGAAAGGAATCTTGCCGCAGCGTATAAACACATGTAAACGGCAATGAAAGGCGCTCCATCTCTTATCGCCTGAAGAGGGCCGCGCTCGATAGACAAGGATTTTTGCGGATATTCGCCGCTCATTGGATTAGAAGCTCCTGCGTATTTGTCTAACTTAAATATTCTAAATACTACACTAGCGCAGAGGTTCTCACATTGTCAACATGATAAATTTGGGAACGTTCCATAAGCGACGGCGGCTGTATGCGAGCGCAAAAGGGCTGTCTATGCGGCGCGTTTACACGGGGGGCGGGAATTGCTAGAATCTTTGGAAGCCGCGCGCGGAAGCGGACGGGACGGAAACCGGATTGGCGCGCAACGGGCGGCGCGGCTGGAGGGCCAAATGGGCAAGTCGGATATCAGGCGGCAGATAGACGCCGTCGACGAGAAGATTCTTAAACTGTTGTCTGAGCGGGCGGAGCTTGCCCTGAAGACGGCCCGGTTCAAGAGAACAAATTACGACCCGGCTAGAGAGAAAAAGATAATCGCGCGTCTGACCGAGCTTAACGAAGGGCCGCTGGACGAGGCGCGCATCGAGGCGGTCTGGCGCGAGATTCTTTCCTCCTGCCGGGGCCTGCAGAAGCTCCCGACGGTGGCGTTTCTCGGCCCGCGCGCGACGTTTTCCCACGCCGCCGCTCTGAAAAAATTCGGCTCCAACGTCATCGAACGCCCCTGCGAGGACATCTCGATGGTGTTCGACGACGTCGAAAAGGGCATGGCCGACTACGGAGTCGTCCCTTTCGAGAACTCGAACGAGGGCGCGGTCAACAACACCCTCGACAGGCTGGCGACGACTCCGCTGGCGGCGGTGGGCGAGATTTACAGCGAAATCTCCCTCAACCTGATGGCCAAACACGACAACTTCAAGGAAATAAAAAAGATATACACGCACCCGAAGGCTCTGGAACAGTGCGCCGAATGGCTGAAACGCAACGCGCGCGGCAAAGAGATCGAACAGGTGAGCAGCACGGCGGTCGCGGCGCAGCGGGCCGCTAGGTTCAAGAGCGCGGCGGCGGTGGCGGGCGAGCTGGCGGCGGATATCTACGGACTTAAAATCATCCGCCCCCGCATCGAGGACCACCGCGACAACAAGACCAGATTCCTCGTCATGGGCAGGGAAAAGAACCTGCCGTCCGGCGACGACAAGACGTCCGCGCTGTTCTCCGTGCGGCACGAGCCGGGCACTCTGTACCGCGCGCTCAAGTCGTTCGAGAAACATAACCTGAACCTCACGATGATGCTCTCCCGACCGTCTCCGACGGGCCGCTGGGAATATATGTTCTTCGTCGACTTGGAAGGACACGAGAGCGATGAAAACGTCAAAGCCGCCCTCAAGGACATGCGGCGCGAGACGATTGTTCTGAAGTCCATCGGGTCTTACCCGAAGGAGAAAGCGTGACGCGCGCGGGAAAACCGCGCGGGAACGGAGGCGGAAATCAATGAAGACGGGAAACGTGCCTGCGCTGGCTGTAACCGGAGCCACTCTGCCGGAAGCATGGGAGAAATCTGTCATCGCCGCTTGGGAAAACGGCATTGAAATACACACCGAGTACGACAGGCCGGGAGACCCGCCTAGCCGCGACTGCACCATGATGATGGTCGTCGAGGACCCGTTCGCAGAGCCGCGCATCCACCGCGCTTTCCCCGCCGGACTCGAAGAGCTTGAGGTGTACCGCCTCGAAGTGGTGGACGGCGTGCATGACCACTGGATCGACCCGGCCGCAGGCAAATGGACCTACACCTATCACAAACGCCTCTTCGACTACGAAATCGAGGGCAAGCATGTGGACCAGATAGCGTACTCGGTGGACCGCTTGGCGGCCAGCCCGATAACAAGGCGCGCGCAGGCGATAACGTGGAACCCGCTGCTGGACGCGCCCACCGACGACCCGCCCTGTCTCCAACGCCTCTGGTTCAGGCTGACCGAGACCGCTCCCGGTTCACGCTCGTACGTTCTCAACATGAACTCTCACTGGCGCTCGCGCGACGCATATAAGGCCGCATTCATGAATATATTCGCGCTGACAGACCTCATGAGGGTCATCGCGGACCGCTTGGCTGAAAAAATCGGCTCCCCGGTCGCCGTCGGTCGCTACGTCGATATCTCCGACAGCTTCCATATCTACGGCTCCTACTTCAAGGAGTTCGAGGGATTCCAAAATCTGGTGAAAAACCGCTCCTTCGAAGCCCGCACGTGGAACAGCGCCTACGCCGAGCCTTTCTTCCAGATCGGCCGCGACCGCGTCGCCGCCGAACAGAAATAAACAGGCGTCAAAGATAATAAAAAAAGAAAAGAAGAAAAAGCCAAAGAGAAACTTTTGAAAAAGTTTCTCTTTGAATCTCTTCAAAACGTTTCGCTGGTCGTAGGGAGTAAATCGCTGACGCGATTTATACTACCGCTTAAATGAAATTAACCACCACAGATAGATTTGCACACCTTCGGATTATGAATGAAATAGCATAGAGCATTCTCCAAGTGGCTGGAAAGGTCATCATGTGACTTGGCGACAAAAGTGGAAAAGAAAGTCTGTTTCAAATTCAGCCAGATACGTTCTATGGGGTTGAAATCAGGGGAATATGGAGGCAGAAAGACCGGGGTGATTCTTCCCCAATTCAGGACACGGGTCTTATGCCATGATGCGTTATCCAAGATCATGATCACTCTTTTGTCTCCAACGTGGTTTTGCATCTCATTGAGAAATATCTGGAAAACCGCAGTGTCGACGTAAGGCATTATCAAACTCATGAAATTGCCATCGCTGGGACGAACCGCTCCGATGACATTGTCTTTGATGTGTTTCCCGGTGTGCCCTATTCGCGGTCTGCTGCCCTTGCGGCACAGCATTCGCCTTGGTTTGGGGTCTCCTTGAACTCCGCACTCATCCTGATACCATATCTCAATATCCTGCGCTTGCTTAAGCACATCGAGCTGTTCGAGGAATTCTTTTCGCAGTTCTTCGCTCTGCTTGAGCGGCCAGGGTCTGGGCCGCAACTTTACGTATCCCATCTTCCTGAGCACATAATTGACATGTGAGTAACTGATATTTAACCGGTGTTTTTTTTTAAGCGCCCGTGGATCAGGCGCCCTGTGACCATGCGACCATTTATTTCCCGCTTTATCTCTACGATTTCCTGAATCTCCGCTCTGATATCGTCTGTAACCTTTGAGATGCGGCCTTTCTTCGCTGATTTCAAGCCATCCTTTCCCGACTGGTCCCATCGATTTTTCCAGTGCCCGATAGTTGTCACGCAAACACCTAATATCTCAGCTACCTCTTTCCGGGGGCGATCCATCATTAGAAGCCTTATCGCGTTGAGCTTCTTTGCGAGTTTCGCGTCCTTCTCCTCGCGATACATCTTGTCAACTTCACCCAGATCGCCCCATTTTGTTTCTAAATACTTAAATGTTGGCATGCCTATTTCTATCACATGCACAGGGAAATTAATAGCGCCTATGGGTGGTTAATTTGAATTAATTTCTGCTATACTCCCTACGACCCATGCAAGTCATTTATGAACAAGATTCCTCTAAAAACCCTTTTCCAATCTCTTTTCGCATGACGCGCTTTTGCCCGACTTTATGCGTCTTTCTGTTTGTCAATGTTGAGAACATGGCGGCGCTCTCGGCGTAATTCACGAAGCCGTATTGCTTATTGGCTAATCCGCGCCCTATCATGAATCGGCGTCTTTCATAAGGCTAGGAAACGAGGGGGGGAGCGAAGAAAAAACAAAAAAGAGAGCTGATTATTGACGTTCGAGAATTTTAAGAAACTGTATATCCGGCCATTTCTCCTCTGTGTATTTCATCGCCCATTCGCTTTCGTCCATGTAGACCAAATTGCCTTCCGAATCCCGCGCCATGTTGGGATGGTGGCGCCTTTCGAAGTCGGACATCTTTTTCCTGTCATCGCAGCGTATCCATCGGGCAGTGGAATAATCCATATTTTCATAAGTGGCGTCGACGCCGTATTCGGACATAAGCCGCGCCATGGTAACCTCGAATTGCAGCACGCCCACAGCCCCCAAGATCAGATCGTTTCCCGTCAAAGGCGTAAACAACTGCACCGCGCCTTCCTCGACCAACTGGAGCGCCCCTTTATGAAGTTGTTTCCTTTTGAGGGGGGATTTCAGCCGCACCCGGCGAAAATGCTCCGGAGCGAAATTCGGAATGCCGATGAAACTAAGGGGCTCCTTTTCCGTGAAGGTATCGCCGATCCGAATGGCGCCGTGGTTATGGATTCCGATTATGTCGCCCGGCCATGCCTCTTCCACAGACGCGCGGTCTTGCGCCATGAAGATTATCGGATTGGAGACTTGGATATCTTTGCCGGTGCGGTGGTGACGAATCCTCATGCCGCGAAGAAAGCGTCCCGAACAGACGCGCAGAAAAGCGATCCTATCATGGTGCGCGGGATCCATGTTTGCCTGTATCTTAAAAACAAACCCGGAAAAGCTTTCTTCCTCCGGCAAAACCATTCGCGTGGCGGACGGCCGGGGCTGTGGAGATGGAGCTATTTCTACAAACGTGTCGAGCAGTTCCTGCACCCCGAAATTGTTGATGGCGCTGCCGAAAAAAACAGGCGTCTGCGCGCCTTTGAGAAAATCCTGAATGTCGAATGGAGCCGCCGCGCCTTCCAGCAGCGCCAAATCCTCTCGCAGTTCTCCGGCTTGGCTGCCGATAATTTCATCCAGAAGAGGATCCTCTAAATCTCTTATGGTTATGGCGTCGTCGGTCAGTCGCTCCTTGCCGGGGGTGAACAGGGTAAGTTCCTTGCGGTAGAGGTTGTAGGATCCCTTGAAGCTTTTGCCCATGCCGATGGGCCATGTAAGCGGCGCGCATTCAATCTTCAGGGTCCTTTCGATATCATTCAGTAGATCGAGAGGAGCCATGCCCTCCCGGTCCAGCTTGTTGATAAAGGTGAGGATCGGCGTGTTTCGCATACGGCAGACTTCCATCAGCTTCCGTGTCTGGGTCTCCACGCCCTTGACGCTGTCGATCACCATGATGGCGCTGTCTGCGGCGGTCAGCACGCGGTATGTGTCCTCGGAAAAATCCCGGTGTCCGGGCGTGTCGAGCAGATTGATTTTATAATCCTTGTAGTTAAACGACATCACGGAACTGGTGACCGAGATGCCGGACTCTTTCTCGAACGGCATCCAGTCGCTGGTGGCATGGCGGGTTGCTTTGCGGGCCTTGACCGATCCAGCCACTTGGATGGCCCCCCCGAACAGCAGCAGCTTTTCAGTCAGGGTGGTCTTGCCGGCGTCCGGGTGGCTGATAATGCCGAACGTGCGCCGGCTGTTCGCTTCCGATTTATGAGCCTTGTTGATGTGCTCTGTTTTTGTGTTCATGTCTTCGATATCGTTTTCAGTCTCTATGCATCGCGCAGAAATGCGCGCCGAACCCGCATTGTTCACAAACCCGGGCCGATTATCATTCTGTGCGCTGCCGCGTGCGGGAAAATGACAGTCGCAATCTTTCCGTGGAGCCTGCGAAACGATTATATTCGCTGGTAATTCGAGGGAAAACCCGATGGAACCGCCTTGCTATCCTGCCAGTGTCGCCTTGAAATATTCATTGAAGGATGCTCAAGCGGGAATGCTTCCCTATACGCATTTATTCAATTTCGTGTTATCACATCTCCATTGTTAATGTTTATAGCTTCTTTTTGACGATAATTCAATATTGGGGCGTCTATCGGCTGACGCGCTTCCCTCCCGACGCCCCATGTAAAAATTATTTACGAATAGAATTCCTCCAAAAATCCTTTCTCAACATCTTTTTCATAGATACGCGCCGAAGGCGGAGGCGAAGCCCCGCCTTTGGCGCTAGCATGAAAAGTTTTGAAAGGG
>DIWT01000062.1 GCA_002435745.1 bacterium UBP15_UBA6099
TCGCAGAAACTACTTTACACAACTCGCGCGGGCGCAATCGGACAATCTGACGGGATGGATTATTGTTAATGGTAGGTATTATAATTCGGTATCTCTGAGAGCGGCGGAGATGACGCCGCAAAAAAGCATAGGAGCTATGACTGAGAATGCGCAAGCTTTTCTATCCTGACTCGGTCGCTGTGATAGGGGTTTCGGACAGGCCGGACAACATCGCGGGCAACGTTGTCAGGAACCTTATCAACTGGAAATATCCGGGAGCGGTGTACGCCGTGAACCCGAAAGGCGGCCGGGCGTTCGACATGGAGATATATAAATCTCTGATGGAAACGCCCGGGGATGTCGATGTCGCCGTGGTTTTGACGCCGGCGCGCGCGTTGCCGGGGGTGATGGACGACGCGCGGGAAAAGGGCGTGAAATATTTGTGCGTCCAGACAGCCGGGTTCTCCGAGCTTGGGGCGGAAGGCGAAAAGCTGGCGGAAGAAATCACCCGAAAGGCCGTCGAATACGGAATAAAATTCGTGGGGCCGAACGGGCTTGGGGTTATCAACGCCGAGAAAAGACTGTGCCTGCCGTTCTCGTCGCTGACCCCGTGGGAGCCGGGGCCGGTGTCGGTAATAGCGCAGAGCGGCGGGGTGGGGATGGCAATTCTTGTGGGCATGCTGGAACACAACGTCGCCGCCAATAAATTCGTGTCGATGGGCAACAAGTATTCTCTGGACGAAGTGGACTTTCTGGAATATTTCATAGAGGACGAAAGCACGAAAGCGATATTGATATACCTTGAGGGGATGAGCAGGGGTCGCGAGTTCGCGGATGTCGCGGCAAAAACGGACAAGCCGATACTGTTGTACAAGGCGAACACCACCGAAACGGGAGCGCGGCGCGCGATGTCGCACACTGCGGCGATGGCCAACGACGACGACGTTCTGGACGCCGTGGTGAAGCGCGCGGGAGTTGTGCGCGTCCGTTCTCTGGACCACCTGATTCAGTTTATTCCTATGTTCCTCAGGCCGAGGTTTTCTGGCAGAGGCATATCGATAGTGTCTCCCGCCGGCGGGTTCACAGTGATCGCCGCCGACCGCGCCGAAGAGAGCGGCTTTGAATTCCCGGAGCTTTCGGCGGCGACGGAAGAAACGCTGAGGGAAAAGGCGAGGGCGGGAGTGATAAAAATCGGCAACCCGGTGGATCTGGGAGACGCTTTGAGCACGGACACACAGGTTCTGGCGGTCGAGCTTACGCTGTCGCAAGAGAATATTGCGGGGTCGATGTACGTCACGGCGCGGCGGCAGGCGGGGAATTATACCGGGCCGTTTTCATCAATGCTGCGCAATCCGGTTCCGGAGCTTGAGGAGTTGTCGGATAAGCGGGACAAACCGGTCGCGGCCGTATTTGTCGGGCCTGCAAAGATGGCGGCGGAATTCAGAGAGAGCGCTAAACTGCCGGTTTATAATTCGATAGACACGGCGGCGTTGGCAATGGCAGCGTGGCGGGATTTCTGTCTGAGGCCCGCGCCTCGCGGGCGAGGCGGCGAGGTCCGCATGTCCGAAGAATTTACAGATATTGAGGACTCGATAAAACCCGGTTATGTGTCGGGCGCTAAGGCGTTCGGATTGTTGAGGGCTGCCGGCGTTCCGGTGGCGGAGTTCGAGGAAGTTTATGACGAAGATAGCGCGGTGCAAGCCGCTTCCCGGATCGGATTCCCAATTGCGATGAAAGTTCTATCGGAGAGAATCGTCCACAAGACCGAGGCGGGAGGCATTGCGCTCGGCATACGGAATGAGGCGGAATGCAGGGTTGCGTATGCGAGGTTGAAGAGAATAATTGACGAGAGCGGCGCGTCCGGCTGCGTGCTCGCGCAGAAGATGGCCGGCCCCGGGGTGGAAGTGATAGTGGGAGCAAAACGAGACCCCCATTTCGGGCCTGTAGTCATGTTCGGTTTGGGCGGCGTTTTTGTTGAGATGATGAAAGACGTGGTCTTCCGGCCCGCCCCGGTTGATTTCGAAGAGGCGCTTGATATGACATTTGGGATTCGGGCGGCTGGGATGTTACGGGGAGCGCGCGGTCTGCCGAAATCGGATTTAAAAGCGCTGGCGGAGGCGATATCATCCGTCAGCAGAATGGCGGCAGGGAGCCGGCGGATTGCGGAGTTGGACATAAACCCGCTGATGGTGTTTGCTGAAGGAAAAGGCTGCGCGGCGGTTGACGCCCGGATGACTCTGGAATGAGAGCGGCCGGGCGGGCGGGGATTGAGAGTTTTTTTCCTTGCCTGCGCGGACGGGCGCGCCGCATGCGCGTATAATACCGACAGGTTGCGTGGAGCAGCGTCATGTTGAGGCGAAGCATCGGTTTCAAACTTATTATCCTGATAATAGCTTTCTCTTCCGCGTGTTTGACCGTGTTTGTTTATTTTCTTCAAAAGGAACTCAGCGCGCAGCACAAAGACGATCTTATGGCTCAGGCGCATGAGATCGGGGACAGGGTAAGCAGGGACATAAGGGACGGCATGCTGCTGCACGGAGATTCCGACACGCGGCGCACTCTGGAGAGCATCGGTTATCAGGCGATAGTAAGGAAAGTGCGGATACTCGACAATAAAGGAGTCATAGCGGCGTCGACGGACGAAGCCGAAGAGGGAAGAAAAGTGGCGCTTGAGGACCCGTCGTGCGCGCGATGCCACGCCAAACAGGGAGCGGAAGGCTGGAAGATGGGCGAGGGCGACATAAGCGAATGCGTTATTAAAACAGAGACGGGAGAGCGCATCGCCAACGTCGCGATACCGATTCAGAACAGGCCGAACTGTCAGACTTCGCATTGCCACGCGGGAGACAGGGGCGCGAAAACGTTGGGTCTGGTTGTCGTGGAGATCAGTCTTGAAAGCGTATACCACAGGCTGAGCGACCGCTTGAGAAAAAACATCGCGTTCGCGATTATTCTGGTGGCAGGACTTTCTGCGGTCGGAAGCGCTTTTATTTACTGGATGATATATCTGCCTCTCAGAAAGATTATCAGCGGAACGAAGGCCGTCGCGGCTGGAAGACTTGACGAGCCTATCGACATAGGCAATAAAAGAGATGAAATAGGATATCTCGCCCGGTCTTTCAACAAAATGACGGAAAGAATAAGGGACATGACCGGGCATTTGAACAGGATGAACGTCGAGCTTGAGCACAAGGTCGAGGAACGCACTCTCGAATTGAAGAAAACGCAGGAAAGCGTGATGCAGTCGGAGAAGCTGGCGTCTCTAGGTCTTATGGCCGCCGCCATCGCGCACGAAATCAACAACCCGCTCACCGCGGTGTTGACATACAGCGCGCTGTTGGCAAAGCAGGCTCCCGAAGGCTCGGAAACCAAAGAAGACCTTGAAGTGATAGTTTCCGAGACGACCCGATGCAGGTCTATCGTCAGAGGACTTCTGGACTTTGCCCGCGAAACGGAGTTCAGACAGAAATCGGTCAATATAAACCAGCTTCTCGAAGAGACGATAGCCCTCCTTAACCATCAGGTGATGTTTCAGGACATCGACATAGTAAGAAATTTGGCCGCTTATCTGCCGGACACCATAATGGACGCCGATCAGGTTAAGCAGGTTTTCATAAACATGATGCTGAACGCCGCCGACGCGATGCCGAACGGCGGCAAACTTTTCGTCAGGACTTCCTCGGACTACATCCAGAATGAGATAACGATAGAGTTCACGGACACCGGGGTGGGAATTCCCGAAAGAGACGTAAAAAGGATATTCGACCCGTTCTTCACCACGAAGGAAAAAGGGCGGGGGACGGGGTTGGGGCTTTCTGTGTCGTACGGGATAGTGCAGAGGCACGGCGGCGCCATCGATGTCAAAAGCAGGGTCGGACAGGGAACGACTTTCATGATAACGTTCCCGGTCGACAACACGCAGTGAGCGGAGGCGCGGCATGGCCGCAAGACCACGGATACTCGTAATAGACGACGAGCCGACAGTGTGCAAAAGCGTGTCGAAAATCCTTACGCCCGAAGGATTCGACGTGGATATGGAGACGGAGCCGAAAGAGGGCCTCGTCAAAGCCGTGTCGGGGGCCTACGACCTTGTGATAACGGACATAAAGATGCCCGGTATCAGCGGCATCGACATACTCCGGATAGTTAAAGAAGAATCCCCATGGACATGCGTGATCGTGATCACCGGCTATTCGACCGTCAGTTCGGCGGTGGAAGCTATGAAGGAGGGCGCTTTCGACTACGTGCCGAAGCCTTTCACCCCTGACGAGCTTTCCCTAGTCGTGAAGCGCGCTTTCGAAAAAAAGATACTAATCGAGGAAAACAGGTATCTTCGAGGAGAGATCGAGGACAAGTACAAGCTCGACAGGATGGTGGGCAAGAGCGGCGTGATGCAGCACATCTTCAAGCTGGTTAACATCGTGTCGCCGACCAACAGCGCCGCCTTGATTTACGGCGAGAGCGGAACGGGCAAGGAGATGGTGGCCCGCGCGGTTCATTACAACAGCCCGCGCTCGAAGAAAAGGTTTGTCCCGGTGGACTGCAACGCGCTGGCGGACAACCTTTTCGAGAGCGAGATGTTCGGGCATGAAAGAGGGGCCTTCACGGGAGCGGTGCGGGAGAAAAAAGGCCTTATCGAAGAAGCGGACGGAGGCACTCTTTTTCTAGATGAAATCTCCAATATCAGCCTTGACGCGCAGGCGAAGCTCCTTCGCGCCCTCGAATCTCGCGAGGTCAAACATGTGGGCGGCGCGGAATTGAAAAGAGTCGATTTCAGGCTGATATGCGCCACCAACAAAGACTTGATGAAGATGGTTCAGGAGGGAACATTCAGAGAGGACCTTTACTACAGAATAAACGTGTTCCCCATAAACCTGCCGCCTTTGCGCAAGCGTCCGGAAGACATACCGATGCTGGCCGCGCATTTTCTGAAGAACTTCGCCTCGGAAACCGCCAAGAATATCACAGGGATCGACCGGGACGCGATGGAACTGCTGGCCGGGCATGACTGGCCGGGCAACGTGCGCGAGTTGAAAAACGTTATCGAGAGAATAGTGATAATGACATTCAGCGACACGGTCTCGCGCCGAACGGTGGCGGAGATATTGGGCAAAGCAGCCGGCGCGGACGAGAACGAGGCGGCCCCTGAGAACAATGAGGAGTTGAAAGAAGCCCGGCGGGCGGCGAAGAAACAGGCGGTCGAGGAAATCGAAAAGAAATTCGTGATAAACGCTCTCAAAAAATCAGGCTGGAACATCACCAAAGCCGCGAGAGAAACTGGAATGCAAAGACAGAATTTTCAAGCCTTGGCAAGCAAATTCAAAATAGAGGCCGAAGACGACGAGCAGTGACGGAGCCGCCGCGCGGCTCTCAAATTCACTCGGAAGGACGTGCGAACTGTGGCGGATAGAAGAAAAGCTCTCGTAATAGA
This sequence comes from bacterium UBP15_UBA6099, assembly GCA_002435745.1. Classification (GTDB taxonomy): domain Bacteria; phylum UBP15; class UBA6099; order UBA6099; family UBA6099; genus UBA6099. The sequence continues at coordinate 5,411 of DIWT01000062.1, forward strand.
CGACGAGCCGCTGGTCTGCAGAAGCGTAAAAAAAATCTTGGCCATCGAGGAAATCGACACAGACATCGCGACATCGGGTCGCGAAGGGCTTGTGATGGCGCGCAACTCGAAATACGACATGTTGCTGGTGGACGTAAAGATGCCTGAGATGAACGGATACGCCGTGGTGAGGATGATGCGGGAAATCCAACCGGCTCTTCCGATCATCGTTATTTCAGGATACAACACGCCGCACACGCGAGAACAGGCATTCACCAGCGGGGCGAACGAATTTGTTCCGAAACCGTTCCTGCCGGAGGAAATCAGAGATGTCGCGTTGAAACTTCTCAAAGGGATGGGAACCGATAGGGCGAAGGCGGACGCCTCCGCGGAAAGCTGTAGCGGCGCTGATTCCGCGCCGGGCTCCGCTTTGAAACGGGACGCAAAATCGGCGATAGGCTATGCCTGCGTCAATCAGTCCGGCTCGCATGACGCGCTTTCTGCCGAAGAGCAGAAGAAGCTGATTTGCAGATTCGCGGATTCATCCGGGATGACTATTTCCTCAGTCTATGAGGATACCGAAGCGGGCGTTCAGGCCATAAAACGGCCCGCGTTGCTAAGGATACTCGACACCGAAACAACCCCCGGAACGGTGATCGTCGGAGAAATTTGTTGCGTCGGGAAGAACCGTCGGGAACTCCGCGAGACTCTTGAAGCTCTTGACGCCGCCGGAATGAAACTTGTCTCCGCGTCGGAAAAAATGGACCACCTGTCCCAATTCGTGCGCATGTGGTATGAAGACAGAGAAGCGGCGCGGCGGGAAGAAGCGGAAGAGTCGAAGGATACCGGCGGCGCCGCCGCAGCGCCGTCGGACGTTTGAAGACAGAAAGCAGGCGGGCTTTTAATCGAAATTTGGAGATATGAAAAATGATATTGCAAGACGCGCTATCGTGCGGCATCCCGTGGGCCGAGTCAAGAAAACTGGTTTACAGGAACGCTCCCGAATCATGCAGGGACATGTTCAGCGAAGACGGCCAGTTCAGCGACGTGGAACCTTTCACGCCGGTGGAAATGGACGCTCTGAAGGATTTGCCCTCTCTCGTTTCAATAATGACGGAACCTGAGAACTACGTGACGGGAATAAAGTCGGGCGCGCGGCTCGGCGACGCGCGGCTGAACTGGCACGCCGGTTTGATAGAGACCTCCTCAAGCGCGGAATTTCTATGGCTCGACCTCCGCGAGCTTCAGATAAAAATAATGTATCAGAATACCTTCAGGGGGCTTCTGCAGAGGGACGAGCATTCCACGGACCAGATTGCGGAGATGTTCAGGTACTACAACAGGGCATTGCACACTTTTAGACGCCTGAAATTCATCCGGTGGACAAAGATCGCGGTGCGCGACGGCAGGGCGAGAATCTTCATATACAACGAACAGTCGCCGTATCCGAACCAGCGCGCGCAGTTGTTGCTGGAACGCTCCTTTTTCTCGAACCGCCCGGCGGAATGCGAGATGCTCGACGAGGAGAGGTGGCAGGACGCGTGGCCGCATGTCCGCAAAAGGATAGAGTTCTGGAGGCTCGAAGAGTGCGGCGAGCTTACGGACGACTATCTCGACGAAGCGATACGCTCCGACGACAAGGTTCTGGCGGCGTGGGCGGGCGGATATATGCGACGCGCGGGAGACCCGCTCGTTGTGGAACGAATCCGCGAGCAGATAGTGGGAGCTCCCGCCGAGGAGGCCCGCGCCTCGATACGAGCCGCCGGAAGGCTCTGGCTCAACGAACTCGAAAACGACGTCATGGCCCAATACAACAGACACGGCAACTCCGTCGGTCCGGCAGTCGCCGATTACATAGGAGCCATCGGCCTCACAGGTAGGACTTTCCTTCCGAAGATACTCCGCACCATGACCCGGCGCGGAGATTTGGCCACTATCATGGCCGCCGTAGCCGCGATGCGCTCTTTTCCGCACACTGCGGAGGCAAAGGCTCTGCCGGAGAGTCTTGAGCTTCTGCTCAAGCTTTCGGGAGACATGGAGTCGGTGGTCGAAAGGTTCCCCGGAATCGCGTCCGACCTCTACACGTCGAAGGAACCGCGGCGGTCGGCCCGGCCTCTGACGCTCGAAATCCTCCGCGCATCTGCCGCCGGGGCGATAATCGAAACAACCGCTCAAAGCGCGGACGAACAGACTTTCGCCGCCGTCACGAGCTTCATCTCTTTCGACTCTCAACTCTTGGACAAATTGCTCGAAGAAATCGAAACGAGCATCCGGACGGACGCGTCGCCGTACCTGCTGGGTCTCTTGCGCGCGGCGTCGGACACATCAAAGAAATGGGCCGGGGGTCTGCCCGCCACCCGACGCATGGTCATTGTCGCCCGCACTCTCATGAGAGTGAACAAGCCGGAGGACCGATTCCCGCTGCTCGTCGAGGCCTTGCCTTTTCTGGCCGCTCACGTCGGCTCTTTCCACAAAGACTGCAATCTTGAATTCTGCTTCCACGTGGACAATCTCCCTATGGAGCCACTGATTTCTCTCAGGTCCATCCTCAAGGGATTGCCGGACGAGGCGGACATTGTGGACAGACTCATATCGAGGGGCGGGTTCAGCGACAAGGAGAAGTTTCTTGTCAGCGAGATGGCGGTCGACAGGCAGGGATTTTGACCTGATTCGACTTGCCTCCTTTGCGTTTTGAAAAATCCGTCGACCACCTTTACTTCCTATTTCTATTCGGATAGAATTCACATGAAATAGTTGCATATTTTATGTTAATTATGTTGTTTCAAATAATATAGAGACATAGGCGGCGAGCGATGAGAATAGGCGCGAGGTTTTTTTCTGCGGTCGCTGTGGCGGCTGCGATTGCCGTCACCGGGGCGGTTGCTGGAGCGCAAGGCATATCGTATGGCACGGTGACTTCCGTCAGCTCGGACGGCTCTCTTTACGTTGACGCCGGGAGCGAAGCCGGGTTTGAAGCCGGAGATGTGCTTGTCATCCAGAGAGGCGGCATACGGGTGGGACTGGCTCATATCGAGCAGTCCGGCTCCGGTAGCTCGACCGCCGTTGTCATGCGGCTCAACCCCGGAATGTCTCCTCAGATAGGCGACATTGCGGCCTATCAGATGCTGTCTTCCGCGACTTCTTATTCAGCGCCCGCCGCGCGTCAGCCTGCTTCCGCCCCCTCTTTCGCGCAGTTCGCGCCCGCCGCTCAGGAGCCTGTGCCGAACATTATGAAACAAGAGTGGCTTGCCGCCCCTGCGGCGGTTACCGACTACGACGACGAAATCAATAGCCGGCTCGCCGAACTCAAGAAATCTCCATCCAACAGGGCCTCCATGATCCGTCTGGCGGACGCCTATTTCAAAAAAGGCTGGCACAACCACGCAATCGAATGGAACCGCCGGGCTATCGAGCATTCTCCGAAAGCGGAAGACAACGATAAACTGATATTTCAGATTTACCGCTCCTACGGTTATCTGAATCAGCCCGACAATCAGTTTAAATACATGGAGATGCTGACCAAGGCGTATCCCAACAGCGTCTTTATTTCGATGAAAGACAAGAGCGCGGCAAAGATGCCGCAGATCAAAATCGGGGCGGACGCGATGTCGCCGCTGGAAGATTCTCTCGGATTCAGGCGAGGCGGAATGAGGGTGATGAGCCAGAGCGGAACCGCGACGACACGCATCGAAGGACGACTGCTCGGCGGCGAGCCGGCCTTGATGTCTCCCAACGTCTACGAGCCTTCGCTTAGGTAGTCCCCAAATATTTATCAGAAGACATTTTTCATAAGAAAACTGGCATGCCCATAGCGCAAAAGCCGCGCTGAATGTCCGATATTCAAAAAGTTTAGGAAAAGGGGTTTGGGGAAAGAACCCTTTTCAAAGGGTTTTTCCCCAATCGCCGAAGGCGAAAACAGCTTCTATCTTTTTTTAAGGTTAAAGAGCGCGCAAAAACTCCGGGCGCAGATAGCGGTCCGGATTCTCAAGCGCGCGGTCGATTACGCCCAGCAGTTTTTCGCGGTCGCGGGACAGAACGCCTTTCAAAGGCAGATAGTTCGACGCATGGTTGGTGCGGAAAACGCATTCCGTCGTGTTGAGATTCTCAACAAGACCTCTCACCTCGCGGAGAACGCCCGCCTTGTCCGGCAAAGCGAAATCCGGCCCCATCGATTTGCAGAAATACTCTTCGAACGGTCCCAGCATCAATGTAAGCGCGCTTACGTAAGTCGGGTTCATTTCCGAGCAAAGAGACGCCGTGTCCGCGATATGCGCTTCTGACAACTCCCTGCCGCCCAAACCCAGAAGCACGGTGACGGACAGAGGGAACCCCGCGTCCAGAGCCTTGCGCCCTGCGTCGAGAATCTCCGCGCGCGTCGCCCCTTTGTCCACCCTCGCAAGAACTTCGTCGTTGCCGGACTCGACGCCGAGATAGAGTATGTCCATTCCCGCGGCGCGTATTGCGCGAAGGTCGTCCACGCTCTTTATCAGCAGGTTTGAAGGGTTGGCGTATGCCGTGACGCGCTCGAGGCGAGGAAAATTGTCGTAAAGGAGTTTGAGTATTTTTAATATTCTCTCAGTTCTTATCGCCATAGCGTCGCCGTCTGCAAGAAAGATGCGTGTGGTCTGAGGGGCGAGGCGGGCGCATTCAAGCGCGTCCTTCTCGAAGTCCTCGTGTTTCCTCACTCGGAACTGTTTCATCTTATACATTCCGCAGAACCTGCAGCGGTTGTGCGAGCACCCCAGAGTGGCTTGAAGTATGAGCGAATAAGCCTCGCTCGGCGGCCTGTACAGCGGCATGTCGTATTCCATAGTCGTTGCGTCCCCCCGCGCAATTATATGAAAAAAGTTCTTGGTTATCCATAATGGCGCTAACGATTCCCGCCGCGAGAGGTTCGCAATTCGCCAAACAGATGCGGAGAAAGGAATAATGAATATAATAAGGCTGTCGCGGAGGCGCGTTGAGGAAATGAACATAGACGGTCGCACGGAGATATACGGGATAATAGGCTGGCCGTTGGGGCACACGAGGTCCCCGGCGTTGCACAACGCGGCGTTCGAGCGGATGGGGATGAACGCGGCGTATGTTCCGATGCCGGTGGCGCCGGGCGGGTTGAGGGCGGCGGTCGAGGGCGTCCGCGCGCTCGGCATTAAGGGACTGAACGTGACGGTTCCGCACAAGGTGGAGGTCGCGCAGTATCTGGACAGGGTGGAAGGCGTGGCGGCGGAACTGGGGGCGGTGAACGTGATTGCGAACAGGGACGGCGAGCTTGTGGGATACAACACTGACGTTGAGGGGTTCCGGTTGTCGATGGAAAAGAGCGGGGCGAAAGTGGAAGGGGCCGTGGTCGCAGTTCTTGGGGCGGGAGGCGCGGCAAGGTCGGTGATCAGGGCGCTTCTGGACGCGGGGACGGGGCGGATTCACCTTTTCAACAGGACCCTTTTCAATGCGCAGCAAACAGCCGACGCGCTAGGCGGGGCGGATGCGGGGATAGACGTCCGCGCGTTTTCCGACGCGGAAGTTGACACATCAATCGCCGATTGTAGTATTATTATCAATGCGACCTCGGTGGGATTGAGGGCGGACGACGAACCGCCGATAAATCCCGCGCTGATCAGGCGAGGTCAACTTGTGGTAGACCTGATTTACGAGCCGTGGAAGACGAGGCTGCTAGAAGCTGCGGAAACAGCGGGCGCGACGACGGCTAACGGCTACGGGATGCTGGTCTTTCAGGCGTTCGAGGCGTTCAGGCTATGGACGGGCCGCACGCCTCCGCTGGACGCAATGTGGGAAGCTGGTCTCAGAGAAGGGCTTAACGGGTAAATGTTCACACCGGCGGGAAAACTGGGCAAGACCCTTATCAAGAAGAACCTTGTCACGCCCGCGCAGTGGGACGAGGCGACGCGCGCGGCCAAAGACGACCCCGATATTTCCGTAGACCAGTTCCTGATCGAAAAAGGATATATTGAAGAAGTAGAGATACTAAAGATAGACGCCAACGAGTTGGGGCACGCGTATGTGAACCTTTCGGAGGTTGACTTCGACCCCAAGCTCGTCAAGATGATACCCCGGCACATAGCTGAAAAGTACAAAGTGATGATAGTCAGCAGGGCGGACGGCAAGATCAATCTCGCCATGGCCAACCCGCTGAACCCTTTCGCGATAGACGACATCAACACTTTGACCAACAGCAAAATCGTGCCCATGCTCGGCTCCGAAAAACAGATAATGGAGAAGATAGACGAGGTCTACACGCAGCTTGAGTCGGCGGACGACATCCTCGGGAACATGGTCCACGAGGACCAGCAGATGAAGGCCATAGAAGACGAGGAGTCGCTGTCGACAACAGCCCTAGCGTCGGCGGCAGAGGAAGCGCCGGTCATCCGGCTCAGCAACTCGATAATAATGCAGGCGGTTAAAGACGGCGCCAGCGACATCCACGTTGAACCGAGCAAGACTTCCGTCAGGATACGGTTCAGGATCGACGGCGTAATGCACGAGGAGATGAAGTTCCCCCGGAAACTGCACGCAGCTCTCGTTTCGAGATTCAAGATACTCGCCAAGCTGGACATAGGCGAAAAAAGAGTGCCGCAGGACGGGCGCATCCCTCTTCGAGTCGAAGGCAGGGAGATCGACCTGCGCGTCGCCACTCTGCCTACTGTATGGGGCGAGAAGGTCACGATGCGCATACTCGACAAGTCCAGCATTCTCATCGGACTCGAACAGCTGGGTTTCGAATCGAACGACTTGAAAAGGTTCAGAGAGCTTATAAATAAACCATACGGGATTATATTCAGCACAGGCCCGACAGGGTCAGGAAAAACGACGACTCTGTACGCCGTGCTCAATGAATTGAACGGAGTAGACAAAAATCTAATTTCGATAGAAGACCCGATAGAATACCAGTTGCCGGGCGTGGCGCAGGCGCAGGTGAACACGAAGGCGGGACTGACGTTCGCGGGCGGTCTTCGCTCGATGCTTCGGCAGGATCCCGACATAGTGATGGTGGGAGAGTTGCGCGACAAGGAGACCGCCGAGGTGGCGATTCAGGCCTCTCTGACCGGCCACCTTGTGCTGGCGACCATCCACGCGAACGACAGCGCAAGCACCATCACACGGTTGTTCCACATGGGCGTTGAACCCTACCTCGTTGCTTCATCGGTGATATGCATTCTGGCGCAGAGGCTTGTCAGGAAGATATGCCCGGAATGCAAAGTTGACTACACGCCTCCCCCGGAAGCTCTTCAGAGGCTCGGCATCCCTCCCGGAACCAAGCTGTACCGCGGACAGGGTTGCGAGTTCTGCCGCGAGACGGGATATCTAGGCAGGGTCGGCGTTTACGAAATGATGCAACTAGACGACGAACTGAGATTGTTGATAACGGAAGAAGCGTCGGCTCCGGACATCAGGCGCAAAGGGATTGAGTTGGGGATGTACACCCTGCAGCAGGACGGAATAAGGAAAGTCATCGCGGGCGTGACGAGCATAGAAGAAGCCATGCGGGTGTTGTTCGACACAGGAGTCAAAACGTAAGGCATGGAAAAGAGCCAGAAAAAGAACGGAAGAAAGAAACTCGGCGAACTGCTAATCGAGAACGGTTTGATAACCGAAGAGCAGTTGCAGGAGGCTCTTGACGTTCAGAGGAATTCGCCGGAGCTGTTAGGAAAGATAATGACGAACCTCGGGTTCGTCACCGAGCTTGACGTGCTCAAGATGATAGCGGTGCAGCTCGGCGTCCCGTTCGTAGACCTGTCGCGCGTCAAAGTAGTTCCCATCATAGCGAAGTCGCTGCCGCCGCATATAGCGCAGCGCCATAAAGTCATCCCCATCAGCAAGGACAAACGAAAAATTGTGCTCGCGATGGTGAACCCGCTTAACGTGTTCGCCATAGACGAGGTCCGGTTGACCACGGGGCTGGACGTGGTTCCGGTGCTGGCGCAGGAAGAGCAGTTGCTGATGTCCGTTCACGCCAACTACGGCGTGGACGAGAGCACCGCGAAGGCTATAGAAAGCCTTCATAAAATGGGCATCGACGCCAACGTCGTCGAGAGGCTGGAAGACGCGGAAGAAGACGATATCGCGGTTTCAAAAGTCAAGGACCTGACCGAGGATTCGCCGATTGTCAAACTCGTCAACGCGATAATCGTTCAGGCGATCGAGGCTCGCGCCAGCGACATCCACATAGAGCCGATGCGGGACATGGTCAGAGTCAGATTCAGGGTGGACGGCGTTCTTCACGAGGCTATGCGCCCCCCGAAGAAAATTCAGGCGGAGTTGCTCTCGCGCATCAAAGTTCTGGCCGACCTCAATATCGCCGAAAAACGAGTGCCTCAGGACGGTCGCATCAACCTTCTGGTCGCCGGCAGGGAGTTCGACTTCCGCGTGTCGACTTATCCGACTCAGAACGGCGAAAAAATAGTCCTCAGAATACTAGACAAGAGCAGCGTGCTCATCGGACTCAACAGGCTCGGCTTCACGACCGATGTGCAGAGAACTTTCGAAGGAATGATACACAGCCCGGTCGGACTTCTGCTCGTCACAGGCCCCACCGGCAGCGGAAAAAGCACCACTCTGTACTCGGTGCTCAACCAGTTGAACACGGTTTCGACTCACATCCTCACGGTGGAAGACCCCTGCGAATATATGCTCGAAGGAATAAATCAGGTGCAGGTCAACCCGAAAGCGAACGTGCTGTTCGCCAATACTCTGCGCTCCTTCCTCCGCAACGACCCTGACATAATAATGGTCGGCGAAATTCGAGACAAAGAGACTGCCGAGATAGCGATACAGGCGGCGCTCACCGGCCACCTTGTGCTCAGCACTCTGCACACAAACGACGCGCCCAGCGCGGCCACCCGCCTGATAGACATGGGAATCGAGCCGTTCCTTGTGTCGTCGTCTCTCATCGGCTCGCTTGCCCAACGGCTCACTCGCGTGCTTTGCCCGGAATGCAAAGAACCTTACAAACCTCCCGACCACGAACTGCGGATGCTGAATATCCCTTTGGAAGAAGGCAAAAATCTCGCCTTTTATAAACCGGTCGGTTGCGATATGTGCCGCGGCAACGGATATCGGGGCCGAATCGGAATATTCGAACTGATGGAACTGGATGACCAGTTTAAAGACCAGATAGTTAAGAAGGCAAGCGCAGTTAAACTCCGCGAGATAGCCGTCAAAACAGGGATGCAGACGCTCCAACAGGATGCCGTCACAAAGATAATTCAGGGAATAACCTCGCTCGAAGAAGCCATGCGCGTCGTGTATATCGCTTGAAACGCTGATATACTCTAGTTTGGACTTTTATCCCGCATTGGTGAAAAATACTTATTTGTTTTACTACTGCGATTGATTGTATTGATGTTTGATTTTCCCAACGAGAGAATCCCAAATCATTGTGGCGAGCTTTTGAAGCGTTGACAAAAACCTGCCAATAAATATTATGTGATGCATGATAAAAGAAACAGTCGGCGAATTGGTTGAGCGTTTTAAACAAAATATAGACACCTACAAGAGCGCATCGTACAACGAGACTGAGTTGCGAGTCGAGTTTATAAATCCATTTTGGAAAGCTCTAGGTTGGGATGTAGACAACAAGGCTGGATATGCGCATCTATATAGAGATGTTATTCATGAGGACGCAATCAGTTTCGGAGGCAGCACGAAAGCGCCTGATTATTGTTTTCGAATTGGAAACATGCGCAAGTTTTTTCTAGAAGCTAAACGACCTAGCGTAAATATTGGCGAAGACGCAACATCGGCATATCAGCTTCGTCGATATGCATGGAGCGGCAAACTTCCGATTTCCGTGCTAACTAATTTCGCTGAATTGGCCGTTTATGATGGTCGTATTCGTCCAAGCAATACGGATAAAGCGTCAAAAGCTCGAATTGCTTTGTATAAATTCGATGAGTACGTTGAAAGATGGGATGAGATAGACGCCGTTTTTTCACGAGAGGCGGTTTTAAAAGGTTCGTTTGACAAGTATGCGTTGTCCGTCAATGGCAAGCGCGGAACATCAGAAGTTGACATGGAATTTCTGACTGAAATAGAGAAATGGCGGGAATCCCTCGCGAAAAACATAGCTTTAAGAAACGTCGATATTAGTGTAAGAGATCTAAACTTTGCCATCCAAATGACAATCGATAGAATAATATTTTTGAGAATGTGTGAAGACAGAGGTATTGAAAAGTATGGGCAGCTTCAAGCTTTATGTTCCGGGAAACGGATATATTCGCGGCTGATTGAGATATTTGAAAAAGCTGATGATAAATACAATTCCGGACTGTTTCATTTCAGGTTAGAGAAAGAACGCGACAGCGCGCCAGATAGGCTTACGACAAAACTAACAATCGACGACAAGGTGTTGAAGGAAATTCTTTTGGGCCTCTATTATCCTGAATCGCCATATGAATTCGGCGTGATTCCGACGGAGATTCTTGGGAATGTCTATGAACAGTTTCTCGGAAAAGTCATTAGGCTCACCAAGGGGCGTCAAGCCAAAGTTGAAGAGAAACCGGAGATCAGAAAAGCAGGCGGTGTCTATTATACGCCGCAATACATAGTGGAGCATATTGTTAAGAATACGGTCGGATCGCTTTGCGAAGGAAAAACGCCTAATGATATTAGTCGCATTAGAATACTTGATCCGGCTTGCGGTTCCGGATCTTTTTTGCTCGAAGCCTATAACTATCTCCTTGACTACCACTTGAAATGGTATCTTGAAAAGAAAGAAGCAACGGGAAAAGCGCCTCTCGGGCTTGTCGAAGAAAGCAAACCGAAGCGAGGAAGACACGCGGCAATATATGAAGCGAGAAAGAATGAATGGCTGCTCACTACAAGAGAAAAAAAACGCATCTTGTTGGATAATATTTATGGCGTGGACATAGACTCACAGGCTGTCGAAGTCGCAAAACTATCGCTTTTTCTCAAAGTGCTGGAAAATGAAAATCAGGAGACGCTTAGAACACAGTTGGCCCTATGGCGTGAAAGAGCGTTGCCGGACCTTTCAGGAAACATAAAATGCGGCAATTCACTGATTGGCCCTGAGATAAACAAAAACGGGCAACTGATAATGTTCGATGAAGCGCAACAAGGACGCGTCAACGTTTTTGACTGGCACGACTCGCGCAATGGTTTTGGCGACATAATGAAAGCGGGCGGATTTGATTGTATCGTAGGCAATCCGCCTTACATACGCATTCAGGCTTTGAAGGACTGGGCGCCCATCGAGGTCGAGCATTATAAAAAGCATTATAAATCCGCCAGTTCCGGAAATTATGATATATATGCGGTGTTTGTTGAAAAAGGATTGACATTGCTGAACAGCAATGGCCGTCTCGGTTTTATCCTTCCTCACAAGTTCTTCAATCTTCACTATGGAAAGCAGCTTCGCGGAATTATTGCCGACGGAAAACACCTTTCTGAAATTATCCACTTCGGTTCACAGCAGGTCTTCTCCGGGCCGACAACTTATACTTGCATTTTGTTCCTAGACAAAGCTGGGAACAAAAGAATGCGATTTGTCAAAGTCGACGATCTAGACGCATGGAGAAAAAACGGTGAATCAGAGGAAGTTGTTATAAACACGAAAAAGATTTCCTCAAATGAATGGAATTTCATTGTCGGAGATGGCAACAAATTATTCGAGAAACTTGAAAATAAGCATAAAAGATTCGGCGACGCGTGTGATATGTTTGTAGGGCTGCAAACAAGCGCCGACGATGTTTTTATCATGGATTTTGTAAAAAAGACGGAAAAGACCATCACGCTGCGATCAAAGGCGCTCGGTGAGGTTCTTGTTTTTGAAAAGGATTTGTTTTTTCCTCTTGTTAGCGGTCAAGACATAAACGCTTATTTTCCTTTGGGGGAAAGACAATATATTCTTTTTCCTTACAATCTGATCGGCGAGTCCGCTGAACTTATTGATTATGCCGAATTGCAAAGAAAGTATCCCAAAGCTTCCAACTACCTAGAAAGAAATAAGGAGCGCTTAGAAAAGAGAGAGAACGGCAGGTTTAAAGGGCCGAAGTGGTATTGCTTATATCCAAAAAATTTGGGCATTCAAAACAGGGTTAAGCTATGCGTTCCGAGGTTGGTTGAAAGACTGCACGCCGGATATGATATAGATGGACGTCATTTCAACGATAATGTTGATGTCGGTGGAGTGACCTTAAAGAGCGACTATCGCGAGCAAACACTTGAATATTTGTTATGTCTGATGAATTCAAACTTGTTGCGTTGGCACTTTTCGCAAATCAGCACAACATTTCGTGGAGGATGGCGTTCAGCGAACCGCCAATTCATTGAGAAACTTCCATTCCGAAAGATAGATTTCAATAACAAGAATGACGTTAAAGCTCATCGCAAAATTGTGTCGATGACAATGTCGATGTTGGATTGCCACAGTCAGCTTTTACAAGCAAAAACGCCAGATGAGGAAATCCGCATAAGGCGTTTGATCGCGGCTAATGAAATCCAAATGAACAATCTTGTGTATGAATTATATGGAATCAATAAATCAGAAATTGAAATTATCGAATCAGAAAAATAAATTATTAGATTGTTTATGAATTATTCATGAGTCGCAAATAGCATAAGTGTGTCAATAAACCCACACCCATGTGTCATATTTGACACAAAAGGGTCAAAAACGACATCAACATGGATGTGAATTGTCTCACTGTTTTTATTATTTGCCAAACATGCAATAAATCCTTTTAATAAAGAGATAAATGTTTCTAGGTGTTCACCCTAAGGTGGCAATATAGCTTTAATGTTATGGTTGGCATGAATGTTGCTATAAATAGTGATGTGCATATGAGGCACAGGGAGTGTAGAAAGATGGAAAAAAAGAAGTATCACTTCATCGGGATAGGCGGCATCGGCATGAGCGCGCTGGCGCAGATTCTGGTGGAGCAGGGGTTCGAGGTGAGCGGGTCGGACGTGGTGAAGTCCGGCAGGGCTTGCGAACTGGAGAGACTTGGGGCGACGATTAAAGTCGGCCATGCGGCGAATAACATAAACGGCGCGGAAGTGGCGATCGTCTCTTCCGCAATTTCGATAAACAATCCTGAAGTCAAAGCGGCGATACGCAGGGGCATACCGATTCTGCACAGGTCGGAACTGTTGTCGCTTCTTATGAAACAGAAAAAGGGAGTCGCGGTTTCAGGCACTCACGGGAAGACCACGACGACTTCGATGATTTCGCTGATGTTCGAGCGCGCCGGGCTTGATCCCACAGTGGTTATCGGCGGGGTGATGGAGCAGTTCAAGAGCAACGCCAAACTCGGCAAAGGCGACTATCTGGTCGCCGAAGCGGACGAGAGCGACGGGTCGCTGGTGAGATTGACTCCGCACATCGCGGTGGTGACGAACGTCGAAGCCGATCACATGGATTATTACTCCGATGTCGCGCAGATTAGGGCGACATTCGCCAAATTCCTTGACAGTTTGCCGGAAGACGGTCTGGCCGTCATGTGCACGGACGACCACAATGTGCACAAACTGGCCGAGGATTATAAAGGAAGGATGCTCACTTACGGGTTGACGAACGGCGCTCATCTGAAAGCCGTCAAGATAGAGCATTCGGGCATGGGCGCGGATTTCATGGTGACCAACCGGGGCTTGGACGTGGCAAGGTTCAGGCTTAACGTGCCCGGAGTCCACAACATTTACAACAGCCTCGCGACCATAGGGCTGGGTCTAGAACTCGGGATCGAAATCGACACGATTAGAAAGAGTCTTGCCGAGTTCAAGGGCGCCAACAGAAGATTCCAGATAATTTCCAATCACGGCGGCATGGTTGTCGTGGACGATTACGCGCACCATCCGACGGAGATAATGGCCACTTTGAGCGCCGCCAGAAAAATCCACAGGAACGGAAAGATTATCTCCGTGTTCCAGCCGCACAGGTTCTCGCGCACTCAATACTTCTTCGACCTTTACGGAAAAAGCTTTTTCAATTCCGACATGGTGATAGTGACGGATATTTACGCCGCCGGAGAAAAGCCGATTCCGGAAGTGAACGGGGAGCTTCTGGCGACCACGCTCAAGAAATACGGGCATAAGGGCGTCGTCTATATCCCGGACATCAAAGATGTTCCGTCCTTCATAGACAGAACGGCGACCAGCGAAGATTTCGTGATAACGCTCGGCGCCGGCGATGTCTGGAAAGTCGCTTACTCCGTTTCGGACTCGCTGAAGGAAAAAACCGCTTAAACGTTCCATCGCATCGGCATCAGTTTTCGCTCTTAAACAAGGGCGGGATTTTTTGCGTTGGGTTTAACGCCGAAAGGCGAAGCGCTATACTTTCGACGATGCGCCGTAGGGCCGCAAGGCTACCGGCGGACGGAGGACTTTTATGAAGCTGACGCGTGAAGAAGTCCGCGAAGTCGCTTATCTCTCCAGAATCGAGATGACGGACGAAGAACTTGACAGGATGACAGGCCAGTTGGGGGCCATTCTGGATTATGCGGATATGCTCAACGAGCTGGACTTAGAAGGAGTCGAGCCGACGTCGCATGTCATTCCCATGAAAAATGTGATGAGGGAAGACGTCGTCAAGGAGTCGTGCGGAGTGGAAAAAGCGCTGATGAACGCGCCCGACAGATTCGGCGATTTCTTCCGAGTGCCCAAGGTTATCGACGAGGGCGAAGGGCATTGACGGAGCGCAAGCAACGGGGGACGAACAATTGGAACTCTGCACAAAGACCGCGAGCGAACTTATCGGGATGTTGCGAGCGGGCGAAATCGACCCGATAGACATTGTCGATTCGACATTCAAAAGAATCAATGATAAAGAGCCTGATGTAAAGGCGTTCATCGCCGTTCTGGAAGAGAGCGCAAGAAAGCGCGCCGAAGAGTTAAAAGACGCGGACCGCTCGCTTCCATTATACGGGATTCCGGTGGCGGTGAAAGACAACATGTGCATGGAAGGGGCGCAGACTACGTGCGGGTCCAAGATACTCACGCCATTCGAGCCGCCCTATGACGCGACGGTCGTGGAGAAGTTGAAAGCCGCCGGCGCGGTTATCGTCGGCAAAACCAACATGGACGAGTTCGCGATGGGCTCGTCATGCGAATGGTCGGCGCATCATCCGACGAGGAACCCGTGGGACTTGGAACGCGCGCCGGGCGGGTCGAGCGGCGGCTCGGCGGCGGCGGTGGCGGCCTGTGAATGCGCCATGTCTCTAGGCTCCGACACCGGAGGCTCTATCAGGCAGCCCGCTTCGCTTTGCGGCGTGGTCGGCATGAAGCCGACTTACGGCGCTGTGTCTCGCTACGGCTTGGTGGCTTTCGCGTCGTCTCTGGACCAGATAGGGCCTTTCGCGAGGGACGTTAGAGACTGCGCCATGTTGCTGGACGTCATCTGCGGTCACGATCCCAAGGACTCCACTTCGATAGACCGCGAGCCGCCCGACCATGTCGCGGCGCTCGATGCCGGAGCGGCGGGGATGACAGTGGGGATGATTAAAGACCTCTTCGGAGAGGGAGTCGAGCCGGGTGTGCGCGAGCGCGTCTCCGCCGCGGCGGAGGTCTTCGAGAAGATGGGCGCGAAGATAAAGGAAATAGAAATGCCGATTGTCAAGTATGCGCTGCCCGCGTACTACCTTATCGCTCCCGCCGAGGCAAGCTCGAACCTTGCCAGATACGACGGCGTCCAGTACGGGATGCGGGAGGACGCCGACGACATAGTTTCAATGTTCAGGAAAACGAGACGGGCCGGTTTCGGCGCGGAGGTGAAACGCAGAATAATGCTCGGCACGTACGCCCTCAGCGCCGGCTACTACGACGCTTACTATCTGCGCGCTCTCAAAGTCCGAACGTTGATTGTGAAAGAGTTTGAGAAAGCATTCGCGGAATGCGACATCCTGATGTCACCGACCAGCCCCTCGACGGCCTTTAAGCTAAACGAAAAAATAGACGACCCGCTGGCCATGTACATGATGGATATCTGCACCATCCCCGTGAATCTCGCGGGATTGCCCGGAATGTCCATACCGTGCGGATTGAGCGACGGTCTGCCAGTGGGGTTGCAGTTGATAGGCCCGACGCTGGGCGAACAGGCGCTTTTGCGCGCGGCGAGGGCTTTCGAAATCGGGTCGGGAATCTGCGGGATGATGCCCGGCGAAAAGATGGACTGAACGACCAGCGCGGGAATATGACGATTGGATCGGTTGAATAAATGAAATACGAGCCTGTGATAGGAATAGAAGTGCATGCTCAACTGAAGACGGACTCCAAGCTGTTCTGCGGGTGTTCGACAGGTTTTGCGGCGGCCCCGAACCATCATGTCTGCCCGGTGTGCCTCGGCCTGCCGGGGACTTTGCCGGTTTTAAACCGCAAGGCGATAGAGTATGTGGTCAGGACGTGTATCGCGCTCGAATGCGAGGTGTCTCCCGCGAGCAGGTTCGCGCGAAAAAACTATTACTATCCCGACCTGCCGAAAGCTTATCAGATATCTCAGTACGAACTGCCCATAGGGCGCAACGGCAAGCTCACGGTGAGAGCGGGCGGGAGGGAAAAAACCATCCGCATCCACCGCATTCACTTGGAAGAGGACGCCGGAAAGCTTGTGCATGACGCGTCCGGCGGAAGTTGCGTCGATTACAACCGCACCGGCATTCCCCTTATGGAGATAGTCACGGAAGCCGATGTGCGCAGCAGCGAGGAAGCGGTGGCTTACCTGACCAGTCTCAGGTCGATATTGCAGTATATCGGCGTGTGCGGCGCCAACATGGAGAAAGGCGAAATGAGATGCGAGCCGAATATCTCCGTGAGGCCGGTCGGGGCCGAAGAATTCGGCACAAAGACGGAAATGAAGAATCTGAACTCGTTCCGCGCGGTCAGGCTGGGCGTGGACTTCGAGATTGAGCGACAGATAGACGCTATCGAGAACGGGGAGCGGATTGTTCAGGAAACAAGGCGGTGGGACGAAGCGACTCAGACGACTCAGACGATGAGGTCTAAGGAAAGGGCGCATGATTACAGGTATTTTCCGGATCCCGACCTTGTGCCGGTCGAGGTGTCGGCGTCAGTGGTGGAACTGATTCGAGCGAAAGCGCCGGAGTTGCCGGAGCCCCGCCGGGTCCGCTTCATCTCACAGTACGGTTTGCCTGAATATGACGCGGAAGTGTTGACCGGCTCGAAGGCGATGGCTGATTTCTTCGAACGCGCCGCCTCTCTTCACAACGACCCCAAAGCGGTTTCAAACTGGATAATGACGGAGTTGATGGGATGCCTGAACGAGTCGGGGAAGACGATAGATGAGTGCGCCGTGACTGCCGAGGACTTAACGGCGCTGCTTGAGTTGATGGGGAAGGGGGTAATCAGCGCGAGGATGGGCAAAGACGTCTTTAAAGACATGTTTGCGTCCGGTCGGCCTCCCGCAGAGATTATCAAGGAAAAAGGGCTTGAACAAATGAACGACGAGACCGCTATCTCAGACGCGGTGGAAAAGGTTATAGCCGACAATCCGGGGCCTGCGGCAGATTTCCGCGCAGGGAAGAAGCAAGCCGCCGGGTTCCTTGTCGGGCAGGTTATGCGGCTCACGGGCGGCAAAGCCAACCCGAAAATAGTCGGAAGGATTATTGAAGATAAATTGTTGTCCGAATAGAATCCGCAGCGTTGCATCGACATTAAATTGACAAAATGAACAATCATTATATAAACATCAGGCGTTGCCAGTAAAATCCTTCATCAGAGCGAAATCGACAAACAAGCAAGGCGTCAATAATTCAGGTGCGGCCATTAGATAAATGTAAATGCGGTAAATCGCGAGCGTCTGTATGACATATATACTATGTGAGAACAATCACACATAAAAAATACAAATTTCCTTGCATCGGATTATTTAAAGTGGTAAAATCTTCGACATGTTCGCCGGATTATATATTAAAACAAGTTGCCCACAAAGCGGGTTGTCGCTATCGTTGCATGTAGCCTCTTGAAGGCCGGGCAAAGTTGAAGAAAGCATGTTAATGCGTAATAAAGCTGAAAAAAGATTCACGAAATATTCCCAGATTGTTTTAGAGACCATCAGAGCGATTAGTGGCAGCTTCGCGGCCTGTTTGGCGGGAGCTATAATTGCGATGAGCGTTATTGCGGCGTCTGCGGCTGCTCAGGAATCGGTCGGCCCGGAAGCAAAAGGCGCTGTGACCGTCAGCATGAAGGGCGTCGGCGGGGCGGCGGTTAAGGGCGCAACCGTTCAGATTATGTTGCCGGGTTCGGGCAGGACGGTTCCCGGTCAGGATGCGTTTCTCACTGTTGTCGATGGAGCGGACGGCGCAACCGCGGATGGAACGGTGTTTTTTGCGGCTGACATGTTCTCAGGAAAGATTAAGGACGGCGGCAAATTCGAGATTTCAATTTTCGCAAAAGGATACAAAGACTATTCCGGAAGCAATGCATACAAAGCGAATATTGATAGTAATATTATAATAGAACTTAAGCAAGGCGAAGATTCCGAGATTCCTCAGCCGAAACCCGGCGATATTGTGGTATCCATAACTAATGCAAAAGGCGAGCCTCTCCCCGGAGCGATGGTGAAAGCGTATTTTCCGGGCGCGAACGGTTCTCTTGACAGACTGCCTAATATCCTTTTCGAGATGACCGAAGGCGACAAGAAGTATGACGCGGACGGGAAAGCGAACGGATTATTCCATTTTAAAATGGATTTATTCAAGGCATATATAAAAGATGGGCAGGAATTTCTAACAAAATTGGAATTTAAAGGGCTTGAATTCAAGGAAGGCCCGATTAAATATGGAGAAAAGCATGTCAACAAAATTTCTATACAAACAAAATGAATACTTGTTTGGAGGTTGTGCTATGAAAAGACTGGCGTGTATCACAATTGCGATCGCTATGCTTTTTGTGGGGCTGGCGACGACGAAGTCTAAAGCCGCAGTATGCGGAAACGGCGATATCTGCGTGGTATTAACGGATGAATTCTCTAATCCGATAACCGGAGATGGAGGCGTCCTTGTGGATATTATTACCGAGGGCGGGAACGGCAATTATTTCTCGCCGCCCAACTCGGTGTGGCCGAATGTCTGCGACGGCACGACGGGCCTTTGCGGAGACGACGACAACGCTGCCGACGGCATTGTCACGATAATGTCGGGAAGTTTGTCAGGCAGCATCTTCGAGGCCGGAACAAATGACTACTCAATAGATATAGAATCAACTTCCGGCTTCGTCAAATACCCGCTGACGATGTTCGATTATACGACAGGCGCGGGCAATACTGTCACGACCGGACTCAAATATACAATCAAAGTGGTTGTTAAGGACCAGTTCGGAAACGCTATCGCAGCCGACGGAGTGACTCCGCACAGCGTGACGATAGCCAATTCGACTTCCTGTAACGGGACGTATGAAGACGGCGAACTCACCGACATGGACGGCGTTAATGACGGCGTTATCTTTATTAAATGTCCGATAAACGGCAGCGACACGCTGGACCTGACTGTAAGCGCCGCCGGCTTCGTGGATTACACTTTCACGGGAGCGAACGTTTCTAATAACGCTCAGAATGTGTTCAATTCTCAGAATATATATTCATTAAGAATCGCGTCGGGGTCGATTGAAGACGAGCTTGGAAACACCATCACCCCGGCTAACAGCGCGGACGTAATCTCGTGGTTTACTGGTTCGACAACGCCTTCGACTACGACGGTCAAGAGAGCCCTCGTGTCGAGCAACCACGTATATATCGCCGCCACCGGAAACGCGAACCTGACTCTGGGATATCCGGGGTATCTGGAAAGCATTCTGGCGGTGACTCCGAATACAACGGCGCAACAGGACATCGCATATAACGCAGGCAATGCGCATGCCCTAGAATTCCAGATAGTCGTCGATTCCACGGTTTTAGACGACTACGAGGATATTCTCGGCACGGACCTAACGGTCGATGACGACGAGACGTTCTACGTATGCGCGTCGGGACAAACCACATTCAGCGGATGCGTCGGCGCGGCGGTCGCGGCGACAGTCCAATTCAACGCGGACAACAAAGCATACATAGCTCCCGCCGTAGCGGTGGGTTCATACAAAGTGGCCGTCTCGAAGCCCGGATACTCCGGCGTCATTGATTCAGCGGCGGTAACGACAAATTGGACAGCCGCTGTGAATCCTGATTTCAATGTCGCGGGCACGGACGCTTTCGGATACCACCTTGTTGTTAAGGTGTGGGATGAAATAACCACACCAATAGCGGGCGCGACGGTAACCCATAATGGAACTCCTTGCACGGTGGTAGGCGGAGCGGGCAGCAACTTCTACTACTGCACGACGAACACTGCCGGAGCTATCGCAGTTTCAGCCGCAGGTTATATGGATATGAAAGTCACAGTCGACACCGCGCTCGCGAGCGTGGGCGTATCGACAGGGGTCATGACTGAGATAACGTTGGACGCGGCGACAGCCTGCACGGGCGGAGATCCGGCGGGAACGTCAATAACCTGTAGCGGCTTGAAGTTCCCTATCAAAGTCGTGGTTGAGGACGAACTCGGCAATCCGGTCAACGGGATCAACACCAACGAGATTACCCTCGGCGGAGCCAATGCGTTTAACGTGACTGGCAATGTTCTCCTATATAACACTGGCGGTCTGCTTGCAGGCACGGTTCCGGGATACAGGTTGAACTCAACAGTGGCCAGTGGCGCTCTGACAGTCACCGCCGGAACGGCGGTTGATGGCCAGACGGTTCTGAATCTTACGGGCGGAGCGACGCAGTGCGCGGGCGCGGTGATGGCCGCCGGCGACACGCTTGAATGCGCCGGACTTGGATTCCCGCTCGTCGTGGACGCGGTTCAAAACGAACTCGGCGACGCGCTGACGTTGGAAGCCACGGACTTCGTTGCGGTATACCCATCTGCGGGCGACTGCACGGCAGAGACAAGTGAAGTTGCCTCGACAGTGAATTTTGATTCCGGCAAGCAATACATAAAAGTTGCCAACGGAACATACAGAGTTAAATACGGGAAGATTGCCGCAGGTTACGTGAACACCTGCGACACTGCCAACGTAGTTGTGAACAGCGCGGCTGCGGTGGTGAAGCCGGGCTATGTCGGAGCGACGGACGGCCTCGACTACAGCGTGAAAGTTCAGCTTTTAAACGAAAACGACACAGCGCTCGAAGCGGCGCTTGACACCGGCAGGCTCACCCTGACGGTCGGCGGCGTTTCGGCGGCGGCGGTTAGCGGAAACTACGCTTACTATCCGGTCGTCACCGCATCTGGCAACGCCGTGGTCGGCGGTTATAAAGGATATATCAATGTAGACACAGGCTCTGACGGCCAGTTGGCGGATGTTCAGGTTGACGAGTCGGCCGGACAGACGCTGGTTAATCTGACCGAGCAGCTTGTGCCTTGCGCGGGCGCTAACGTCGTTGCGGGCGCTACGGCAAACTGCAGAGGATTGTTATATCAGATAAAAGCAGAATCCGGCGGCGGAGAGGTTATAACGGACGCGGCGAATGAGCTTACTTATGCTGGCGCCGACACATTTACAGTATGTCAAGGCACGGCCGCTCCTGCCGATTCGTTCGCGTGCGCGACGGAAACTCCCGTCAAATCCGAATTGGTCGGAACAACCAGATATATCGCTCCGGATAGGGCCGATGGCGACACTTACGTCATGTTGTACAGGTCGGGATACGTAAAAACGATCTCCGCAGCCGCAGCTACATCTGTCGCGGGCCCGCAGAGATCTCTGGCCTATAACGGCGCAAACGCCGTGAAACACTCCGTGAAGGTCGTTATCTCAACGGAACTCGGAGAAGACCCTGCGGCAATTTATGCGGCAGGCGCATACACACTCACAATAGCTACTCAGACATCGACGCAGAGAGTTGCGAACGTTAGTTATTTCGCGGTTCCGACAGCCGGCGCGATGTCTCTCGGTTTTAACAACGGAACCGTCGGATTTCTCAACGTGAGGGTGGCGGCAGGGGACGCGCAGCTTGCAAGCGTTCAGGCGGGCGTCAACGAACAGACGATAGTCAATCTGACCGGACAGACGATATGTGACGACAGTAGCGGAATAATCCCCGCAGGCACGGAAGTTACATGCAGAGGTTTGAGATACCCGATTAGGGTTCAGGGCGGAGCGACATATCTCAGGAATGAATTAACTACCGCGCTGACGCTGGATGGGACGGAAACAATAGAAGTTTGTTTGACGGACGCGGCATGTTCAGGCGGCACGGAAGTTCCGGCTTATGAAGCTTGGGATGACGATGCCGGAGTTAAGTCTTATTACATCATTCCCGCGACGCTGAGCACTAAGTACATGCGCATTAAAAAAGACGGGTATATTCGGACGACTGACACAGGCGCGTTGAATTTCTCGGCGGTCACAATAGCCAACACGCTGACTCCGGCATACGTTGCTGCGGCCGATTATCTGGATTACAAACTCAAGATAAGCGTAGATGATGAACTAGGAACCGCTTTGACAGATGAGACATACATGACATTGCTCGTTGGGGGAAATCCTCACGACGCTTATGCGGCAAATTATTATTACTATGCGATTGAAGCCGACGGTCCGCATGCGGTCACAGGCGGTTATACGGGATTCCTTAACGTGGACTCCGTAGCGGATTCGGATTTAGCAGACGTGAATCTAAGCGACACTGCGCAAACCATTATTAATATGACTGACAATACGTCAACGCCCTGCAATGGAGGCGCATTGAATCCCGGCGGCGGAACCGCAACCTGTCAGGGACTTGATTTCCAAATCAAGGTTATTTCAGGTCTTGGCAATCTTAACAATGAGCTTGGCGTGGCGATGACGAACATAGTCACGGGCGATGTTTTCAAAGTATGCACAAACGCGGCTCCCGTTGCTCCAGAAGACACATGGACATGCACGGAAGAAGCTTCGATAAGATCGACATTCAGCGCGGCCTCAAGATACATAGCTCCCGCGTCTGCGGGCACGAAGTATATATCCTTCACGCGCGGCGCCGGCGGATATGTTGAGACGATAGATGTTGACGGAGTAACGGTAGGTCCTGCCGTTGCTCAGCAGACGCCGCTGTTCGACACTGCGTGGGCTTTCGGAACCAGAGGCGATTCAGTAAGATACGCGATAAGAGTAACGGTCAGCGACGAACTCGGAAACGCGCTGAACACTCCGTGGACGATACAGCATAATCTTGCCAACCCGACGACGAGCAGCGGCAATAATTTGTACTGGGCGACCACCGCTACCGCCGGACTGTCCGGCGGCAAGGCAGGTTATGTGAGTTTGAAAACGGCGGACGACACGCAGCTTGCAAACGTGGCTCCCGGCTCCGCGACACAGACGGTGGTCGTGCTTTCGGGCGGAACGCCCTGCGCCGGCGGCGGCTCAGTCGCGGCGGGCGAAGATGTGGTCTGCGACGGGTTGAAGTTCTACATCAGAGTCAATGTCGGCGATGAGCTGGCCAATGACATAAACGGTTTGGCTGGCACGGATATCAGAGTCGCAGCGACCAACGGCACAACGAGTCTTGCGTTCCCGAACTCGATATTCTACACGGCAACGACAGGCGCGCTGAATCTAAACAACGCGCTGTTGGGTTACAAGAATGTTGACACAACCGTAGACACTCAGCTTGCTGATGTCAGAGGCGGAGTGACAGGCCAGACTATCGTTAATCTGACAGGCACGACCGCATGCAACGCGGGCGCGTGGGTTCCAATCGGCGATGAAGTGACATGCAACGGATTGGATTATCAGATTAAGATGATGAGCGGCGCCGGCAATCTGGAAGACGAGATTGGCGGAACTTTCACGCTCACTCAGGACGATATAGATAACAGCAGGATTGTAGTATGCAACGCAATTGATTGTTCAGGAACGGATACGGCGACAATGTATCTATCCGGCGGCTCGGTATATATTGCTCCGGCAGCCGCAGTAGGCGATAAGTATATTAAGTATTCTTTGCCCGGATACATGGAGACGATAGCTCCGGCAATTACGACTACGACGACAGCCGGCGCGCCGGTTTCGCCCGTTTTCTCGGGCGCTTCAGGATTGCCCTTCGCGCTGAAACTTGCTGGCGCGGATGTCGAGAATGAGCTTGGCGGAGCAGTGGCGCTAGTAGGCACCGGAACGCTGGAATTGTATCCATCTTCTGGTGACTGCACAGCCGGAACAGGCGAACTTACATACATAGCAGGCCCGACGTTCAGTGGCGGCGACTGGTATGTTGCTGTCGCCGACGGTCTCGGCTATGTCGCGAAGTACGGACAGAGCGGATATATCACTACCTGTGACGGAAACACAGTTGATGTCGACACGACGCTCGCAACAGGCGCGCAGGCCGCTCCGGACTTTACGCTTTTAGGAACTGATGGACTTGAATTCTCCGTGAAGCTTGCGCAGGGCGATTTGCTCAATGAGCTTGGCGATTTGATAACGCTGGATGTCGGGGACACTTTCAAGCTTTTCTCGAACCCGGACTGCACGGGAGAGGCGGCTTATATTTCAGGCCCGACGTTTGACACGGACACGTGGTACGCGGCGGTTGCGGACGGCGATTACACTCCGCAATACACGCAGAGCGGATATTTGAGAACATGCGACAGCGCGCCGGTGACGGTGGCTGTTTCCGGCGGAAGCGCTGGAATTGTTTTCACTGAATCGTTGCCTTTTACAGTGAAATTCGACGAAACGGTTGTTGAAGACGAACTCGGAAACGCGCTTGCTTCGCTGGATGGAGCGGGAACGCTCAAACTGTTCGGCTCGCTTGTGGATTGTCAGGCGGGAGCTCCTGAATCGGCTTACGTTGTTGCTCCTTCGAACCCGGACGGCAACTGGTATGTGGCTGCTGCCAATGGGACATATTTTGCGAAACTGACAGAACCCGGCTATATCGCGACTTGTGATACGACAGGAATAGCAGTTCTTAATACATCCGCAACTCCGTTTGCGCCGCAATGGGCTTTGGCGGATTCCGACGGATTGATGTTGCCTGTGAAAGTGGTGGTCGAAGATGTCTTAGGGAATCCGATTACGGGAATTCCCGCCGGAGCCATCACGATAGGAGGGACGAGCGCAGTTGCCGACAGCGGCGGAACGAATGAACTTTATTACGCGGTATCCGCACCCGGACTTCTCGAAGGCGGCGTGTCGGGATACATGGAAGTCCACACGGTTTCCGGAGGCGCTATAACGGTAACTCCCGGAACTGATGTTGACGGGCAGACGGTTATCAGCTTGACGAACGGCGCAACGACTTGCGGCGGCGGACTGATAGCGGCCGGAGACACGGCGACCTGCGCTGGCATCAGTTTCCCGATGGTTGTCGACACGGGCGCAGCGGCTGTTCAGGATGAACTAGGCGCTTCACTCGCTCCGTTGCTCGGAACGGACACTTTGACGGTTCACGCTGTCGCAGATTGCGCGACAGGCGCTAACCCCGTCGGAACTGCTACTTTCAACGGCGGGAAATGGTATGTAAGCGGACTGACGGATGCCGCGACGTATTCGGCAAGATATAGCAGGGCAGGTTACGTGCCCACTTGCGACGGCGTCGGTAAGACGATTGATGTTACAGGCGCCGCTGTGAATCCTGACTTTACGCTCGCAGGCGCTGATGGCGTGAAATTCCAGTTGAAAGTCGTTGTGAACGACGAGATTGGAAATCCGATTACCGACACTACAGTGAGACACGGCGGGACAGTCGCTCCGTTCTCCTCAGGAAATTCTTACTACTTCAACACCACAGCAGCCGGCGACGTGTCATCGACAAGAGCCGGATACATCACTTCAAACACGGGCAGAGACACATCTCTTTCAAATGTGCCTGTTGCGACGACACAGCAGAGAGTAATCACTTTTGACGGCGCGACATACTGCACGGTTGACAATACGACCAGTTACGCGATTCCTTGCGCCGGACAGAAGTTCTATCTGAAGGTTGTGGCGAATGACAGGTGGGGCAATCCGTTGACAGGCTTGACAGTGGCGCACAACGGCGTGGCCCCCGCTTATGCGGACGAAGGCGCTAGCTCAAATGAGTATTACTTCAACGTCAACGCCACGAACGGCGCGCTCACTGCGGGCACATTGACAGGATACACGGATCTAAACACAGGCGGAGGCGAGGACACTCAGGCCGCGTCGATTAGCTACAGCAACATGACGCAGACTGTTGTAACGCTCGACGGAGAAACCCGATGCACAGGCGGAACACCGGTCAGTGGTCAGAACATAACCTGTAGAGGCCTCTATCCGGAAGCGGACTATGTTGTTGCAACAGAAGACGTTGTGACAGGCGAGATAATCGCCACCGAAGGCAAAGTCATTAACATCGACGTTTACGATGTGCTCGGCGATCCGTTCATGGTTTCAACGGATCAGTCGGTGACGGTAAACATAACTCTTACGGGCGGCTCGGCTGTTCCCGTATCGAACATGGAAATATTGACCGGTGTCGGAGAGACGAACTGCGATTCCGTTGTGGTTAACAGCGCGACGGATGTGGATTGCACCATTTCGACGCTCGGAGCTTCCAAAGCAGCTTCGGCGTATGTGACAATTACGGCTCCGATTATCGGCGACGGCGCGGATGTTGACGTGGTTGTGGCCGGAAATCCCGCTTTTGCGAATAACGGAGGAGCGGACGCTGGAATCGCGGCTCTCGATGTTGTTCCCGGACCGCTGGACAACTTCCTGTTCAACTGCGCTGTGACTGAGAGCAACGATGTTCCGTTTGCGAACGCGTGCACATTGACTGCCAGAGACGCAAATAACAATGCTATACCTAACTTCGACGCATCAGCGGATAATGTGACTATCACCGGAGACGCGACTCTAACGGGAACGATCTCGGGTCTTGACACAGGCGCCGTGATTAATACGGCATTTGATGGACTCGGAGTATGGGATTTGCAAGGCGCATTGACTTATACTGGAGTTTCCGGAACCGGTGTTTTGACTGCTACGTCCGGAACGGGAAAAACAGGCACGGCAAACGTGACGATTGAACCCGGAGCGCTGGACAACTTCTTGTTCAACTGCGCTGTTACGGAAAGCAACGATGTGGCATTTGCCAATGCGTGCGTGCTGACAGCGCGCGACGTTAGCAACAATGCGATACCGAACTTTGACGCTTCGGCGGACAATGTGACGATAACGACGATTGCTCCTCTGACGGGAGCGATAACCGGACTTGACGCCGTCAATGTGATCAATACAGCGTTCGACGTCAACGGACAGAAGACCCTGACTGGAGCCATCAAGTACACAGGAGCAAGCGGAACAGCCCTCTTCACGGCGACGTCGGGGACAGCCAAGACGGGAACTGCAAGCGTGACGATTAACCCCGGCGCGCTGGACAACTTCCTGTTCAACTGCGCTGTGACGGAGAGCAACGATGTGGCGTTCGCCAACGCGTGCGTGCTGACAGCTAGAGACGTTAGCAACAATGCGATACCGAACTTTGACGCTTCGGCGGACAATGTGACGATAACGACGATTGCTCCTCTGACTGGAGCGATAACCGGACTTGACGCCGTCAATGTGATCAATACAGCGTTCGACGTCAACGGACAGAAGACCCTGACTGGAGCCATCAAGTACACCGGAGCAACGGGAACGGCTCTGTTCACCGCGACATCGGCGACGGCTAAGACTGGCACGGCAAGCGTGACGATTAACCCCGGAGCGTTGGACAACTTCCTGTTCAACTGCGCTGTTACGGAAAGCAACGACGTGGCGTTCGCCAACGCGTGCGTGCTGACAGCGCGCGACG
>DIWT01000017.1 GCA_002435745.1 bacterium UBP15_UBA6099
TTTTTCATGGTTGAACAGCATTGACGTTACGCCTAAAAAACTTTTTCTGAGTATGTGGAAAACTCAGGGAGAAATAAAAAGGAGGTCGAGAAGAGAAAAGGGGACAGGCAGCGCGCATCTCAGGGATGCCTGTTCCCGCTTTCGCCAATATGATATTAGCCGTCGGTTTGGTGAAGAATGCCACATGCGCCCTGCGAATCGCGCCCGCGATGAAATATCGCTTCAACATAGAAAACGAGGCATGGAATTTTGAACGGTTTGCCGAAAGAAGCAAGGATTGCAATAATAATGCGTAATAGGAGACTAGCCGATGTTTGGAATTGCGGTTTTCAGTCGTTTGGACACGCTGCTTAGCAATCCGCCTGTGACGCCGCAGGCGTTTTGCGACAGTCAACCATGCGTGAATATCAGCTTTTTCGGGACGGATTTCATTCTCAACCAGCCGACATCTTCGGCCATCGTTTATATTCTGGGGTTGTTGTGGATCGCGGCGGGATTCTATTTCATGCGAACCCGGACCGGACAGCGTTCTCGAATGTGGTGGGGCGTGGCTCTATTGCTTGGCGGGGCTGCGGCAATTTCGGCGGGCACAAGCTATCAGGCGTTCGGCTACGAGATAAAATGCGCAGGGCGAGACGTGTGCGTTTGGACAAGCTGGTGGGAAGTGGCATACCTGACGCTTCAGGCGGCGAGCATGGACGCCATGTTGATAGCGCTGGCGTATGCCTGCGCCGCCGGAAAACTGAGGAAGGCTCTCATAGCGTATGCGGTCGCAAACGCGGCCGCGCATTTCACGATCACGGCAATCGGGGCGCTGGTCCCTGTCAGATTCATGATTTCTTTCGAGCTTATGGTTCTTTTTACCGCGCCGAATCTATTGATACTTTTCGCCCTCTGCGGCTCGAGATTCCGCAGGCTCAAAGACGCGATGGATCGCTCGATGCTTGGAGCGGGGATATGGCTTATCATTACAACAGGGGCGTATTTCGTTTATATGACGACAGGGCTTACTCAGAAACTGTGGAAGCGCGGCATCTGGTTTTCCGACAATGACGCGCTGCATGTTTTTATGATTGTCTGGATTATTTACATCTTGCTCACTCTCGGCAGACAGCTCAAGGACGCCGATGTTGCCAAATAATGGAGCATCTATCGAGTCAGCGTTGAAACCGTTTTAAAATAATTGATTCTCTGCGCCCCATCCAAAAACTCTTGGTCGCCGTTTTTAGTTGAACTTCGCTCATAAAAACAAATCGTCTTTTTTATCATTGACGCGGGTCAAATACAAACTATCTAAATGTTAATTAAAAGCGTATAATTAAACTAAAGAAAAGAAAAGCTGTTTGAAGGGAGGACATCGTGAAAACCATAGGCGCAATGAGTCTTGACGATCTTGAGAACCTCATCGAGCAGAAGATTCTCGAGGTTTTCGGCGATCCCGATGCCGGGCTGGAACTGAGAGAGGATTTCAAGGAAGAACTAAGAAAAAGGCTATCCTCCAATTCGAGACGTGTCTCTCACCGGGAGGTGGTGGAGAAGTTTGATTGATATCGAATGGACCGAGGAAGCGCTGGAAGATTTGAATCAACTCGACAAAACGGTTGGAAAGAGAATCCTGAAAAAGATCGCTTGGTTTTCCCAAAGTTTTGAGAATATCATCCCCGAACCGCTAAGCGGCGAATTCGAGGGAACGTATAAATTGAGAGTCGGCGCATGGAGAATTATATATACATGCGACAAAGAAACCATCCTTATACGGCATGTCGGGCATAGAAGAGAAGTTTACAAAATCTGAAAAGACTGCGAAAATCTGTCGATTGTGGGAGACACACCGCCGATGGCCGCCTGTGTTTTTATCCTCAACGGAATTAAAAGCTTCTTCCGCTTTTTACATAAATCACAAGTTTCTGTTTGCTGGTAGTTACAGCCATTAAAAAACGATGAGACTAGATCGGCGCTTGATAGAAAGCGGCGGGGGTCAGGGGCGGGGGTTTGCGTCGAGCCAAGACTGGAGAAGGATGGCGGCGGCGGCCATGTCGTTCTGGCCTTTCTGTTCGGGGCTGCCGGACTTGCGGACGGCGGCGGAGGCTTGCGCGGTGGTGTAGCGCTCGTCCCAGAGGATGACATCGAAACCGAACCAGCGGCGGAGCCGTTCAGCGAAAGCTTCGACTCTTGCGGCGGCGGGGCCGGGGTTGCCTTCGCGGTCGAGGGGGTATCCGACAACGAAGCGGTCGACATTTTTTTCGCTGACGATGTCGGCTAGGGCTTTCCTGACGTCGCCTCTTGTGGGGACGACTGAGAAGGGAAAGGCGATGACGCCGGATTCGTCGCTGACGGCGATGCCGAGTCTTGCGCCGCCGTAGTCTATGCCCATAGTTCTCATGAGATGAAAGGTAGCACATCCGGTCGAGCGCGGCAACAGCGCGCGGATACTACGCCGACGACTTCGATCCCGAAGGCGCGTCAGATCGCGCGGCTAAAGGTCGCCGTAAAGCAAACGCGACAATAGGCTCGCGGGGTTGGAATGCGGCGCGTTTTGGGTTATAATTATATGTCGCGCCTCGCCGAGCAACCTGCTTAACACATGCGGCATCAAACATTCTGAATGAATGGAAATTCAGGAGCGTTGTTGACGTTGAGCAAAGGCGGAGCGGATGAAGGAGGGCTGTTTATGAGATGGAAAGCGGCAAAGGAAAGGCTGTTGCGGATACTGGAGATTGAGCCGTCTGTGAAGGAGATAATGTTGTCGGCGGACGCGCTTGAAGAAAAGCGGGCGAAACTGAACGCGCGCTTGTCGCACATTCTCGAAAGCGTTATAGAGAAGGATCCGGAAATATCGCCTCTCGAATGGATTGTGGTGAAGGACGCGGCGATGGCGTTGAGGGCGTTGACGGCCACAAGAAACGAGAAGCAGGCCGGGTTCGGCATGCTCAATTATCTGAATCAGATAATCAACGAGGAGGAGGCTCCTGAGGGAGCGGAAATTCCGTCGCCGGGATTTCTAGAGGAAGTGGAGCATCTTGTCAGGGGGATCGCCGGAAAGTCGAACCTGTATGACGGCGGTTATCCGGAGCATTCGAAGCGCAAGGGCAGGGAGGCGGCGCTGCTGAGGTCGGAGGAGTTGTCGGGCATAGCGGCGGAGGCGCAGAGGCTGATGAGCCGTTATGTTTCCGGGCTGGACACCGGGGTGATCCGAAAGCGAAGCCTGAACAAGGCTAGGATAATGAAATATTTCAGAGCGACGGACTATGAGTGGGACGACTGGAAGTGGCACGTCAGGAACATAATCCGGGACGCGGATACGCTCAGGAAACTGGTGAGGCTGACGGAAGAAGAATACGAGGGAGTGAGGCTGGCCAACGAACTCAGGGTTCCGTTCGGGATAACGCCGTACTATCTGTCGCTGATGGATTTCAGGCCGGGGCTTGGCAGGGATCAGGCGGTGAGGGCGCAGGTGCTTCCCTCGAAGCATTATGTGACGACGCTTCGGGACATGAAGGCGTGCGGGGAGAGTTCGATGGATTTCATGCTTGAAAAAGACACGTCCCCCATCGAGGCGGTCACGCGCAGGTATCCTATGATAGTCATCCTGAAGCCGCTGCTGACGTGCCCGCAGATATGCGTTTACTGCCAGAGGAACTGGGAGATAACGGACGTTTACGATCCGGACGCGGAGGTGGCGGAGGACAAGATGAAGGAGGCGATCGCGTGGATAGCGCAGACGCCGGAGATAAAGGAGGTTCTCATCACGGGAGGGGACCCGCTGCTGTTGTCTGACCGCAAGGTGGAGAACCTGTTGTACCGGCTGGCGAAGATAGACCACATCGACCGTGTGAGGATAGGGACGCGCACGCCTGTGACGATGCCGCAAAGGATAACGGACAATCTGGTCAGGGCGATAAACAGGTTTCACCAGCCGGGGTTCAGGGAGGTGTGCGTCGTCACGCATTTCGAGCATCCGTACGAGATAACGCCGCAGTCTATGGGGGCGGTGCAGAAGTTCAGGTCGTACGGGATGGAGGTGTTGAACCAGCTGGTGTTCACGCTGCACAATTCGAGGAGGTTCGAGGCGAGCGCGCTGAGGTCGATGCTGAGGCTGATAGGGGTGGCCCCGTACTACACGTTCAACACGAAGGGCAAGGAGGAAACGGACGACTATCGAGCGCCGATAGCCCGTCTGCTGCAGGAGCAGAAGGAGGAGGCGCGGCTGATGCCCGGAACGGTGAGGACGGACGAGGTGGTGTTCAACGTGCCGGGCCTCGGAAAGAACTATCTGCGCGCGCGGCAGCATCACGACATCATAGCGATACTGCCGGACGGCAGGCGGGTGTACGAGTTTCATCCGTGGGAGAAACAGCTCTCGCTGGTGGACACGTACACGCACGCGGATGTTTCGATATACGACTATCTGAGGCGGCTGGAGAAGAACGGAGAGGACGTGAGCAAGTACAGGACGATATGGTACTACTATTGAGGCAGACGGAGGGGGCGCTAGAAAGCAATCGGCAGATTCGTATTTAGTCGGCTATCTATCTTATACCGCAACCTCGACGAAGCGGCTTTCCTTGTCTTTAGCAAGTTCCTCGATTGCGGCCAGATATGTTTCTATGGCATCTTTGATGTTCTCAAGAGCTTCCTCCTCGGTTTTTCCCTGCGACCAGCAACCGGGAAGGCCGGGACAGGATACCGAATATCCCTCGTCCGTTTTTTGCAGATTGACTCTATATCGCATTTTCATCTCTCCCGAATGCTTTTATTACATTATATAACCCAGAGCAGACATGGACAAGGCAGGTCTTGCGGCGCGGCGGGGACTTATGAACAGCCGCGAGAGGCGCTATAATAGCGGGCAATGAAAAGAAGCGGGGGCGAGCCATGTTCGGATACTGCGGAAAACTGCTATACGTCAATCTGACGGACGGGAAACTCGAAGACAGGGAGCTAAAGGAGGCCGATGCCAAGAAGTACATGGGCGGGTCGGCGCTGGCGGCGAGGATACTGTTCGACATGAAGGCGTACGCGGCGGACCCGTTAGGGGCGGACAACACGATTGTGTTCATGACGGGGCCGTTGACGGGGACGCTTATGCCGGGGTCCGGCAGATTCGAGGTCGCTGCGAGGTCGCCGCTTACCGGCGGGTTCGGGGTATCGAGCGCGGGAGGTTTCTTCGGGACGGAGTTGAAGCGCGCGGGATATGACGGAGTGGTGATAACCGGGGCCGCCGAGTCTCCAGTTTGCCTTTGGATAAAAGACGGAGCTGCGGAGTTGCTCCCTGCGGACGGTCTCTGGGGAAAGACAGGCACGGAGACGATGAAGGCAATTAGCGAGGAGCGCGGGGAAAAGAACTGCCGCACGGCCTGCATCGGCCCGGCGGGCGAGAACCTTGTAAGATACGCGTGCGTGATCGCCGGAAGCCACAACTTCGCGGGCCGCACCGGGCTTGGCGCTGTGATGGGCGCGAAAAAACTGAAGGCGATTTCCGCCAAGGGAAAAGCGCAGGTCGGGCTTGCTGAAAAACAGGAGTTCATGGATGTCAGGGAAAAAATTCTGAAGACGCTAGCCGAGGACGTGACGGCGAAATCGTACTCCGCGTACGGGACCGCCGGAACGATGCAACTGGGGATGCTGGTCAGCGACGTGCCGACGAAGAACTGGCGGGTGGCTGACTGGGAGGAAGGCTCGGACAAGCTGAACGGGATTTCGGTGGCCGAGACTATCCTGTCGGGAACGAAGTCGTGCTACGCGTGCCCGATAGGGTGCAAGCGGGTGGTGACGATACCGGACGGGCCGTACGCGAGAGAGAACGCCGTCGGGCCGGAATATGAGACTGTGGCGTCTATGGGGACGATGCAGCTTGTGGACGACATCGAGGCTGTGACGGCGGCGAACGAGCTATGCAACGAGCTTGGGATGGACACGATATCGGCGGGGTCGTCGATAGCGTTTCTGAGGGAGTGTTGCGAGGCGGGGCTGATCGGCGACGAAGAGACCGGGGGGCGCGAGCTGAAATGGGGCGCGGCGGAGCAGACGCTCGAACTGCTGGAGCTGGCGGCGAGGCGCGAAGGCCCCGGCGCTCTTCTGGCGGAGGGCGTTTTGCGGATGAGCGAAAAGATAGGAAAAGGCTCCGAGGAGTTCGCGGTGCATTCGAAGGGGCTGGAAGCGCCGATGCACGACCCGCGCGCGTATCACGGGCTGGCTCTCGCGTACTCGACTTCGCCGCGCGGGGCGTGCCACATCACCCACGCAGACCTAGTGGCCGAGATGGGCGTTTACACCTATCCGGAATTCGGCGTGACGGGCGGCTACGACACCATTTCGAGCAAGGGCAAGGCGGAGATGGTGGCCGGAAGCGAGAATCTGGGGATGGTGGCCGGCTCGGCGGTGATGTGTATGTTCGTCATCTGGCCGCTGTCGATGAAGCGGGAGGTTCTGCCGGCGCTCAACGCGGCGACCGGGTTCGGCTGGAGCATGGCCGATCTTGTGGCGATAGGCGAAAGAGGATGGCATCTGCAACGGGCGTTCTGCAACATGGCGGGAATGACGGCGGCGGACGACAAGGTGTCGCCCCGCGCGCTGAAGCCGCACCTCGAAGGCTCGCCGACCGGGCTGGACAAAGTGGTGGCGACGATGACGTCGTTCAGCCCGCCGACGTTGCCGTTCGTCAAAACGGTGGCCAACGCGGCGGTCGGCAGGATAATTCCCGTGCAGAAGAACGTGGTCAAGGGGCTTGGCAGGCTGCTGTTCACCAAGAAGCTGAGCGCCGCCGAAATGAAAAAGAAGGAGTCTCCGGACTTGGAATATATGCTGAGGGAATACTACACGGTGAGGGAGCTTGACCGGGAGGGCAGGGCGCGCCCGCGCAAGCTTGCCGAATTGCAACTGGCGGACGTCGCGGAAACGATGTTCCCCGGCGGCGAATCGCGTCCGACGGACTGATCTCTTGGAGCCTCAAACATTCATAACGCTAGCCGTCGTCGGCCTGTTCGCGGGGACCGCCGCCTCCCTGCTGGGAGTGGGCGGCGGAATCGTGTTCGTGCCGGCGGTGTTTTATTTTTATTCGCTCTCGGCTGTCGAGGTGGACATCGCGATGAAGAGCGCGGTCGCCACCAGCCTGACGATGATATTTTTCACGGCGATAGCGGGCGGGCTGGGACATTTGCGAAAAGGCAACTACATCCCCGGCGCGCTCAGGTGGCTGATTCCGGGGAGCGTGGTCGGGGCGGCTATCGGCTCGCGTCTCGCGCTCGTCTCCCATGGCGAGTCCCTCAAGTTCGCCTATGCGCTGCTGCTGTTCGCGGTGTCGGCGCAGATGGCGTTCGGCAGGGACAGGAGCGAAGATTGCGCCGCCGAAGGAGCCGACGCGCCGAAAACAGGAATCCCGGCAGTCTCGCTTCTTCTGGTCGGGCTGTTCTCCGGAGTCCTTTCCGGGTTTGTGGGCGGAGGGGGCGGAGTCATCATTGTTCCGGCTCTGTTTCTGTTGACCCGCTACCCGATAAAAAAATGCGTTGGAGAATCGACGCTGCTGATAATATTCACGTCGCTGGCGGGCGCGTCCACGTTCGTGTTTGCAGAGCCGCCGACCGCGCAGATACCTTTGAACGCCGGGTACGTGAACATAGCGATATGCGCGGCGATGGTTCCGGCGGCCATACTCGGCGCAAGGCTCGGCGTGACGATTTCCTCCCGAGCAAAACCAATGATACTGAGGCGCGCGTTCTCCGTCCTCTGCGCTTTTCTCGGACTCGAAATGATAGGCGCTTTTACCCTGCTCCAAAACTATTTCAAATGACATAGCTGTTTTACGCTTCGAGAACATTGTCATTCTAAAAAACAAAAAACCCGCCCATGCTATGGCTGAAGGTTTGCATATATTATTTTGCCCGCGCCGTGTTGACGATGAGCGCTTGTGAGTTGTAATATGGAGAAGTCAACCGAAAGCGACACAAGACGCCGCATAGCGCGGCAGCATGAAGACGGGAGCTTAAACAATGAATAAGACCCTGAAAACGCTCTGTTTTATTTTGTTGGCGACGATTTACTTTGCCGTCTCGACGATAGCGGAGCCGAAGGTTGTCAAAAGCGGAATGCAGACGGGAGACGGCCCTTCCAAAGGCTCTATAAAGCTCGATTTGCAGGTCGACGAGGACAGCAGCGTTTTCACTCAGACGGTAATGGTAGAGCTGGAAAATCTGAACGCGGAAGAGGTGGAGCCGTTCGTGAGGAAAGGGCTTTCAAAGTACGGCTCGGTTTCGGTCAACGCGTCGGCAAATCTGCTTGTCATAACTGACAGGGAGCCCAAGCTGACCGACATTGTAAATTTCGTGTATGAAATGGACAAGCTGGGGATAGAGAACTTCGTGCAGCTTAAAACGGAAGTGATAAAGCTGGACAACGCGCAGGCGTCCAGCCTTGTAGGAATCGTTTCGCCCCGGCTGACTCAAGACGGCTCTATTCATGCGGACAACAATCTGAACGTGCTGGTGGTGACGGACGTTGCGGGGAAAATCAAATACGTGAAGGACATAATAAGGCAGTTGGATCAGCCGCCGCAACAGGTGATCATTGAAGCGAGAATAGTTCAACTTTTCGACGCGGACTTCAGCGATGTCGGAATCGATCTATCAGCTTTGCTGAGCGGTGGGAGAATGACATTTAATTATACCAATCAGAATTCTGATCAGATGTCAGGCGGTTCCAGCTACGAAACTTCATCAAAATCCCTAGCAAAAGCCTACCAAAGCCAAGCCAATGTAGAGGAAGTCATCGGGGTTCTCACAGGGACCAACAAGGCGAAGCTGGTGGCCAGTCCGAGGATTGTCACGCTGAACAACAAGACGGGCCAAATCGGAGTAGACATCTCTATGTACACCGGCTCTGATCGTTCGACCCGAAACACGCAGTTGTATTTGTACGCAACGCCGCGAATCGGAGCGGGAAATACTATAACAATAGATTTTTCTGCGGCATCAGGCGATATGTCGTTTCCCTACACAAGCGGAGCGAATATTTCAATCCCCGCCGAACTATCAAACAAAAGAATCTCAAGCTCCGTGGTTCTCAAAGAGGGGGAGACCTTCGTGGTGGGAGGGCTGGAGACGAAGTTCAAGACGTTTCTTGAGAGGCGGACGCCATTGCTCGGCCACATACCCGTGCTCGAAAAGGCGTTCACGAAGAAAACTGAATACGAAAGAACCAGCAACATTTTATTTTTCTTAACGCCAAGAATCATAAAGAACGCTGATAATCCTCCGACTGACAAAGAAAAGTTGTTGATGGAATAGCAATGGCAAGTTAAGAATAAGGTTGTAGTAAAAGAAAGCGGGATAGTCCCACTGTCTAAAAACGCGTCAAATGACATAGCTGTTTTACGCTTCGGCTAACAAACCGGCGCGAGGTTAAGCGAGTCGCGGGCGGACGGAGTCGCTGAAGAGCATTTCGAGACTCCACGGGACGGCTGAGTAGAGGGTGGCGGGATGTCCGCCGAGTTGCGCCCATTCGCAGTCGCCGTAAGAGAAATGCCACCATTCGCAAGGCGTCTTCTTGAATCCGTGTCGGGTGAAGCAATCGGCGAACTTCTGTCTCATTTCATCGGTTTGCGGGCCGCCGTCGGCGGCGTCGCCTTTGGAATCCACAAAGATGGTTTTGAATGAATCGCCGCCGAAGTCGGCCCGGCGGTTTTTCCGGATGTCCCACAGGGAGGCGTCCACAGCCGCGCCGCATGGGTGGCCGCCGTATCTCGGATCCGCGGAGAACGAATTGACGAAGGCGGCGAGGTCGTCTTCGGAATCCATGCGGGGGCCGAAAAACTTAAAGTAGTTGCTCACAAGCGAAAAGCATATTCTCTGGACATGGGGCGGGCGGTAGGCGTCGATGAGGAGCAGCCGGTAATCCGGGCCGAAGGCGTCTATGGCGGACTCGGCGGCGGCGCGGGTCATTTCAAGGACTGTCCGCCGCAGGAACATACGGCCCGCCATCGGAACCGCCGAAAGCGGCTGCGGCTGTTTTTTCCACAGCCTGTCGTCGTCGGGCGCGATTACAAGCTCCTCGCCGTTGTCGCGTTGTTCGATTCTCGCGCACGCGTCGAGATATTTTCTTCCGAATCGAAGAATCTCTCGCTGTTTGTCATTCATCAGGGGCCGCCTCCGGAGCGGAAGGTTTGCGTCTTCGCAACAAAGCGAGCAGGGAGACCGCGAGCGCGGCGGTCGCGGTCGCGGCAAGGAAAGCGAGCAGGGGCCGCGTCCAGTCCGCCGAAGCGGGAAAGAATCTTGGGAAATGCAGCCACCAGTAATCGAAGCCGGCGGCAGTTTCCGGGCGGAGCGGGGGCGCGTAAGCCATCAGGCCGCGCCACGGGAAATCTTTCAACATCCGTTCTCTCAACTCGTCAGCCGGTAGGCCGCGATCGAGCGCGGTGTGTTTCAGCAGCCACCAGTGGCCGGCGACAGGCGAGAAATCGGGGGCGAAGTGCAGGGCGAGCATTTCGTCCCTCATCCCCGCGCGCTCCGGAATCTCTTTCATCCAGCGCGGTTCGAGCATGCGCGTCTGCAATATGTATTCGTGGAAATTCACGGTGGAGCCGAGTATCTGGATGAAGAAGGAGAGGGCGGCGAGCGCGGCGAAAGATGTCTTCGCGGCTGGGCGCAACGCGGAGAACCCTCTGACGAGGGGCAGCAGCGGAAGCGCCATAAGGGGAACGACGGGGACGATGAGTCTCGGACCCCAAGCCCAGTCGCCGTGCCACGCCCACCACCGGGAGTAGAGGAGGAAAGCGGCGGCTGACGCGGCCCATACGAGGAAGCTTTCCGCGCGGCGCTCCCTGTGAAAGGCCCCCATCGCCGCCACGGAAGCGAGGAGCATCGGCGCGTACAGAAAGACGCTCTTGCCGGGGCTGAAAAGCAATCCGTACAGGCCGGACAGGGCGGAGACGTTGAACCCGAACGCGGCGTCCCTGCCCGCGCCGTATCCGAGGGCGAAAGGGGAGCCGAACCTGATGTCGTTCAGAAACAGGATGACGGCGGCGAATACGGAGGCGGAGGCGCAGAAAGCGGCGGCGCGCATGAAACCGGCGCGGCGCGGGCCTGCGGAGAACAACAGATAGAGCGCGAATATGGGGACGAAGAGAAGGTTTGCGGATTTCGCGAGGGCGGCGGCTCCGATGAAAGCGCCTGCGGCGGCGGCGGCCCAAGCGCCGACGCCCTCCCGGCCCCGCGCGCGCGCAGCGAACAGCGCGCAACCCGTTATCATGCAGGCCTGCAGCGGCTCGCTGAATCCGAACCGCGCGTAAGGCATCATCATCGTCGCTAGGCCGAGCAGGAACGCGCAAACCGCCGACGCTTTGACGCCGTATCCAAGCTCCAGAGCCAGCAGAAAGAAAAGGACGATCCCCAGCGCGGATATAATCGGCACGCTCATAACGGAGACGAAATAGACGAAGTAGAACCTGTGGACAGGCTCGGCTCCGCGCGGGGCCAGCGCTTTGCCGACGGCGTAGAACGGAGCTTCCAGCAGGGACTGTCCGACGCCGAACTTCGAGTAAAACTTGCCGTCCGGCCCCGGTTCGAGGGGAACGACCGGGCTTTTCTCGCTCATGCCGAGAGAACGGTTCTCGACAATCGAAGCGGCGACAAGGAAGTACGCCGCCGGGTCGCCGTTCGGCAACCAGCCTCTGGCGATTGACGCGTAGAGGGCCGTCCAGAATATGAAGAATGCGACGAGAAAAAGCCTCGACGCGCCGCCGCGATTTTGTTTTAGGGTTCCGCCGCTCATGCCGTCTCCGCCGGCGTTTCGCCGGTATCCCGCAATTATAGCACAGCGAGGGCGGGCGCGCTTCGCCTCGGTTCGCTTCTCCCGCGCGGCGCAATGTGATATGCTTTCACGGAAACGGACGAAGGCTGGAAGAGCTTTTTAGCCTGCGTCACGAATCGGGATATCCGGCGGATTTGTCGAATGGCGGTAGTTGATTACATTAAGACATTCAGACCGGCGCACTGGGTGAAAAACCTGTTGGTGGGCGCTCCGCTATTCTTTTCTGGAGGAATGCTCGACGCGGGGTCTGCGGCGGTCGCGGCGGCGGCTTTCGCTGGGTTCTGTTTCGCCTCCGGGTTCATCTACGTCGTCAACGATCTTGTGGACGTCGGGCAGGACCGCGCGGACGCGGTCAAAAGGAACCGACCATACGCGGCAGGCAGGATAAGCCGTGGGGGCATGATGGCAGCCGCCTCTGGGGCGGCAGTCGCAGCCGGGGCGGTCGCGGCCTGCATCGGCGACGGATACGCTCTCATGCTCGCCGCCTACGCCGTTTTGATGCTGTCGTATAATTTCTTTCTCAAAAAGATGCGCGCGGCGGGAGTCGTCGCCATCGCCGCCGGAATGATACTGCGCATGCTCGCGGGGGCTGCCGCAATAGACGTCAGGGTCTCCGCTTGGGTTTACCCGGAGGCGTTTCTGCTGGCGGCGTACGTAGTGGCGGGCAAGAGGATATACATGGACGCGGCGGTCGCGCGGCCTTCCGCGGCGGAGGAACTATTGTTCCGCGCTCTCGGCGCGGCCACCGTCGCGGTTTACGCCGCTTACAGTTTTTCAGGCGTCGGCGTCGAGAAATACGGCACGAGCTTTCTTTGGGTTACGGCGCCGTTCGTCGCGCTTGCCGTATGGAGATACTATTCGCTGGCCCGCAGAGCGGACAGAACCCGCGAGCACCTTCAGGCCATCCTGTCAGACCCGGCCATAGTGTCCGCCGTGTTCGCGTGGCTTGCTGTGTTTGCGGCTTTGATTTATGGGCCGCAACTGGTAAAACATATCTAAACCAAAAGGCGCGCCCGTTCGCCAAGGAACTGATTATGCCTATCTGCCTCAATTGCGGAAACCTGCCGCCCGACGGCGTGAAGTTCTGCAACAAATGCGGCTCGAAGATGGAGAGCGCGGACTCTGCGACTCCGAAACCCGCCGTCCCCAAGTCTAAGCTCGGATACGACGACGTTTATTCGTCCGAAGCCGGAATCCCTTTTGACGCGGGCGATTTCGGCGGCATGGAAGTCATCGAAGACCCCGATCAGTTCAAAAAGAGCCGGGCTGCGGGGCCGCCGACCGGGCTTGGGTTCTCCGCCGACGGATTCCACGAGGCGGGTCAGACTCCGGCGAAAAAAGACGCTCCGAAGGCTGGCTCTCCGGCGGTTGAAAAACAGGACAGGTTCGAGCGCGCTTTCACCGAAGCGGAACTGCTAGAGCTGGGAATCGCAAGCGCCGGGGAAGACAAGGGCAAGCTGAAACGGCTCGCCGCTAAAACCCGACCTTACATCCTGTTCGGGGCGGGAGCCGCGCTGACCGCCGTTTCCCTGCTCGTTCCGTGGTTTTACCTGTTTGAGGGCGAACCGCTGTCGGCGTGGCGGCTCCCGGCTGTGTTCCTCTTCGCGGACAGGGCTGACATGCTGCCGAAGGCGACAGCGGGAATCGTAGCGGTCTGCGCTCTTGCCGCGTGTGTCGTTCTGGCCGCGCTGCCGAAAAAAATCGTCTCTCTCATACAAGTCGCGGCAGTCGCGGTCGCGCTTCTCGGAGCCGGGGCGGCTCTTCTCGGCGTCAGGCATTGGAACGCCGCGTCCGGTCTCGGCGAAGGATTAGCAGTCTATCTCGAAGCCCGCGAGCCGTTGTTGC
Source organism: bacterium UBP15_UBA6099 (assembly GCA_002435745.1). Taxonomy (GTDB): domain Bacteria; phylum UBP15; class UBA6099; order UBA6099; family UBA6099; genus UBA6099. The sequence goes on from DIWT01000017.1 coordinate 13,648, forward strand.
CGGAGGGCTTCGCTCCGCTTCTGCTGACGGAAAGCCGGAAAGACAGCGCGCCCGGCGCAGCGCCCGAAACGCTCCCCGCGCGCCTCCCCGCAGGCTCAGGCCAAGCCCCCGGACTAATCTTCTTCGCTTTCATTCTAGGCCCCGGCGCGGCCTTCGCTTTCGCGGGCGGCCTGTTGCTCTTCAGAGGAGCCGCCGCGTTCCCGTCCGGCAGCAACCTTTTCGATTTTGACATCCCGTCGTGGGCGGCGGTCGCGGCGGCGACTTTCGGCGCGATGCTTCTCGCCTTCGCGCTGTTCATCAGAGTCATGCCCGAACTTTGGCAGTACGGCCAGAGCGAGGTCATGAGAGCGGCGGGCAGAACGGACGCCGCAACCGCCCGGCTGGAAACCTGCGTCGAAATGCCCATCCCCCGGAGCCTCTGCAAAACCGCCCTCGCCAAAGCCAGACGCGGCGAAGGCCGCTCCCGCGACGCTCACATCCTCCTCGCCGAAGTCCTCGCCGAACGGCCCGACTACCCGGCCCCGCGCAAGGAACTCGCCGATATCCATTTCGCCGGGGCCAACTACTGGAAAGCCGCCGAGGAATACCGCAAATACTATCAACTCAGACCCGGCGACATCGACGCCCGCCGCAATTTCTCAAAAACCCTCGTCTACATCGGCAGCGAGAGATACGGCAAGGGCAGGTTCGCGGACGCCGTAAGATTCTACACCGAGGCCTTCGACGTCTTGGAGTCCAACAAGTCCGACACCGCGCTGCTCTATAAGACAGGCGACGCGTACTACCAGATGGGCAAACTCGCCGAGGCCCTTAAATATCTTGGAGCCGCCGCCGCGCTGCTCCCTGACAAGTTCGACCTGCAGATTCAGGTCGCAAAGGTCTGCGAGGAAAAAGGCGATTTCGACCGCGCCATTGATTACTACGAAAAGTCCATAGCCGCCAAGCCGGACAATTCAATCAGTTTCGTTTACATCGCGCGGATACACCGCGACATATACAAAGACGCCGGGGCCGCAGCCGAATGGTATCGCAAGGGGATCGACGCGAACTCGGTAAGCGACGGAGCCGCGACGGCGCGGCGCGAGCTTGAGAACTTGAAATAATAATCTGAGTATTGTAATGTAAGAAGGTTGATTTCTTAATGAAAACGGCGTCCGCCATATCGCGCGGTCGCGCTCCGGGCTTGACGCCCGGTTCCGAAAAACACACTCGCCGACAGAGGTGCGCAGATGAGAGATAAGACCGGGACAAAGATAACGAGGGCGGCTCTTGCGGCGCTTGCCGCAGCCGTTTTTTCTCTGGCGTCCGCCGCCGGAGCCTCGGCCCAGTCCGCTACGGATTTATTTAAACGCGGCGTAGAACTTCACGAAGACGGTCTGCTTGACGAAGCCGCCGCACAGATATCCCGCGCCATCGAACTCGAGCCCTCCAACGCCTACTTCAAAAACGAATTGGGCCTCATCCAGTTGGACATGGGAAAATTCGACGACGCAGTCGCCACCCTTGCCCGCGCCGTCGAGCTTGACCCCACCCTCGCCGCCGCACACTCCGGCCTCGGCGTCGCCTACAACGCGAAAAACGACTACGCAAAATCCATCGAGTCTTTCAGAAAAGCCCTCGAACTGACTCCGCCCGAAAGTCCCGACATATCCGTCATCCACAACAATATCGGCCAGACCCACTACCTGCTCAGGAACTTTGCGGAAGCGGAAACCGAACTGCGCCGCGCTCTCGAACTCGACCCGGAATTGCTTACCGCCCACATCAATCTCGGCAACGTCTACACCGAAAGAGGCGACTTCGCCACAGCCGTGAAATTCCACGAGCAGGCCGTGAAAATCGCCCCCGACTACGCGCTCCCCAGAAACAATCTCGCCTACGCTTACTACAAAGTCGGCAGGTTCGACGACGCCATCCGCGAAATGGAGCAGGTGATAAAACGGGACCCGCAGAACCCTCAGTTTAAGAAAAATTATCAGTTCATCAAAGCTGAAAAAGAACGGCACGAGCAGATGACACACCGGGAAGGGCCGCTCAAAGGTCTGCCCAAAGAAGTCGCCATGAAACCGAAAGGGGAGGCCGAAGCGGCTGAACAAACTGCCCCAGCGCCCGCCCCGACGCAGCAGGCGGCTCCCGAAACGGCAACAGCGCCCGCGGCTGAAGCGAAACCCGCTCCGGCTCCCGCAGTAGCGGAAGAGAAAAAACCTGAGCCTGCTCCCGCGCCCGCCGCCCCGGCGACAGTCGCCGCCGCCGCTCCCGCGCCCGCCCCGGCGGTCGAAGAGAAAAAACCAGCGTCCGCGCCAGCGCGGCAGGGCGGCCCCGCGAAGGTCGTTGTCGCAAAACAATCCGCTCCGGAACCGACTCCCGCGCCCGCGCCCGTAGTTGAAACAAAACCCGCCCCGGCCCCGGCTCCGGCCCCTGTCGTGGAAGAGAAAAAGCCTGAACCGACTCCCGCGCCCGCGCCTGTGGTCGCAGAGGAGAAAAAACCCGAACCTGTTGCAGCCCCGGCCGCGCCCGCGAGAGTTGTCGAAAAACAACCTGAACCCGCCCCGGCTCCCGTGGTCGAAGCTAAACCATCCCCCGCGCCCGCGCCCGCGCCTGTCGTTGAAACGAAACCCGCTCCCGCCCCGGCCCCCGCGCCGGTCGTCGTTGCGGCGGAACCGGAAGAAGACAAACCTGTTTTAAGGCAGAGGAGGCCGGCGACCGAAGAAGAACCGCAGGCCGAACCGGCCCCGGTTGCGGAACAGAAAATATCCGAGCCTGTTCCGGCGGCGACGCCTAAGGCCGTCGAACCGGAAAAACAACCCGAATACGAGCGCGCCCCCCGCGCAAGGGGAACTCTCTCCGGCGAAGAGCGCGAGGAGCAGAAACTTAAAGAATTCGAGATGACCGCCGAAGAGCGCGCCGCCGAATACTACCGCGCGGCAAGATACAACCTCAGCGTCAAAGACATAGAGAAGGCGGACACGGACATCAAGAGAGCGCTTGAGATACATCCCGCCGACCCCGACTACCTGACGGTGTCCGGGCTGGTCGCCGCCGAGCGCGGCAGGATTCACGAGGCCGCCGTCATTTTCAGGTCGGCCCTAGAAAAATCTCCCGCTCACTCCGTCGCCCGCAACAGCCTCGGATACGTCAACCTGAAACTCAACAGGCCCGAACTGGCCGTGGAAGACTTCAACGCCGCTGTTAAAGCTGACGAAAACGACGGATGCGCGGCTGCGAATCTGGCATCCATGCTGGTGTTCGCGGGCAAATGCGACGAAGCCGCCGGACTGCTCGAAGCGGCGGTGTCTCGCGGATGTCCGAGGTCCGGCCCCCTCAACAACGCCGCCCTCTGCATGTTCCGCTCAGGAGACATCGAAGGAGCGCAGGAGCGCGCCTACCGCGCCCTCGAACTCGACCCGCGCAACGACACCCTAGCCTCCAACTTCAGCTACATCGTCCAGAAATCCGGCATCACCTTTAATCCAGTCAAGATAGCCGTCGCCTCGGAACACATCCCCTACGCGCGCCTCGCCGAGGCCGAGAGCGAAGTCCCGCTCAAAAGCCTCGCTCCCCTTGTTGTCCTCGATTTCTACGAAGTCTTCAAATCCGTCTATCACAAGAAAACCATCCTCGCGCTGCCGTTCGAGAACCCGCGCGGAACCGAAAGATGGAACCCCGCGCCCGCAGACGTCCACACCGACAAGATAGCCGCCTCCCTTAGAGAGACCGGCTACTTCAGAGTCGTCGTCCCCGAAGAAGACCTCTCCCGCGTCCCGTACAAGGAGAGAAGTTCCGAGCAGTTCATCAAAAAAATGCTCGCCAAATACCCGGCGGACATCGTTTACGTGGGGAACCTCGGCAGGCAGCAGTTGACGGACGTCAAGGAATCGAAATACATGGGCCTCAAGAAGGTCAGCTTGGTCGAAGGCTCGCAGGCCGTCCAGACGAAGATTATGCTGGTCGAGACCGGCCTGCCGCTGTACGACGGCGAGATGAAAGGCGCTGCGCGGGCGGACGGAATCGCCGCCGCTACGCCATACCGCGAAGCCGCGCAGATCAAGCTCTCCGCTTTCGACGACTACTGCGCCGGCGTCGCCAACGTCATCATGGATCACTACAATCTTGTCAGATATCCCGCCAGACAGGACGTCGTCAAATACATAGACCGGGAATTCAAACGCGGCGCCGACTACCGCAGATAACCCCCGCCGGAATCCGCATTGCCCGCCCGGCATCCGCTTTAAGGAATAGAGCGGGTGTCCTGTTTCGCATTGTGGTTTTCTAAAAAATCCATTTCGCAGAAACAACACCGATACACAATAAACCCGGATTCGTCGATAGAGCCGACGAACCGGGGCGATTTTCATAGCGGCGAACTGCTTCGTTGCCGCCGCATTTTTTTGTTCTGTAGGGGCGCGGTTTCCGCGCCCAATATACGAAGAACTAAATGAAAGCTCCCGTTTACTATTTGGTAAAAAGCATCATGCGCAAAAGAAAAAGTTTTGCGCATGGCACACTTGGTAGTGGGTAGAATCATCTAATAGCATGTATAACTACGACAATTTGGGGCGGGGCAACCCCGCCTCTACTTCAAAAACGCGTCTTGCGCCTCGCATTTCATCCGCTCTGAATAATCGCTCCCGAATCCAAATGACTGATTCGGGTTCAAACGCGATATCAGAACACGGGTTGCTAGAGGCGCGCGGGCGCGGGGCGCGGCTCTTTGTTTTTGTCCGCAGGCGGGGTTTGCAAGCCGATGATGAAGCCGGTTTTCGGCAGGAATCTTTCAACGGCTTTCGCCGTCAGGACGGGGCCTGCCAATCCGGAGACAAGCATCAGCGCGAAAACGGCATGAATGTTCATTTTGAAAATCACATAAGTGGCGACGCGGACGGCGGTCTGAAAAAACCATGACAGCAGATAGATTTGATATGAATAACCGTTGATGGGCGCGAAAAGGGAATGCAGCCGCGAGGGGAATATGCTGAAAATAAAAAAGGAGGCATGAATGCCGCAGACGGCGGCAAGGAAAGAGAGGAGAGGGGTTTTGCCGGAGGCGCTGATTATGACGTTCAGAAAGATGAACGCGCAGAGAGAAAGAGAGAAGGCGGCGAGGCGCGCGACGGACGGCATTGTCGGCGGAACGCGGGAGTAAAAAAGGCAGCCGAGCCAGAAATAGACGGACAGCCGGGCGATTCCGGCGATGTTCAATATCTGAACGTCGGCAAATGGAAGGAAGATGTTCAGAGAGGCGAGGGCTGCCGTTATGAGGATGATTAGCGGAGCGTTTCCTTTTTTTGACAGGGCCTTGCGCATCAGCGGCGCGAAAAGGAATATCGCGAACAATGTAGGCAGGAACCAGAAGAAAGTGTTCATGTTGGAGAGGGGGTATATGACGCCTCGAAAGAATGTTCTGAAGCTAACCTCGGTGTGCTTCCACGCGAACTGGGCGAAAAAAGATTTCTCTGCGAACGCCAGCGGACTGAGAAGCAGATATGGAAGGAGAAGCCTGACGAATTTTTTTTTGACGAAACCGGCGAAAGGGAGGCTCCCGGCGCGTTTTGTCGTGTGGAGAAAAAGATATCCCGATATGAAGATGAACAGGGGCATGTGGAAACTGTAGATAACGCTTCGCAGGGAATACATGAAGAGCATAAAAGAATCGTCTTTGAGAGTCAGGTTTGCGTAGGAGTGTCCGAAAACGACGAGAAATATGCCGAAGGAAGAAAGAGCGACGATGTTGTTGAGTCTATCGCGGTCCGCCACAAGGGCCTCCCGGAGCGCCGTCAGGCTGTTATGGCGCAATTATAACGCCGCGCAAATGAAATATTCCATGAGTCTGCGGGGAAACAGAACAATCAAATTTAAAAACGCCGCCGGCGGCCAAAGAGAAACTTTTGAAAAAGTTTCTCTTTGGAATCTCTTCAAAACGTTTCAATGGGCGTCGGGGATAGACGTTCAAAACACGTCTATCCCCGACGCCCCATGTAAAATCATTTATGAACAAGATTCCATTGAAAATTCTTTCCCAATATCTTTTCACTTGGTACGCGCCGAAGGCGGAAGCGAAGCTCTGCATTCGGCGCTAGCATGAAATGTTTTGAAAGGGATTTTAAGGGAAAACTT
>DIWT01000024.1 GCA_002435745.1 bacterium UBP15_UBA6099
AGTTTTTTCGGGTTGAACCCGAATCCTTCATTAGGATTCGGGAGCGATTGTTCAGAGCGGATGAAATGCGAGGCGCAAGGCGCATTTTTGCAGTGAATAGAACATAGGGTTCATGAACAAAAAAATGTGGCAGCAACGAAGCAGTTCGCCGCTATGAAAATCGCCCGGTTCGTCGGCTATATCGACGAATCTGGGATAAAAGGACGAACGATGTCGGAATCCCACGACCGAGCCACGCACCACTACAACCTCGGCATACAGTTCGAGCGCAACGATGACATAGACAACGCGGCGCGGGAGTTCGAGAACGCCATACGGGCGGACTGCCGGTTCCCGTATCCGTACCGCGCTCTGGGCGAGATATATTTCAACAAGGGACGCTACGAGGACGCGCTGGAGCATCTTGAGAAGGCCATCGAGCTTGACCCTGACTGGATAGAGGCTCTGGGCCTTGCGGCGGACGCGCTCATCGAACTGGGAGACACGCGGAAGGCGGCCCCGCTGCTCGAAAGGGCGCTTCGGGGAGACCCCGGCAATCCGCGCTACAGCGCGCAACTTGGCCGGATTCTAATCGCCGAAGGGGATTTCTCCGATGCGGTCGAGCTGCTGGAAGGCGCGCTTCGGGCCTGCCCGGACGACTATAAGCTCAACTACAACATGGGAGTGGCGCTGGGCAAGCGGGCCATGGCCGACATCGATCTTTCGATTGAGCACTGGCGCCGCGCGGTTGCGGTAAAGGCCGACGACCCGCGCGCGTTCCGCAACATGGCCATCTCCTATTTTTCCAGAGGGTTCCTCGACGAGGCTTCGGACGCATTCAGGACGGCCCTCTCGCTCGATCCCAACGACGATGTCTCGGCCCGTTTCCTAAAATTCTCGGAGGGCGTAAACAAACGTGGATAGCGCCTCCTTCACATCTCCCGCGAAGATCAACCTCTTCCTCGACATCAGAGGGAAACGCCCCGACGGCTATCACGAGACGCTCACGTGGATGCAGACGATCGACCTGTGCGACACGCTGACGCTCGCGCGCTCGGCGAGGGACTTCTCCACGCTGAGAAGCGACAACTCCTCGATGCCGCTCGGCAAGCGCAACCTCTGCATCAAGGCATACGAGGCGGCGCGGGCGGCGGCGGGAGACGCGGTGGACAGCGTCGAGATATCCCTCAAGAAACGCGTGCCGCTCGGCTCCGGCCTCGGCGGCGGCAGCAGCAACGCCGCCTCCGTCATCAAGGGGCTGAACGTCCTTTTCTCCCTCGGAATGTCGGATGAAAAGATGTCGAAAATCGCCGCCGGAGTGGGAACTGACGTGCCGTTCTTTATCAGGGGCGGCGCGGCGATCGCATCCGGCAGAGGCGAAATTATTTCTCCCCTGCCCTCTCTGCCGGCTCCGATTCATCTGGTGGCGGCGAAACCGGAAGCGTCCGTATCCACAGGAGAGGCGTACAAATGGGTGAAAGGATACAAAGGGGAAAGAGAGCTTGACCGGGAAGAGACCGCCGCCCGGATTTCCAGCGGCGACCTGCAATATGTGATGGACCGTATGTTCAACTGTTTTGAAGAAATAGTGTTCGGCCGGCTGCCCGCCCTCGCGGCGCTGAAAAGCAAACTTCTCGACGCCGGATGCTTGAAGGCGCAGATGACGGGGAGCGGCTCCGCCGTGTTCGGAATATGCCCCGACGAAAAGACGGCGCGGAGCGCCGCGTCCGCCCTTTCGGCCGACGACGACACCCTGTTCGTCGCCGCATGCCGGACTATCTGACGACACGACGGGATGAAAAATCCGATAAAAAACAAGCCTGATATAGAGAAACGCCTGCCGGGAACTCCGGCGCGGCTGACCGTGCTCGGCTCCACCGGCTCCATAGGCGTCAAAGTCCTTGAGACGGCGCGCGAACTGCCCGGCGGCAGGGTCGAGATAGAGGGCCTTGCGGCGCGGACGAACTGGCGGCTGCTCAAGGAACAGGCCGTCCGGCGCGGCGCGCGGACGGTATGCCTATCAAACCCGGCTGCGGCGCGCGCGTTGGCGCGCGCGTTTCAGGGCGCTCCATTCAAAATCCTTGAAGGCGCGCAAGGGCTGGAAACGCTGGCCTCCTCGCCCGGCGGCGGGCCTGTGTTCAACGCAATTACGGGCATCGACGGTTTGAGGCCCTCGCTTGCCGCGCTCCGCGCCCGCCGCCCTCTACTGATGGCGAACAAGGAAAGCCTCGTCGCCGGAGGAAGGCTGCTCCGTTCGGAGGCCGACCTTCTCCGGGTCCCCCTCATCCCCGTCGACAGCGAGCACTCCGCGATATTCCAGTGCCTGAGCGGGCGGGACGCGGAGGAAGTGCGCCGGGTGGTCATCACCGCCTCCGGCGGCCCGTTCCTGAAAAGAAGAAACGTCCGGGGGGCGACTCCCGCGCAGGCGACCGCGCACCCGGTCTGGCCGATGGGGCCTAAGGTGTCCGTCGATTCCGCCACTCTGATGAACAAAGGGCTGGAGCTGATCGAGGCCGCGCATCTGTTCGGGCTTGCGCCTGAGAAGCTTTCCGTGGCGATTCATCCGCAGTGCGTGGTTCACGCGATGGTGGAGCTTGCGGACGGCTCGATTATCGCGCATCTGGCTCCGGCGGACATGAAGACGCCTATAAGATACGCGCTGACATATCCGGAACGGCTGCCGGGCGGCGGGGAAACGCCCTCTCTGTCGCTGTCCGACATCAGCGGGCTGACATTCGCCGAGCCTGACGAAAAGCGGTTCCCGTGCTTGGCGCTCGCGCGCGCGGCGCTGGAGCGCGGAGGCCTTGCTCCGGCGGCTCTCAACGCTGCGGATGAAATAGCGGTTTCTTTCTTCCTGTCCGGAAAAATCGATTTTGCGGACATACCCGCTGTCATCGACAAGACGATGTCGGCGGTTGACGACCGACTAGACGGCGACCCGATGTCGCTCGAAGAAATCATGGAGACGGACGCGGCGGCGAGAAAGGCGGCGAAGACGGCTGCCCGCGCGTCGGCGCTCTGAACGAGCATCTATGTCGAACAAAGCTAAATCAAAAATTTTCGCATGGGCGATAATTCTGTGTCTGGCTCAAGCCGCCGCGCTGGCGTTCATCGGCAAGAACTGGCTCGCAAAAAAGGGACTGGTTCCCGCAGCCTTGGGAACGGCGCCGGCGGCCTCGGATGTCGTTTCCTCCCTCGAATATTCCGACGTCAGGCTCGACGAAAAAGCGGGCGTCCTGTTCACCGAAAAAAACGGAACAAAGATAGTTTACACAATCGACCCGAAGCTGCAGACGCTGGCCGAGAAGCTGTTTCAGGAATTCAACCCGGTCGCCGGAGCTTTCGTGGCGATAGACGCTCGCACCGGAGACGTCGTGGTGATGGCGTCCCACGCCCGGAACAGGAAAAACGGAGACAGCCTGCCCGAAGGCTCTACGTTTCTCGACCCGGCGTTGCGCAACAGCGCCAACCCGATGGCGTCGATAGCCAAGATCGTCACGGCGTCCGCCGCTATGCGGCACGGCCTGTTCGGCCCGACCGACACCCTGACTTGCGCAGGCTCGTTCCGCGCGGGCGGCGGCGTGATTACCGACCCGGTGGGCGTCTCGCACGGAAAGATAACCATGGCCGACGCGCTGGCGAAATCCTGCAACCCGTCGTTCGCTCAGATAGGTCTTAAAGTCGGGCGCGACCGCCTGCTCGAAGAGTTCCGCTTGTTCGGTTTCAACCGCTCCATCGAATTCGACCTCCCCGCGCTTGAGAGCAGAGCCGCGTTCGGCGACGACGAGTATTCCGTCGCGCGCGCAGGCTCGGGGTTCCACGGCGCTTGGATGTCTCCCCTCCACGCGGCGATGATCGCCTCGACGATCAGCAACCGGGGAGTGATGATGCGTCCGCGCGTCATCCGCTCCATCGACGCCGGCGGCGGCGAACGCTCCTCCAAACCCGTCGCGCTCCTCAACCCAATGTCCGAAAAGAACGCCGTCGCGATAGAGAAAATGATGGACAACACCGTGAACCGGCCGGGATTCACGGCATACCGGGGATTCCACCACAACGGCCGCTACATCGGCGGGGACACGCATGTGGTGGGCAAAACCGGCTCGCTGAGCGGCAACAACCCCGCCGAGATGTACACGTGGCTGATCGGCCACACCACCGAAGGCTCTCCCGACATCGCGTTCGCCGCGATGGTGGTCAACGACGAGAGATGGGTGATAAAGGCCGCTTCGTTCAGCGGCCAGTTCTTCAAACACGCCGGGCGGGGCAAATGAGGCTGAAAGCGAAAAAAATAAGAACGGCGGCGCTCGCGGCTCTGCCCGCGGCGGCGGTCATAATCGCGGTCGCGCTGTGGTCGGGCCGGGGTTGCGCAGCGCAGAACTCGCCCGCCGAGGCGGACGCCTTTTACGAAAGCGCCCGCGGCTCGCAATCCGCGCGCCGCGAAAAAGCGCGCGACTGCCTCGAACTGGCCGAGGCGCTTCTCGATTCCGGCGAATGGGAAACCGGCCGCTCCATCTTCCAGCTTTGCGGCGAAAAAGACAGCGCCAAGCGCGGCAGGATAGAAGAAATGCTCGCCGTCCGCGACGAGTTCGCCCGGTTCATGACGGGCTGGAGCGTCCCGTGGCCCGGCCTCGACGGAGAGCCGGCCTCGACGATGAGCAGAAAAGAGGCGGAGACGCGCGCGGCGGCCGCCGCCGAGTTCGCCGAGGCGCGCGCGGACGACGAAACAGGCGAGCTTGCCTCAATCGCCGCCGCCGCCCTGCTGTATCACGCCGGCCGTTATGACGATTGCGTCCGCCTGCTCGCCGAAGCGCAAGTCAGGCGCGCCATGCCCGACCACGCTGCCCTGCTAGCCGTCATGGCCCTCGTCAAATCCGGCAGACACGAAGAAGCCGTCTCGCTCGCCGACCGCGTTAGAAAGGATTTCCCCCTCGGCTCCGCCGCGCCTTACGCCTCGCTGTGGAAATCCCGCGCGCTCGCCGCTCAGGGCCTGCTCCAATCCGCTGTGGCCGTCGCTCTGGAAACCGCCTACGATGATTCTCTTCCCCCAATCGCGCGCGGCGACGCCCTCTTCCTCGCTTCTCAACACTACCTCGCCGCAGGAGAAAAAAAAGCCGCCGCTTCTCTCATTGCCTCCATCGCCGAAAACCACCCCGCAACCGATTCCGCGCGCGCTCTCGACGTCGATCTGACCGGGCTGGAAGACTTCCTATCCCTCGAACAACGCGTCGCTCTGGGGTCGTATTTCGTGTCCAAGCAACGCGGGTTCGCCGCTCGCAAGTTCCTCTCCCCGGTTAAGAGCAAGCTCGGCCCGGAAGGCATGTTGATGCTCGCAAAAGCGAATATTCTTTCAGGAGCCGAAAGCGACGCGGTCAGGCAGCTCGAACAACTGAACGCGGGAAACGTCCCGGCGTCCGTTCGGGGCGAGGCGTGCCTTGCCCGCGCGCGCCTGCTCATATCGAAAAAAATATATCCGCAGGCCGAAACCCGGCTGCTGGGCTGCGTCGCAAATTACGAGAATGTCGAAGCCGAATCTCTGGCCGCCCTCGCTCGCGTGTACGCCGCAACCGAAAAAGAGGAAAAACGCGTTAGGACGCTCATGCGGCTGATGGAAAAATATCCCGCCGCAGAAAACGGAGACGAGCGCTATCTTTTAATCGCCCGCTGGCATCTGAACAAAGGGGACTTCGCGGCGGCGGAGAAACATTACGCGGCCCTCGACCGCTGGTTTCCGCAAAGCCCTCTGCGCGCTGAAAGCGGGTTCTGGCAGGCGAAACTGGCTCTGGCGTCCGGCGACGCGCGCGCCGCTTCCGCTCATTACAAACGGGTTCAGGCCGAGCATCCCTATTCCTACTTCAGCCATAGAGCGGGAGCGCGGCTGTCCGGCCCGCTGGGGCTTGCCGACGAATCGGACACAATGCCAGAGTTGACATACGGCGACCTGACGCCCGCCGACTCCGACCTCCTGCGCGCCGCGAACGGATTCAGGCGGCTGAGAGTTTTCGAGCGCGCCGCAGCCGAGTGCGCCGCCGCAGAAACCAGCTTCCCGAACGACGCCGCAGTCGGAATCGCCCGGCTCAGGCTCGACGAGAAAAAATACCACCTGTCCGTGAAAGCCGTCGAACTGCGCGCCATCGCCGACCCTGCCTTCTACCACCGCGCAATGGCCGACCCCGAACTGAACTCCCTGCTCTATCCCCGACTTTACGAAGACAGAATAAACGCGGCCGCCTCCGCCGCAGGAATCGACCCTGTATGGATTCTTTCAATCATCAGGCAGGAAAGCCGATTCCAGCGCGACGCCGTCTCCACCTCAAACGCTATCGGCCTGATGCAGATAATCCCCTCCACCGGCGGCTGGATCGCCGAAAAACTCGGCGTCTCAAAATTCCGCTCCGACGACCTGTTCGACGTCGATGTCAACCTGCGCTTCGGCGCGTGGTACTTTAAATATCTATTGGGCAAGTTCGAAGGCAGCCCCGAACTGGCGGTCGCCGCGTACAACGGCGGGCCGGGCAACGTCTCAAGATGGCTCCCCCGCATCGGCTCCGACGACATCGACCTGTTCATCGAGCGCATCCCCCGCGACGAAACCCGCGAATACGTCAAGAAAGTCATGCACAACCATCACGTCTATTCCACCCGCTCGCTTCCCCGCGCCGCCGATTGATTCCTTGTCAAACCCGCGCGCGCCGATTGAATGAATTACGCCCCATGACGCGTCCTGTTGAAACGCGCGTCCGCGCTAATATATAATTTCGAGTTGTTATATGTTTATTTACTTACCGGAGAGGTGGTTTCCATGAGGCTCACAGGCGGAGAGATAGTCGTCGAATCTTTGATAAAACACGGCGTCCCGTACGCGATAGGAATTCCCGGACACGGCAGTCTGGCGCTGGCGGACGCCTTTATAGGCAGGGAAGACAGAATCAAGCTGCTCCACGCCCGGCAGGAGATGTGCGCCGTCCACATGGCGGACGGATACTACCGGGCGACGGGAACCCCTCTGATGGTGTTCACCTCCATCGGGCCGGGAGCCATCAACACCGCTATCGGAGCCGCCACCGCATATATGGAATCCACGGCGGTGATGATTATCTCCGGAAACGCGCAAGTTCACATGCGCGGACAAGGACTTCTGCAGGAGATAGAGCGAGCGCAAGACGCCAACTTCCCGCGCGTGCTCGAACCCGTGGTGAAACGCTGCTGGAAGCCCGACCTCGCGGCCAAGCTGCCGACGGTGATGGCGCGCGCGTTCAACCAGATGCTCTCCGGCAGGCGCGGCCCTGTGCTGATCGACCTTCCGATGGACGTTCAGGCGGCGGACGCGGATGTCGAACTGCCAGTCGCAGTCGAGCGCCGCGCCGCGGGTCTCGTCATGCCCGACCCGGCCCAACTCGAACGCGCCCGCAGACTCCTCGCCTCCGCAAAACGCCCGGTGATACTCGTCGGCGGCGGCGTCCACTCCGCACGCGCCTACGACGAACTCCTCGCCCTTGCCGAAACCGCCGGAGCCGCCGTGGTCTGCACCATGCAGGGCAAAAGCGCATTCCCCGAAGACCACCCTCTCTACGCTTGGCACACAGGCTCGAAGGGAACCACCGTCGGCCTCAAAATGACCTCCACCGCCGACGTCCTTCTCGCCGTCGGCTGCCGATTCGCCGACGAGACCGCCTGCAGCTATAAAGACGGCGTCGCTTTTTCCATCCCCCCCACGAAACTCATCCACATCGATATCGACCCCACCGAGATCGGCAAGAACTACCCCGTCGCCGTCGGCCTGTGCGCGGACGCCAAACCCGCCCTCGCCGCCCTCGCCGCTTTGCTGAAAGGCAAACGCGGCGACTACCGCAAAACCGCCTACTTCAAAGAGCTTAAGGCCGAGCGCGACAAATGGCTCGCCCACGTCGAACGCCTCCGCGCCATCAAAACCAAACTTCCGACCATATCCCGGCTCCTCGGCGAAATCCGCAAGACCATCGCCCGCGACGCCTTCGTCGTCCACTCCTCCGGCAACGTTCAAGCGCAGATACTTCAGGAGTTCCCGTTCTACGTTCCCGGAACGTGCGTCACCTCCGGCGGCTTCTCCTGTATGGGATTCGCCCTTCCCGCCGCGATGGGCGTCAAGCTCGCCATGCCCGGCAGACAGGTCGTCGCCGTCGTCGGCGACGGAGATTTCATGATGACCATGCAGGAGCTTGCCACCGCGGTCGAACTCGGCCTGAACGTCGTCACAGTCGTCGCCGACAACGCCGGTTGGCTCGCCATTAAAGACCTCCAGCAGGCCGCCTTCGGCAAAGACCGCCCCAGCGGAACCGACTTCCTGCTGCCCGACGGAACCCCTCACCTAATGGACTTTGCCGCCATCGCCGCCGGCATGGGTTGCTATTCTGAAACCGTGTCTAAGGCGGACGACATCGCTCCCGCTCTCCAAAGATGCCTTTCTGCGGGCCGCCCGGCCCTGCTCGACGTGAAAGTCCACCGCGATTTCCCGCACAGCGGCAGCCCCGCAGTCGGCTGGTGGGACGTCCCCATCCCGACATACCTCAAAGCCCGCCGCGCCAAATACGAAAAGGAAATCAAAGGCGAAAAACTCTGAATAAGGCAACGCGGAAAAACGCGAAACAACTAAAAAACCAAAGAGAATCTTTTGAAAAAGATTCCGATGAGGCGCCTCCGGCGGTTCAAGGAAACTTTGAAAAGTTTCCTTGAAAATCCTTCAAACTTTTCCTTGAGCGTCGGAGCCGGACGCTGACGCGTCTCGTTCCGACGCTCCGGTAAAAATGTTTATGAAGAAAATTCTCATAAAAACCTATTTGCAAAAATGATTCACATGAGCGCGACGGAGCGAAGGCGCGAACGCGCCCGCTTCGCCGCGCGCATTGAAACGTTTTGAAAGGGATTTTAAGGGAAAACTTTTTCAAAAGTTTTACTCATCGTTGCCAAGGTCTCCTTGGCAACGGGGGAGCCAATGGCGAAGAAAGCGGAGCTTTCAGTCTATACGTTACCAAGGAGACCTTGGTAACGATGAAACCCCGAATCCGCCATTAGGATTAGAGAGCGAATCGCCTCCGCGCTTCCCCTCCCGACGCCCCATGTAAAATCATTTAGAAACAGATTCCTCTGAAAACCCTTTTCCAATATCTTTTCCCATGACACGCGCCGATGGGGATAGCGAAGCCTTCCCATCGGCGCTAGCAGGAAAAGTTTTGAAAGGGATTTTAAGGGAAAACTTTTTCAAAAGTTTTCCCTTAACTTCCCGCCTTTAGAGCGGCAGCGAGACAGGCGCGACGCGGCGGGCGGATTCGTAGGCGGCGAGAGCGATTTCGAGAGCTTTGAGGCCGTCGATCGCAGGCACGGGAGCCGGGCCGCCGCCGCGGACCGCGCGGACGAAGTCGTCGATAAGCAACGCGTCCATGTTGTCGCCCCATCCCTTCCAGACCGCCATCCCCGCTCTGTCGTCGCAACAGAGAGCGTTCTGCGCGAACGCGTCAAGCTCGATCGCGCCCGCGTCCCCGAAAATGTTTATCGTCACGTCGCCCCATGTCGGAAACGATTTCGGGCGCGACCAGCTCGTGTCGATTGTCGCGAAAAACCCCCCTTCGAACTTCACTGACAGCAGGCCCGCGTCGTCCAGCCCCAACCCCGGATGCAGGAGAGAGTTTCCGACTTCCGCGAACACCTCGACGGCGTCGGCGGCAAGAATCCAGCGCAGGACGTCCGCCACGTGGACGGTGTGGTCGATAACCGCGCCGCCTCCGGACAGAGAGGCGTCGAGGAACCAGCCCGGGGGCATGCGTCCGTGGTTCGTGCAGGAGGCGGCCATCGGGCGGCCTATCTCCCCGCCCATGACTTTTTCCCTCAACCTCGCCACTGGCGGGGAATACCTGACAGGAAACGCGACGGAGAGAATCCGCCCGGCTCGCTCGAAAGCCGACATCATAGCGCGCGCGTCGGCGAGCGTGTGCGCGATAGGTTTTTCGCAGAGCGCGTGGACTCCGGCGGCGGCGCACGCCTCGGCGTCCCGGCGGTGCGACGCGTTTTCCGAGCATATCACCGCGAAGTCAGGTTTCAGCCGGTCGAGCAGCGCGGGCAGATTGTCGTCGAAAGCCGCGCCCAGCCTGTCCGCCGCCGCGCGCCCGCGTTGCGCATCGTCATCGTACACGCCGCGGACGGAGACGTCTTCCCGCCGCGCCAGACAGTTCGCGTAACTATTGGCGTGCGGGTGAGCGAAACTTGCCATGACCGCTTTAAGTTTCAATGGCGACAACCTTTCCTTCCCTCGCGGAGCGCGCGATGGCGTCGGCGGCGGCCACCGCGAGCGCCGCTTCGTCCGCGCTTATCAACGGTTCCGCCCCGTTTTCTACGCAGTCCAAGAAATGTTCGAGTTGTAGAGCCATAGGAGATTTCGAAGTCGGGTTTTCGAGCCGCGAACAGCCGTCGTAAAGCGAAGTCTTGAGAGCGGGTTTGGACGCGCTGTCTATGTGGAGCAGGCCCCGGTCTCCCGCAAGCTCAAACTCGTATCTGAAGCCGATGTTTGCTGCCCAGCAGGCCTCGAAGTGGGCCATGGCGCCGGACTTGAACCGGAGGGTCGCCAGAGCGAAATCGAGGCCTGAAGCCGGGTCGCAGACGCGGCGCGCGAAAGCCCTTTCGGGCGCTCCCAGCGCCAACAGCGCAAAGTCTATGTCGTGTATCATCAGGTCGAGTATCACGCCGCCGCAGAGCGCGTCGTCGCAGTACCACGGGCGCGAGTCTGGGGGCCGGTTGGTGAGCCGGCGCGCGCGCGCCACTCCCGCCGCTCCGACGTCCCCGTTCCTGTAACTGTTCAGCAATGTCCGGTAGTCCGGAAAAAACCGCAGGATGTGGCCGACGAGCAGCAACCGGCCCCTTGAGGCCGCCAGCGCGGCCAGCGCCCGCGCTTCCGCGGGGTCGGCGCACAGCGGTTTCTCGCAGAACACATGCGCCCCGGCTTCCAGAGACGCCCTGACCGCAGGCGCGTGCAGGTGCGTCGGCAGACACACGTCCACCACGTCCGGCCTAGCGCGCTCAAGCATCTCTTCGATGGAAGCGAACGCCTTCATGCCCGCCGCTTCCGCCTCCGCTCGCCTCGCAGGGTCGGTGTCCGCGGCGAACGACGGACGCGAGCTTCCCGCAGCCGCGTATGCGTCGCGCCTGACCCTTGCCATGAATCCGTATCCGGCGAAACCTATCGTCGCCATCGCGCCCTCCGGGTGCCTTGCCGCCTCACGCCGAAATGATATGTCCGCCGCGCCGCCCTCGTCAATCTCCTGTTCAAAGCTCCGCAAAAACTGTATAATCGGCGGAACACGGCGCGGCGCCGCAAGACAGCGCGACACGCGAGGCCCGCGCGATTGAGGAGACAATAATGAGCCTGACGGAAAAGTTTTACGCTGAGATAGAAACCCTAAAAAACCATTTCGACGGCATAGACGGCAAACGCGAATGGGCGTATGTGACGGCAAGGGAGTTGCGCCGCGACTCCGTGCAGGCGGTGCGCCACATCCACCGCGGCAGGTTCGACGAAGCCCGCGAGCTGATAGCCAAAGGCCGCAACGCCGCGGTAGAACTCGCCGCCCTCGAAAGCAGGTTCGGTTTCGCTGAAGAGGCACAACAGGAATACGCCGAAGCCGCCCTCACTCTGGCTTTCATATCCGGACAGGAACCGCCCTCGCGCGAGGACATCGGGGCCACCGAACGCGGCTACCTCCTCGGCATGGCGGACGTCATCGGCGAGCTTCGCCGCCACATTCTCGACCTGCTCCGCAACGACCGCATCGACGAATCAATCGCCTTCATGGACTTGATGGACGACCTGCAGGGCATCCTCATGAAGTTCGACCACACGGACGCCGTGCTGCCGATGCGCCGCAAACAGGACCAGTTCCGCCCCATAATCGAACGCACACGCGGCGACCTCACCAATATCATCTGCCAGAAAAAACTCGAACAGCGACTCCGCGAAAGCGCTCAGCCGGAATAACCTCCGCATCCCGGCGACACCCCCCGACCGCATCGCTTGTCTCCCGCGCTGTTTCGCATGCGACGGCAGTTCGAGTCGATGATTCAACCCAAATCCTTCATTGGGATTCTGGAGCGATTGTTCAGAGCGGATGAAACTCTGAACGCAAGGCGCATTTTTGCAGTGAATAGAACTTATGGTTCATGAACAATAGGGCGCCACCCCCAAACTCGTTTGGGGGTGAAAAACGGTTCGCCGCTATGAAAATCGACCCGGCTCGTCGGCTCTGTCGACGAATCCGGTTTCAACGACTTCAGCGAATAACGCCGGCTACTCTTCCTGCTTTTCTGCGGCTTCGAGTTTGCTTTTGACGACTTCTTGCATATTGACCAGAGGAAGCAAGAAAGGGCCGGACTCGCACATGCCCGTGGCTTGAGCCACCAAGCCGCGCGCGACGCCGAAAAGGTTTGTAAGGCATAGCAGAGGCACATACTTATAGACTTCCTCCGAGGGCGCGTCTTCTGGAAATGAAAACACTCCTGTCAGCGACACGGAAATCTTCTCAAAAGAGGCGTCGTCGGGCGAGTCTAAATCTATGTTGATCGGCACGATGTAAACCGGTTCGTCTTCCACTTTTCTAACGTCGAAATCTATGCCCACCCGCCACTCTGTCTCTTCGCCGCTCCCGGCGCTCTCGTCCGGCGAAGGGAGCTGAGTGAGGCCGCCTCTGGTTTTTATCTCCAGACGGGTCAGGCAGCACTGTTCCATTTTCATTAGCGAAAGCGTCATTTAATAATTCCTTTCTGAGACGATTCAGGCGCACCGGACCAGTATTTTCTGGTCTTCGTCGTATTCAAAAAAGTACTTTGAAAAATCGAAATCCGGCGCCTGCCTCGCTATTTCGGCGGAGCAATTGTGCGAGGGCTGGTTCTTCACTGTAACTTCGTAACGGTGGGATTCTTTCGGAATAAAAGCGGGGGGGTTAACATCCAGTTCGAGCGCCTCCGCAATTTTTGCGATTGTCATAAGAGTCATGTTCGTGCCGTGGTTCAGAAGCTTTGACACATAAGGCTGCGTTTTGCCTATCCTTGCGGCAAGTTCTGTCCGGGACACGCGAAGTTCTTTCATTCTTTCACAGAACGCCTCGTTTATCTCCACCATCAGTTTTGACGCCGCGTATTGAGGATCATTCTTTATTTCCTCAAATACGCTCTCCGCCCATTCTCCGCGCTGTAACATGACAAATCATCCTCTCTTGTTTCTATTCTTCTTTTTGCCGGTTTTGATCCTTATATAAATTCTTCAGGCTCTCAGATTTCTGTATGGCTCTTGTCTGAACGTCTTCTACCCCTTTTTTACATCCATTGGTCAAAATGAATGAGCCGCTGTTTTCAAAAAAACCGAATATTCTGAATGATTTCACCTTAATCTCATAAATGTTCTGCCTGACTCTCCTGAATTGATTCTCATTGTTAGGCGCGCCGCGTTCCGCAAATCGCTCCAAAACGGCGATTATCGCTATAAACGCCGCCTTATTCTCGATTCTGGCCTTGTTCAGAAAGTCTTTTGATTCACATCTGTCATTCCTCGCCAAGAAACATATCTCGTAACTGTCGCCTTTAAATGCAAGCTCTTTTTTCAGCGTCATTATATGATAACCTTTAAGTTATGGCGCGTCAACCTGTTTCAAAAAATAATAACTCACAGGTTATGCGCCGTGATTGCGGCTTCTCTAAACACGCATTACAGTCAAATCACAGAATGCCTTATCTCTCTTGGTACGGCTGCCGCACATTATTCTTATCAACAGGTGTTTCTATTTTAGAAATTGATTATAGCGCCGAAATAAATCAGTTCGCCATATTCTCCAATAAATTATTGCTGTTTGTCGTTTGCTTGTTGTCTCTTATCGGTCGCTCGCGCATTTTGCTGATCTGTTAATTGCGCGCATGAAGGCAGGCATCGATGTGTGTTCAGTGGTTCGACGGGGCGGCAGGGTATATACGATGTATTATTTGATTTTGCCCATTGTGACGGGCGCCACCCACAACCCCGTTGTGGGTGTGAGATGGGTAAAACCAATTCAGAACTGGCATAAGTTAAAAAAACCGCCCCGATGTGAGTCGGGGCGGTTTTGGTTTTCTTAAATCCGAAACTAATGGATGTTCCGGGTTCGGAACGCGCGACGCGGTTGCGTTGCGCGCGGGCGACGGTTCAGGTCTTGAGGCCGCCGCTCACGTTCAGCGTCACTCCGGTCAGGTAGTCGGAGCCGGAGGTTGACAGGAAATAGACCACGCGGGCGATGTCGATAGGCGCGCCCATGCGGATTCCCATGAAATTCATGTACATCAGGGACTGCTGTCTGTCCTGATCGGGGATTCCGATGTCGGAGCCTTCGGGTTTTTTCTGAGTGAGGCGGGTGTCGATCCAGCCGGGGGCGACGCAGTTGCACTGCACATTGAACATGAGGCCTTCGATGGCGACTGTCTTGGTGAGTCCGACTATGCCGGATTTCGCCGCCGAGTAGTTGGCCTGACCCTTGTTGCCGAACAGCCCCGCGACTGAGGAGGTGTTGATGATTTTGCGGGATTTTTTCTCTTTGCCGTCGGCTTTCGCGAGGTCGCGCATGGCGGCCATCGCCGCCTGACAGCAGAAGAACGTGCCCTTCATGTTCACATCCACGATGAAGTCCCACATATCTTCGGACATCTTGTGGAGCATGCCGTCGCGGGTGATGCCCGCGATGTTCGCCATGATGTCCAGCCCGCCGAACTTGTCGAGGGCGGTCTTGACCGTCTTCTGCACGTCGTCTTTGGAGGCGACGTTGCCCGCGATGGCGACGCCGTCGCTGCCAGCCTTCTTGACCAGTTCGAGAGTTTCGTTCGCCGGCTCGATGTCAAGGTCGTTGACGATGATCTTCGCGCCGCCTTCCGCGAGGGCTACCGCCACCGTCTGGCCTATTCCGCGCCCGGCCCCGGTGACCACCGCTACTTTTCCGTCTAATTTGAAATCATTAAGTATGGCCATTCTTTTCCCCCTTAAACAAGCGTTATTTTGATTTGATGTTGCGATATGAATGTTATCAGAACGCCCGCGCGATTGTAAAGGAAAAAATTCACAAACCGGGACGCGGCGCGGAAATGCGCGATATAAAACGATTCCCGAGCTCGCGGCATTGACGGCAAAAAAAATGTTGAGCTGGGAAAGAAGAGGGAAAGCGGCAAAACCATATATCCCGGATTTTCTCGTGAAAAATCCGGGCCATGGGCAATGACGCGAATGTTCAGAAGCCGATTTTGTGTTGAACGCAGTTCAACAAAATCGGCTCTCCAAGAGCTCCGTTGTATTCTCAACATCGACCAATCAAATAAAATGCGAAGAGTTTAGGAAAAGGGGTTTGGGGAAAGAACCCTTTTCAAAGGGTTTTTCCCCAATCGCCGAAGGCGAAAAACGTTCCAAAAGGTTTTTTCGGATTGAATAGGCGGTATAATGTTTCGCGGGAGCGTGGGATTATGAAAGAAGCCGTGAAAACGATGTCGGCGCGCGCGGTCGCCGCCGTCATGTTGCTGTTTGTGTGTTCCGCCGCAAGCGCGGCCCCGGTGGCTAGGAAAGACAACCGGCTGTTCGCCATGGGCGCTCAGCTTGCCGTGATTTACGACATGGATGCCGGGACGTTCGACATCGCGAGGACAAACGGCGAAACGGTGGCGCGGGGGGCGCGCGCGGAAGTCGTCGTCACGGCGGGCGGCAAGGAAACTACGCTCTCGCCTCGCGGAGCCGCCAAACTCGGCTGGTTCTTCGAAGACATCGAGGACGCGCATGGCAAGGGCGCTTCCGTCAGCGTCACGGCCACCGGCTCCGGGACCGACCCGGACGTCGTTCACACCTTCCGCGTTTACGACAACCAACCGTTCATCATTATGAGCGTCGCGGCGCAAAACGTTTCGGACAAGTCCATCGGAGCCAAAAGGCTGTCGCCGATTGTGGTGGACGGAGGCGGCGAGGCGGGCGTGTTCCTCGGACTTGACCCGGCGGACGTGGTGGCGCTTGAGAACGGACACAGGCTGGAGTTCGATTTCTGGGTGAGAAGAGCGCGGGCTATCGACGGGTCGGACAGCAACTGGAGCGTCGCGCTGTACGACGAGAAATCGGGACGCGCTCTGGTCGGCGGGTTCCTGTCGCAGCGCGCGGCGTTCGGGTCGGTGTCCACCGGCGGCGGCGCGGTCGAGCCTGCGTTGGACGCGCGCACCGGCAGGCGCGGGCTGGGCCTGTTCCACGCCCGCTCCTCGTTCTCCCCCGCCCGCAGAGTCGGCCCGTACTCCGCGCTCGAATCCGACCCTTTCTTCATCATGGGCGCTTGGGACGCCCCTCTCGGCGCGCTGGACGTTTTCGCGCGCGCTTCAGCGGTGGAAAACGGCGTCCCCGCTTCACTCCTCCGCCCCGTGCCGACTTTCTGGGACACTTGGTACTCAAAATATTCAACAGACATAAATGAAAAGGTCATTCTGGACAACCTCGACGCCGCCTCCGAAAAACTCGCCCCGTTCGGCCTCAACGCGTTCCACATCGACGGCGGATGGGAAAGAAAAAGAGGCGACTGGGAGCCGAATGAAAAGTTCCCCGGAGGGATGAAGGCGCTGGCGGACGCGATACGCGCGCGCGGGCTGACTCCCTCCATCTGGATCTCTCCTTTCTCAGTGGCGGCCGATTCCCCCGTCTGCCGCGACAACCCCGGATGGTTCCTCGACCCGGACGTCATCGGCTCGGCCATCATACCGTCCAGCGAGCGCGCGCTCGACATCTCCAACCCGGACGCCCTCGCTTGGATGAGCGGGACGATTTCCCGCTTGGTCCATGAATGGGGCTTCGGGATAATCAAAGTCGATTTCACCTACTATTCCCTTCTGGGAAGGAGCTACGCGGCGAAGGGCAGGACGCGCGCGGAGATATTCAGGGAAGCGTTTCGCGCCATCCGCGCCGCCGCCGGGCCTGACGTTTACATACTCGCCGTCGGCGTGCCCGTCGGCATCCACGCAGGTCTGGTGGACGGCATGAGAACCGGGCTGGACACCGCCCCGCGCATCGGAGAGGAAAAAGGGTACGCCGCGCAGGGGTTCAAACCCGCTTTCTCCTCTATGATCCGGCGGCAGTTCCTCAACAACGTCCTGTGGCACAACGACCCGGACGTCATCTACACCGGGTCGGACGAAACAGCGAAAAGGTGGGGGGAAGACCCTCTGCCGAAGGACGCCCTGATAGCGTGGGCGAGCGCCGTCGCGCTCTCCGGCCAGATACTCGAAATCGCCGACCCGCCCGCCGACATGACTCCCGACGCTCTGGCAATCGCCCGCGCCGTTCTCCCCGTCTTTCCCAAAGGAGCGCGCCCTCTCGACCTCTTTACTAAAGACTACCCAGAAATCCTCTCCCTCCGGCTCGACGGCCCGGACTCTCCCCGCCACATCCTCGGCATTTTCAACTGGGGCGACAACAAGGACACCGGAGCCTCCATCTTAGCCGAAACCCGCCTGATTCATATTCCGTTTTCAAGCCTCGGCCTTTCACCCAACGCCCAGTGCCATGTTTTTGATTTCTGGAACGGCAAATATCTCGGAAATCCGAAATTCGGCCACGCCGTCCGGCTGGCCCCTCACTCCGTTCAGGTGGCGGCGGTCGTCGAGGCTCTAGACAGGCCTCAATTCATCGCCTCCAACCGCCACGTAACGATGGGCGCCACAGACATCCGCTCCGTCTCTTGGGACGAAGCCGCGCTCGAACTGCGCGGCTCTCAGGACTCCGTCGCCGGGTTCGATTACGCCCTGACATTCCACGCGCCTGAGCCTTATGAGTTTGCCGGAGCCGAAGTCGCGGGCGCTCCGGCGGCAGCGGAGCTTTCGCCGGAAGGCAGAGTGATAACCGTAAGGTTCACCCCCGCCGAATCCGGAAATGCAAATTGGATTCTAAAATTCAAAAAACCTGTCCCCCCCGCCCCTGACGCCCACAAGAAAAAGAAATAGCTATATCGCACAAAAAAGATGTGAGAAGTTTGGGAAATGGGGTTTGGGGAAAGAACCCTTTTCAAAGGGTTTTTCCCCAATCGCCGAAGGCGAAAACCTCTTCTATCGGCTTTTTCGGGTTTAAAAATTCTTCGTTTGTATGCGGGGCATTTTTATGAGGATTTTTTGTATTGTATGTGTGCGGGGAAACCATTTTTTGCAAAAATAGGTTTCCCCGCGCCCCTTCCAAAAAAACTCCCGGACGCCGGTTTTCGCTGAACTTCGTTCATCCCAAAAACCGGCTCCTTTCCCATAGCGAGAACCAGAAATCAATTCCCCGCTCCCGCTTTAGGAAAAAAGAAGGGTGCTACCCCCAAGCGTTTTTTGCATGTGGGCGCTCATCATTCGCAATTACCCACAACGGACTTATGGTCGCCACCCCCCAACTTGCTTAGGGGTTGGTGTATGATTTCCCACCATGAAAACCAGCCTTTCCGGGTGCCACCCTCAAGCGTTTTTTGCTTGTGGGTGCATGAGACATATTTCGCCGCGACACAAGCGAAAAACGGGGACTGGCAACGCATCTTTTGCGGCTGCCTGTCCCCGCTTTTTCAGCGTTCACAACCCTAAGACGTCTCTATCGCCTACTCTCGTCTCTATCCTAAACTACAATTTTTTTTGATCCCTTGAGTACAAGTTCTCTATTAAGTTATCACATGTGTGCTATTTGTCATCCTTGTTGTGGAGTATTAGGTTTTCATTATTCTGTCTCGTTCTGACCCCAAATACATGCCATATATGCGTGTGACCATCTCTATAAATGCGTATTAAAGCTGAGAACTTATTTTCAAGCACGGAGGTGCTTCTTCAAGGCCATTTATGGTAATATAATTATTAGTCGTTGGCAATCATGCAATCTGATGGGTGGTGCTCCGGATTTTCTGAGGGGCAAGGTCAGTTACGGACAGTTTCTGGACTTGATATGTGGAATGTCGGAATGAACAAATGAACTATAAGGAGATTATCATGTCAGAACATCAGGTTAAGCTTATCGCAAATGAAGGGATTTTTCGTGGACTTGCAAAACAAAACATGCTTTTCCATCAGTGTGTTGGAGAATTGGTGGATAATGCAATTGCCGCATGTGCTTTAAACAAGAAGTTTAGGGTAGATATCATGTTGCAAAAAGTCGATGATGATTACATAAATCTATATATCTGCGACAACAGCAATGGGATGACTCTTGATATACTTCGTCGGGCACTCCAATTAGGCGAATCAGCAACACAAGAAAATAGGCTGAATGAACATGGTTTTGGTTTGAAGAATTCGCTAGCTACATTATCTGGAGGCAATGGTATTTGGCAGCTTTGGACAAAAGATATTGAGCAAAACAAAGTTTATCTTGTCGAAGGTCCATTTAAACAAGAGATGACAATTAAAGAAATTGATGCTCTTCCTGTTGTTGATTTTCTTCCTGTTGATTTAACTTCGATTGTTTCAGTAAAAGTGAAGCTATCATTTGTAAGAACGGTGCAAGGAAGAGGCGCTCCTGCAAGTGATTTGATAACACTTAGAGATTGGTTAGTGGAACATCTTGGAGTTCTATATAGAGGGTATTTAGAACAGGATACAATTACTTATGACCATTCTGGTGTGATTATTGTTTCTGTTGGCAATAATTCCGTGCAGGTTCCTCCCATACCTGTGCCACTAGGAAATATGAGTACTGTTTATCCTGAAGTTGAATTGGGAGGGAAATCATATAAACTTACATATCGATACGGTTCTTTGGACGAAGTAAAAAGAGACTCAGTTGTTAGAGGGAGCAGAGCAAGATATTATTATCAAGCTAACATCCCTACGCAAGGTATTGATATTCGGCTGGGAAAAAGAGTAATTGCTACTCGACAATTTGAAACGATATGGAAAATATCACGGCATAATGATTATAACGATTTTGTTGGAGAATTGCTAATACCAGATAATGTTGAACGTGGCATATTGGCGACAATTAATAACAAAACCGATTTTAACCTTGATGATATTAATTGGGAAAAGGTTTTTGAAAAGATTAGAGATATTAAACCACAGAGGGGTATAAGAGAAGCAAGTGAAAGCAGATTAAGAACCAAATGGGTTGAAATGTTAAAAGCAACTTCCACAGACGACACCATTACGACTGATAAATGTGTGTGGCCTACCGGTACAAAAATTGATGTGTATAGAAAAACAAATGAAAAGATTATCATTTATGAGTTAAAGGTGGGAATGGCTCAACCAATACATCTATATCAGTTAAAAATGTATTGGGACGGTTTAGTTATCCTTGGTGAGCAACCAAGTGAGGCTGTTCTTCTTGCAGAGGCCTTTTCTACTGCTATAGAAGAAATGGCTAACTTGATGAACACATTAAATCCTCCAAATAGTTCTGAAGCATATAACTTCAAAATCGAAAAACACAAAGATAAAGGACTAGGGTGAGTTTTTTATTTATCCTTGCAAAGCAAACGGTATTTGGAGCAACCAGATTAAAGTCGAGTCATTAACAGTTTTGCTTAGGAAAACATTGTGAAAATGCCATTGCGTGTAACGCTGACGGCAAGCGTCGTGAATTAAGGTTTTATCTGGGAACTGTCATGGCCTGACTAAGACATAAGCTCCGGCATACTACGAAAGCGACGCCGTAGGATTCTTGGCCTGACAAGAAAAACACTTACGAGGCGAGAAAAACGCTTACAAAACGGCTTGTGGCAAGAAAAACAGTTATGTCGGCAAGGGCGTTGGGTTTCGCGCGGGGGGTGTATAATGTAGCGTGTATCAGGGGATAGTAAATCAGAGAGCGGCGGGTAATGATGGAGCTTTTCAAAGAGTATTATTACTATCTCGATCTGCTGGCGGGTTATTTGTCTCCGGTTGTTTTGTTTCTGATGCTCAGGAGCGGGCGGATAGACGGTTTCATGTGGCGGGTTTTCTGGCTCGGCGCGTTGCTCGGAACGTTATGGGAAGCGCCGATATTCATATTGAGCGGGGAAGCCACCGCGTTGCCGATAATCGTCTGGCACAATCCGCTGCCCGCGCATTATGTCGTGTTCCTGATATGTCATTCGCTCTGGGACGGGTTGCTGTTCGTGATAGGCGCGCGGCTGGTCATGGGTTTGTGCCGGGGGCCGCATTTCCAGAGTTTCAGGTTCCGTGAGCTTGCGGTTCTTTTGCTCTGGGGCCAAGCGTCTGCCCTGCTGGTGGAACTCTCCAGCACGATGAACGACGGCTGGTCTTACATCGAATATCCGTGGAACCCCGTGTTGTTCCTTTTCAACGGACACAACATAACGGCGCTCATTCAGGTTGTGTGGGCTGCCGCCCCGGTTCTGTTTTATCTTGCGGCGATAAGATTAAATACGAAAAACCGATAGAATCGGTTTTCGCCTTCGGCGATTGGGAAAAAACCCTTTGAAAAGGGTTCTTTCCCTGGACTTTGGCCTTTTACTAGT
>DIWT01000023.1 GCA_002435745.1 bacterium UBP15_UBA6099
AAGAGTAAGAGTTAAGGGAAAACTTTTGAAAAAGTTTTCCCTTAAAATCCCTTTCAAAACGTTTCTATGCGCGCGGCGAAGCGGGCGCGTTCGCGCCTTCGCTCCGCCGCGCTCATGTGAAAAGATATTGGGAAAGGGTTTTCAGTGGAATCTTATTCATAAATGATTTTACATGGGGCGTCGGGAGAGGAAGCGCGTCAGCGATTCTCTCCCGACGACCATTGAAACGTTTTGAAGAGATTCCAAAGAGAAACTTTTTCAAAAGTTTCTCTTTGGCCGCCGGAGGCATCTCATTGGCTTTTTTGTCTTTTCTGCCGCTTTTTGCTCCGTTTTTGTGACAAAAAAGTCACAGTTTGGCCTTTAATCTGGAATACCGAAAGAGCGGCGAAATAAATATCGGCTTTAATAAACGATTTCTTTTTAGGGGTGTTTGTCGCAAGTTGGCAACAAATTTGATATATATTTATCGGGCAGCCTTGTTTTCGTTTGTCAATCCGACGTCGCCGAACGGTTCTCAACGCTGTTCGCGGGCCGGTAGGGGGAAGAGTAAAAATTGACGGAGCCGCGCGCGGGGAGTTGAAAGAAGCCCGGCGCCGCAAAACGGAGGTCTTGCCGGATGAATAGACAATCGAAAACGAGCCGAAAAGCGAGATTAGGAACAGTTGCCGCGATAGCTGCTGCGGCAATGATATTTTGCGCCGCGAGCAGGGCGGCAGCGGACGATGTAGAGTTCTATTTCTACATTCCAACGATGCCGCAACCGCCGATAATTACGGGGATAGTCAATTCATCGGCGGTAATGGGCGCAAAAATGAAAGTTTACGCGACCATAGAAGGACAGGAGCAAATGCAATCCTGTTGCGGCGTTGACTGCGATCAGAACGACTGCGCGATGGCGGATTGGTGGGGCAGGCCCGACCCGGCCATTTCTCCTAATCCCCCCTGCATCCCCAATCCGAACGGCGTGGGCGCGTGCCACAGCAGCGACAACCCGAGGCTCTACTACCGGTTTAACGATAATTTTGCCGCAACGCAATACGTCACGATGTCCTATAATTCCAATTCTGGCAAATTCGAGGGCGAAATCGATTTGGCCGCAATGACACTTTCCGATTCACTCACATATTACATCGTTGCGGCGGACAGCAGGGGAAATGTCGCTTCACAACTCCCCAGTCCGGAAAACGCGCCCTGCGCTTCGCTATCTTCGTGGAATTCCCATTATGAAACGCCCGCCACAAACAACTGCGCGCAGATGTCGAGCCACGAACGTTGCTCCGTCAACCAGCAGGGCGCCCCTGTATGCGGAACCTCTTATACCATCAACGACCCTGTGGGAGACACATGCGGAGTTCCGGACGAAAATGGGAATCAATCTGTTGTCTCAGGCTGGGAGATAATCGACGTTCACGGTTTTTCCGTCGGGGCGGGAAAAGGATTCGGAGAACTGCCCGGTGAAGATGTGTTGTGCGCAAGGATAAAGCTTGGGGCGCAACCTCCTCAATCAGGATCGGGCGCAATTGAAGGCTATCTGATGATAATCTACAACCCGGATATCATAGACCCGAATCCCGCAGACATGCACTTTCCGAACGCTTTCGCGTTGACCTTCTCGCCAAAAACCGAAGCTATCTCTTGGCCGAGCAAAGTTCTCTGGAACGGCGACTGCGTGACCAACCCGAATACCCCCGACCCGCTTGGATGCAGGATTTTTGTGGGAACAGACACCGAATCAAGGTTGAGAATCAACTACTACAATAGCGAACCGCGATTTATAGTTAAAAACGCCTTGCCAAACGGAAAGACATTAATCGGCTCGTCGAGCAAAAGCTCAACGATGGTGTTTCTGACAGGAAAGGTACGGTTGTCCGGAGGAACGCCATTCTACATTGTCGATATGGCTCCCGGACTGCAGATGATAAAGGATTACAAGAGTTTGCCGGGACATCCTATCCCAAGGCCGACTAATCCGTTAGTAAAATCAACCACCTGCAAGTCGGGCGGACAAGGGTCGACATCAACTTGCGTCAAGCAAGGGGCCGCGCCGCCTGCGGCAGGCAATGACTGCGTTTTCGAAATCCTTCCCTCGCCAGACAAATATTTTACAACTTATTACAACGTCTATTACAACACCGTAAACGACGCGAACACGGCGACGCTTGTGGAATCTCTGTCCGGTCCTGCAAACTTCCCGGAAAACGGCTCATCTCTTTACACGAAAACATTCAACATACCAGTAGGCGAATTGAACGGAAGTCCAAGGTATTTCTATTTCTCCGCAGTAAATACATCCGCAGAACCCGGCAATCAAGAAACACCGGTTTATCGATGGAACAGCGCGGTATGCACACCTGAGGATTGGGATGCGCCTTTGGAATTCATGATTTCGGATTTCTCCTGCGCAACGCCTCTAGGAAGCGACGGGGTTTGCTCCTGCGAGTGGACGGCGGACAGGGCCTCAGACCCTTCTCTCTATGGATTCGACATCAGACGGGACGGCGTTCAGATAAATACGAACACGATTCTGACGGATTACCACATAGAATCAGGGCTTGTAAATATGACGCCTTATTCATATCAGGTCCGCGCGGTGGATGTCGGCGGGAACAAGTCGGCATGGTCTGAGCCGACCGTCTGCGCGCCGCAAGACCTGAAGCCGCCGGAGAAGGTGGAGCCTTCAGTCGTTTTGTTGCTCGGCAGATTCGGCGTGAATGTCAACTGGGATCCCGGCTCCGAGGCGGATCTGGCCGGGGGCGGCGGATACAATGTCTATTATTGCGATAAAGCAACGCCTTCTTCATGCGGCGCGGATGTTGAGGGCCGCCCGGTCGGCTACTCAAAATTGAATTTCTCCCTAATCGCGCAGCCGTCGGTTTTGAATCCGATGTCGTATTCCAACGACACCGCTTTCGGCAACGAAGAAAAGGAATGGTGTTTCTGGGTGGAGGCTTGCGACAACTGCAAGGCCGCAGGCACATGTCCCGAAAACCAGACCGCAAACTGCGGCGCTTTCGATACGTCGTTCCGTTATAGGAAGTGCTTGGTAATTAGCGATGTCGTGATGGAAACGGCTCCAGCTTGGCCCGAAAACCAGACAGTTATGAGCGAACCGGCCGGCCAGTCCTGCAAGATAGAATGGAACAAGGTTTGCGCGGACGATGAGGGCAATACTTTCGCGGACTGCGACTATCCGGAGCCGCATGAACTCGTGGGATATAAGATAATGCGTGCGCCCGCGGTCGAAGGGAGTTGCGCTCAGACCCCGGATCCCGGATCGGGAACTCCTATAAAAATTGTGTCCGCCGGAGGAGAGACAAGCTATACGGACTCCGGCGTTCTTCTCGAAAACGGCATTGCCTATTGTTACAGAGTTTACGCTTACAACATGTACGACCGATATTCCCGGGAGACGCCCGCGCCCGCGTCTTCCGGGCCGGTCGTATGTGTTCCACCGGAAGACCCCATTCCTCCGGCAAAACCCGTAATGACACAGCCTGTCGCATTTGATATGTTCTCTTGCTCTCCGGCTTGGAGCGAGGTGTCGGATAAGAATTCCATCACTTACGATGTCCATAGATGCGAAGGAAACTTGGCGACATGCGACTCTGCGGCAAAATTCTCAAAAATCAATGCTTCCCCAATGACGGCTCTGAA
Source organism: bacterium UBP15_UBA6099 (assembly GCA_002435745.1). Classification (GTDB taxonomy): domain Bacteria; phylum UBP15; class UBA6099; order UBA6099; family UBA6099; genus UBA6099. Next base: position 3,655 of record DIWT01000023.1, read on the forward strand.
CTATATTGATGAATCCGTGACGACCAATACGGAGTATGTGTACTGCGCGACGGCGATGGACCCGATCGGAAACGCTAGTTCCGTTTATACTGCTTCGGATATTTCGAACTGTGGCTATTGTTTGCCGTCGGACAGTTGCCTACCGCCGACGGCTGTGGAAGCGTTCGAGACAGCGCCGACATACTACGGAGCGCGCGCGGGATGGACGAACTCGGCGGATGACGACGGAATGGGCGCGGGATATCATGTGTATCTTTGCGCGAACTCTAACCCGGCGTCCTGCTTGACGCCTTATGGCAGACTGACGGCAAGCCATGTGCCCGGCGCGCATGACAGACAACTCGGACAGGAACCGCTTTCTTTCTACAGCATGCCTGTAGCTGTTTCCGGCGATTACTACCTCGGCGTCAGCTACACCGGACTATCATGCGGCGAATCGCAGATAGCTGTTTCCCCGTCGCCGGTCAGGCTGGAAACTCAAGACCCGTGCGCGATCGATCCAAATGAGTGTCCGGTGTCGATCGAGTTCAGCAAACCGCTCACGCGGTATGAGATAGAGACATGCGCGGCGGGAGAGCCGGGATGTCTTGCGGCGGCGGGGGCGGCGACTGGGTTCAGAAAGGTCGAAACGCCTTTGCCCGGCGTAAGAGTTGAAGTGGTCGAAGCCGCGACAAAAACGGTCGTCAAATCCGCGCAGCCGGACATGAGCGGGAACGTGCCTGATTTTAGAATGAGAACGGGAACATGCTCCGAATGCGTTGACGCGTCGAGCCAGTACATCATCAGGGCTGTGTTTACGGCGGGAACATGGGAGCCGGGAATGTCGGCAATGATGGGATGCGCAACGGATTCAGCGCCCGGCGAATGCGCGGTGACGCTGAAGTCTGCGGGCAGTCTCAGCGCGACAACATCTACAACTGTCGCGCCAGCCGCAGCGCCCTTCGGAGACTCCGCAGGCGGAGGCGATGTCGGCAATCCCACTTGCCGCCCGACGGTGCATGTCGCCAATCTGCAGCCTCTCAAATATCGGTTCGGCGCGATTGCGGGCGACGCGAAATATCACCCCGCGGTCGACTTCAATATGGACGGCAAGATATCCATCCATGACCTAGCTGTTCTAAAAAAGAACTTCGGCAAATCTGTCCCGGTGTCCGCAAACACGCTTCTCTGCGATCCTCTGTACGACGTAAGATAACGCGCGCCGAGCGCCAGCGGCGCGCGTTTGGGAAAAAAGGCAGAAAAGAAAAGAAAAGAGTAAGAGTTAAGGGAAAACTTNNAAGTTTTCCCTTAAAATCCCTTTCAAAACGTTTCTATGCGCGCGGCGAATCGGGCGCGTTCGCGCCTTCGCTCCGCCGCGCTCATGTGAAAAGATATTGGGAAAGGGTTTTCAGTGGAATCCTATTCTTAAATGATTTTACATGGGGCGTCGGGAATAGACGCGTTTTGAGCGTCTGTTCGCGACGACCATTGAAACGTTTTGAAGAGATTTCAAAGAGAAACTTTTTCAAAAGTTTCTCTTTGGCCGCCGGAGGCGCTGTTAATAGGCGCGGATTTCTTTGAAAAAATGTCCGTTTTATGATACATTTATCTGCTTGGTAGGAGCTTAGACTGGAAAGGTTCGCACGGCCATGAGAGAATACGACTTTGAGAATTTTGAAGCAGAGTGGCGGCGGCGCTGGGAAGAAAGCGGGATGCACACCTGCAAGGACGATGATCCCAGACCGAAATATTACTGTCTGGACATGTTTCCGTATCCGTCCGGGGCGGGGCTTCACGTGGGCCACTGGCGTGGCTATGTGCTGTCGGACGTGGTGACGCGCTACAAGACGCTGCGCGGCTTCAACACGCTGCATCCGATGGGATGGGACGCTTTCGGGCTGCCCGCCGAGAACGACGCCATAAAAAAGAAAATCCATCCGAGGGAAAACACCAAGAAAAACGTGGACAACATCCGCCGGCAGCTCAAGGAGATCGGCGCGATGTACGACTGGTCGCGGGAGTTCAGCACCACCGACCCGGACTATTTCAGATGGACGCAGTGGATATTCAGCCGGATGTTCAAGGCCGGGCTGGCCTATAAGAGAGAGATGCCCATCAACTGGTGTCCCTCGTGCAAAACAGGCATCGCCAACGAGGAAGTGGTCAACGGGGTCTGCGAAAGGTGCGGCGAGGCCGTCGATAAAAAGAACCTCAACCAGTGGATGCTCAGGATAACGAAGTATGCCGAGCGGCTGCTGACCGACTTGGACAAGCTCGACTGGCCGGAGCAGGTTAAGTTGCTACAGAGAAACTGGATCGGTCGCAGCGAGGGGGCGGACGTGGTGTTCACCGCGATCAGCGCCCGGGACGGCTCCCGCAAGGATGTCACAGTGTACACCACCCGGCCCGATACTCTGTTCGGCGCGACGTTCATGGTGTTCGCCCCGGAACACCCGATGGTGGCGGAAATCTGCGACCCGGCGAAGGAAACGGAAATCAGGGAATACGTCGAGTGGGCGCGCAAACAGACGGACATCGACCGCGCGAACGTGAAAAAGGACAAGACGGGAGTGTTTATCGGCGCGTATGCCGTCAACCCGGTGAACGGCGCTGAAATACCTATCTGGATTTCGGACTACGTGATGATGGGTTACGGAACGGGCGCGATAATGGCGGTTCCGGCGCACGACGAGCGCGACTTTGAGTTCGCCACCAAGTTCGGCATCCCGATTATCGAGGTGATATACAGCGAGAACGCGAAAAGGGACGCCTCCGGCGCTCTCACGGAAGCGCATATTGAAGACGGACGCCTCGTGAATTCCGGCGAATTCGACGGAATGGACTGGCGGGAGGCAAAAGAGAAAATCACCGCCATGCTGGCCGGAAAAGGCCGGGGCAAAAAAGCCGTCAACTACAAGATGCGCGACTGGATATATTCGAGGCAGAGGTACTGGGGCGAGCCGATTCCGTTGGTGAACTGCGAGAAGTGCGGATGGGTGGCCGTCCCCGAAGACCAGCTTCCGGTGACGCTCCCCGAAGTCGAATCTTACGAGCCGACGGGGACCGGGGAGTCGCCGTTGGCGGCGATGACGGACTGGGTGAACACGACCTGCCCGGAATGCGGAGGCCCGGCGAAGCGCGAGACGGACACCATGCCGCAGTGGGCAGGCTCCTCGTGGTATTTTCTGCGGTACGCCTCGCCGAAGTTCGACGGCGGAGTGGCGGACCCGGCGGCGCTCGACAAATGGCTGCCAGTCGACCTCTACGTCGGCGGCATCGAGCACGCCATACTCCATCTGCTCTACTCCCGGTTCTTCGTCAAATTCCTGTTCGACATCGGAGCGGTAAAGTTCGACGAGCCGTTCACCCGCCTGTTTAATCAGGGGATGATAACCCGCCACAGCGAGAAGAGCGGCAAAGTCGAAAAGATGTCCAAATCGAAAGGCAACGTGGTCAGCCCGGACGAGTTGGTGACGCTCTACGGGACGGACACGGTGAGGATATACGAGCTGTTCGTGGGGCCGCCGGAGTCGGAATCCGAATGGAACGACCGGGGCATCGAGGGGATTTTCAGGTTCCTCAAGCGCGGCTGGCGCTGGACTCTGGAGATGAAGGAGAAAGCCGGCGCGGAAGACGACCCGGCAATGCTCCGCGCCCGACACGCCCTCATCAAGAACTGCACGGAGCGGCTCGAATCATTCCGTTTCAACACCATAATCAGCGCGCTGATGGAGTTCGTGAACTTCGTCGCCGACGAGAAGAACGCCGGGCTGGCGGTCAGCCGCGAAACGGTCGACGCGTTCCTCGTCCTTATAGCGCCGCTCGCGCCTCATTTCTCCGAAGAACTCTGGAAGGAGCTTGGCGGCGCGGACAGCATATTCAAACAGAAATGGCCGGAATTCGACGAGGCCCTCACGCTCGCGGACGCGGTGACGGTGGTGGTGCAGATAAACGGTAAAGTGCGCGACAGGTTCGAGGCATCCGCCTCCGCCCCCGACGACGAACTGCGGGAAACTTCCCTCGCCCTCGACAGGGTGAAGAAGAATATCGAAGGAAAACAGATCGCAAAAGTGATAGTGAACCGCAACCCAAAGGGCAACTCGGCGCTTGTGAGCATTGTGGCGAAGTAGAGGGACGGCGGCAGAGCGGGACAAGAACAACACACTGAGAGAGGAGCCGGGAATGCCTGAAAAACAACAGAAGCCCATATCAATGAGGTACTCGTGGTACGCGCTCTTCGTGATGGTGATGATCAACACGTCGAACTATGTGGACAGGTTGAGCATCGGGCCGGCGATGGAGCACCTCAAGAGATATTTCAGCGCGTCCGACACCCAATTGGGCTGGATACTCGGAGCGTTCACGTTCGTGTACGCGATTATATCGCTGCCGATGGGGTTCGCGTCTGACAGAGGCAAGAGAACCTTCTTCGTCGGGCTTGGAGCGCTGGTATGGAGCATCTCGGCGACAACATCCGGCTTCTGCAAATCATTCATCGGATTTTTCGCTGCGCGGGCGGCGGTGGGAGCCGGGGAAGGCATCTACGCGCCCTCCGGAACAGCGCTCATCGCTGACTATTTTCCGCGCAACAAGCGCGCCACCGCAATCTCGATTTTCATGTCCGCCATGCTCATCGGCGGCGCGCTGGCAATTATAGTCGCCGGCGTCATCTTAAAGAAAACAGACAAGTTCGACCTCGAACGCATGGCCAAGCTGACGCCCTACTCGCAGGGCGAACAGGCGGGCGACTGCGTTTACAACGGCCTCCATCAGACGAAAGACAGGCTCGTGTCTTACGATTTCGACTGCGGCGGCAAGCCGTTGTCCGTCGTGTTGTCCAACATAGACAAGAAGAATGAGGCCGACGCCCGCACCTTGCTGTTCAACGTGGATTACCGCGCGGGCGAAGCCGAGCCTGAAGGCAGTCTGCTTGAGTTCGCCTCGTCTTTCACTGAAACAGTCAGAGACCGCGAGGACGACGATCTTCAACTGGTGACCGCAGAGTTGAAACAACTGCCGTCTCACTTCAAGCTTCCCTCCAAGTACGAAGGCAAGCTCGTATTTGACGAGAAAGCCGGACTGCTCGCCTACCAAGGCATCATGACCAAGGACGATCTGCAGGCTCTCCGGGAAATATCTGATATGCCTGAATACCAGAAAGCCGTCATTTCCATATCCAACGAGTCCAAGTTCTACTTTCGCCGTTCGGACAACTGGAAATGGATATTCTGGATTCTGGGGCCTCCGGGACTAATCTTCGCGCTGATGGCGTTCATGCTAAAGGAGCCGGTCAAGGGTGGAACCGAGGATTACCTGACCGAGTCGCAGGCCGCCGCGATCAACGCCAAAGGCAAAATCGACTACTCTCCGCTGTGGAAAACGCCTTCGCTGGTGATAATGGTGTTTTCAAACGTAATATTCACCGCCGCCATCGGCGGTTTGAACATGTGGCTGTTCCCGTTCGTCGAGAGATACAAAGGCATGGAGTCGTCCGAGGCGGCCATGAAAATCGGCCCGATCGTGGTGGTCGCCATGCTGGTCGGCGTCGTCCTCAGCGGCATCGTCTCCGACATGATGTTCAAGAAAAACAAACGCGCGTATAACTGGATCATCTTTGTCTGTATCCTAGCGGGCATCCCGTTTATATACGTCTTCATAATGTCGGACAACTATCTTGCGATAGTCGGAGCGATAGCAGTGGGCATGTTCCTGCTGTCGTGGGTGAACGGGCCTCAAAACACCCTGCTCGTTTCAGTGGTCGACCCGAAACTGAGGGCGACCATGAACGCCATCCACATCCTTCTGATACATGTGCTCGGAGACGGCCCGTCGCCGATTATCATCGGATATCTCTCAGACCAGTACAGCTTAAAGTTCGCATTTATGTGGCTGCCGGTGGCGATGCTGGTCGGGGCTGTGGGATTCATGATCGCCGGAATATTCGTTCCGAACGATTTAAAGAAACTGGAACAGCGAATGACCGGGCAGGTATGAAGCCGGACATTTGCCCGAAGAGCGCTAATACCGCGAAAAAAGCTTTTGTTTAATAGATTGATTGCTGTAATCAATACCGGGGCCTCCCCCCAGAGGCCCCGGTTTTACTAAAAAACGGGGAACATCCGGGGAATTGGGATGTTTAAACACTTACAGGGGGTAAAGAGTATGGCTGCAGCAAAAACAGGAATAGCGAAGAAACCGCGCGCGACCGCTGCCGCGTGTGTTCACAAATTCGAAGCGACCAAAGGCAAGGCGTACTGGGTCGTCAAGGCAAAACCCATCAACAACAGGGGAGAGGCCAAAGACGTAGAGGTCCCGGTGACGGTTTTCAAATGTTCGTGTTGTGGAGAGCTTAAAGAGTATCCCGACATCTGGGAGTCGAACTTCACCGCTCCCGTGATGAGAACGAAAACCGTGAAGCCGGCGATTAAAAGAGCCGCCAAGACAAAGGCCTGATAAAAAAGGTCTGCGATAGTATAATATTTTGTCAAATGAACATCCGTTACATTGCGGAGCGCCCCGTTCACAGCGGGTTTTTGCGTCGGAAACTTTCCGGGGCCGGATTGCAAACGCCGCCGGATTGTTTTCGTATTTGTGACATTATTAATTGCAATCAAGTGTAATGTTTATATGGTTTTGTCTTATACTTCTATGAATAAATCTTTCGGAGGATATATGGCAACTGCCGAAAAAAACAGCGGAGAGAAAAAAATGTCCAGAAGAATCATCGGAGCGATAGTGATTATGATGGCGGGCGCGTTCGTGTGCGGCTGCTCGTCGAAGATCGAGGCGACGGAAGCGGCGGCCCTAAAACCGGCTGCGGACTTTCAGGACGCGGTGAAGTTGATCAAGGAAAGTTATGTATGTCTCGAATCCGGCGTCACCATCAAAGAGGCCGAGGAAGAAGGCGAGACCTGCAAGTCCGGCGAGCGCGTGCTTGAGATCGCCGAGTCCCTAAGCAAGTCCGGATGGAACAAAGAGAAAATTATGTCGATGTTCGATCTGATGGTGAGGGCGAGGTCGTCGCGCGCTGTTGTGGACACGACGGGGCTTGTGATGTTCGGCAAAGCCGACGCTCCCGTAACCATGATCGAGTTCACGGATATGCAATGCCCCTACTGCGGAAGGTACAATAAAGCCACTTTCCCGACAATAAAGAAGAACTATATCGACACCGGCAAGGTTAAGTATTTTCATGTGAACCTCCCCCTCGGATTCCACCCGCAGGCGTTCCGGGCCGCCGAGGCGCTTTACTGCGCCGCCGACCAGAACAAACTGCTTGAAATGAGAGACGAGCACTACAACAACCAGAAAGCGCTAGATGTGGACTCTCTGAAGAGAATGGCCGCAAAGATAGGCCTCGACGCCGGCGCGTTCAACAAATGCATGGACGAGAAGAAGCACGAGAGCCGGGTGAACGAGGACATGAAGAAAGCGCAGGCCGCGGGAGTCGGCGGCACGCCGGGCTTCGTAATCGCGCGTTCCGCGACAGGGGCCACCGTGAAGGGAAAAGTTATAAGCGGCGCTCAGCCCACCGAAGTGTTTGCGGGCGAAATAGAAGGCCTGCTTTCGAAGTAACCACGGATCGTATATCAGTACGGCGCCCGCGCGGCGGCAGCCGCCGTGTTTGACATCGTCGGAATTCTTGTCGCGCAAGTTGCCTGATGGAGCGTCTTTTGGAAGGCCTGATACTGGAAAATGTCGGCAAGCGGTTCGGACCGAGGCCGATATTCAGCGGAATCAGTTTCAGCGTGTCGCAGGGCGAGGCTGTGTGCCTGTGGGGCCCGAATGGGGCGGGAAAAAGCACATTGCTAAAGATTGCCGCCGGGCTAGCCCGCCCCAGTTCAGGCTCGGCGACGTGCTCTTTCGGCGGGCGGTCGGGCAAACCTCTAGAATTCAGGAACAGCATCGGAGTGTGCGCGCCGGACGTGTCGCTGTACGACGAGCTATCCCCGGAGGAGAACCTCGATTTCATGTCGCGGGCAAGGGGCGCGAAGCGGGACAAGGCGTACGAGCGGGAATTGATGGAGTCTTTTTCGCTCGAAAGTTTCGCTAACGCGCCGCTGGGAACTTTTTCTTCGGGCATGCGGCAGCGTTTCAAATTGATAGCGGCGCTCGCGCACAGGCCGCGCGCTCTGCTGTTGGACGAGCCGTCGTCTTTTATGGACGAAGCGGGTCGCGCGCGGGTCGAGAGCATTGTCGCCTCGCTCAAAGGCTCCACCGCCCTTCTGGTGGCGACCAACGACCCCGCCGAACGCGCTTGGTGCGGCTCGACAGTCTCTCTCGGCGGGGATAAATTCTGCTAGCGGAGCGCGCCGCATTTGCCGGCGCGATTGATTATGGATTTCATATCGGGCGCATGGGCCGTGATGAAGAAGGACGCTCTGGAGGAGTACCGGGCCAGATACGCCTTCAACACCACCCTGCTCTTCTGCGTCACATGCCTTGTGATGGTCAGCTACTCGCTCGGCGGCGCCGTGACCGACCCGATGCTGCAGTCGGCCATGCTGTGGGTCATCCTTTTCTTTTCGGCGATGACCGGCCTGTCCCGCGCGTTTATCAAGGAAGAAGACAGAGGGACGATGAACACGCTGAGGCTGTGCTGCCGGGCGGACCACGTTTTTTACGGAAAAACGGCGATGAATTTCCTGCTGATGTCGTCCGTGATTGTGATAGTGGCCCCGTTGTTTATAATATTGCTCAATGTTAATATGCGCCATGTCGGGTATTTCGCGCTGACGACGGCGCTGGCGACCGTCGGGCTGTCGGCGGTGAGCGCGCTGCTGTCGGCCATAGTGGCGCAGGCGCGGGCGCGCGGGATGCTGTTTCCAGTGCTCGCGTTTCCGGCGCTGATGCCGGTGTTTTTAACGGCTGTGCGGGCGACGGGCATGTCGCTGGCGGAGGCTGCTCCGTGGACAGGCGGCGGGGAGCTGGTCTTCCTCGCGGCGTACGCGGTTGCGGCGACGGTCGGCGGCGGTTTTCTTTTCGAATACGTGTTTTCGGAGCAGTAGGCATGGGAATGTTGTTTCTGGCGGCTCTGTTCGGGTTCATGGCGTGGACGCTGTACGGCGCGCTCGTTGTGGCTCCGCCCGCGCACGTGCTCGGCGAGACGGCGCGCGTTATCTACTTCCACGTCCCGGTCGCATGGGTAGCCGTGCTGGCCTTCACGATGTCGCTGTGGAACAGCGTGGTCGTGCTCAGGCGGCACAGCTACGAAGCCGACATGAAGGCGGAAGTGTCCGCGCGCATGGGGCTTTGGTTCTGCGTTCTGGCGACCATCTCCGGAGCGTTTTTCGCAAAATCGGCGTGGAACATGTACTGGAACTGGGACCCGCGCCAAGTCTCGATCACTGTGTTGCTGCTTGTCTACATGGCTTACTTCGGGCTGCGCTCGGCGACGCCCGACTTCGACAGGCGCATCCGGCTGGCCGCCGTCTACGCCATACTCGCGTTCGCGGTTATGCCTTTTCTTGTCTTCGTCATCCCCCGCGTCTACATGAGCCTTCACCCCGACACCATCATCAACGCGGACGGTCAGGGCAAGCTGCTGGACGACAAAATGCGGCTCGTGTTCTGGTGCGCGGCGGCGGGATACACTTTTCTCTATCTGAAACTTTACAATCTCTCTGTGCGCGTCGAACGGATAGCGCGCAGGAAGGAGGGCTGGGATGTCTGAATGGCAGACTGTTCTTGTGTGCTCGATGACGACCCTCGCGGGGATTTTCGTCTACATCGTTTACCTAGACCTAAAACTTAAAAAGGCGGAGAAGAAATGAAACCTAAACACATAATCGGAGCGGTCATAATAGCCGCGTGCCTCGGCGCGATGTTTTACTTCTCGAAGAACTTCGCGACGCCGTACGTGACGTTCGACGAGGCGGCGAAGGCTCAGGGCAGGCAGGTTCAGGTGATGGGCGAGCTGGTGAAGAGCGCCGGCGCCGCGCTCATCCCGGAATCCGGAGCTTATGAGTTCTCCATCTCCGACCCGGACGGAAAAGTTATGCGAGTCAGGACGATGAAGGGCCTGCCTTCGAACTTCGAGCAGGCCACCCAAGTCGTCGCCAAGGGCGCGTACGAGGACGGCGTTTTCGTCGCCTCGGACATTCTTACCAAGTGCCCTTCAAAATACGAGGCTAAAGCCGACGAGGCTTTTCAAAAGGAACCGGGTGAGTAAATGGGTTTCGGACAAATAATAATATACGCGCTGCTGTGTCTTAACATTCTGACGTTCGTTTACTACCTGCTGTCGATAGACGGAGCGGAGGGCTGGAACAAGGCTGGCCGCGCGGCGCTGTGGGCCAAGGCCGCCCTCTCCTCTCTTGGCGTCTTCTATCTCGGCTCTCTGTTCGTCCATGACAGGTTCGAGTTCAAATACGTGTTCGAGCACAGCGAGATATCTCAGGAATTGATATACAAGATATCCGGAATCTGGGCGGGACAGGAAGGCACGTTCCTGCTCTGGGTTTGCTTTCTGGCAATCACCGCGCTCGTCATGGCTTTCGCGATGAAGAGCTATGAGAAATGGTCTATGGTCTTTTTCGCGGGACTTGAGCTTGCGCTCTGCGCGCTGCTTATACACGGCAGCCCGTTCGCGCCGCTCGGATGGGAAGCGCCGGACGGCGCGGGGATGAACGCGCTGCTTAAGAACCCGTGGATGGCGCTGCATCCGCCGGTGATGTTCTTGGGATACGCGCTGGCGGCGGCCCCGTTCGCGATTTTCTTGGCCGGGCTGGCGAAGGGCGAAACCACGGCGTGGACGAAGGCGGCGCGCCCGTGGGCCGTCCTCTCTTGGTGCATTCTCGGCATCGGCATTTTCATGGGCAGCTACTGGGCATACGAGGTGCTCGGCTGGGGCGGCTACTGGGGCTGGGACCCCGTCGAAAACGCCTCTCTTTTCGCTTGGATCGCCCTCGGAGCCTTGCTCCACGGCTTGCTTCTTCAGAACCGCAACCGACGCTTCGTCTTCTGGAACGCGGTTATGGTCTCCATCGCCTATTTCACCGTCCTCTACGCCACCTTCCTGACAAGGAGCGGCGTGTTGAGCGACGTTTCCGTGCACTCTTTTCAGGGCGGCTCCATCTATCTGCCGATACTTCTGGCGCTGATAGTCACGGCGGCGGTCGCGATCGCCGCCGTCGTCTGGCAGGGCGTCAGGATGTCGAAAGACCTGCCCTCCGAACCCGCCGCGAAATCCGACGCGCGGGACATTCTCCTTTACGGCTCCGTCATTTCCATGTGGATGTTCTTCGCGTTCGTGTTCATGGGCACTAACTGGCCGATTTTCTCCAAGTGGTTCACGGAAGGAACGTCTACATTTGACGAGAGGTATTACAACGCGACATCGATGGTTGCGGCGTTGCCTCTAGCGATCCTGCTTGCGGCCTGCCCGGCGTTTTTCATGCGGCGCGCGGGGGCCAAGCTGAAAGTGGCTCCGTTCGCCGCCGGGGCGGTCGTCGGCGTCGCGGGCGCGATAATCGCGGTCGCCATCGACGTCAAAAATGCGACCTCCGTCGCCCTCGTGTTCTTTTCCTGCGCCGCCGCCGTCTCGAACCTGTGGGCGTTTGCCTCTTTCGCCGCGTCGCGAAAGATGAACTGGGCGTCCTACCTCGCGCATATCGGAGCCGCGCTGGTTCTCGTGGGCGTCATAACGTCGTCCGCCGCCAAGCATACCGACAGGTTCGGACTGCTCGAAGGCCAGAGCGAAGAGCTTGCCGGGTTCACATTTGTTGTCAAAGAGATACGGCCCTTCGAGTACGGCGACAACGTTGTGATTGAAATAGGAGGCAGAGCCTCCGCCTCCGCCTCCGCCGAGATTTCATACGTCAGCGACGAATGGCACAACAAGGCCGTAAACAAACCATACGTTATGAGGATGCTCGCGGGAGACCTCTATCTTACTCCTGTACAGCTTGCGCCTCCCGACGGGAACGCTCCGGCGTCCGGCCCCGCCGGAAAAGTGATAACCCTCCTGAAAGGCAAATCGGCGCTCGTCGAGGGAGTCGAGATAACTTTCGACGGCTTCGACGCGTCCCGGATGCAGGAAGGCGTCGTGGGCGTAAAACTATCCGCCGCGCTGAACGGCGCGACCGAAAACCTGATCGCCTCCGCAAGAATGGGCGCTCAGGGCATTGAGTCCGACACCGTGGTAGTCAAAGGCAACGGCCTGCGGCTTCGCGCGGCGAGCCTTATGCCCGACACCGGGGGAGTGGCTATAGAGTGGCAGCCCGCCGAGAGCGCGCCCGTCGCCGAAAGCGACGCGACCGCCCCCGCTGTTTCGGAAGCGGAGAGCGACGCCGGGGACGAAACAGAAGCCGCCTCTCAAACCGGATACCGGGCGATATTCCAAGCCAGTTTCAAGCCGTTTATATGGCTGTACTGGGCCGGGCTGATACTGATAACCATTGGCTCCCTGCTTGCCGCCGTCCGGCGCTTTGCCGGGCAACGCGCTGACTGACGCGCTAGCTAATCGTTTCGCAGATAAAAACATTGGGAAACCCCGCGCCGGGGCGGCGCGGGGGACATTGTGAACTATTTCTCAAACCGCGTTGCCCGCGCCCGCCGTCCCCGGTTATAATTGCTCTCATTGCGGCGGCTCCGTCCGCCGGGCCGCGCGTCGAGCGCGAAATCTGCAAAATATTCCGCCGGGCTTTCTCCCGGCGATTTCCACAAGGGGGATGCTATGTTAAAAATCAAAACCGCCGTGATGAGCGTAAGCGACAAGACAGGCGTGGTGGAATTCGCAAAGTTTTTGTCCGCCAACGGCGTAAAGATCATTTCCACCGGCGGAACCGCCAAGGCGCTCAAGGACGCGGGCGTGAAAGTGGTTCCTATCAGCAAAATTACGGGCAACAAGAAAGACGACTATTTCGACGGCAGGATGAAGACCATCAGCTTCAACTATGAAAGCGCCCTGCTGTACAAGCGCGACAACCCGACCCATGTCAAACAGGCCGCCGAACTGGGCATCCCGAAGATAGACATGGTGGTGTGCAACCTTTACCCGTTCGAGAAGGTGACGGCGGCAAAAGACTGCACTGTGGACAAGGCGGTCGAAAACATAGACATAGGCGGGCCGTGCATGGTTCGCGCCGCGGCGAAGAACTTCGAGGGCGTGGCGATCGTCGTCGACCCGGCTTCATACGGCTCCATCATGGCCGAGATGAAGGCAAACAACGGCGGGGTGACGCTGGACACCCGCGCAAAGCTGGCCTCGAAAGCGTTCGAGCGCACTGCGGACTACGACGCCGCCATCAACACGTTCTTCAGCGCGAGGCTCGAAGACAAGATGGTCAAACGGCTCAAATACACGGACGGGTTCCAACTCGGCCGCTACGCTGAGAACTGGCACCAGAAGGGCTGGCTATACCGCGAGGAAGGCGTCGAATGGCCCAACCTGCCGAACTGCAAACAGGTCTTCGGCGGAGCGCTCGGATATAACAACTACCTAGACGGCGAGGCGGCCATGACAACCGCCCTCGAATTCAAGAAAGTCCCTGCCGTCTCCATCATAAAGCATTGCAACCCGTGCGGGCTTGCCACCGGCGCCACCATAGAAGAGGCTTTCGAGCGCGCTTGGGCCGGCGACCCCGTCAGCGCTTTCGGCTCCGTCATCTGCCTCACCCGCAACATGACCCTAGGCATCGCAAAACTCATTGAAGACAGATTCGTCGAGATTATCATCGCCCCGAAAATCGAGAAGAAAGCCCTCGACTACATCGAGTCCCTCGGCAAAAAGAAAGCCGGTCTCAGGCTGCTGGAATTCGGCGACATCAAGTTCAAGAGCGCCCCAAAGAGCAAGCTGCGCGCCGTCTCAGGCGGAATGCTCGAACAGGAGACCGACGACGTTTACTACCTCTGCAAAAAGCCGGCCGACCTCATGAAAAAAGCCTCCGAATACAAATGCAAAAACAGCGGCAAGAAACTGATGGTCGGCGTCGTTTCTAAAAAGCAACCTCCCGCCGGAGCCGGCGACATGATCGACTTCGGACTCCGACACGTAAAGAACGTGAAATCCAACGCCATCAGCATCATCCGCGAATACTCCAAGGGCAAATACCAAGTCATCGGGATGGGCTGCGGACAACCCAACCGCAAAGACTCCGTCCTCCTGTGCGCTCTGCGCGCCACCGGCAACCTCCAGCGCGAGTTCGCCGCCTCTCAGGGCGCCAAAGTCGAACGCGACGAATTCGTGGCCGCCCTCTCAAAGAACAAACGCGCCGAATATCTCAAGAATGAGGCCGCCTACATCGCAAAACAGCTTTCAAGCGGCAAGATAGTTCTGGTGTCCGACGCGTTCTTCCCGTTCAGGGACGGGCTGGACAACGCGGCCACGACAGGCGTGAAGTTCATCGTCGAGCCGGGCGGCTCAGTGCGCGACGACTCCGTCATCGCCGCCGCGGACGAACAGGGCATCGCCCTCGTCTTCACCGGCGTCCGCAAGTTCAACCACTGATTATCTTTAGAGGTTTATAATCGCCAAAAGGGGCGGGGCATTCTTTCCCGCCCCTTTTTTTTCTCCCGAATCCTTAATTAGGATTCGGGAGCAATTGTTCAGAGCGGATGAAATGCTAGGCGCAAGACGCGTTTTTGAAGTAGGGGCGGGGTTGCCCCGCCCCAAATTGTCGTAGTAGTTGGGCGCGGAAACCGCGCCCCTGCTGAACAAAAAATGCGGCGGCAACGAAGCAGTTCGCCGCTAAGAAAATCGCCCCGGTTCGTCGGCTCTATCGACGAATCCGGGTTTATTGCCCGTTTGACTATACGAAGTATTAAATGAAAGTTCCCATTAACTATTTGGCAAAAAGCAACATGCGCAAAGGGAAAAGCTTTGCGCATGGCACACTTGGTAGTGGGCAGAATCAACTAATAACATGTATATGTGGACGTTCAGCGCGGCATTTCCGAGATGCGCGCGCCGTTTTACTGCTTGTTTTCGATTTAGAGAATCATCAAAGCATTTTGAAAGCGCGTCAGTCCCGTCGAGGCCTTAGACCGAGGGCGGCGTCGAGGGCGGCGTTGGCCAGCCCGTCGGCGGCGCTGTTCTTCCCGCGCGGTATCTCGACAATCGCGAACTTTTCGAGTTTGGCGGCGAGACTGACAACTTTCTCTCGCAATGGCATCAGGTCTATGTTCTTCACCTTGTACTGCCCGCGCACCTGCCGGGCGATAAGTTCGCTGTCCGTATGTATTCTCAGGGATTTCGCCCCCAGTTCGGCGGCCGTCTCGAGCGCCAGAAGCGCGCCCTCGTATTCAGCGCGGTTGTTCGTCGAGCGGCCCAGATATACCGAGCGTTCGGCTACCACCTGTCCGCCTTTCATCAGAACCGCCGCCGCCGCGGACGGGCCGGGGTTGCCGCGCGCGGCGCCGTCCGTGTACGCGTCAATATCATAGGAAAAACTGTCTTCGTTTTTATTCATCGTGTTTCAGGGGATTCCGTTTCCGCTCAGCCCTGTCTGTACAGGATGCGCCCGCAACGCTGGCAGTAAACCAGCCCGTCAGCGCGTTCGAGCGCCTGTAGCGTTCTCAGGCTGACCTCGACGTTGCAGCCGGTGCATACCTTGATGTCTTTGTCTTCGGTGTCCTCGATAGTCGCTATCGCCATTCCGTCGTGCGTCTTCTGAAGTTCCTGATAGTGCGACAGCAGGGTCTTGTCGGAGAAGTTCTTGAAGGCCTTGCGCTCATCTCGGAGCTTCTCGACCTCTGCGGCGAAGCGCTCCTTGTCGGCGGCGCGCTCTGCGGTAACTTTCTTGAATTCTTCTTCTATATCGTTCAGTTGCTCGACGAACCCGCGCTTCTTGAGGTCGACGTTGCCAAGCTCGAGCATAAGCTTCACTATCTCGTCTTCGGCGGTCTTTATAAGCTTCGTGTACTGCTCTCTTTCCTTGAAGATGAACTGAAGCTCTTTCGGGTCTGTCTGGGAATCGTCGAGCTTCATGTCAACATTGTTCTTTTTATCCTTGTATACCGCTATCTGGTCCTGAAGCTCCTTGGCTTTCGCTTTGAACGGGATCTGTTCTTTGTCGAAAGCCTCGAGCTTGGCGTTAAGCTCCCTGTGTTTCTTCTGAACGGGATGCTCGACCTTGTCGATCTGGCGGATGCGCCGCATATTCTGGAGAATCTGATTGTCGATCTGCTGAAGCTTGAAAAGCTCGTCTAGCTTGCTGGTCATCTCGGTCATCAAAACTTAACCTCCGGCCTCCGGCGCGCGCCGGGGCGCGGGCTTTCCGCCCGTCCACAGGGTAATAGTATATTTGATAAGCCCGCTCATTTCAACAGCGCCGCGCGCGCGGACGATAAATGCCGTTAAAATGTCTCGTGCGTTTGCGGGGAAACCTTTTTTTTGCAAAAAACAGGTTTCCC
>DIWT01000006.1 GCA_002435745.1 bacterium UBP15_UBA6099
GCAGAAAAAAGTTTACACTATCCCCCTTATAATGGCGATGATATATTTATTTAGAAAAAAAGTCTATCTTGCGTGGCGGGATGCGGGACAAAAAACAAGCCCGGCGGGCGCTAAGGCGACCGCCGGGCGGTATGTTCGATACTGAGTTGTCAGCCGGCGACTATGGCGTCGTTCGGGCAGACTTCAACGCAGGAGCCGCAGTCGGTGCAGGTTTCGGGGTCGATTTTGTAAATCTCATCGCCCTCGCTGATGGCCTCGACAGGGCATTCCGCCATGCAGGCTCCGCAGGCAACGCAGTCATCTGTGATTTTGTGAGCCATTGTGTTTCTCCTCTCATATTTGCGGGCCGCGCGGTGGCCGCCCTTTTTCGATTCCGAGCCGTAATCAGTATAAACGACGCGCTGATTTTATCAATACCCGGAGAGCAAGAATGTTCCGCCGCCTATTTTGCCGTTCGGCGCGCTCAACGCCCGATTTTTATGTGGACGCGCTCTCCCTTTTTTCCGCCTTTAAGCGAGGACAGCATTCCCTTGACGGTCTGGCCGATGAAAGCCTTGACGAAAGGTTTCACGGGAAGGAAATTTCCGTCTATCCAGACGCGCACTTCGCTGCGCGAAACGCTCTTGAGATATCTGTCCTGAATGAAGTCGGAGATGCCCTTTGCGTCGTCGCGGTCAAAGACTGGGACGCCTGCTTCGAATGTTGAGGGGGCGGCTACCGCGATCATTTCCTCGGCGTTGAAACCTCTCGGCTCCGGACTGTCGCCTTTCACCCATATTTTATCGCATTCCTGCTCTTTGCCGCCTTCGACGATTACTATATCCGCGAGGGTGAAATACTGATAAACGATTTCATCAAGCGAGGGGGCGGGGTCGGACGGAATGAAAAGGGCGGTTTTCCGGGGGGCGACGAGCGCGGTGGCGTAAGCGCCGGCGGCAGTGTGCCTGAAAGTGTCCTTTCCCTCTGTGTCCGGATCGAAGTCGCAACGCGTGAATTTTGCTGTTCCCACTTTGTATCCGCGCGATGAGAGTTCCGCGACAATCTTTTCGACGAGAGTGGTCTTGCCAGTGTTCGAGTCTCCCACAAAAGAAACGACAGGAATCATTTGAGCGCCTCCAAATCTTGTGGAATCATTTTAACCGGGGCGGCGGAAAAGGCAAACGCCGCGGGCGCGGGGGGCCGGCGCGCGCGCCTCTTCCATTATTCCTCCGTATGGTGGTAGACTTATTGCCTGTGCGGTTCGTTCAAATCAAACGCGGGCGGTAACCTGATGGCTGAAGAGGCGAAAAAGAAAAAGCGCGGAGATGTGTTCAGCGCGGGGACGACGGACGAGGAGAAGAAAAAAAGGTTCAACGCGGGCGGGATAGTGGCGATGGCCGGGTTTCTTGCGGGCGGGGTGTTTCAAGCCATGTGGATGGCGGTCACGCCGAGGCTTCTGGGAGAACAGGGCATGGGGCTGTTTTCCCCGCTGTTTCAGGCGGCGTACGCGGTGGCGACTCTGATTGCGCTGGGCATCCCGCAGACTATAGTCACTTTCGTGTCGAAGCATTATGAAAATGAATTCGACGAATCATTGAAGTTCATGACGGACGGCTGCCGGCTGATGTTCGTGGTCGCGTTGGGAGTGGTGGCGGTATCGACGGCGGCCTCTCTGTTTGCGGCGTCGACCGGAGCGATGAGCGCTTTCGCCGCGGCCTTGACGATAGTGTTCATGATAACGATAGCCTTCATGGCTCTGTTCTGGGGGGTGAATGGAATTCTGAACGGATTCCAGCGCCTCGATTTAATGACAATCGGCAATATAGTGTATCCGATAGGGATATTCGCGGCTTCGACGGCGCTGATAGTCGCGGCGCACAGGACGATGCCGGGCGCGGACAGATGGGATGTCGTAGGCGCGGTGGCGGGAGTGGGGATCGGACACCTTATCGCTCTTGGCGTCGCAATGGCGGTGGTGGCGAAGACGGGTCTGGTCCCGGTTAAGAGGCTGATCGCGTTCAGGTCCGCGCACGGGTTGTACGGTCGGATATTAAAGTTCGGCGGAATCACAGCGGTGGCTTTCTTCAGCATGACGCTGGCTCAGAACCTGACGACGATAATAGTGCGCGTGGTCGGGATGAACGGGTTGCCGTTTGAGGGAATGAGAGGGCCTCTTTTCAGCTCGGCGCGAAATTGTGTTTATGAAACCGCATCGAAAAGCTGCGAAGCGGCTATCGGGCATTTCGGCAACGCGCTCATTTACGGGCTTGCCCCGATGCTGATCACCGGCATTGCCGTGGCGGTGATTCCGGCGATGTCGGAAGCGGAAGACAGGGGCAGGCGCGATCTGATGCAGCACTACTACACTTCCGCGATGTCGCAGTCGATGGCCATTATCGGATGCTTCATCGCTCTGTTCGGAGTGATCATCGGCCCGCTGATCGAGATAATGAACGGCAAGGAGTTCCCCGCCGAAGTCATGCACCCGCTAGGCGTTCTCGGCGTGATAGGCGGCTCCGGGCTTGCGCTTCTGTTCGTGCTAATCAACATGTTCACAGGGCTGAAGAGACCGCAGATACCGGCGGTCATACTAGTGGCGGTGGTGGTTGCGATGACGGCGTCGATAACGGCGCTGTCGTACACGAGGAACATATTGTGGCCGATGGCCGGATTCATAGGGCCGGTGTGGATCGGGTGCGCGGTGTGTTTCGTGATGGCGGTCAGAGTGTTCGGACTGAAGTTTCCGTGGAGCGCGTTTTACGAGCCTGCGGCGGCGGCGGTTATTCCGGTGGCTCTCGTGCTGTTCGCGCTTCCCCCGGTGATGCCGGTGGCGGGCAGGGAGTGGGCGACTGGCTTGGCGACGCTGGCCGTGCTAGCGCCGTACTGGATCGTAATCCTGTTGTTTGAAAAACGCAGAAAAAGGGCCGTCCCGCCAGCGGGCGCCGACGAACTGTTGAAGGAAGCGTAAAGCAGGCTCGGCCGGGTTGCCGCGCGCTGCTATCGGGGTGTTTGAAGATGGACAATTTCTATGAAATTCTCGGCGTGCCGGAAACGGCCGGGGCCGACGAGATAAAAAAAGCGTATTACAGGCTTGCCAAACAGCTACACCCCGACACCGGGAACGGCGACGAGAAGGCGTTCCGGGAAGTGAACCGCGCGTACAACATACTGTCGCGTCCCGAATCCAGAAGCGACTACGACAAGACGCTAAGCAATTTCAGGAATCAGACGGGCGATTTTAACGCGTACGCGGCGGATGTTTACGAGGTCAGCGGCAGGCAGATACAGAACTTGCTCAGAGAGCTTGTGAGGCAGACGAACCTGACGCGCGTGAGAATCAAGAGCAACGGGCGCACGCTGGTGGATGTGCCGATCGCCACGGCTGTCGCCCTCACCACCGCCGGGTTCATCTTCGCTCCGATCGCGACTCTCCTCATAAATGTCGGCATAGACAGGTTTTTCGAAATGGAAGTCGGAAACGTGATCCTCGATATGTACGAGGAAACCGCAAAGAAGCACGAGACGGGGTTGTTGCAGGAAGCGGAACTCGGATACAAGAAGATAATAGAGATGAGCGAATATTTTGTGCCCGCCCACATGAATCTGGGCATGTTGTACAGGCAGTTGGGGGAGAGCCGGAAAGCGGAAGAGGCGTTCCGGAAGATTCTTGAGATAGCTCCGTTCGGGGAAGTGGGCGCGATGGCCAGAACGAACTTGGAAGAGTTGCGGGGATTTTAGGGAAAGGCGAGCCGCAGACTCTTCGCGGCGGCGGCGAGGGGGGAACCGCGATGGATTCTCTGATAGCGTTAATCGCCGGTGCGGGGCTTGGGACAGCCGCCGCGTGGATGCCGTACAGCAACGCCGCTCTGGCGTTGTTCATCCTCCTTCCCGTCGTGTTCGCGATTAGACTTCTTTTCGACGTCAGATTCAGAGGGAGCCGCAAGGCGTCCCGCCGCATGGCCCTGTTTGCGGGTTTTTGGATGGCGGTCGCTTTTTTTCAGTTGAGGCCGTCCGGTTTGAACGCGATGCTGGCCCCGATGTCGGTAGACGGAGCGAGGGTTGGCGACATGCTCGAAGCGTGGAGCGAAAAAGCTCCGAACGTGGACTTCGAATGCGCGCCGGAAATTGCCGACAAAAGAATATCTATTCACACGATAACGAGGGTGACTATCGCCGAGGCTGCGGACATGGCCGCGAGCAAGGCGGACGCCCGAGCGACATACGAGCGTGACGACAGAGGAAGGTCTATAGCCGCCGGGCCGCATGTTAAAATAACATTCACTTCCGGTTCCGGCGAAAACGAGAGCGAAGAGGGCGATTCGAAATTCTTCAGGTTCGAGGTATACTGATTCGCGCCGCGCGCGGCGGCGCGGGAGGCCGCATGGCGAAACACCTCAGACTCGCAAGGCTTCTTGAGCTTCTCACCGTCATCAAATATCACCCTGACTGGGGGCCGAAGAAACTCGCCAAATATTTCGAGATATCCGAGAAAAGGCTGTACGACGACCTGAACGAACTGAACGCGGCCAATATCCCTCTTGTGTACAACGGAAAAGGTTATTCGTATCTGAGCATGAGCGCGCTGCCTCCGGTGAGGTTCACGATAGACGAGGCGCTCGCGCTTGTCATGTGCGGAACCATGCTCGAAGGGCAGAAGGACGACGTGTATTCGAAGCTGGCGCGCGGGGCGGCGGCAAAACTGCTCGAACTTCTCCCTGAAGAATCCCGGCGGATGGTTATGGCTCTCGAAGGCAAAGTGAGCGTTCGAGGCAAGGGCAGCTCGGAGCTTAACCACGCGCTCAAAGCGATGAACGAGGCGGTTGCGTCGCGCTCGACCATCGAGTGTTCGTACTACTCCTACAGCAGCGGCAAGACCACGCGTCGGAAGATTGACCCGTACGGCCTGATCTTCAGAGGCAATTCATGGTATGTGTTGGGCGGATGCCATAGCAGGGGCGAAGTCCGCACATTCCGAGTGAACAGGATGAAGGACATAGAGGCGACCGGGGAAAAGTTCGAATATCCGGAAGGGTTTTCAATCGAGGACCATGTGAGAAGAAGCTGGGCGGTTTTTCAGGGCGCGGAGACGGACGTGGAGGTTTTGTTTTCTCCCAAGCTGGCTCCACTGATTGAAGAGCACCGCTGGCAGCCCGAACAGGAAATCATCAAACTGGAAGACGGCTCGATAATATTCAAGACAAAAGTTGCCGGGACACTGGAAATCCGCCGCTGGATAATGAGTTGGGGAGAAGGAGCCGAAGCTCTCGCGCCGGAGAGTCTGAGGCTGGAGATTGCCGGGATCGCGGGTGGGATGGCAAAGAGTCACGCGAGGGCGAAAAGAATCCCGAGCGGCGCGAAAAAGCAAGCCGCTCCTGCGGCAAAGAAAAAGAAACCGCGCAAGATGAAATGAAACGCGGCGGTTGCTGGCGCGGCAAGGCTTTCCCATCGCGGCGCAAAGGGATATAATAAGCATCAGGGCGATTCGTCGCCGCGAACGGAGGGAATTTCATGTACTGCTCGGAATGCGGGAAGATGAACGCGGATGAGTCGCGGTTCTGCTACGCGTGCGGCGCGAGGCTTTCCGCAATGGCGCAGGAAACTGCCGGGGCGGTTCCGCCAGAGGGGCAGACCGCGCCCGGAGCTGGCGCGGCTCCCGGCGGTTACTATGCAAATGCGGCTCCCTCGCGCGCATACCGCCGGCTTGATTTCAGAAGCGTGGGAATTCCCGACTACATGGCGCACGGAACGCTTATGACAATCTTTTCTCTCATGTGTTGCTGCGCTCTGAACTTTATGTTCCCAGTAACGCTTGTTCTGGGAATAGTGATAATGGTGAACGCGTCGAAGATTAGGGCTCTGGCGATAGCCGGAAACACAGAGGCGGCGCTGGACGTGTCGAACACGAACCGGTCATTGTTCATAGCGGCGATAGTCGCGTTCTGTCTGGGAGTGGCGTTGTTCGCGTTCTCGACGATTATGAGCGGCATGACCGGGCTCCTCGGCGGTCTGGGCGCGATGGACGGAATGAACTTCGAGTGGAGTCCCGGAAAAATTTAGCGGCCGACTCCGGCGGCGGTCTTCAGGATCAAGAGCATTCTAAATAGCTTGATATGAATAGGCGGCTTTTTTCTTAATCCTCATTGCTAGAAATGCGGGTCAATCTTTAAGCGGGCCGGACTTCAAATATTTTCGTCGGCATGATACAATCTTTCTGCGCCGGATGACGCGGAGGGAGCGGGTTCAATGGCAATTTCGAGAGCTGACATCAGAATCATCTATCTTTGTTTCCGGATACTCGACAGCGCGTTGCCGTACGAGGAGGAAATGGAAGAGATAATGGACAAGTGCAAAGAGATACTGACTTCCGACGAGATTCTTGAGATAGACGAGGAGGCGGACTCGCTGTTGTCCGGTTCCGAAAGCCTTCGCGCACTGGCGGAGAAAATCCTCAACATCTGACCGCGCAAAGTTCAAGCGGCGATATCAGATTCAAAAAACAGTTTTGCGACTGATTTCCGCGCGCTCCGTCGACTTGCTTTTCAGACCCTATTGCATAATCTGAAAGAAATTCATTTCTATGGCTAATGACACAATCATACAAAAGACGATTTCGCATTGAACGAATTCCAGTAAAACCAGCAGCATGAAGTCAGATGAGCAGGCAGGCCGCATAGTGTCCGGGGGCAATTTCGCGGAGCGCGGGAGATTCTTTTTCGCAACGGTCAATCTTCGAGGGACAGCGGGACGCGAACGCGCATCCGGGAATTTCCGAATCCGGGCCGGGGACGTCTCCTGTCAGGATGATGCGGCGCCTCTTCGCCTCGACTTCGGGATCGGGTATCGGTATGGCGGAGAGAAGAGCTTTCGTGTACGGGTGAGCGGGCGACGCGTAGATGTCCTTTGAGTCGGCTAACTCTACGATTTTGCCAAGATACATGACGGCGACGCGGTTGCTGATGTGCCGCACAACGCTGAGGTCGTGAGCTATAAAAAGATAGCTGAAATGGTATTTGTTCTGAAGGTCTTCGAGCAGGTTGATTATCTGAGCGCGGATGGAGACGTCCAGAGCGCTCACCGGCTCGTCGCAGATAATCAGCGAGGGGTTGAGAGCTAGCGCGCGGGCGATGCCGATGCGCTGCCGCTGGCCGCCGCTGAACTCGTGGGGATATCTCCTGATGTAGCGCGGGTCAAGCCCGACGGTTTCTAGAAGCTCCTCGGCGCGGGTCTGCCTCTCCCGCGCGTTCATGACGTTGAAACAAGCCAGAGGCTCGGTGACTATCTGCAGCACTGTCATGCGCGGGTTCAGAGAAGCGTACGGGTCCTGATAAATCACCTGAAGGTCTTTGTAAATCATGCGGAGATTTTCGCCGCGCAGTCCTGCGATGTTCTTTCCGTCGAAAGTGATTTCTCCCGCCGCCGTTTTTTCGAGGCCGAGGATGGCCTTGGCAGCGGTGGTTTTTCCGCATCCGCTTTCTCCGACCAGTCCGAGGGTTTCCCCTTTTTCAATATCGAAAGAAACGCCGTTCACAGCGCGGATGCAGCCAGTGATTCTGCGTCGGATGAAGCCCGTCCGGATTGGGAAGTGGACTTTGACGTCCCGGAGCGATAGCAGAGGAGACACACTCATGTGGCGCGCTCCTTTTTCGATTCGATATCCACCCAGCAGGCGACTTTTCTTCCGGGTTCGATCTCCGTCAGAGGCGGTTCTTCGCGGAAGCAGCGTTTCACCGCGAACGGGCATCTCGGATTGAAGCTGCATCCCGGCGGGTTGTGAATGAGGTCGGGAGGCAGTCCGGGAATGGAGAATAGGCGCTCTTTTTGTTCCGCGTCCAGACGGGGGATGGAGCGGAGCAGGCTGAAGGTGTAAGGATGAAGGGGGCGCGCGAAGAGCGGGCCGGTCTCGGCGCTTTCCACCACGCGCCCGGCGTACATCACCAGAATGTCCTCGCACACGCTCGCCACCACGCCCAAATCGTGGGTGATAAGTATGACGGCCACGCCCATCTCTTTTCTCATCTTCTGGATGAGTTCGAGAATCTGCGCCTGAATGGTAACGTCGAGAGCGGTAGTCGGCTCGTCTGCGATGAGCACGGCCGGCTCGCACATCAGGGCCATAGCTATCATCACGCGCTGCCGCATTCCCCCGCTGAACTGGTGCGGGTAGTCGTGAAATCTTTTTTCGGGAGAAGGGATGCCGACGGCGCGGAGCAGTTCGAGCGCGCGCGCCTCCGCTTCCGCTCTCGACGCCCCTTTGTGAATCATCAGGCCTTCGGTCATCTGGAGGCTTATTTTCAGCACAGGGTTCAGCGAAGTCATCGGGTCCTGAAATATGACCGCGATGTCGTTTCCTCTAATCCTGCGGAGATCTCCGGGTTTCATCGCCAGCAGGTCTCTGCCATTGAACAGAGCCTTGCCGCCCTCGATTTTTCCGGGAGGCTGGGGGATGAGGCCGAGGAAGGAGAGGTGGGTGACGCTTTTTCCGCAGCCGCTTTCGCCGACAATGCCCAGCGAGCCGCCCGGCATAAGGTCGAACGAAACTCCGTCCACCGCGCGCACCACTCCGTCCGCCGTGTGGAATCTGGTGACGAGGTTTTGAACTGACAGTACCGGTTCGGCCATATTAAGTGTTCGTCCGAGTCGTTATTTCTGGTCTTTCATCTGCGGGTCGAGCGCGTCGCGCAGGCCGTCTCCCAGAAAGTTGAGGGAGAACAGGGTTATCGCGAGAGCGAGTCCCGGAAAAATCATCTGCCATGGATAGGTGTCCAGCGACTGCCGTCCGTCGGAAGCGAGAGACCCCCAG
Source organism: bacterium UBP15_UBA6099 (assembly GCA_002435745.1). Taxonomy (GTDB): domain Bacteria; phylum UBP15; class UBA6099; order UBA6099; family UBA6099; genus UBA6099. Next base: position 8,780 of record DIWT01000006.1, read on the forward strand.
CTCGCCATCGGGGCTTGAACGCCGAGTCCGAGGAAGCTCAGGAATGCCTCTTCGAGCATAACCGCCGGGACGGTCAGGGTGGCGTAAACAATCACCGGGCCGAGCAGGTTGGGGATGACGTGCCGAGAGACGATGCGGAACGCGCCCGCGCCGGACGTGCGCGCCGCCATGATGTACTCCTTCGTTTTTATCGACAGCGTCTGGCCTCTTGTTATCCGGCTCATGGTCAGCCACTGCACCGCGCCAAGCCCGATGAACAACAGATATAATTTCTTTTCCGCCGGAGCGTTGTGGAATATCACCATCATCAGGATGACGAGAAACATAAAGGGCAGGCCGTAAAGGATATCGACGAAGCGCATCATGATATTGTCCGCGCGCCCGCCGAGGTAGCCTGCGGCGGCTCCGTAGCTGACGCCTATGATGATGCTCACGAACGTGGCCACGATGCCCACCGCCAGAGACACGCGCCCGCCGTACAGGATTCTGGTCAGAAGGTCGCGTCCGAGGTGGTCGGCTCCGAGCGGATAGTCGCCAGAAGGCGGATGGTTGCCGTCGGAAAGGTGTATCTCGTCGAAAGCGTATGGGGTGAGGGCGGGAGCGAGGATCGCCGCGCATGCGATGAGGATCAGCAGCGCGCCGCCGGCCACCGCCATTCTGTTTTTCAACAGCCGACGCCACGCGTCCTTCCAGAGGCTCGTGCCTTTCACCGGCTGGACATCCGCCGCCGCGCTGTTTTTTTTATTTTCGTTCGTCATTTTTTTAAGACCGGGGCTTCGTCGCCCTCGCCCGGTTGTCATTCGTAAACAATTCTCGGATCCAGAAACGCGTAAACGATATCCACCGCAAGATTGAATATAATCAGAAATCCGCTGTATAGAATCACCGTGCCGATGGTCAGAGTGTAGTCCCGGTTCAGCGCGGAGTTGACGAACTCGCGGCCTATGCCGGGAACGCCTGAGATGGTCTCGATAATAAGCGAGCCGGTGAGAATGGCGGCTCCAGCCGGGCCGAGGAAGGAAACCACAGGCAGCAGTCCGGCCTTGATGCTGTGCCGGATGATGACCAGCCTCTCGGGCAGTCCCTTAGCCCGCGCGGTCCGTATGAAGTCCTGACGGATAACTTCGAGCATCCCCGCGCGGGACAGTCTGGCGATATACGCGCTGTACATCAGGCCGAGAGCCACAACGGGGCATATCATCTGGTCCCAGCGGCCCCAGCCGCTTACAGTCAGAATCTTCAACTTCACGGCGAAGAAATAAATAAGAGTGGAGAGGACGACGAAGTTCGGCACGGAGACGCCGACCATGGAAAAAGACATCGCCGCATAGTCAACGGCGGAATTCTGGCGGAAGGCCGCCAAACATCCGGCGGGTATGCCCACCAATAGCGCGAACAGCAGCGCGAGAGACCCCAGTTGCAGAGTGGTCGGCAGCCCTGCGGCGAGTATCTCGTTTACCGACCTGTCTTTGTATCTGAACGAAGGGCCGAGGTCTCCCCTGAGCAGATTGCCCATGTATCTGAAGTATTGTTTAACAAGAGGTTCGTCGAGGTGATATCGCTCCTCGATCATTTTCTGCACTTCCGCCGGCATGACGCGCTCTCTGGAAAAAGGCCCGCCCGGCGCCAGACGCATCATAAAAAAAGTGATGGTGACGATGATCCAGAGGACCGGGATGGCGGTCAGCAGCCGCCGCGCGACATATCTTAGCATTCGTCCTCGGAATCCGTTCCTTTATTTTCCGGTCTTCACGGCATAGCCCGCTTCCCTCAGGAGGCGGCGCGCCTCTTCGGGATTATAGTCCTCGCCTTGAGGCGGCTCGTAGTCCTTCATGTGCATGTGAGGCACAAACGTCGTCGCAGTCTTCTCTCCCGATTTCGTCACGAACTTCACTAGTTCATCTTTGTTAATCGCAAGGTTGAGCGCGCGGCGCACGCGGGGATCGTTCAACGGCTCTTTCGTCGTGTTGAACCTGTAGTAATAGACCGCAAGAAAATCCGTCTTCTTCGCCTGCGGGTCGTTTGAATACTTCTCCGAATACGGCAACGGAATCGTGTTCACCCAGTAGGACTGTCCGGCCTCGAACATGCTCACCGCCGTGATGTTGTCCTCGACGGAGTACGCGACCAGTTTCGATAGGCGGACTTTTGCGGCGTCGTAATAGCCGGGGTTTTTCACCATGACGAGTTTGCTTTTGGGCTTCCATTCAGTCAGCTTGAACGGCCCGTTCGTGACGATGTTCTCCGGCCTCGTCCATTTGTCATTGAATTTCTCGACGCACTTTTTGTTGACCGGCATCAGGGTGTGGAAAGCGAGCAGGTCGAGCCAGAAGTGTGTCGGGGAATCAAGCGTCACCTTCAGCGTGAAATCATCCACCGCCTTCAATCCCACCTGCGAGAAATCGGAAATTTCCTTGTCATAGTATTTCTTCGCGTTCTTGATGTAAAAGAGTTGATACGCGTATTCGGCGGTCGTTTCCGGTTCGAGAACTCTTTTCCATGAATAAACGAAGTCGCCAGCCGTCACCGGGTCGCCGTTCGTCCATTTGGCGTTGCGGCGCAGGTGGAAAACGAATTCGGTGTGCTCGTCGTTGACCTCCCAACTTTCCGCCATTCCCGGAATGGGTTCAAGAGTGTCGGGGTCGTACTGCACGAGTCCCTCGAATATCTGCGTCGAGATTGTAAACTCCACGCTTCCAGTCATCATTCCGGGGTCGAGCGTCTCCGGCTCGGCAGAAAGGTTGAAGAGGAACGCCTGCTCCTGCGGCGGCAGAACTTTTCCATTTTTCTCAAGATAGACATATTTGAGAATGTGAAGGTCGCGCATATTGAAATGCATTCCCTTGACGAAGTCCTTCACGAGGTTTTTATTCACATAGAAATATATCGGCATTATCGGCATTTCTTTCATCAGAATCTCTTCGGCGTCGTGGAACATCTTCATGCGTTCGTCGGCGTTTCCCTCCATCGCCGCCGCTTTTATCAGCTTGTCGTATTCAGCGTTGCTCCATCCCGTCTGGTTGTTTCCTCCGTCGGTGACGAACATGTCGAGAAACGTGTTCGGATCGGGGTAGTCGCCTATCCAGCCCGCGCGGGCGATCTGATAGTCGAGGGATTGGAGGGACTTGAGATATGTTTTCCATTCGACATTGGCGAGGTCTACCTGAATGCCAAGTTCTTTCTTCCACATTTGTTGAAGAGTTTCAGCGATGAGTTTGTGGCTTTCAGAAATATTGTACAGAAGCTGGAGTTTGGGGAAAGGCTTGCCGGACGAGTCGTCGCTCTTGGGCTTGCCCGAACACCCTGCGAGCAACGCAAGCGCGAGCGCCGCGACCGCAAGTTTCGCCGAAGCGCTTCTTATTCCGTTCGCCTTGCGATTTTTTTTCATCATATATCCACGCTCCCGATATCTTTTAAAAAGAGACCACATTGAAACTTAATATATCAAAACGCAATCGGCAGGGCAACAATATTCGGGTTTTACTTAATGATATATAATATCAGATGTAGATGGGAGCCGGGAATGGATGGAATGAAACCGACGTTAAGCGCGGGCGCTAGGACGCTGATAGTCGTCCTTTGCGGCGCGCTTGTGGCCGCCGGACTCCGCCTTGAGTCTCCCGGAGACATCGCGCATGCGGAATCCTCGTTGAGCCTGTACGCCGCCGGGCGTCTTCTGCAAGGCGGGCTTCCATACGCGGACGTGTGGTACGACCGCCTTCCGGGCACGATTATCGTGAACGCCCTTGCGCAACTTGTCGGGCCGACGTTCATCGCTTCCACAGCGATGGAGTTGTTGTGGCTGGCCGGAGCGGGCGCGGCAGTGTTCTTCATCTTGAGAGGAATGGGGGCGGCGTCAGCAGGAGCGGGGACGGCGGCTTTGTGGTTCTTCATGGCGTCGGCGGCGCTGACATGCTTCGGCGCTCCCAACTCGCCGCACTCGTGGGCGGCTTTGTTCTCGGCTCTGTTCTTTCTGTCGGTTGCGAGGCGCTACGCGCGAGACGGAGCGGGAGCGGCGTTCGCGTCAGGGCTTGCGGCGGGGGCGGCTGCCTGTTTCATCGGGCGCGAAGCCGTGCTGGTCGTTGTGGGGCTTATCGCCGTTCGAGGCAGGGCGGGCGCGTTCATCGCCGGTTTCGCCGTTCCGCCTGCGGCGCTCGCTATCGCGTTGGTAGCGTCCGGGGTTGCCGCTCCGTTCGCGCAGGCGCTAGGCTCGAACCTGCATGTCATCGCCGCCGCCGGGGCGTTGCCGCGACTCGATTTCTGCTTTTTATGCGCGGTAAAAATCGCGGCTCTGGCTTCGCCTCTGGCGATGTTGTTTTTATCCGGCGCGGCGCGCGCGGGGAACAAACCCGGCCCCGCTCCTCTCAGACAGTCCCTCGCGGCATGGTTGTTTTTTGAGATGGTCGCAATCCCGGTGTCCGGCTTTTTAACCCCGTCGTCGTTCATATCTCTTCTGCTTCCGGCGACAGTCATGCTGGGAGCGGGGAGTCTTTTCGACGAGAGCCGGATGTCCTCGCCGCCGATCCGCCGACGCGCGGCGCTGGCGTTATTCATGATAAGTTTCATGGCGGTCGCGTTCCATGCCGTTGTCCCGGCTCATTCTCACGACAATTCAGAATGGGCGCGTCCGGGCGGCGACCCGATGGAATGGTTTCATAAGAAATTCGTCGCGGAACTAGTTGCGCGAAACGCGGCCCCGGACGAGCGGGTTCTGGTCTGGAGCGATTCGGCTCTTGTGTACGCGCTTTCGGGCCGCGCAGCCCCCACCAGACACGCCACTATCAAACCGCTCTTCATTAAAGGATACGCGGACGAACGGATAAGAGAGTTCATTTATGAAGTCGCCGAAAACCCTCCGAAGCTGATTGTCGTCGAAGCCCCGCTTCTATCCGAAGGCATGGAAGCGGCGTTTAAAGGCAAACCGCAATACGAGGTCGCCGCCGCGCAGAAACCACTCTTCGCTTTCATACAGAAACTTGTCAGGGATGACTACGACCTGATAACCGCTCACGACGGGATACTGATTTGCGCCAGAAAAGACGACGGCGCGCCGGGGAAGAAAGCGAAACCGTAGCGTTTGACATTGAACTGAGGCGCGTTAGGTGATAGAATAGCCAAAACACACGCGGCGAGGTGAACAAGGGATGGCCCGCAAAAAGAACGAACCGCCCAAAGAGCGGCTCTACTCCATTCCCGAGATGAGCAAGATGATACAGGTTGACGAACGCACTCTCGTCGAATGGGTGCAGTATCGCCGCATACCTCATGTCAGGGTGGACAATAAGTTAGTGCGCTTCAAATTGTCGGACATCGCAAAATGGGTGCGCGACAAAAACAAGCCGCCCCAGAAATACGAAATAAAATAAACGCGCGGAGCGGCAGCCCACAGCATGGACAGAAACCTTCCCCGAGTCGACGAGCCGCCGGTCATTCTTGTCAGGTTCGGCGGCAATCTAGCCAGACACGAAGACCCAAGCTTCGAGATAATCATCCAAGAGATTCTCGACAAGATGTGCCTAAATTTCATATTCGATTTCAACAGGGTGAAATTTCTTGACAGCGCCGGGATCGGGCTTGTTATCAAACTCGCCTCCATGATAGAAAAAAGGGGCGGCTCTCTTTTATTGTGCAATCCTCAGAAAAACGTCCGAAGCGTTTTCTCCATGCTTGGGATAGACAACAGGTTCAGGATATTCGACGATTTGGGCGGCGCGCTGGAGAACTTCGGACGGCTCTTGCGGCTTGAAATCATAAACATCAACTACGAGCTTTGAATTTTCGGCGGCCTGCGGAGCAACCGTTCCGCTTTTTCCGCCTTACATCCTGCGAGGTTCGACAATGGCGACGGAACTGTACTTTGTGAGGCACGGAGAATCGCTCGACAACGTGGCGGGCGTCTCTTTCGACGAGATGAGCGTCAACGACGAGGGTTTTCTAGACAACCCGCTTTCGGAACTGGGCGAGATGCAGGCGCGCGCCGCCGCCGAATGGTTCGACGCCAGACGCATCAAGCCGGATGTGCTCTATTCGAGCGGGCTTACCCGCTCCACTCTCACCGCCCAGCCGCTGGCGGAAATGCATAATATGCCGATTCAGTTCATGCCGGAACTTCGCGAAGTTCACATTGAGAAAGGCACTCTCGGCGGCCTAAAAACTGAAAACAAGATGTCGCAGACCATGTACAACATCCCCGGAGGCAAGGCGATTCGCGACAGGATGATGGAAGTCGGGGTGGGCGTGGCGTTCAATATCTGGTCGAAGTTCGGCTTGCCGGGCTTCGAGTCGCGGGCGGATTTGATGGGGCGCGCGGGATACTGTCTGGACACTCTCGGAGCGCTGCCCTGCAAGCGCGTCGTGGCTGTGGCGCACAACTTTTTTCTTGCCGCTCTTCTCTTGGAGCTTGTCGAGCGCAACCCGCTCAACTATCTCATCGCCGCTCCGCATATCGGGTTCATGCCGAACTGCTCGGTCACGTGCGTGATCGCCCGCCCGCCCAAATTCAGAATCAGATTCGTCGCCCGACCGACGAACGATTTCTCCTGATCACTAGCGCAACTGCTGCGGATAGCGCAAAACCTAATAACGATTCACCATCCGTATAGCAAATTGAACAAACGGAAAAAAGCCGATTTTGAATTGAACGAAGTTCAATAAAATCGGCGATAAGAGTTTTTTGGGAAGGGGCGCGGGGAAACCGGTTTTTGCAAAAAACGGTTGCCCCGCACAATTATAAAAACATTACATTAGTGGATGGTCACATCTTTTTAACGCATCGGAAGAAATGAAATTGCCCTGCGATTTTGAGCAGAGGAAGCTTGCCCGCGCGTTTTTCAAACTCTCTCCACGCCGTCACAACCGAATCTGCGGCGAAAAGCGAGAACTCCGCGCGCTTTGCGATCTTAAGAAAATAAGGGATATAAGGGAACAGGTACACCGGGGCGTCGCTTGCTACGGACAGCCCGTTCACTTCCAACAATCTTTTCCATCGCCGAGGAGACATCCGGGTTATGTGCGTGGTGTGCGTTGACGGCGTAGCGCCTGAGCCTCGCGCCCGCGATGCCGCTCGGTACAACGCGGATACCGCCCCCGTCGCTCCATCTATTGAGTCGAGCGAAAAAAGATTCGGGACAGTGATGAAGGCCGACCCACCGGGCGCGAGGACTCTTGCGATTTCCCTCGCGGCCTTCGCCGGGTCGAAAAGATGCTCAAGGACTTCCGAGCATGCGACGGCGTCGAAAGAGTTGTCTGTGAAGGGCAGGGCGGCAATGTCCGCCGTCTTGAAATCCACGCCGGGAACCGGGCGCGCAAGAGGCGCGACGTCTACGCCGGAAACCGAACAGCTAGGCAGTTTTTCCGCGATTACGGACGCTAAAACCCCCGCTCCGCATCCCGCGTCGAGCGCGGTCGAGGGAGCCGTCGCGCAGATTTCCTCGACTAGGATTTCAACTCTGAGTCTGTTGGCGGGGTCCCGGAGGAACTCTTCTTTAGGGGCCTGCCACGGCATCCCTATCGAGGCGGCGTAATAATTTTTCAGAAATTCCGGGGAAACCTCGCCGGGGTCGAAGCCTATTGGCATCAGGAGCCGGCCTTTTCGCCGAGGAACCCTCGCAGCCGCCTCATTCCCTCGGCGATGTTTTCTATCGAGTTGGCGTAGCAGAACCTTATGAAGCCTTCCCCGCCGGAGCCGAAGTCGACTCCCGGAGTGACCGCCACTCGCGCTTTTTCCAGTATCTCGAACGCCAGCCTGTAGGAGTCGGGGTCGATGTGTTTCATGTTGACCATAATATAAAAAGCGCCTGTCGGATCCACAGGTATGTCGAATCCCATGTCCTTCAGTTCCGAGAGCATGAACCTGCGGCGCTCGTCGTAAGTTTCGACCATGAGCCGGACGTCTTCGGCAGTCTGTTCGAGCGCGGCTATAGCGCCCCACTGCACGAACGAGTTTGCCGATATGAAAAAGTTCTGCTGAAGCTTCTGCATCACGCGCACGCATTCCTTCGGCCCAATTACGTATCCGACCCGCCAGCCCGTCATCGCGTACAGCTTTGAAAACCCGTTTATCACAAACGCGTTGTCCGTATATTCCAGAATCGAGCGCGCTTTATCGCCCCCGTACTCAAGCCCGTGATAGATTTCGTCGGATATCACCGGTATGCCGAGTTCCGCTATGTCTTTCAGCCCGCGCTCGCTGATGATTGTTCCCGCCGGGTTCGACGGCGAGTTGATCAGGATTCCGCGCGTCCGTTCGTTAATTCGCTCCTTCACAGCCTCGGCCCTGAACTGGAAGCCGTCCCGCTCGTCTGCGGGAACCATAGCGGGAACCCCGTCGGCGAACCTGATAAAATTGGGATAACATGCGTAGTGGGGGTCTGTTATAAGAATTTCGGAGCCGGGCCGCACCAGAGTCGAGAAGACGAGGCTCATCGCCGCAGATGTCCCGGAAGTGACGATTATGCAATCCGGGTTGATATCGACGCCGTAGTTTTTGTCGTAATGCGCGGCGATGGCTTCTCGCAACTCCATCAAACCCATGCTGTGGGTGTAGTGGGTTTTTCCGCCGCCGAGAGCGTTCTTCGCCGCTTCGACCACCGCCGCCGGAGTGTCGAAGTCAGGCTCGCCGACCTCAAGATGAACCACGTCCGTCCCCGCGCGCTCCATTTCCTGCGCTTTCTCCATTATCTCCATCACGAGGAACGCTTTCACGTTCTTCGCCTTGTCCGGCATATCGACGCAACAATCGAGCTTTATTTTCTTTGAGTCTTTCATTTGATTACCCGCATTTGAATTGTCATATTCCTCGCCGGAAAGATATGGCAGAGGTATTTCTCCCATGATCGCGGCATCCTGTTAGCCAGCCATTCGATACCCAGCCTCCGGTATCTGCCGAAAAAATCGAGTCTTTTCGAAACTATCTCGAACCGGACGTCCGTGTAGAAGCCGATCCGTCCTTCGCCGCCGCAGAAAAATTCGAAAGTGTAGAACCCCAGATGCTGCTTGTGTGTCGGGTCGGTCCACGAATTGCTCGACGAGTAGTGAGGAGTGACGATCAGAACATCCGCCCCGTTTTTTCCGACCCGGTGTATCTCTTCCATTATTTTGACGACATCCGAGACGTGCTCAATGACGTGCTTGAGCAGGACTCTGTCGAAAGAGCCGTCCTCGAAAGGCCACGGAAAACTGTCGATGTCGTGCAGCACGTCCGGGCGCACCGACGCCACGCGGTCCATCCCGACGGAACCGGGCTCTTTGCTTGTCCCGCAACCGACGTCCAGCGTTTTTATCTCAAGTCCAGCAGCAGACATCCTTGATTCTCCATCCGCCTGCGCGGCGTCACATTTTCAGGCTTTTTCTCACTGCGGCGATAACGTCCTCGACGTCGGAGTCCGTGAGCTTTGCCGAGAGAGGCAGGCTGACCGTCCTTCTTCCGGCGCTCATGGCCGCAGGGTAGTTCTCCGGTTTCCATCCGTATGTTTTCTGATAGAACGGATGCTCCGGAATGCTCATGTAATGCACGCCGACGCCGATGTTCTCGGCGGTCATCGCGTTGAGAAAAGCGTCTCGGCTGACGCCCGACTCGTTTTCATTAATAAAGATTGTATAGAGATGATATGCGTGTCTGGTGTCAGGTTCAGGTTCCGCAGGAATCCCCACAGGCAACGAACTGAAAGCGTCGTTGTACCGGCTCCATATTTCGCGCCTGCGTTCCCAGTATTTCCCGATGCGTTTCAACTGATGGATGCCGATGGCCGCCTGAATGTCCATCATGTTGTATTTGAAGCCCGCTTCCACGACCTGATAGTGTTTGAATCCTTCGTCGCCGAAGCGTTTCCACGCGTCCTTGGACATGCCGTGAAGGGCGAGTGTCTTGAGGCACGCGGCGTCCTCCTCGCGGTTTGCGAGAATCATGCCGCCTTCCCCCGTGACAATGTTCTTGGTCACGTAAAAACTGAAGCAACCGAAATCGCCGAACGTTCCGGCCTCCCGACCTTTGTATCTGGTCTCGATGGCGTGCGCGCAGTCCTCGATGATTTTCAACCGGTGTTTCTCGCACAGCGCCGTCAGCGCGTCCATGTCGCACGGCCTTCCGGCGAAATGCACAGGCAGGATGGCTCTGGTTTTTTTTGTTATCAGTTTCTCGACATGGGCGCAGTCGATATTCATCGTCGCCGGGTCGATATCCGCAATGACCGGAACGGCTTTCGAGTGGATAATAGCGTTGACGGTGGCGCAGAACGTCATTGCGGTGGTGATTACCTCGTCTCCGGGCTGAAGCCCGGAAGCGAGCATGCTCAGGTGAAGAGCGGCTGTGCATGAGTTGACGGCGACGGCGTGCCGCGCCCCCTTGTAGCTCTTGAAGTCATCCTCGAAGCGGGCGGTCTTGGGGCCTGTGCCGAGCCAGCCGCTTTTCATGCTGGCCACAACTTCCTCGATCTCATCGTCCTCTATCGCGGGAGCTCCGAACATCAGGAACTTTTCTTTTGGTCTAATCGGGTCGTCCTGCATCGCGCTCGTCCTTTCATCCGTTTTACGGCGGAATTATAATTCAAATAAAGTCGCATCTCCACAACGCGGCGAAAACGGGAGCCCCGGCGGGGCGGCGCGTTTTCCGCCGCTCCCTCTTTTACATCTTGCCCGGGGTTGTGTTAAAATGTCGGCGATGAACTGCGAAACGAAAAAAATCTTTGCGGCGATGGTTGTGGCGGCGGCGCTGGCTTGTTTCGCCTCGCGCGCCTTCTCCCAGTCCGACCCCCGATCCCTCGGATACGTGAAACCGGAACTCAGGGACGCTTTAAGGATAACTCCGCAAATGCTCGCCCCTGTCAGGCTGAATCCGCAGGAGCAGTATTTTACTGTGTCAGTCACAGATCCGAGATCGGGAACTTTCAGATTCGGTTATATCATCCATAAGTTCGAGACGGACCCGGCAGGCAATCAGGTCGTCACCGTTATCAGCCATTTGGAACATAACTATCATGACGTGAATCTTCAAAAAACCGAAACTCTGATCTCTGAAACTTTTCACCACTCGACCGGAAGAGTGATGAGAACACACATTGAGAGCAACGCCAAATTCCTTACGCAGTTCTGGGCGCTGTACTCAAGCGCGGCGAAATCATACGCGCCGCCGTCATCCGTAAGAATAAACAAAACCGCCTATTACGATTGGACCAATAGAGTGATTTCGATGAAGTACGAGGATGCTCCGGCTGTGGCTCCGAGGACATTCCCTATGAGCGGCGAACCTCTGGGACTTCTCGCTGAGATAGCATTTCTTCTAAAAGGCAAATGGACGGAGCAGGACAGGATATATTATCTCCCTAGATTTAACATTCAGACGGAGAAAAACGAAGACCTATACTTGAAGTTTTCCGGAACGAGAGAAGGCGGCCAGTTGAAGTACGACATGGTCTGGCACGGCTTCGGGGATGCCGCTGAAATCAACTCTTACTGGGTTGTTCCGCCGGGATCGTCCGCGTTCAACGGGCACTTCAGCAAAATTCTGGTTAATCCTCAGGTTTTCGAGTACACGACTATCGTCCCGGTCACCAAGGAAGAAGCTTTGAAACCGATTCCTCCATGGGCGAACTGAGATGAGTGCGCCGGCGTTCGGCAACAGCGAAAGAAACGGCCGGGCCGCATTTTTTTATCTTCTGCTCTTCGGCGTTTTCGTCCGAGCGTGGCGGCTCGGCGATAAACCTTTGTCTTGCGACGAAGGGTTCATCTATTTTGTTTCCAAGTTCGACGCTCCGCGTAAAATCATAGAGCATTACAGACTTGAACAACATACGCCTTTTCCCAATCTTGTTTCTCACTATTGGATGAAAATTTTCGGCGATTCCGCTGTGGCGCTTCACGCGGAACCGCTGACGTGGTCTCTGATTTCCATGATCGTTTTCGCTTGGGCGGCATGGACGTGTCTGCCGCGCAGAGCGGCGGTTGGAGCCGTCGCGGCGTTCGCATTTAGCCCGTTTCTTGCCGAGTTCGCGCAGACTTTAAGGTATCCCGCGCTCGCATTATTGTTTACCACCGTGTGGATATTGTCTCTTTTCAAGCTGAGCAAGGGCGGCGGGCGTTGGTGGCTGCTCCCATGTTGCGCGGGCGCGACTCTCGCGGTGTTCGCTCACCTGTTTAATCTTTTCGCTGTGTTCTGCGCCGGTTGCTTCGTTGTCGCCACGCGCAAAAAATGGGGCAAAAACGCTATCGGCGTCGCTGTCTGCCATCTGATTCCAGCCGTCGCGATTGCTCCGAAAATCCTCTCTATGAGAGAGACCGGCGTGACGGCTCTCGCCGGAGCCGCGCCTTTCGGAGAAGCTCTGGCGCATCTTTTAACAGCGCCCGTAGGCGGACTGGCCGGAGTGCTTTTTGATCTATGCGCCGGGCGCGCGGTGGACGAAAAAACACTTCCGCTCGCTGCGGTCGTTGTAGCGCTTCTGTCGTTCTTAGCGGTGATAGCCGCGGCTCTGACCGGCTCTCATAACAGGTTTGAGGCGGCGATGTGCGCGTGTATTCTAGGCGGCGCAGCCCTCTTGGGCTGGCTGGCCATGTTGTTCCGTTCCGTCGATTACACCAGTCAATACTATGTTCCTCTTGTTCCCCTGTTCTGTATTTTGCTCGGAATAGGCGCGGACAAGATAGGCAAGCGCGCGCTTTTCGCCGCGACGGCTCTGCTGATTCTTTTTTCTCTGTTTTCATTTTCCAGCTTGTATGTTTACTGGTCTCGAATTGACAGACCTCACAACCTGAAAACGGCTACGGAATATATTGAAGCGAATGCGAAGCCCGGAGACTTTATGGTTATGTCTCCTCCTTACGGATATTTCATTTATTACTATTGGAATGAAACAATCCCCGCGAGCAGATTCACTCCTGATTACGACCTTTGGAGCGCCCCGCAAAATAATTATTTCAAGTTGAACGCGGACCGGATTCAACTTTCCGAGGCGGACATTGATCGATGGCATCGCAAAATTGCTTCGGGTCATAAAAGGGTATGGGTGTTCTGGATTCTCGGTCACATCAATACTGAGGATAAACAAGCCGCAGCGCGCGGTTGGCTGGAAAAGAACTATCGACGTGTTTACGAATTTCCGGTCCGAAATAATCCGTATGACACCGGGCATATCGGAGTGTTGTCATTGTATGAAATACAGACCATATCAGAAGATAATCTATAATTATTCTATCTTCTGACAGAATATCGAAAACTAACTGATACTGCGAAATCAATCGCGGGAGGGACGTTTATGCCGACTTGGAAAAGAGCGTTTTTTTCGATAACACTCTGCGCGATTGTCGTTGCGGCGGGAATCCCGGTTTGCGCCGCTTCAGGCGTCGTCGGGGATATCGATGTCATTATCGACGCTCCGTATCCGCAATGGGCGAAAGGAGACGCGAGCGGCGACGCGACAGTCGATTCGATTGGTTGCAAGAAAGAAGCCGCCGCGCCGGACGGCTCGATTTGGGCCGCTTCTCCCGCCGGGATAATCGTGTCTTCCCCCGACGGCTCCACTAGGACGATAACCGGAAAGCAGGGGCTTCCTTACGAAGATATCACATGCGTGGATTTCGGGCCGGATGGCGTTTTCTGGGCGGGAACCGCGCGGGGAGTCGTCCGCTTCGACGGCAATGGCTGGAGATATTTCGCCGGGCGCAGATGGCTGCCCGGCGACAACGTGTCGGCTCTTTCGGCCTCGCCAGACGGCCGCTCTGTAATCGTCAACACGGACGGCGGCCTCGGACGGATAGAGCAGCGCGAAATGACCCTCGAACATAAGGCGCTCTTGTTCAGCGATATAATGCAGGCCCGGCATAACCGCGACGGCTTCATCACCGATTCCCCGCTCCGCATCCCCGGCGACCCAAATTCATTTTTCCTCACCGACGACGACAACGACGGGCAATGGACGGAAATGTATCTTGCCGCCGAATGTTTCAGATACTCCGCGACCGGCGACCCGGAAGCGCTTGCAAACGCGCGCCGATCCCTTGAAGCGATGCTGCTTCTTCTGACCGTCTCCCCCGACGAGTTCGGCGGACTGCCCGCGCGCAGCGTTCTGCCCCCGGATCGATGCCCCGGCTCCGACCCTCACAACTGGCATTTTCTTCCCGACAAGTCCCTCTGCTGGAAAAACGATACCAGCGTGGACGAGGTCGTCGGGCACGCGTTCGGGCTGCCGATATATTTCGACCTTTGCGCCGACGAAAACGAAAAGGCGCGCATCGCCTCCGCTTTCGCCCGCATGATGGACCACATTATTGACAACGGCTACCGCATCGTCGGCGTGGACGGAAAAACCACGAGCGACGGCCACTTCGAGCCTGAATGGGTAAACCGAGGCCCCGGCCCTCTCGGCGATCAGGGTCTGAATTCCGCGGAAATCCTCAACGCCCTTATCTCCGCTCACCACGTCACCGGCGACGAAAAATATCTCGAGCGCTACAAAAACCTCGTCAAACAGCATAACTACCACCGCAACGTCCGCGAATGGAAATCCATCTGCGACCGCAATCAGATAAACTACGACAGCTACGAAATGGGCTACCTCAGCTTCTACAACCTCCTGCGGTATGAGAAAAACGAGAAACTATGGAGCGACTTCTACTTAGAAGGGCTTCGCAGGTCGCATGTAGAGCTGCTGCCGAACCGCAACCCGGAGCAGATTATCATCTTCGGAGCGTTCGCGCGGAAGGAGTACGGCCTCGACGCGGCGGTCCAGACCCTCCGCGAGCTTCCTCTTGACCTTGTCAAACATTCCATTTTCAACAGCGTCCGCGCGGACATCAATGTCTCTTCCAAGCCGGACAGGTTTCGCTCGGCGCAGATGACTTCCGTTCTTCCTTACGAGGAAGCGCGGACGATTAGATGGTCTGAAAACATGCTCGCGCTCGACGCCGACGACGGCGGACGCTCCGAGGCTATGGCCCAGTTCTTCCTGCTCCCGTACTGGATGGCGCGCCACCACGGAATGATTGTCCCGCAATCGGACTGAGCGCCGCCCATCGAAAAACCATCGTTGATTTGATTATCGCATAGAGCGGCATTTTGTTCCGGATTCGTGGATTGAGCCGACGAGCTTGGGCGATTTTCATAACGGCGAACTGCTTTGTTGCCGCCGCGTTTTTTTTGTTCAGTAGGGGCGCGGTTTCCGCGCCCAATAACTGTGACAATTTGGGGCTGGGCAACCCCGCCCCTACCTCAAAAATGCGTCTCGCGTTCCGCGTTTCATCCGCTCTGAACAATCGAGTCCGAATCCTAACGAAGAATTCGATTTTATTCGGAATAAAAAAGAGACCGGAAGTTTCGGCGTGTGAGCGCGAGATGACCTGATTAGTAGTAGTCTGACTCGCGTTGCCGTCGCTTCCGGCCTGCGTGAGAGTAAGTCGAGCGGATTTTCACGATGCCCGCGCGCAAAAATGCGCGTTACTGCGTAATCCGCTCGAAAGCCTGCGTTAACATTTCTCTAATTTCGCTCATGGCGTCGGACCCGGAATCGGATTCGGAGCCGTTTTCTTCCCACAGATTGGTCAACGCTTCCAGAAGCGAGTTCTGCTCGGATTCCGTCGAGTAAAGAAGATACTGAGCGATTTTAGCGTTCTGAGCGGCGGCGTCCGTGGAATCTGTTTCTTCCTCGGAATCGCTTTCGTTCACTTCAGAGCCGCATTTGGAGCATGCGGAGGCTCCGTCCTCGATTTTCGCACCGCAGACGGCGCAAGTGGAACATTCTTCCGAGGCGGAAACGCCGCCCGCGCCTCCGGAAGCGCCCGAGGCGCCCGCCGGGGGAGCGCCGCCCGCTCCCTGCGGCCCGCCGCCGCCGCGAGGCATTTGCGGCGGCTGCAGAGACGTCAGATCGCCGGTCGAGGCTGCGGTTTCGAATCTTGTCGCGAGGGATTCAAGCATTCCGGCGTCCATCCCGTCGGCGTCCGAGTTCGACGCCGCTTCGCGCAACTTTGCGGCGATGTCGCCGCAAAGTTCCTTAAACTTATCCGGGTCCGCCTCTTGAAGCTGCGAAAGCTTCGAAAGCAGGTCGGCCGGACCCGAAAATTCAAACGTGTCTCCCAGCGGATTTCCGTTCTCGACATTCGCCCCGCTCACCGCGTCGTTGATTGCCGAATCGATCCGCTGTTTCATGACGTTCATGTACTGCTGAATGTTAGAAGTCAAATTCTGGGTTCCCGAAACATCCATTGTCCTTCTCCTTTAATGGTGTCAAGCCGAAAGGCGGCGCGAGACGTCGCCGTCCGTCCGGCAAGCCGCTCAGCTTGTGGCTATGCGGGACGAACCGAGGGCCGCCAGCAGAACATCGCGGGCTTCCTTGATGGCTGTTTCCCAACTGTCCGTGACAGTCGCGCTCGCGCGGTCGCTCGCTTCGAAAATCTCCGACATCGAGCTTCGGCTTCCGGTAGACGCGTCGGATGTGTATGCCGAGATGCGCGATTCGAACGGGGGAGGCGGAGGCGGCGGGGGAGGCTGCTGAGTTTGCGTTAACTCCCCTGATTCGAGACTGGCCAAGAAATCATCCGCAAGCGCCGCGAAGGCTTCCGCCTCAAACCCGGACCCCTGAACTTCCTCGGAAGCATCGAGCAGTTTTTCCTCAATTGACGCGAGGAGAGTTTCATAGCTCTCTTGGTCGGTTTCCTTGAGTTCGAGGAGTTTCTCGAAGATTTCGCTGAGCGACATGCCTGAGATATCGCCGAGGACGCCGCCGCAGTCCTCGTTCGCCTGTTCGACCGCGCTGATAACCTCGGATTCCGCCATTGGGGGCGGAGGAGGCGGGGGCGGTCTGTGGCCGGCCTCTCTTGCCCCGCCTGCCGCCAGCGTCGAGAGGTCTCCTGTTTCAGCCGCCTCGCTGAACTTTGCGGCTATTTCCGACAGAATCCCGGAAACGATGGAATCTTCGCTTGACTCCTCGGCGGCAGCAAGCAACTTCGACGAGATTTCGTTCAAAATGCTTTTGAAACTTTCCGGGTCCGTTTGCTGGATGCTCCAAAGCGTCGAGAGCGTCCCGGATGAAGAAGACAGATAGGCGGTGTCAACGCTCAACGCCCCGTCCGTTCCGCTCTGCCCGGTTGCGACGTTGTTTGCGGTTATGCCTGTCGGCTGAACCATCTGCAGCATCGCAAGGTACATATTAGAGTTGTCGATTCTATCCAAGCTCATGTTTCACCTCAAATTTGGCAATGTAAAACCATTCGCCTCTTCAGTCGTTCGGAGGCGTTTAAAGGCTTCCTGAAAAGGTCCGGCCTTTATTTTGCATCCGTCATGGAGTCCGTCGGATGCGGCTCAAATCTTTAATGCTAAAATCTCAATAGGCGATCCCTCCTTTAAAGGATGGACGGGAGATGTTCCGCGCGGTCGCTGTTCTCCGCTATTTCCCCCGGTCTTCTAGCTCGAATGGTTCTTGCGGAGGCGGTCCGCCCGGAAACGGTTCTCCGCCGTCTCGCGGCCCCATGCCCCTGTGAGGTTTCGGAGGCATGAAGCCCCCTTCTCCCATCGGCCCTTTTACCCTGCTTTCAAAATCTCTCGCCATCCTTTTTTCAAGTTCCGCAAACTTTTTCTTCTGTTCTTCGTCTAGCATATCGCTTATCTGAGAAGAGATTTTTTTTCGCATCTCCTGAATGCTGTTCCACATTTCGTCCCTGTGTCTAATCATCTCTTGCTCGTTGTTTTCCGTTATCACAAGCAGTTGAGCCGCCTGAGCGTCAGACAGAGAAAGCTCTTCCGTGAGCATGTGAACGAAATTTCCCCTCATCTGTTCGCGATGCGGCAGGCGCGCCTGTCCCGGCTCAGGCATGGGAGGCCTTCCGCCCGCAATAAGACCTTTTCGTTCGGCAGTCATCCCCGCGAGCGCGCCACCTAGAAACCCGGCGATGAACACGAGCGCCACAGAAAAAATTATCCATTTTTTTGCCTGTTCCATGTTTCTTTCCCTCCGTGATAACTGTTTTATCCCGGATTCGCCGATAGATCCGACGAACCGGGGCGATTTTCATAGCGGCGAACTGCTTCGTTGCCGCCACATTTTTTTGTTCAGTAGGGGCGCGGTTTCCGCGCCCAATAACTGTGACAATTTGGGGCGAGGCAACCCCGCCCCTACCTCAAAAATTCGTCTCGCGTTCCGCATTTCATCCGTTCTGAACAATCGCTCCCGAATCCTAATGAAGGATTCGGGTTTATTCCGGCAGCGCGTACAGATTCTCGAACGCGCTTGAGATGTCTCCTGATAGAAAAGTCCTGTCGCTTTCCTCCAGCAGGCTGAATGGATAGTAGTCAGGACTGTTTTTTGCGATCGCAGAGCCGTTTTCCGATGTCGCGACAACGTTTTTAATTTCTATTTCTTTCAGGTTCAAAGCGACTAGGCCGCCGAACAGAAAGAACATGCACGCGGCCGCCGCCCCGATCTTTCTGCACATCGAAACGACCGCGCCCGGATTCACTCTTGCGGCGGATTCTCCGCCGGACATCTCGCAAAGGATTCTGTCTCTCAGCGCGGGGGTCGGCCTGATTCTCCCAATCTGCTCGAACGTCTCCGCCATCGTCCTAGTATCCTTTACTAGGCTCATGCAGGCGGCGCATTCGAGCAGATGATGACGAATATTTCTCGCTTCGGATGGGGATAGTTCGCCCTCAGCGTAGAGTCGCGCGCGCTTTTGAAACTTGCATTTTTTCATGGCTCTTTTCCTTTTTCGATGGTATTTCGCGCATTTCTTTTCTCAGCCGTTCTTTTGCCCTGTGAAGCCTTGATTCGACCGTGCCTATGGAAATGCCGAGGATTTTCGAGATGTCGCCGTAAGAGAGACCTTCGACGCATCTAAGAGCGACCACCTCTCTGAATTTCGTCGGAAGACGCATCATTGCCGCCGTCGCCGCTCGTCTCGCCTCGTCCTCCAGAAACCGCCTTTCAACCTCGTCTTCCGTCCCGGTCGTTCCGCTCAGTTCCGCCGCCTCGGCTCCGATGTCGCACAACAGCCTAGCGCGCCGGGCGTTTTTTTTAAGATGGGTTTTCGCCGCGTTCATCGCTATTCTGTACAGCCAAGTGTATGGGCTTGATCTTCCTTCGAACTCGCCCCAGCGCCTGTGAGCCGACACGAATGTTTCCTGCGTTACATCCTCGGCGTCCTGATATTTTCCGAGCATGCAAAACACGGCGTTGAAAACCCGCTCGCCATATTCGTCGTACAACCGCTCTATGTTCTCATGCTTGTCCACTCGGCCGGCTTCGCATCGCGCTTTTTCAAGTTAGACTAGGCAGAAATCGTTTTTATTCCTTTTTTAAAAAATAATCCAAGCCGGGAGCTTGGGGCGCGGCGCCGGCGATTTCGGTTTCCGCTTCACTCCCGGTCACTCGCGGAGTTATAATGTTCCTCTTAGCGAAGCCGGGAGACGCCCGGCCAAACGGCTCATTAAAGAACGGCGGAGGCAACGACAATGAGGAAAATTTTCTATCCTGAAAGCATAGCGGTCATAGGCGTTTCGGAATCCCATGACAATTTCGGCAGAAATATAGTGAAAAACCTGCTTGATTTCCAGTATCAGGGGCGCATATACCCGGTCGGCAATAAAGGCGGCTCGGTTTTCGGCCTGAAGATATATAAGAGCGTGGAGGACATAAGCGGCGCCGTTGGGCTGGCAGTCATGCTGATTCCGTCCCGCGCGGTGCCCGAACAGTTCGAAGCCTGCGCGCGCAAAGGAATAAAGAGAGTGTGCATCTCCAGCGGCGGCTTCTCCGAGTTCGGCGGCGAACGCAAGGAACTTGAACAGAGGTTGATAGATGTCGCCCGCGAGAACGACATCCGGTTCATCGGGCCTAACTGCCTCGCCATAATCAATCAGGACCACGGAGTATGCCTGCCGTTCGTGCGGATGAGCCGATTTCCCGTCGGCAATGTTTCCCTGATGACCCAGAGCGGAGGCGTGGGCCTCAGCTTCATATACATGTTCGCAGCGCAGAACCTCGGAATTAACAAATATGTCAGTCTCGGCAACAAGCTGAACATCGGCGAACAGGACTTGATACCTTTCCTTGAAAGCGACGACTGCACGGGAGTCATCGGGATGTACCTTGAAGAGATAGACAAAGGACGCGAGTTCATGGAGGCGGTGCGCGGATGCCGCAAGCCGATTGTGGTTCTCAAATCCAACACCACCGCCACAGGCGCGCGAGTGGCCGCCTCTCACACCGCCGCCATCGCCAACGACGACCGCGTGGTGGACGCCGCCCTGAAGCAAGTAGGCGTCGCCCGCATCGAAAACATGCACGACATGACGGCGGCCTGCAAGATATTCAAGATGCCGCCGATGAAAGGCAACCGGGTGGCCATACTCACCCCGACGGGCGGATACGCCGTCATCCTAGCCGACATGTGCGAGAAATACGGATTCGAGATACCGCCGTTCAGCAAGGATTTCGTAGACGACGTCTCGAAACATGTGCGCGCGGGCGTGATAAGACTGACCAACCCGCTCGACCTCGGCGACATGTTTGATCTCCAGATGGTGGCGCACACCGTCGTTCGCGCCATGCAGGAGCCTCAGTTCGACGCGCTAATACTCTCTTGGATTTTTATGCGAGACACCGGCCTGACATCCGACAGCGTGAATATTTTTCCGATTCTCGACTCGATGCTGAAGCGTATACCCAAGCCGATTGCGCTGTCCCTCGTCGGCTCTCCGAGCGACATTTCCCAGATTCAGAAAACCACTGATTTTCCGATATTCAGCAGCCCCGAAGGATCCCTGCGCGCGCTGTCCATCCTGCGCAATCATCACTCCTCGGCAGGCGAGCTTCGCGCGCAGATTCCCATAATAAAAGAAGATATAGATAAAGAGAGCATAGAGCGCGCGCTCGACGCGGCGGGAGAGGGCGGACAGCTAGGCGTGGAAGCGCTGGACGTTCTACAAGCCTGCGGCATCCCAACCGTTCCCGTCAAACTCGCGGCAACCGCCGAAGAAGCAGTCGTTGCGGCTTCGGAGATGGGATACCCTGTGGCTATGAAAATCGCCTCGAAAGACATATTGCACAAAACGGATTCAGGCGGAGTTAAACTGAACATATCTAGCGACAAAGAATGCCGCGCCGCTTTTGAAGAAATGATGAAGTCGGCGGCGGAAAAAGTCCCCGGAGCGGCGCTGTCCGGAGTTCATGTGCAGAAGATGGCCGCGCAAGGGCGCGAAATGATAGTCGGCGCGACTCTGAACGAATCCTTCGGACATGTCGTGACGTTCGGCGTCGGCGGCGTTGCGGTGGAAGCCCTCGGAGACATCTCGATAAGAGTCGCCCCCATAGGGCCGCTGGACGCTTCGGCGCTGCTCGACGAGATAAAAGCTTCGCGGATGCTCGGCGCGTTCAGAGGCATGCCCCCCGCCGACCGAGACGCGCTCAAGGATGTCCTCTACAGAGTGTCCACCCTCGTGACGAAGTTTCCGAGGATAAAGGAACTGGACATCAATCCCTTGATAGCGTACGAAGAAGGAAAGGGGTGCGCGGCGGTGGACGCGAGGATAATACTGCGCTGAGCGGGCAGAGCGAAAAGCGCGGAATTTACCGCGCGAAAACTTTCGAGTTCCGGGCGCTTGAAAAAGCGGCGGGGATGGGTATAATAGAAGAGCAAGCGGGAAGTTGAAAAAAAAGTTTTCTGAAGTCTTGACAGTAACGATACCCACCCGGTAGAATATGCGATTGTCGCGTGAAGACAGGCGGGACGCCGGTCGGAACGGTGGAACTTGAAAATTGAATAGTGAAGAAGCCAGTTGCAACGAAGAACCGGAAGCCTGCTTAGGCAGGGGACCGGGGAATCACAACCCCAAGAAATCAATTTAATTTATTTTTGTCGGAGAGTTTGATCCTGGCTCAGGATGAACGCTGGCGGCGTGCTTAACACATGCAAGTCTAACGGTTTCTCCCGCATGAAGCTTCGGCCGATTGCGGGTTGAGAAAGTGGCGAACTGGTGAGTAACACATGGGTAACCTACCCCCCGGATTGGGATAACAGCTCGAAAGGGCTGCTAATACCAGATATGCTCACAGAGCCGCATGGCTCGGTGAGGAAAGGCGGCCTCTGCTTGCAAGCGGCCACCGAGGGAGGGGCCTGTGGCCCATTAGCTAGTTGGCGGGGTAACGGCCCACCAAGGCTACGATGGGTAGCTGGTCTGAGAGGGCGACCAGCCACATTGGGACTGAGATACGGCCCAGACTCCTACGGGAGGCAGCAGTGAGGAATTTTCCGCAATGGACGAAAGTCTGACGGAGCGACGCCGCGTGGGTGATGAAGGTCTTCGGATCGTAAAGCCCTGTCGGGGGGGAAGAACCCCGTCGTAGTTAATAGCTGCGACGGCTGACGGTACCCCCTATAGGAAGCGCCGGCCAACTACGTGCCAGCAGCCGCGGTAATACGTAGGGCGCAAGCGTTATCCGGATTCATTGGGCGTAAAGAGCTCGTAGGCGGTTGGGTAAGTCACATGTTAAAGATCCGGGCTTAACCCGGGGAATGCGTGTGATACTGCCCGGCTAGAGGACGGGAGAGGGAAATGGAATTCCTGGTGTAGCGGTGAAATGCATAGATATCAGGAAGAATACCAATGGCGAAGGCAGTTTCCTGGACCGTTTCTGACGCTGAGGAGCGAAAGCTAGGGGAGCGAACAGGA
>DIWT01000039.1 GCA_002435745.1 bacterium UBP15_UBA6099
GTCGCTTGATTGAACAGCATTGGATCAGATTTGAAAGATGTGGAAAACATGATTAAACCAATTGAAAACGCTAAGCGCGCAAGATTTTTGAAAATACAATGCGTGGACGAAAAAAAAGCGACTATTCAAATGTCTAAAGAGCTATATGATCTTGCGTTAACACACCTATCTAAAGATTTGATAATAGTTGAAGAATGCAACTTCAATTATGTAACAGAATAATACTCGACCATTTTGAAGGATAGATAACCATAGAACAGAACTTGGCTGAGTAAACTAGCAAAGTCTGAGAGCAAAGAACAGTAGTATATATATTCAAAGGAACACACAAGGAGAGTTTGCTGAGTATCGCATAGATTCAGTCAATGTGAAGTAGACGCTTGATTTGAGAGATGGCGAAAAGCGGGTAAGTCCCCGTTTTTCGTAATGCTTTGACATGATAAGCGCCAAAGCTGGAGGCGCAGCCCTAAGGAAAAGGGGGACATTCAGCGCTGATTATCGCGATGAGTGTCCCCGTTTTCCAGAACAACATAAATTGAAAAGTTTAGGAAAAGGGGCTTGGGGAAAGAACCCTTTTCAAAGGTTTTTTCCCCCAACCGCCAGAGGCGAAAAAACACTCTTTCATTTTTCGTCTTTAAATCGTTTTCCAGATAATTCGCGTTCAATCACATTTTCGAGTAGAGGAAGTCGGGCATGTGGCGAAGAGCGATGCCGACGGCGCGCCATTTCGGCGGGATGTAGGCGATGGATTTGCCCCGTTCGACGGCGTCAACGATGAACCCGGCGGCGGCTTTGCTGGAGCACAGCCAGAACATGCCTTTCTGGCCTTCCGTCAGAGGAGTGTCCACGAACCCGGGGCGGATGTCAGTGACGAAGATGGGGAGTTTTCTTTTGCGGGCGTTGAGGCGGAGCGATTCCAGATAGACGCTGGCGAATGCCTTTGTGGCAGGGTAAGCCGGGTTGCCCGGCTCGCCCCGGAGCGCGATCACGGATGACACGCCCGCCAGCTTTCCATAGCCCTGCTTCAGAAAATGCCTGTACGCCACGTTGCACATCGCGGCGAACCCCGTCACGTTGATGTCGATAGTTTCTTTCTCAGGCTCCCAATCCAGATCCCTGTTAGGCCGGCCTGTGCCCGCGTTGATGACAGCCACGTCCATGCCGCCCATCTCGGCGATGAGGGCCTCGAACTCGGCCATCGCCCGCTCCGGGACGGATGCGTCGAACGTCCGCGTGTGGCACTCCCCGGACATGCAAGACCTGACGACTTCGAGGTTAGCGCTGTTGCGCGCGGTTATGCCGACCACGCAGCCGCGGCGGCTGAACTCGTCGGCGACGGCCGCGCCGATGCCTTGGCTGGCTCCTATTATCACGACTTTCTTTTTATCGCTCATCTTCGTGCGGTCTCCTTGTCGCGCGGCGGCGGTTCAGCCGGGCTGGCGTTTTGCCACTTCTTCGAGGAAGCGTATCGCGAAAAGCATCGCGCCCAGAAGGGCGGCGACGGCAAGAACGGCGCATCCCATCATGAAGAACCGCATCTTCCCGCCCAGTTCCGGGTCGGTCAGGATGGAGCGGCTCTTTTTGGTCGACACGCGCTTCTTGAGGGCGTCAAACTGGGCCTCGAAGTCCTTTAGGGCGCGCTCGGAGGCCGGAGACGGAGGTTTCGGCGCGGCGTCCGCCGGGATTGGGGCGCGGGGGGCATCGCCGCTCGTTGCGGCTCCGCATCCCGGACAAAACCTGAATCCGGGCGACAATTCCGCTCCGCATTGTGAACAAAATCCCGGGCCGGTCATTCCGCAGCGTCCTCTCTCATGGCTTCGGCTCGATTATACCGCCGGAGAGCGCGAGTGTAAAACGGGAAGGTTGAAGCAATTAAAGATGAAAGAGTTGGGGAGGAGTTTTCGCCTTCGGCGATTGGGGAAAAACCCTTTGAAAAGGGTTCTTTCCCCAAACCTCTTTTCCTAAACTGTTCACTCTAGCGCCAAAGCTGGAAGCGCAGCTCCAGCTTTGGCGCATATCATGGCAAAGCGTTGCGAAAAAAGGGAATTGGCAACGCGTCGCGCGCGGCTATCTGTGCCCGCTTTTCGACAAAGACGAAAAAACAGGAGAAGGTTCTTTCGCCTTCGGCGATTGGGGAAAAACCCTTTGAAAAGGTTCTTTCCCCAAACCCCTTTTCCTAAACTTTTCACTCTGGCGCCAAAGCTGGAGCTGCGCTTCCATCTTTGGCGCTTATCATGGCAAAGCATTGCGAAAAAAGGGGACTGGCAACGCGTCGCGCGCTTGCCCGCCCGCCGCGCGCTGTGTACAATTCTCTCAAGAATTGCCGGAGGATATATCATGGACTGTCGAACGAGCTTAAAAACAGGCGCGGACATCACATCCGCGATGAGGGCGCACCGGGTGGCGGACGCGATATCGGCGGGGGTGGAGCTTGGGGTGTTCGACGCGCTTGCCGCCGGCGGCATGTCAGCCGCGCAGACCGCCCGCAAGATCAAATGCTCCGCGCGCGGCTGCGAGATTCTCATGAACGCGCTAGCGGCGGTCGGACTGCTGAACAAAAAGGCGGACGCGTTCAGCCTGACTCCTCTTGCTAAAAAGCATCTTGCGTCCGGCTCGCCGGCAACAATGGCGAGGATGATATCCCACTCGACGAACACGCGGCGGACGTGGATCGACCTGCAGGACGCGGTGAAGACGGGCAGGCCGATTCCCAAGACGCCGGAGCGGATGAAGAAGTCGCGCGAGCGGCAGCAGGACGATTTCATTCTGGCGATGCGGGACATGTCGCGCGGCCCGGCGGTCGATCTGGCGGCGGCGCTCGACCTCTCCCGCGTCGAAAACGTCCTCGATGTCGGCGGCGGGCCCGGCTCTTTCCTCTTCGCCATGATCCGGCGCAAGCCTTCCATCCGGGGCGTCATATTCGACCTGCCGCAGACCATCTCCATCGCCGACCGCCTCATCACACAGGAAGGCTTCTCCGACTCCGTCGGCACGATGTCCGGCGACTACAATGTCGACGACTTCGGCGACGGCCTGTTCGACCTAGTCCTGATGTCCAGCATCATCCACATAAACTCGCCCGCGCAGAACAGGAAGCTGATTAAGAAGGGGTTCCGCGCGCTGCGCCCCGGCGGCTCGCTTGTCGTTCGCGACTTCATGCTGGACGACACGAAAACGGCCCCTGTGGACTCCGCGCTTTTTTCGGTGAACATGCTGGTCAACACCGAGGGCGGAGCCTCGTATTCCAAGTCGGAGATACGCTCTTGGTTCGCGGGCGCGGGCTTCGAGCGCGTCAGGTATTTCGAGCTGCCTCAGCGCGCCGACATCTGCGTCGGCTTCCGCCCGGCGGCGAAGAAGTCGGCAACCCCTAAGAAAAAACGATAGCGGCGAAGGGCCGTCCCGAGCCGGACGACGGCCCACTCCCGCCGAAGGAGCGGCTATGAAGGAAAAAATTCTGGCGGACTTCCATCGCAAGCGCGCCGGGCGCGTCATCGAAAATATGAAACGCAGGAACATAGACGGCGCGTACTTCCCGGACAGGCGCGGGGCGATCTCGCACATCTGCGGGCTGATCCCCGCCGGGGCCACCGTCGGGCTGGGCGGCTCGGTCACCATCGTCGAGTCCGGGCTGGTCGACGCCCTGCGCGGGCTTGACGCCAAGTTGCTGGACCGCTACAAAGACGGCGTCTCCCCCGAAGAGGTCTTCGAGATGCGCCGCCGCGGCATGACCGCCGACGTGTTCATCGCGAGCTGCAACGCCATTTCATACGACGGCAGGCTCGTCAATCAGGACGGGCTAGGCAACCGCGTGGGCGGCATTATCTTCGGCCCGGAAAAAGTCATCCTGATGGCGGGCATGAACAAGCTCGTTCCCACCGTCGAGGACGGC
Organism: bacterium UBP15_UBA6099; assembly: GCA_002435745.1. Taxonomy (GTDB): domain Bacteria; phylum UBP15; class UBA6099; order UBA6099; family UBA6099; genus UBA6099. The sequence continues at coordinate 3,890 of DIWT01000039.1, forward strand.
GCGCGCCGCATCAAGGAATACGTCGCCCCGCTTAACAGCGTGCGTTTCGGCGCGGACACGCCGTGCGCGCGAACCGGGTTCTGCGACGACGAGGCGTGTTTTCCGCCGTCGAGAATCTGCAACCAGTTGACGGTCATCGAGGCGAGCGCGGCCCCCGGCCGCATCACTGTCGTTCTCGTAGGCGAGGAACTCGGATTCTGACTGTCCGCCCATCCCTCTCATAGGAGGCTTGCTTAATGGCAACCACCAAGAAAATCAAAACGATAGGCGTCCTCACCGGAGGCGGAGACTGCCCCGGCCTCAACGCGGTCATCCGCGCCGTCGTGAAAACGGCCTACACTCATTACGGCATGGAAGTCCTCGGCATCCGGGACGGCTTCGAGGGCCTCATCCACGGCAAACAACACATAATGAAACTAACGCCGGACGCCGTGCGCGGCATACTCCCGCGCGGCGGAACCATCCTCGGCACCACCAACAGGGGAAACCCCTTCGCGTTCGTCCCCGCAGGCTCCAAAGCCAAACCGAAAAACATGTCCCGCGCCGCCATCGCGAACTTCAAGGACCTCGGCCTCGACGCCCTCGTGGTCATCGGCGGCGACGGCTCTCTGGGCATCGGCCTCGACTTCTTCAAACTCGGACTCCCCGTCGTCGGCATCCCGAAAACCATTGACAACGACCTGTCCGCCACCGACTACACATTCGGGTTCAACACCGCTGTGAACACCGCCACCGAGGCCATAGACAAGCTGCACACCACCGCCGAAAGCCACCACCGAATCATGTTCCTCGAAGTGATGGGGCGCAACGCGGGCTGGATCGCGATGGAGTCCGGCATATCCGGCGGCGCGGATATCATCCTGATACCCGAAATCCCGTACGACATCAAGACGGTCTGCCGCAGAGTGGAAGCCCGCAGCCGGCACGGAAGGATGTTCAGCATCGCCGTCGTCGCCGAAGGAGCCAAACCGCTAGGCGGCAAAGAGGTATACGCGGACGAAACCGCGCGGCGGCTCGGCGGCATCAGCCACTCCATCGCACGCGACGTCGCGAAACTCACCGGACACGAAACCCGCGTCACCGTGCTCGGACACGTTCAGCGAGGCGGCTCCCCGTCCGCGTTCGACCGCCTGCTGGGAACCCGCTTCGGCGCGGCCGCCGTCAAACTCGTCGCCGACCGGCAATTCGGGCGCATGGTCTGCCTGCGCGGCATGAACATCGAGTCCGTCACCCTCGAACAGGCCACAGGCGTTCTCAAAACCGTCCCGCCGGACGGCGAACTCGTCCGCGCCGCCCGCGACGTCGGCATCACTCTCGGCGACCCCGCCCGCGACTGAGCGCCGCGCGCGAACGGGAACGGAACGCCTTTGCGTTATGCCGAACGGCGAATATTAAACATTGAAAGGAGCCGGTTTTGAGAGGAACGAAGTTCATCAAAACCGGCGCGCCGGGAGTTTTTTTCGGAAGGGGCGCGGGGAAACCTGTTTTTTGCAAAAAAATGGTTTCACCGCAAACACATGGAAATTCTTTAAACATAAACATAATCGATAAACTTAATCGCCGCGCGCGGAGCGCCGCGCCGACAACCATCTCCGGAGGATTGCCGCAATGACATTTCAGCACCTGAAGATAGAGAAACGGGACGCTGTGGCCGTCGTCGTCATAGACAGGCATGAGAGGCGCAACGCCCTCGCCGAACAGACCATAACCGAACTCGGCCTCGCGTTCGACCAGTTTGCAGCGGACCCGGATGTGTCCGCCGTCGTTATCACCGGCGCGGGAGACAAAGCGTTCTGCATGGGAGCAGACCTCGAAGAAGGGTTCGATGCCGCCGGAGACGTCAAAAGCATCGTGCTTGCCGGGCAGGCCGTGTTTCAGAAAATCGAGCGGTTCCCCAAGCCGGTGGTCGCGGCGGTGAACGGATACGCGCTCGGCGGCGGGTTCGAGCTGATGCTCGCGTGCGACATGTCAGTCGTCGCGGACAACGCCCCGCTCGGACAACCCGAATGCGGTCGCGGAGTCATCCCCGGCTGGGGCGGCACACAGAAAATCCCCCGCATCTGCGGCAAAAACGCCGCCCTCGAACTCCTCCTGCTCGGACACCGCATTCGGCCCGAAAAAGCCCTCGAACTCGGCCTCATCAACCGCGTCGTCCCTAAAGAAAAAGTCCTCGACGAAGCCGTCGCGCTCGCCGCCCGGCTCGGACGCCAGCCCGCCCACGCCGTCGCCCTCATCAAAGACGCCGTCTCTCGCGGACTCGAAACCACCCTCCAAAACGGCCTCGCCATAGAAGCCGACAACTTCGCCAAAGCCTACGCTCATATAAGCGCGGCCGAAAAAGATGTCAAAGGCTGATTTATAAAAAGAGCCTCCGGCGGCCAAAGAGAACCTTTTGAAAAAGGTTCTCTTTGGAATCTCTCCAAAACTTTTCGATGCGCGGCGGATGATGTCGCTGCGCGACTTCTCATCCGCCGCTCATGGGATAATAGTTTGTGAAGAAGCTTTCTTGAGAAGTCTCATTTGCTAAACGCATTTCCATCATAGCGGCGGAGTAAAGAACGCAAACTCTCGACGCGACGCGCGCGTAGACCCGTTTCAAGTTGTCAATTGCAAAAAACGCTGTTGTAAAAAAAGCTTCTGTAATGTAATATGTAATTCAGAGATGAATAAACTCGAATCAGAGAAATTTAATCCTATTCCTGACTTGCCAGAGCAGATCAAGATTGCAATAGAAAATGAAAGGCTAGCTATATTTCTTGGCGCGGGGGTATCAAGAATTGTCGGTTGTATGGGTTGGGATGAATTTGCTAGAAGTCTTATTGAAAAATGCTATGAAACTGAAGAAAACGGAGATTCTCTTATCAGCTTTAGAGAGCGCGAAGCCCTGTTAAGCTACAATGACAATAAAAAAATCATTTCTATTTGCAAAAAAATACTGGATGACGCTGGTAAAGAAAGTATTTTCATAGAACAAGTTACAAAAGCGCTCACACCAGATTGCGAAAAAAAGAAAAGAAATATTTACGAACAACTTTCGATATTTGTTAGCCGTGCGCTTTTTTTAACAACAAACGCTGATGAGTGTTTTGATGACAAATATAATCACAATAACGTTAAATACGACAATAATGAATTTAGAGCAAACAATATTGATAAAAGCTATTTCTACCATATTCATGGTTCGATAAACAAACCTGATTCAATGGTTCTTACTGTAAGAGAATATATAAAAAGATATTCAAACCCGAATTATTCATGAAACCCA
>DIWT01000001.1 GCA_002435745.1 bacterium UBP15_UBA6099
GCGGCGGAGCGATGTCGCGAGCGCGCCTGCTTCGCCGCGCGCATCGAAACGTTTTGAAAGGTATTTTAAGGGAAAACTTTTTCAAAAGTTTTCCCTTGCCTTGCTTTCCTTCCCTTTCATTTCCTTAACTAAGCTTCGCCGACCATGAAGCGGTCGAGCGTCCATTCCATGTTTTTCGTGCGGAGAGACAGTTCGTAGAACGAGTCGGAATCCGAGACCACCGCGAAGTGGTAGACGCGGTATTTTCCGTCGTGTTCAGCCCAGCGGCCGTTGACGCGGCCTATTTTGTGCGCCCGTCCGCGCCATTTGAATTTCCTCGGCTCGAACCTTCCGTCTCTGAACATGGCGAGCACATCGATTACTTCGCCGACATCCTCGACCGGCATAGCGATCAGCCTCCTTCCCCGTTGAAGCCGCGCCTGCGAGCGGCGGCCTTGTTGACCCGGATTTGTGAAAAATTCGGGCTGTGTTTGATAGTGTAGCGGCCGCCTGTGACAATTATGCTATACAAAAATACAGCAGTCAAGAAAATTTGCGGAGCGGAGCCGGGAGGAGGATGTTATTTCACGGACATCGAGGCGGTTCTGTCCGCAGGTTTCCCTTCGAGGAGGGCGGACGACGAGCAGGCCCCGCGGCTGCTTTCGCGGATATTGCGCAGGCGGGTGGGTATCATCTCGAAGTCGAACTTGACGCCCTGCGCGGCGCGGGTGACGGTTGTTTTTCTTATCTCGTTCGGGTACTGGACCAAAGCGGGGGTGGAAACGTGGGCGACGCCGTTGCGTTCGGACAACCGGGCGGCGTGGTAGTGCCCGGAAAAGACGGCTTTCACGTTCGGGCGCGAGTCGATTAAGTTGAGATACTCCTGCTGGTTGAGCACGACGTGGGTGGCTGATTTGAAAGGATAAACGACGGGGAAGTGCTGGAACAGAATGGCCGGGCGGGAAACATCGGCGCGGAGCCGCTCGTCGAGGAACCGCAGTTCGTCTTCCGGGAATCGGGCGGCGGCGGTCACCGCATTGTCTATCGCTCCGCACATGGAGACGAACAGGAATCCGTTCACCGTGAAAGAGTATCGCGGAGCCGGGGCGGAGAAATGAGGATTGTGCTTGTTAAGCGCTTCGACGATTTTCGGGACTTTCATTCCGCCGGGGCCTACGTCGTGGTTGCCGATCGACCAGAACCACGGGACTTGCAGCCGGTTCGCCGCGCGCGCGAACGTCTCTACGAGCTTTTCGTTCGGGCTGTCTATCATGTCGCCGGTGAAGATGACGAAGTCGATGTTTTTCATCGTGTTGACGGACGATACGGCGTCTTCGAGCAGAGCCAGCGAGTCCTTGATCATCCGGCAGTGCGAGTAGTCGCGGGCGGGATTTAGATGGGTGTCCGTAAAGTGGACGAACGAGACGGAATCCGGCGGAGCGGCGGAGGGCGCGAGAGCGGCGGCCAGCGACGTTCCGCCGAGCAGGCACGCGCCCGCTCCCAGCAGCGTCCCGGATATGAACTCCCGGCGCGTCATGCGCGGACACAGTTCCCCGGTGGAAACGGCAGGCTGCCCGCTTTTTATTTTATCCTTATTCTTCATCCCTGACGAACCGGCGACGCCGGCTTTCCTCCTGCCTTTGGATTCATAGTGTAGCGCCGGACGAATGCGGCGGCAATGGATTCCGCGCGCGCCGGGCGCTATAATTTACTCTTGCGCCGGGCGAGGCAGGCAGGAGCGGGGCGCAACACGAAAACAAGAATTCGATAATTTGACAAAAGGAGACCGATATGCCGGAAGAACTGAATTTCAGCATCGAAACGCTTGGGCCTTGCAAAGTGGACTCGCCCATCAAGACCGCGCATTTCGAGGGCGACGACGAGCGGATTCTTTTGAACATCAGGATGTCGGAGTTGAAAGGGGAGATGGAGCGCGCCGGCGGGCCGTTGAGTCTCGAAGTGGCGGGTTCGCGCCGCAAGATATACTTCGATCCCTCCAAAACCAAGGCGGGCATCGTGACCTGCGGCGGCCTGTGTCCGGGCATCAACGACGTGATCCGCGCTCTTGTAATGTCCCTCTGGTACGTTTACGGGGTGAGGAACATCTTCGGATACCAGTACGGCTATCAGGGCCTTTCGCCGAAATATAAACACAAGGCAATCGATATGACACCGGAGATGGTGAGGTCGATACACAAGGAGGGCGGCAGCATACTGGCCACCTCCCGCGGCCCTCAGGACCCCTCCGAGATGGCCGACACTCTGGAGCGGATGAACGTAAACATCCTGTTCACCATCGGCGGAGACGGCACGCAGCGCGGCACTCTCGCCATCTACGAGGAAGCAAAAAAAAGAGGCATGAAACTCGCCGTGGTCGGCATCCCGAAAACGGTGGACAACGACTTGTGTTTTATAGAGAAATCCTTCGGGTTCGAGACGGCCTTCGGCGCGGCCGCCGACGCGATAAACGGCGCGCACGAAGAAGCCAGAGGCGCGCCGAACGGCGTCTCCATAGTCAAGCTCATGGGGCGGCATTCGGGCTTCATCGCCGCAATGGCCACTCTGGCGATGAGCGACGTGAACATCGTGCTCGTGCCGGAATGCCCCTTCAAGCTTGAAGGCGACGGCGGGCTGCTCAAGCACGTCGAGGGCAGGCTGCGCGAGCGCGGGCATTGCCTGATAGTGGTCGCCGAGGGGGCCGGTCAGGAAATCATGGCCGAACAGGGACTCAAACAGGAGCGCGACGCCTCCGGCAACGTCAGACTCCTCGACATCGGCGTCTTCCTCAAAGACAAGTTCAATGAATACTTCAAATCGATCAACATGGAATCGAACATAAAACTCATCGACCCAAGCTACATCATCCGCAGCGTGCCCGCGAACCCGGCGGACAGCGTTTACTGCACGCAGCTTGCGCAGAACGCCGTCCACGCCGCGATGTCGGGCAAAACCGCAATGGTGGTAGGCGAGTGGAACAACAGTTTTACCCACGTGCCGATTGCGATGGCGACGCTCAGGCGCAACGTGATAGACGTCAACGGCGCGTTCTGGCTGAACGTCATCGAGTCCACCGGACAGCCGGAAAAATTCGAATGAGTCGAGCGGGTTTTTCCGCCTGAGAGATGAAAGATCAGGGATTATCTTTATATTAATCTTCAAAAACGGTTTGCGCCGAAGCGGAGAGAGACAAGGAATGGATAATCGGAAAAGCATATACGCGATAGCGGCGGCGATGGCGGTCGCCGCGATGGTGGCGTTCGGAGCCGCCGCGTCCGCTCAAGTGGCCCCCGGAACTGCCGTCGGCTCTTTGAAAATCGAAGCGGCGTCCGGCCCGGCTATAGACCTCGGCTCTCACGGCAAGCCTTACGTTCTAGCCTTCTTCGTGCCGGGGCGAGACAAAGACGCTGCGCAACTTGCCGCAATCTCCAAACTTCTCAAGAAAAAAGAATTAGCCAAATTCGATTTTATCATGGCCACGCGGGGCGCGAACGACGCGGAAAAGAAGCGCGCCCGCGACTTCCTTTCTTCGGGCAAATACGGAGCGCGCCTCGCATTCGACACACAGTCTCATGCCGCAAAAAAGCTCGGCGTCTCCCAGTTCCCCGCGATAATCATAGTCGACGCGTCGGGCGCAGCTCGCACCACCCTCATGTCTTCCGTCACTGAAAAGATGAGGAAACGATCCTTCGAGGATTTTCTGAAAGCAGTTTCCGCCGGCGCGACCATTCCGTACATCGACCTGCTGCCCAGAGGGTCCGGCTCCGAGCAGTCCGCCGCGCTCATAGGAAAACCCGCCCCCGCCTTCTCCCTGAAGGACCTCTCAGGCAAGAATCACAAACTGTCCGACTACAAGGGCAGGAATCTTATTCTGATTTTCTGGAGTCCGAGCTGCGGACATTGCATGGCGGAGATGCCGAAGATACAGAGTTTTCTTGCCGCCAATTCCGCGCGATATAATTTGAAGATTTTAGGAGTGACCCGCGACTCCGGCGACAACTCCAAGAAGGACGCGCAAAAGGCCGTCAAAGAGAAGATGGTCACATATCCCAACCTGATGGACCCAGCCTCGGCGGTCATGACGGACTATGGCGTCAAGTATGTGCCCTCCGTGTTTTTTATAAACGAAAAAGGCGTAATCGTGGAGCATCTTTCCGGAGCGGCGGCGCAGTTCAACGAGGTTTACCATTCCATATTCGCCGATCCCGGAAGGCTGGGAGGAAAATCCGCAGCGCGTGGCGCGAAGGGAGCCGCCGGATGAAATCGTTCAAGATATCATTCTACGAATCCGTAAACGGCGAACTCATAAAACTGAGAGAGCTTTTCAGGCTGTGCGAGGCCGTCGCCGACCTCGTCAGGAACCCTCCCCCGGAATTTTTCCAGATGCTCGAAACCCATTTCCCCATAAACGGATGGGCCGAAGTCGGCGAGGAGACAGGCAACATATACGTCGTCTTCGCTCCGAGAGACAGCGTTTTTCAGGACAGCGAAAAAGAAGCCTTCCGCGACTGGCTTGACACTATAACCCCCGCCGATTTTTCGAAATGACAGCCCCGCCGGTTCGTTTCGGAACAGGGATGAACCACGGAGACACGAAGGCACGGAGAGGGCGGGCATACAAAAGGGATGAACCACGGAGACACGAAGACACGAAGGGAGCGGATTCCAGAGGAAATCAACCTTGTTGCCTCGCAGGTGGTGGATGCGGTTTACACGGTTCACATCGCGCTCGGCCCCGGGTTGCTGGAAAGCGTGTATGAGGTCTGTCTGGACCATGAATTGAAAAAACGCGGAATGAACGTGAAAAGGCAGTTGACACTGCCTGTCATATATGACGGCATAAATGTGGACGCGGGTCTTCGCTTGGACATGCTCGTCAATGATTGCTTGATCCTTGAGTTGAAAACCGTCGAATCGCTACTGCCGGTGCATAAAGCTCAACTCATTACATATATGAAGCTTACGGGATTGCGTCTCGGCTTTCTCATCAATTTCAACACGCCTGTCATTAAGGAAGGCATAAAACGCATAGTTTTGTAGTTCCCTCGGCGCCTCCTCGGCAAGTTTTTCCCCTTTGTGTCTTTGTGTCTCCGTGGCAAACATTTTCCTTTGCGTCTCCGCAGTAAAAAATTTCGTCTTTGCGCTTCCCGCAAAGTTGATGGATGTTTCGGCATGTGCTATCATTTAATTAATCTCTGCTTTGCGCGGCAGGGCCATGAGTCTTGAGCCAACATTTTAACAAAGGGAGTTCCGACTAGCAGCGCGAGGAAATGCCTCTTCGAGAGGACTTCCGGGCGCATGCGGGAACACCCACCTGTTTTATACAGGTTCAAAGATCTGTCCCACCGGCACGGCGGAGGTTTTTATTTTAAACGGTTGGTGTTATATAATAGGCCGGGTCGGGGAAAACAGTCTCCGGCGTCGGCGGTTCCGAACCGCGGCGGAGTGGCATGAAGTCGCTGACAATGGAAAATTTCGAGTCTGAGGCGCTCAACGCCCCTATACCCGTAATCGTTATTTTTATGGCGGGCGGTTGCAAACCCTGCGAGCTGATGCGCTCCGACCTTGAAGAAATCGAAAAAGCGTTTGCCGGGAAGGTCTCGATGCGTCATGTCGAGGTCGAGGGCAACGAGGAGTTGGCGGACAGGTGTTCGGTCATCCAGACTCCCACAATCATAATGTTCGCTGGCGGCAAGCAGGCTCTTCAGATCATCGGCTATAACACCCGCCGCGACCTCGAAGACAAGATTGGCAAGAAACTGAACGAGATTACGTGACGCGGGATCGCCCCGCGCGGAGCGTCTGATATGAAACTTGTTGCGCTTCACGGCCCGAACCTCAACCTGCTGGGCACGCGCGAGCCTGAGGTCTACGGCTCTCAAACTCTCGAAGACATCAACGCGGCGATGAGGGCGTGGGCGGAGCGCGAGGGCGTCGATATAGAGATATCCCAGACGAACCATGAGGGCGAGCTTGTCGAGGCGATTCACCGCGCGGGCCGCGACGCCGACGGGCTGGTCGTCAACCCCGGCGCTCTCACTCACTACAGCTACGCGGTGCGCGACGCAATCTCGGCGATTAAAATCCCGGTGGTCGAAGCCCATCTGTCGAACATCCATGCGCGGGAGGCTTTCAGGTCGGTGTCCGTCACCGCCGCCGTCGCAACCGGCATCGTTTCAGGTTTCGGCGCGCGCAGCTATATTCTCGCTCTCGAAGCTCTGAAGGCCCGCATAGCCGGAGACTGACGTTCCCCCTCATTTCCCACATGAAAAAACGCGCGGACATCTTCCAAGACAGACAGAAGCGGCTGACCGTCCTGCTTGAAAAAGAGCGCGTCCCCGCGCTGCTCGTCTCAAATCTCATCAATGTCAGGTACCTCACCGGATTCGCCTGCACGTACGGCAGCCTGCTCGCAGTCGGCGGCAGATTCTTTTTTCTCACTGATTCAAGATACATTTTCGAAGCGCGGAAAAAAGCGGTGGCCGACGAGATAGAAGAGACGAAGTCCGAGCGCGCGCCAGAAGTTATCAGGGAGATTCTCGGCGGCGCGAAAGCGCGCAAGCTGTGCTTCGAGCCGGAAGCGCTCTCGTTCGCCGACTACGAAAAGCTGTCGGAGCGCGCGCGCGGAGTGAAACTGGCCCCGCATTCGGGAGCGGTCGAGAGCGTCAGGACGGTCAAGGACAGATCCGAGGTCGCGGCCATAAAGCGGGCGTCGGCAGTCATGTCGCGCGCCCTAAGAGAAGCCCTCGCCGAAACCGCTCCCGGCTCAACCGAGAAAGACATCCGCGCGTCGCTCGAATCCCGCATGATAATGTCAGGCGCGGAAGGAATCGCGTTCGACACCATAGCCGCATCCGGCCCGAGGTCGGCCTACGCCCACGGCGCGCCGACGGACAGAAGGCTTGCGACCGGCGATTTCGTGGTGATTGACTTCGGCGCGCGCGTAGACGGCTACAACTCGGACATGACGCGCACCGCGCATGTCGGACGCCCCTCGGCGGACGACGCCCGGATGTACCGCGCCGTGCTCGAAGCGAGGAACAGCGCCGTCGAGGCCGCCGTCCCCGGCGCGCTCGGCGAAGCCCCCGACAGAGCCGCCCGCGTCGCTCTCCGCAAATACGGCCTTGATCAGCATTTCACCCACGGCCTTGGTCACGGCGTCGGACTCGAAGTCCACGAACGCCCCCGCCTAGCCCCCGGCGCGAAAGAAAAACTCGTCCCCGGAATGGTGTTCACAATCGAACCCGGCGTTTACATCAAAGGCCGTGGCGGAGTCAGAATCGAAGACACATTCCTTCAGACTAAAGACGGCCCCGTTCCCCTCACATCAGGCTCCCGCCTCATGCGCGTCATCTGACCACCGGCGCTATCGAAAAATCCGAGATTATGCTACCGCTTAAATGAAATTAACCGCCACAGATAGATTTGCACACCTTCGGATTATGAATGAAATAGCATAGAGCATTCTCCAAGTGGCTGGAAAGGTCATCATGTGACTTGGCGACAAAAGTGGAAAAGAAAGTCTGTTTCAAATTCAGCCAGATACGTTCTATGGGGTTGAAATCAGGGGGATATGGAGGCAGAAAGACCGG
>DIWT01000009.1 GCA_002435745.1 bacterium UBP15_UBA6099
TTATCGGCGAATCCGGTCAAAAAGTTTTCCTTTGCCGAATCATCGCTTATACGATTTATACGAAGAACTAAATGAAAGCTCCCATTTACTATTTGATGGAAAGCATCATGCGCAAAAGAAAAAGTTTTGCGCATGGCACACTTGGTAGTGGGTAGAATCATCTAATAGCATGTATATTATCTTCATCGTTGCCAAGGAGACCTTGGCAACGATGAACAGGGGCGCTGGGAAACCGGTTTTTGCAAAAAACGTTTGCACCGCAAACTTGCGAATAAATTCATTTATGCATTGCTAAATGTTCCCCGCTCAGCGAACGCCCGAACGGCCCCTGCGGTTGGAAGACGCCGAAGCATATCCGCCGCCGCCGCGCATTCCTCCGCCGCCATACCGCGCCCGTGAAGGCATCGCGAGGGGAGAAGGCGTCTCGGCAATCGTAGACGCGAACGGATTGTCGTCTTCGCGCCTGATGGACTTCTTTATAAGACGCTCGATGTCTTTCAGATATGGGCGCTCGTCCGCGGCGCAGAAGGAAATCGCCACGCCCGAGGCTCCCGCCCGGCCTGTTCTGCCGATGCGGTGGATGTAGCTTTCCGGCTCGTTGGGCAGGTCGAAATTTATGACGTGAGTGACGCTGTCGATGTCGATGCCGCGCGAGGCGATGTCCGTGGCCACAAGGGCCTGCGAGCGTCCGCGCTTGAATGAGTCGAGCGCGTTCTGCCGCGCGTTCTGCGTTTTGTTTCCGTGAATCGCCTCGGCTTTCACGTTGCCGCGCGAAAGCATCTTCGCGACTTTGTCCGCGCCGTGCTTCGTGCGAGTGAATATCAGCGCGCGCCCGAATTCGGGTTTCTGCATAAGACTCGAAAGAAGCGCGCCCTTGTCGGCTTTCTCCACGTAGTACACCGACTGCTCTATGAGATCTACCGTCGAGCACGGAGGCGAGACGGAAACGCTCGCCGGATTGCTCAACAGATTGTCCGCCAGATTGCGGATGTCTCCGGGCATAGTCGCCGAGAACAGAAGCGTCTGCCTGCGTTCGGGAAGCAGTTTGGCCACCCGGCGCACGTCATGTATGAATCCCATGTCCAGCATGCGGTCGGCCTCGTCGAGAACGAAAATCTCCAGCGAGCCGAGATCGATGAAACCCTGCCCTATGAGGTCGATCAGCCTTCCGGGAGTGGCGACGAGAACGTCGACGCCGCGCCTGAGCGCGTCCACTTGCCGGCCTTGGCTTACGCCTCCGAACACAGCCGTCCTCGTCACGCCCGACATCCTGCCGAACGCTGCGAAGCAATCATCTATCTGCGCGGCCAGTTCACGCGTGGGCGTGAGAATCAGCGCCCGTATCGGACGTCTGCCCTTGCGCGCCTGCGCCTTGCTTAGTTTCTGGATTATCGGCAACGCGAACGCCGCCGTTTTTCCCGTTCCCGTCTGCGCGCAACCGAGAACGTCCCGTCCTTCTAGAACCAAGGGAATCGCCTGCTTTTGTATCGGCGTCGGTTCCGAGTACCCCTCCGCCTTCACAGCCCTGAGCATCTCCTGATTCAAACCTAATTCATTAAAACTTGACATAAAACATTTCCTCTGCGACGGTTCCGCCGCCGCTTCCTTCCATATAGAAATATCAACGGCATCAGCCGTTTATTCGCCGCTCCGCCGCCCTTCGCGCGCCAAAAAGCCGCGTTCAGGCGTCAAATCTGCGCCCCGCGACGAAAACTCGTCTTCGGGGTTGCGGATAGTTTTCAGTTATCGTTTTGAGGTGTATTTCGGAGAGGAACCCGCTCCTGTATGCCGCTTGCCTTCACAGAATACATACGCCACAGATAATTTTCACAACCGTCCGCGCGGATCGCTCCGCTGTTTAAGCATGGCGCATCAAAACCGATATGTAAAGGAAACGCGGAAAATAAAACGGAAAGGATTTTAAAATGAAAAAGGGAAACCTTCTTTGAAGATTTCCCTTTGGAACTTTCCGTTTAGTTATCTTGACGCGATGCTCAGGCGCGTGATGGCGCGCAACAGGGCCGCCTCGGCGCGTTTGACGTCGATGCTTTCGCGTTTTTTCAGGCGCTCTTCAGCGCGCTCTTTTGCTTTTCTGGCTCGCTCGACGTCTATCTCTTCCTTTGACTCGCAGGTCTCAACCAGAAGAGCCGCTTTGTTGCCGCGCACTTCAAAAAACCCGTTGCTGACCGCGAACCATTTGTCCGCGCCTTCAGCGGTGCGGAGGTGGAGCGGGCCGAAATCAAGCGCCGCCAGCATGGGCGCGTGATTCGCCAGCACTCCGAAATATCCGTCCGTGCCGCGCGCGATGAGCGTTCTGACGTCGCCTTTGAAAGCCGACTTCATCGGCGTCATGATATCGAGTGTGTAGTTTTGATCCGCCATAACTTTGAATCGGTTCCCGCGCGACCGCGACCGCCCCGCGAGGGACCTTTCGGTGTATTATCCTCTCAACTGCTTCGCTTTTTCGACGGCTTCTTCTATCCCGCCGACCATGTAGAACGCCTGTTCCGGCAGGTCGTCGTGCTTGCCTTCAATGACTTCCTTGAATCCCTTGATCGTCTCTTCGAGCGGCACGTACTTGCCTGCCTGACCCGTGAACGCTTCGGCCACGAAGAACGGCTGGGAAAGGAATCTCTGAATCTTTCTGGCGCGGGACACCGTCAACTTGTCCTCATCGGAAAGCTCTTCCATGCCGAGGATGGCGATGATGTCCTGAAGGTTTTTATATTTCTGAAGGATGTTCTGCACCTGCCGGGTTACGTTGTAGTGTTCATTTCCGACGATGTTCGGGTCGAGTATGCGGGAGGTGGAGTCGAGCGGGTCGACGGCGGGATATATGCCAAGCTCTGCGATTTGTCTGGAAAGCACGGTGGTGGCGTCGAGGTGCGAGAACGTTGTGGCCGGAGCCGGGTCCGTGAGGTCGTCCGCAGGAACGTAGATGGCTTGAACGGAAGTGATGGAGCCTTTCTTTGTGGAGGTGATGCGCTCCTGCAGCGCTCCCATTTCAGTGGCGAGAGTGGGCTGGTATCCGACGGCGGACGGCATGCGTCCGAGAAGAGCGGACACCTCGGAGCCGGCCTGAGTGAACCTGAATATGTTGTCGATGAACAGGAGGACGTCCTGCCCTTCCTCGTCGCGGAAGTATTCAGCCATAGTAAGAGCGGAGAGAGCGACGCGGAGTCTGGCTCCGGGCGGCTCGTTCATCTGCCCGAACACGAGGCAGGTTTTGTCGATAACGCCTGACTCTTTCATTTCGAGCCAGAGGTCGTTTCCTTCGCGCGTGCGCTCGCCGACTCCGCCGAACACGGAGAACCCGCCGTGGTGAGTGGCTATGTTGTGGATAAGCTCCATGATAACGACGGTTTTGCCGACGCCCGCGCCGCCGAAGAGACCGACTTTTCCGCCCTTGGCGTACGGTTCGAGCAGGTCGATAACCTTGATGCCCGTCTCGAACACTTCGGAGACGGCCGTTTGGTCCTCGAACGACGGAGCCTCGCGGTGGATCGGATATTCCATGCTGGTCTTGAGTTCGCCCTGTTCGTCGATGGTCTCTCCGAGCAGGTTGAACAGACGGCCGAGAGTTTCGCGACCGACGGGAAGCATGATGGGCTTGCCCGTGTTCACCACTTTGTCTCCGCGCTTGAGTCCGTCAGTGGACTGCATGCTGATGGCGCGGACAATGTTGTTGCCCAAATGCTGCGCCACCTCGACGGTGATGGTCGCTTTGGTCGATTTGTTCTCGACCTTTAGCGCCGTGAGTATTTCGGGCAGATGTTCGGGCGGAAACTCCGCGTCGATCGTCGGTCCGATTATCTGTACAATTTTTCCATCCGGTAATGCCATCGGGTCACCTCGTCCGCGGGGCGCCTGCGCCCCTGCTGTTTACTTCTCTAGCGCTTCGGCGCCTCCTACTATTTCAAGCAGTTCCTTTGTTATCGCCGTCTGGCGCGCGTTGTTGTATTTCAGCGTCAACAACCTCACCATTTCCTCGGCGTTGTCCGTCGCGTTCGTCATCGCCACCATGCGCTGTCCCTGCTCGCTGGCGAAGCTCTCCGCGAGAGACGTGATGATTCTGGTGTACAAGTACTTCGGGAACAATATTTCCAGCAGAGCCTCGGAACTCGGCTGATAAATGAAGTCCGCCGCCGGGCCTTTCTGCTCGGTTTCCGATTCCGCCGACTGTATGGGCAGCAAAGGGATGTTCGTCTGCTTGCACACCGCCGGAGACACATACTTCGAATACAGCACGTTCACTTCGTCCACTTCCCCGGCGATGAAGTCCGCCGCGAGCGTGTCCGTGATTTCCTTGATTTGTTTATGGTTAATCGTCTGGTCGATGTCCAGCATCGAATACTTGATATTTCCGCCGCGCCTTTTGTAATAATTGACGCCCTTTTTGCCGATGATGTAGAACAGGCAATTGTCGCGCCCGTTGGCGTTCAGCCAGTTGTCGGCCTCGCGCAGTATGTTGCCGTTATAGCTTCCGCAAAGCCCGCGGTCTGAAGTTATCAGCAACAAGCCCCGCTTGCGGATTGTTCCGCGCGTCTCGGCGAGAGGGTGCGGCACGTTCTCCGGCGATATCGCGAATCCGTCCAAGAAGCTTTGCAGCCTGTCCGCGTACGGGCGCGCCATCATCGCGCGCTCTTCGGCCTTGCGAAGCCTCGCCGCAGCGATCATCTTCATTGCGCTCGTGATCTTCTGCGTGTTCTTGACAGCGACTATTCTAGTGCGTATTTTCTTCGGATTTTCAGCTATGGCCGTTCACACTCCCCGCCGCTCCGTCGCCATCCGGCGTCCGCGCTTTATGCCTTGAATTTTCCTTTAAAATCCTCCACCGCCTGTTTCAATTTCGCAGCAGTGGAGTCCGTCAGTTCTTTTGACGTCCCGATTTCTTTCGGAATGTCAGGATGCTTCTCGCTCAGGAATTGAATCAGTTCGCGCTCGAAGCGTTTAAGAGCCGCCGTTGGAATGCTGTCGAGAAGTCCGTTGACGCCGGCGAAGATTATCGCCACCTGATCTTCGATTTTCATCGGGACGTACTGATCCTGCTTGAGAATCTCGGTCATCTTCTCGCCGCGCGTTAGCTGGGAGAGAGTGGCCTTGTCGAGGTCTGAGCCGAACTGGGCAAACGCCGCAAGTTCGCGGTACTGCGCCAAATCTAGGCGAAGGCGACCGGCGATTTTCTTCATCGCTTTGGTCTGCGCTTTGCCGCCTACGCGCGACACCGAGAGCCCCACGTTGATGGCGGGCCGCTGTCCGGCGTAGAACAGGTCGGTTTCCAAGAATATCTGTCCGTCCGTGATCGAGATGACGTTGGTCGGGATGTACGCCGAGACGTCGCCCGCCTGCGTCTCAATGATCGGCAGAGCGGTCAGAGAGCCGGCTCCCAGTTTGTCGTTGAGTTTCACGGCGCGCTCAAGCAGTCTGCTGTGCAGATAGAAAATATCGCCGGGGTACGCTTCGCGTCCGGGAGGCCTGCGCAACAGAAGCGACATCTGCCGATAGGACGCGGCCTGTTTGGTCAGGTCGTCATAAATCAGCAGAACGTGTTTGCCCTGATACATGAAGTGCTCGCCCATCGCGCAACCGGCATAGGGAGCGATGTACTGTAGGGCCGCCGCGTCCATGGCGGTCGCGGCCACGATGGTGGTGTATTCCATTGCGCCGTACTTTTTAAGTATTTCTACCACCGAAACGAGAGTGGACATCTTCTGTCCGATGGAAACGTATATGCAGTAAAGGTCGTTGCCTTTCTGGTTGATAATGGTGTCGATGGCGATGGCGGTTTTGCCCGTCTGGCGGTCGCCGATGATGAGTTCGCGCTGGCCGCGCCCTATGGGAATCATCGAGTCGATGGCTTTCAGGCCGGTCTGCACCGGCTGGTTGACGGGTTGCCTGTCGACAACGCCGCAAGCTCGGAACTCGATCTCGCGCGTCTCGGACGACGCGATCGGGCCGAGGCCGTCTAGCGGCTGTCCGACCGGGCTTATAACCCTGCCGAGCACCGCTTCGCCGACAGGCACCGAGGCGATCTTGCCCGTGCACTTGACGGTGTCGCCTTCCTTGATGGTCCTGTCGGAGCCGAAGATGACGGCGCCGACGTTGTCGGTCTCGAGGTTGAGCGCCATGCCCATAATGCCGCCCGGGAACTCGAGCATCTCGCCGGCCATGGCTCCGCTCAACCCGTAAACGCGGGCGATGCCGTCGCCGACCTGCAACACCGTGCCGACATTCTCCATCTCGACTTTCGATCGATATTTTTCAAGCTGCTCCCTTATTACGGAGCTTACCTCTTCCGGTCGAATACCCATCAGCCTGTCACCTCGTTATACTCGGGCGCTTCGCGCGAGTCGGAGCCGCCCGCCTCCGTTACCCCGCGGCCGCAGCCGCCGGGCGCGCCTCTCTTTTATAACCTTGCAGCGCCGAGAGCCTCTCTCATCCTTTCGAGTCCGCTCCTGACGCTTCCGTCGTACACCATGTCGCCGATCTGCACTTTAATCCCGCCGATCAGCGTCTTGTCAACCACTTGCTCAAGGTCAATCTTCATTCCGGCGCTCTTCTCAAGTCCGGCGATTATCGCGGACTTGGTTTCCGGGGTCAGTTCGTACGGCGTGAACACCGTCGCCTTCTGTTTCCCCCTGTTCTCCATGAGCAGCGCGCCGAAATCCTCGAGAATCATGCGCAGGTACTGTTCGCGCTTCTTCTCGATGAGGAGGCAGACGAAGTCGTAAACCGCCGCGTCCACCTTGCCGGAGAAAAGAGATTCGGCCACTTGAAGCTTGTCTGCCACGCCGATGGCCGGATGCGCCATAAACGCGTCCACGTCGGCGTTGCCGTCCAGCGTCTCGATGGCCCGCGCGAAATCGCGCTCCACCGTCTCAAGCTTTCCGGTTTCTTTCGCCAGCGCGAACAGCGCCCCGGCGTATCTTGCGGATATGGCCCTTTTAAGCATCCCCGCTCTCCGATTCCTTTATCAATTCAACGAGTCCAATTTATCGAGGAACTTCCTCGCGAGCTGTTCGTGAGAAGCGCGGTCGATCTTTTCTTCGAGCACCTTTGACGCGATGTCGATTGAAAGGCCGACCGAATAGTCGCGAAGCTCCATGCGCGCCCGTCTGCTTTCCTCTCGGATCGCGTTCAGGGCTTTCTGTTTCTCGACCTCGGCTTCGTCGCGGGCCTCTTTGATGATCTGTTCAGCCATCTCGCGGCCCCGCTTCAGTTCTTCATCTCTGTATTTGCGCGCTTCGTCGTCTATCTGTGAAATGCGATCCTTATAATCGGCCTCGAGCCGCTCGCCCATCTTCTTGGCCTCTTCGGCCTTGCCGAGCATGTCCTCGACCTCTTTCTCACGCGATTCCATCAGGTTGAGAATGGGGTTCCACAGGAACTTCCTCAACACGAAGAACAGCAACAGAAAACCGACGATCTGAATGGCTATCTGTGTGGGCTTCACGCCCAGCGCTTCAAATATCTCAAGCACAATGCACCCCCCCGGCGTCTGCAATGCGAATCTGGACGTCCGCCCGCCGGCGGCGGATCAGTCCGCTCAGAGGCGCGTCAGACTTTGCCCATGAGAAGAAACACAACGACGAGCGCGTAAATCGTGAGAGCTTCAATCAGAGCCGCGCCGATAATCATCGCCGTCTGAATCTTGTCGGCGGCTTCGGGCTGTCTGGCGATAGCTTCCATCGCTTTTCCCACTGCCTGTCCAAGACCGATGCCCGAACCTATTGCGGCAAGGCCGACACCCAGCGGAAGGGCCAATCCTACGAGAGCTCCAGCGTCCATTATTCTATGTCCCCCTTTTTCATTTCTTCCTTTATATCTCATCCCCTTCAGGCGCCGTCCGCGCCTTCAGGGATTGATTTCCATCTTCAGTGGTCGTGCCCGTGGTCGTCGTGCGCGGACATCAGCGTGATGTACACCGCGCTCAGCGTGGAGAACACCACCGCCTGTATCAGACCGAACAGCAACGCCAGCGGGAAAAACAGCGCCTGCAACGGTATCGGCAGCCACCACGGCAGCGTTATCACCATTATCACAAGCGACGCCAGCACGGCGTCTTCGGCTGTTATGTTCGCGAAAAGCCTGAGCGTCAGCGACACCGGCTTCACCAACTCGCCGAGCACGTGCAACAGCAGGTTCAGCAGCATCAGGAACTGGTCCAACCCGATGATGCCGGCTTTCTCTCCGAGGAAATGCTTGCAGTATTTCTTTAACCCGTTCTGCTTGATTCCGTGATACTGCACGAGGAAAAACACGCATATCGCCATCGCCATCGGCATATTGATGTTAGCCGCGATCGGCGATTTCGCAAACGGAACAAGTCCGATGTAGTTCATGAATAGTATGAAAATAAATAGAGTGCCGACAAAGGGGGTGAACACCCTGCCGGACTCTTTGCCCATGATGCTTCCGTAGTAGTTGTGCATGCCGCGCACGAAGACTTCCACAAGAGCCTGAAAGCCTTTGGGGACTTTTTGCAGCCCGCTCTTCACCCTGATGGCGAGAAAAGCGAGGACGAGTATTATGCCGAACGAGAATGCCACGTTGATCAGGTCGAACCAAGTGAGGCCCCAAAGGCCGTGCCCGTAGGCGTCGTCCCAGATGCTGATGTGCTTTAGGTGCAGCACATAGTCGATAATATTCTGAAGCTCGGGGACGTGCACGCCGCCGACATGCTCCGCGGCGTGTCCTGCCGCCTCAGCCGCGTGTCCCGCCGCTTGCCCGGCGTTTTCAGCGACATGTTCCGCCGCTGTCGTCGCGTGTTCCGCTGCTGCCGTCGCGCTCATTTTTCAGTCTCTTTCAGTTTGTTTATCTGCTTCATTCCCTGCGCCATCATAATCGCCAGAACCACTGTGAATCCGGCCAATGCGCCGAAACCGTCGAAAATTTTATAATACAATCCGGCCAAAAGTCCACTGACTATCGCCGCCAGCGCCGCTGCGCTCGCGATCGCCGCCCGTGTTTTTCTCTTGTCCGCTCCCCCGATGAGACTTTTCACCAACCGCTCAACACAAAAAACGTTGAGGTTTCCAAAAATGACTCCGGCAATAAACCCCTCCGCGAACATCGGCGGAAGTTTCTCCCGGAACAGTATCATTGCTATCGCGGCAGGCGTCGTCACCCAGAGAACAGATATAGTAATATTTTTGATGAATGATGTTTTGCGCTGTTTTCGTTCCATTAGTCATAGGTCTCATAATCAAGCACGTGAATCATTTCACAAAAGCGCGGCCCTGTCAATATTTTCACTCCAATTTTTTTATCTGCTCGAACACGAGTTTGAATCCTGCCGCCACTCCGAACATCACGCTCACTGCCAGCAGAATATTGTTTTCCGTGTGGAACACGCTTTCCAGCCCGATTCCTATCATATAACCGACCAGAAGTCCAGCGAGCATAGTCATCGGAATGCCCGTCCACAGAGCCACCCGCTGGCGCATCTTAAGCTTAGAGCGGCTCTCGGCTTCGGGGTCTTTCTTTTTTTCGTCTTTGCCGGGGTCTCGCCCGTTGTCCTCGTCCATCTCATCCGTCATCATTTTCCCTCTATTATCCCTATGACTTCAGCCTTTTTCTTTTCCATCTCTTCAACGTCGGCCGCCTCCAAGTTAAGGCGTAGCAGCGGCTCGGTGTTGCTCGCGCGCACATTGAACCGCCAGCCGTCCAGTTCGACGCTCAACCCGTCAAGGTGAAAAACCCTGCCCGCCGCTCCGTAAGTCTCTTCAAGCCGCTTGAGCACTGCGTCCTTGTCGGCGACCTCGAAGTTTATCTCGCCCGAATGAGAGTAGCGCAGGACAGGCTCGGCAAGCTCGCTCATCTTCTTTCCGGTCTCCGCCATCAGGTTCAACATGCAGATTAAAGCAATCGCGGAGCTTTCGGTGAAGTTGTGGGCCTTGAAATAAAAATGTCCCGAAAGCTCGGAAGCGAACACCGCGTCGTGCTCGCGCATCTGGCGCTTGATGAACGCGTGCCCGACTCTGCACATCACCGGCTTGCCGCCGTAAGTTTCGATGTCTTCCGCCGCCGCCTTTGTGCTGCGCAGGTCGTAAAGCACGGCCGCGCCCGGCGAGGTCTTCAGCAGGTCTCTTGCTATTATCGCCCCGGCCACATCCGCCCTCACCGTCTCCCCCCGCTCGTCGATGAACATGCATCTGTCCGCGTCGCCGTCAATGGCCGCTCCGAGGTCCGCCCCCGTCTCCAAAACCTTCTTCTTTATGTCCACCAGATTCTCGTCCAGCAGCGGGTTCGCTTCGTGATTCGGGAACGTTCCATCCGGCTCCATATATAAAGGAATATATTCAATGTTCATCCCTTCGAATATTTTCGGGTAAGTATACCCGCAGGCCCCGTTTGCGCCGTCCACCACCACCTTCAGCTTTCTGCCGCCGTCCAGCCGGGCAAAGGAACGCGTAAATGCGGCGAACTCTCCAAGCGCGTCTTTTTTAACGATAGAACCCTTCCGCGTCGCGGCCGCAAAACTCTCTTCCAGAACTATCTTTTCCATATCCTTAATGCCGGTGTCGCCGCTTATCGGGATGGAATTCTCGCGGCACATCTTAAACCCGTTGTAGGCGGGCGGGTTGTGAGACGCGGTTATCATTATTGCGGCAGGCTCTGTGCGGGCGGCAAAATAGAGCATCGGGGTGTCGCTGCGCCCGATGTCAATCACATCGGCCCCCTGATCTGTGATGCCGCGCGCAAGCGCCTCGAACATCGCGTCCGCGCTCGCGCGGGCGTCCCTGCCCACCACCACCCGGTCGCATTTCAGAAAAGCAACGTAAGCCCGTCCTATCTTATATGCCAGAGCTTCGTCCAACTGATCCGGCACTATGCCCCTGATGTCGTATGCCTTGAATATGCTCATTGCCCCTTCCTCCTAGAATCGGTTTGTCGCCGGACGTCTAAACGCGCCGGACGGTCACAACCTCTGATATTTTTTTCTGCCTGCCTCGAATATGTCTCCGCCGAGAATGTCGTTGGCGACTATCGCCGGAAAATCCTCGACGACCAGCCTTCGGACGGCTTCCGCGCCGAGGTCTTCGTAGGCAATTATTTCGGATGATTTAATGCGTTTAGAGATGAGCGCGCCCGCTCCGCCGACCGCCGCGAAATACACCGCGCGAAACCTTTTCATCGCTTCGACCGCCGCCGGAGAGCGGTTCCCTTTTCCAATCATGCCCTTAAGTCCCGCTTCGAGCAGCCTCGGCGTGTAAGAGTCCATCCTATAGCTTGTTGTCGGGCCGGCGGAGCCTATGACTTCGCCCGGCCTCGCGGGCGTCGGGCCGACGTAGTACACTATCTGCCCCGCCAACTCGAACGGCGGGGCCTGCCCCGCGTCCAACGCCTCGACTATCCTTTTGTGCGCCGCGTCTCTGGCGGTGTAAATCACGCCTGAAATCCTAACCACATCGCCCGCGCGCAGCGATTCGACCGCCTCTTCCGCGAGCGGACTTTCAACTCTGATTATCGTTCCGCTCATAAGACGACCTCCGCGCTCCTGTGCGCGTGGCACTCGATGTTCACAGCCACAGGCAGACTTGCTATATGGCACGGATGCGATAGAACGTGGACCGCGAGCGCGGTCGCCGCGCCTCCCATGCCCTGCGGCCCGATCCCCAGATCATTTATCCTTTCAAGAATCTCCCGTTCGAGAGAGTCGAGAGCCGAGTCCGGGTTCGGAGAGCCGATTTCTCTGAATAAAGATTTCTTGGCTAGCAGCGCGGCAACCTCGAACGTGCCGCCCATGCCGACGCCGACCACTATCGGGGGGCACGGGTTCGCTCCCGCCGCGTCCACCGCGCCGACCACGAACCTTATAACGCCCTCCCTGCCGTCGGCGGGCGTGAGCATCGCCAGCCGCGACATGTTTTCGCAGCCTCCGCCCTTCGCCATGAACCTGATCGAAATCCTGTCTCCGGGAACCTCTTCGAGATGAATGACCGCAGGCGTGTTGTCCTTGGTGTTCACGCGATCCAACGGCCCCCTCACAATCGACTTTCTCAGGAACGCCTCTTCGTATCCGCGCCTTACGCCCTCGTTCACTGCGTCTGTCAGAGTCCCGCCCGCGACAACCGCTTCGGCTCCCTTTTCGATGAAAAAGACCGCGACCCCGGTGTCTTGGCAGATCGGGCGTTTCTCATCGCGGGCCACCCGCGCGTTTTCCAGCAGGGCGTCCAAAATCTCCGCGCCCGCCGGTGAAATCTCCCGCGCTCGCGCGGCTGCAAGAGCGCGCTCCATGTCCGCCGGAAGGTCGCTCGCGCTCCGAGCGCAAAGCTCTTTTGCCGCGTCAACTATGGTTTGAAATTCGATTTTCCTCATATAGGCACATTTCACGAGCGCAACCCTTCGCGCTTCTATCAAAAGGAAAATGAATTATACACTAAATTGAAATCAAAGAGAATTTATTAGCGTTGGATATCCTGCGCGGCGCCGTAGCGTCTCAAGTTAGATTTTCGATGACGGCGTCGGCAAACTCGGAGCATTTGAGCAGGGTGGCTCCGGGCATCTGCCTGTGCAGGTCGTAAGTGACGCGGCCTTGGGATATTGTTTTCTCGATGGCGCCGACGATGGCGCGCGCGGCCTCGTCCCATCCCATGTGCTCGAACATCATGACTCCTGAAAGGATAACTGAGCCGGGGTTCACTTTGTCCTGTCCGGCATACTTCGGGGCGGTTCCGTGGGTTGCCTCGAAGACGGCGGCGGAATCGCCGATGTTCGCGCCGGGAGCCATCCCCAGCCCGCCCACCTGCGCGGCGCAAGCGTCCGACAGGTAGTCTCCGTTCAGGTTCAGAGTCGCTATCACTTCGTATTCGTCCGGTCGCAGCAGAACCTGCTGAAACATGGCGTCCGCGATCCGATCCTTTATTACAACTTTCCCGTCCGCGCTCTTGCCTTCCCAAATTTCGCTTTCGGCTATCGTCTTATCGGCGAACTCCTCGCGTGCCAGCTCGTATCCCCATTCCTTGAATGCGCCTTCGGTGAACTTCATGATGTTGCCCTTGTGGACGAGTGTCACCGATGAGCGGCCCTTGGATATGGCGAAATTTATGGCGCGCCTGACGAGGCGTCTGGAGCCTTCGCGGCTTACCGGCTTTATGCCTATGCCGGAGTCCGCGCGCACGTTGCGCCCCATCTCGCCGTTCAGGAATGAGATTACTTTCGCCGCTTCGGGCGTTCCTTCTTTCCATTCGATTCCGGCGTAAACGTCCTCCGTGTTTTCCCTGAAGATGACCACATTGAGTTTGTGCGGCTCGCGCACCGGGGCGGGGGTCCCGGCGAAGTAGCGCACCGGCCTGACGCACGCATACAGGTCCAGTTCCTGCCTGAGCGCCACGTTGAGGCTGCGTATGCCGCCCCCCACAGGCGTAGTGAGCGGTCCTTTTATCGCCACGGCGTATTCGGAGATTGCGTCTATGGCGCGCCTCGGCAGCCACTCGCCCGTCTCCGCGTGGGCCTTTTCTCCGGCAAGTATTTCCATCCAGTGAATTTTCCGTTTTCCCGCGTAAGTCTTTTCCACCGCCGCGTCCAAAACCCTCTGCGCCGCCGCCCAGATGTCCGCTCCCGTGCCGTCTCCCTCGATGAAAGGAATAATCGGGTTGTCCGGAACTACCGCCCGGCCTCCGTCCATCTTTATTTTTTCTCCGCCCTGAGGCGCGTCGTAGTATGCCATGTCTAAAGTCTCCCTCAAAAAATATGACTTTGAAGATTAAGCACAAAAGCGCGACGCGTCAAGCCGCGCGCAGCCGTTGAATCACCCGAGGAGGGAATTCATGGCTTTTTCAAGAGAGGAGGCGTCCGCTTGGCTTGCGACAGTCAACGAGCGGCATTTCAGCCGGGAGCGCATTTCGCTTGCGAACACCGCGTCGTCGGTCACGATAAGCGCTGGAGGAAGCGGGCTTGCGGCGCCGGTGTACGCGGCCGACGCCGCGTCCGCGCCGATCCCGGATGTCTTGGGGCCGAAAATAACGAGCCTGACCCCTCCCCGCGCGAGCAGATCCGCCGCTTCGTCTATGGATGTGGCCACTATCACGTTGTGCTCCTGTGTTTCAGGCATTTCAGTGACTGACGTCAGGATGTCGGGAGAAGCGTCGAACAACAGAATGGTTCCGCTTGAAACGGCCTCTGCCGGGATGTTGTTTTCATCGTTGTCTTTTTCGGTAAAAACGATGGATATCTTCGTTCCGGAGCCGGGAGCGCTTTCGAGCCTGATCTCCGCCTCGTGGATGGCCGCTATCTGTTTGACCATGTCAAGCCCGAGTCCGGTTCCTCCGTACTGCCGTGTGGATGTGTCGTCTATCTGATAGAACCTGTCGAATATCCTGCCGTGCTCGTTCAGGGGAATTCCGATGCCGTTGTCTTTTACTGAAACGACGACGGATTTGCCGGAGCGCTTGGAAACCACCTTGACGAATCCGCCATCGGGAGTGAACTTCACCGCGTTGCTGATAAGATTCGACAGAAGCTTCTGGAACATTGACTCGTCCGCGTAAACCCATTCGGCGTCGTTCGATATTTCAACCGAAGCGCGCAGATTCTTCGACTCTATTTCGTCCCTGAACTTGTCGAGGGCTTCGCGCGCCGCCATATCGAGACTCAATTCCTGCCTCGCCAAGCCCATCGCGCCCATTTCGATTCTCGCGCGGAGTATCAGGTTGTCAATCAGGTCGTTTAGCTGCCAGCCGCGCTTGAGAACCACTTTCAATTTCTCGGCAAACTTCTCCGGCAGCGCTCCATATCTTTCCTTCTGCGCCATGTCCAGATTGCCCAACATGACTGAAAGCGGTGTTCTCAACTCGTGCGACACCATCGACAGGAAATTCGTCTTTCCCTCGTTCATTTTTTCAAGATATTCAATCTGTTTCTTCATTTCGATGTTCAGGATGCGGTCTTCCTCGGCGCGCTTGGCCTCGGTTATGTCAATAAAGCTTTCTATGCCGCCGATGACATTTCCGTCCGCGTCGCGAAGCAGGTCGGCGTTTTTACTGACTATGATTTTCTTGCCTGTTTTTGTGACTATCTCGCATTCCTTGCCGACAATCGGCCCGGTTCGCGGCGAAGGACTGAACAGAGCGCAAAAATCCCCGCAGGCTCCGGTCATAACAAACGAGCAGCGCTGCCCGACGACTTCCTCCGCCATGTAGCCCGTCAGCCTCTCGGCGGTGTTGTTCCATTTCTGTATTATCCTGTCGTTGTTAACAGTAAAAAGCCCGCTGGGGAGCATCTTGATTATGTGGTCGAGCCTGTCGTGGCTCATTTTTAATTCTTTTTCGAGTCCGACTCTTTCTTCGAGCGCTGCTTTGTCTCTCTGGAGTTGAGACGCTTTCATGCTGTATTTGAGCGCGGCGTACCCGACGGAATACATGAGCAGAAGCACGGCGACAGTCAGCAGCATCATACTGCGCCAGTGGTCCGAGATCGGGCCGGAGATGGCTGAATATGGAGTTGAAATCACCACCGTCCATGTCCTGTCGCCTATGTTGAATGGGTGTATCGAGAAGAGCGTGTCCCCAATCTGCATGGTCTTCGCCCTGCCCCGCCATATTTCATGTGAAAGCGCGTCGCAAACCTCGCCCTCGAACGCCGGATGGTCGTCTTTTAAGTTTTTCCCGATGTGGCGCTTATCGGGATGATAAATTACCACCCCGTCCTCGTCCACGAGCCACGCGTATCCGCCGGCTCCTATCTCCACGCCGCGTAGAAATTTGCTGGTTATGCTGTCTAGCTTGATTATCGTCGCTACGCTTCCGTTCATTTCCCGGCCCTTGAACACCGGCGCGTGGATTGCTATTGCGTCGAACCCCTCCACCGCTCGGAACAACCCGCTTATCACAAGCCTTCTGGTCTCGAAAAGGCTCACCACATGTTCCTGATACCTGATGTCCGCGTAAAGCGAATTCTCGTCTATCGGATACATATCCGTCAAAACGCCTTCGTTGTTCATCCTGTATCCGGCGTATGCGATCTCCTGATTCGATCTGTAGAAATCAATGAGAAACTCCAGCGTCTGCGGGCTGTCCACGTCCTGCATGCGCGGAGCCGCCGCAAGCGACAGCATGTCGTTGGTGAGCCTCGCCACCACGGATTCTATGCCCTGCGCGCTGCTCTTCGCTATCTCGGACTGAAGGTCTTGGAATTGTTTAGTAAGAGTTTCCCTGAAGACACGGTGCACGTTTAATCCGTGCCAAACCAGCCCTGCGGCCACCGCCAAAGCGACAAATGAAACAATAAACGGCATCCATTTCGATGTCGCCCGCTTAAGCAATGTGTCTGTTTTGTTCAATACGACATCGCCTTTCTTGAGCGCGAAAAACGGCATGTTGCGGGTTTGTTGATAACAGCTTAATTATAATATGCTTTCCATTAAATTAAAGTCAAGCTGAAAACCTTTCCGACAATAGCTTCAAAGCCGGTTTGACTCCCGCGCGGCGCGGCAATATAATCTGACATCGCGCCCTCAACAGCCGCTCTAGCAGCATCGAACCGGCGCTGCGGGCGCATGTAAAGGAAGACAACATGTTAGACATCGAACAGGCATTGAATTCTATTCTCGAATCTATCCTGCCTCTGGGTACCGAGTCAGTCGACATATCGGAAGCCGGAGGAAGGATTCTGGCGGAGGAAGCGCGCGCTGACTCGGATGTGCCGTTTTCGGACAATTCAGCGATGGACGGCTACGCGGTGCGCGCCGAAGACATCAGGGGCGCGTCGGACGACAACCCGGCGCGGCTGACCGTGCTTGAGGACGTGCCCGCCGGCACGGTTCCGACAAAAACAATCGTGCCCGGAACCGCCAGCCGGATAATGACGGGCGCTCCGTTGCCCGAAGGGGCGGACGCTGTGCTTATGGTCGAGCACTCGAAAAAACTCGACGGCGAAATGCTGGCTTTAGCCTCAATCGAGCCGGGGGCCAACATCCGCCGCGCCGGGGAGGATATTAAGAAAGGCGCTCTGCTGTTCAACGCCGGGCGCAAGCTGTCTGCGGCGGACGTGGGGATTGTCGCCTCGGCGGGCATCGCGCGCCCGCTGGTCATGCGGCGGCCTGTCGTAGGCGTCATATCCACAGGAGACGAAGTGGTCGAACCGTCGGCTCCAGCCGGCCGGGGAAAAGTAAGAAACAGCAACAGCTATACCCTTATCGCCCTGTGCAGGGAAGCCGGAGCGGAACCGAAATACTTGGGAATCGTCGCCGATTCCAGACCCGCCCTTGAAGCGGCTTTTTCATCCGCCGCTGAGTCCTGCGACGTCATTATCACCACAGGCGGAGTGTCCGTAGGCGACTTCGACTTGGTCAAAGCCGTGCTCGGCGACCTCGGAAAAATAAACTTCTGGAAAATCAATATGAAGCCCGGCAAGCCTCTGGCTTTCGGCGCTCTCGGAGGAAAACCTCTCTTCGGACTGCCCGGGAATCCCGTTTCAACAATGGTCGCTTTCGAGATGTTCGTCAGACCGTCCCTGCTGAAAATGATGGGCGCGCGCGAAATCCTCCGCCCCCGCCTCCAAGCGAAACTGGCCTGCGAGATAATCGAGAAACCCTCTCGCGTAAAAATCATCCGGGGCGTCGCCTCCCGCAAAAAAACCGGCGTCTCCGTTACCACCACCGGCGAACAAGGCTCCGGCATCCTGATGTCCATGTCCCTCGCCAACTGTTTCATCGTCATGCCCGACGGCGTCGGCAAACTCAAAAAAGGCGACATCGCGGACATCATACCTCTTGATAATTTTCCCCTGTGACGGCGGCGCGCGTCCGATCACCCTCCTCTTCGCGTTCGCGCAAAGACGTCTTTAACCCGCATTTTTGTCGTGATAAATCCGGGTTATTCACGAATTGGCAATAGGTTTCCGGTTTATTCCCGCCTTCTTTTACAGGGCATTAAATTCCATTCTCGCCACCGTTCAATATTACATATTACAGACCTGACCCCTCATTTGTGGCGATTCATAATCTGTCAATAGTCTCGGCCTGACCCCAGTTTCTGTTATTTGTTAATAGTATGCATAATAAATATCCAAGATTCATGATTATAAATGGCATTATTGGCATTATTTTATTAAATACGATGTTATACCAAAAGATATTCATAGTATAATCATCTTTAATTCTGTCATTTATGATGCTGTAATACAAAGGTGACACAAATAATTCACTTATGAATCCTAGTAACAATGATACAATGATAGATGCAACGGCAATCCTTGTTTTTGCTATATGTACCAGATATCCAAGATTAAATCCAAGAATAAAAAAGTAGCCAACTTCAATGACAAATTGCCACATGTCAATATTTTCTATTTGCTGTGATGCAATTCCACCTACGGCACACAATATGTAAATATATATGGCGCCTAGCACAGAAGATGCTAGTCCATATATTATTGCCGTTCTAATTGGCGTTTTTTTTACTTTGTTTTTAGTATTCATAATTTGCCCCTTATTTTACTTTGACTCCGAAACATTGGGAAACATTGGGGTCAGGGAAACATTGGGGTCAGGCCGAGACTATTGACACATATTTGCTTTCTCGCTGACCTAGTCATTCTTGTTGCCCCGCCTCTTAATCTCTTTCAACTTCGGCTTAATCTGTCAATAGTCTCGGCCTGACCCTAGTTTTCCTAGTTTTCTTGGCTTTTTCTCTTGTTTTGATTATTTCAAGCCATGTCTTAGACAGGCACTTATACATATTTGATTTTGGTTCATAACCATCTTCAAAGAACCATGGCAAATCAAACCCCTTGAGCAACAAAGTGTAAGTTTCCTCGGGGATAAAATTGTCGCCATGCCTGTAAACAGATTCTTTCTCAATATATTCATTACAGATAATATCTGTGTTTTTTGGCAAATAAGTACTCCTGCATGAAACCTTATAAATATGAATGTGAAGTTCATTCAAGCCACTTCGCATATGATGTTTATCTTCAATTTCCAGAACTGACGTTTCATAAGATGTGTAGGTTAAGGCTAGAAATAGAATGGCAAGCGTCGCGAGAAGAACACGATATATAACTAGAACCTTTTGTCGTTCATATTTAAGATGCTTGGCAATAAAACGAATAATTGTTGCAAATAATAAATAAACCAAAGCAAGGATAATGATATTAAACGTGATA
Source organism: bacterium UBP15_UBA6099 (assembly GCA_002435745.1). Lineage (GTDB taxonomy): Bacteria > UBP15 > UBA6099 > UBA6099 > UBA6099 > UBA6099. Next base: position 19,108 of record DIWT01000009.1, read on the forward strand.
ATCCCTTCTAAAAGCCCCGTGTCAATGTTCAATAAATGGTTGTCGGCAAAAACAACCATTAACATTGGGGTAAACATTAAAGTCAGGCCGAGACTATTGACACATATTTGCTTTCTCGCAGTGGTTGTCATTCTTGGCGCCTCGCCTCTTAATCTCTTTCAACTTCGGCTTGCCTTAACCACAGGTCTTCTCTGATCTTGCCCGAAAACTCCCCCATTCTCTCGCTTATCGGTTATGTTGTCATTATGATCGAAAGAAAGCGATTTGGCAACGGGGCGCCAATTGCGGATAGTTTGTTGTGCGTGGTGGAATGGCGGGGCATGGTTGAAAAGCGGGGACAGGCATCGCTGGGTTGCGCACTGCTTGTTCTCTTTTTCGCGACAACTTTCCCTTGTGACGGCAACTCGCGCCCGTTCAACCCCCTTCCCGTCCGCTCAAAAACTTCTTCCTTAACTATCATGTTTCCCGGCAAATTCATGGAAAAAATGATTTAAGCGCGAGTATAATTATCGGGCTATGATACAGATGAGCGATATAAAATACGGGTTCGGCGGGCAGGCGCTGTTCGACGGGGCTTCGTTGCATGTGAAACCGGGGGACAGGCTGGGGCTGGTTGGGCCTAACGGTTCGGGAAAAACCACGCTTCTGAAAATCATCGAGGGAGAGATAACGGACTTCGGCGGCTGCGTGAGCAGACGAAAAGGCCTGACGGTGGGGTTGCTGCCGCAGGACAGCATATACGACCGGGGCCGCTCCATCATGGAGGCCGCGCTGGATCCGTTCAGGTTTCTCGAAGAGATGGAGCGGGAAATCAGCGAGTTGAATTACAACGCGGCGGACGAGCCGGACGCTGCGGCGCAGAAACAGTTGATCGACCGCGCCGGTCGGCTCCAGCACGAGTTCGAGACGCGGGGCGGTTTCACGTTCAGGGCCCGCGCGGCGGAAACGCTTCAGGGGCTGGGATTCAGCGCGTCCGACCGCGAGAGGGAAATTTCAGAGTTCAGCGGCGGCTGGCAGATGAGGGTCGCCCTCGCGAGGCTCCTCCTTGTGAAACCGGATGTCCTTCTGCTCGACGAGCCTACTAACCATCTCGACCTCCCGGCGCTCGTCTGGCTGGAGGACTTTCTGCAAACTTATCCCGGCGCTGTCGTGTTCGTCTCCCACGACCGGGAGTTCTTGGACCGAACCGCGAGCCGCGTCGCCGAAATCAGCATGCGCAAATTCGAGTTGTTTAACGGCAACTACTCTTATTACGAGAAGGAAAAGGCCAAACGGCTCGAAATCCTCCTGAACCGCGTCGCAAATCAGGACAGGGAAATCAAACGGGTGGAGCGGTTCATCGAGAGGTTCAGGTCGAAGAACACCAAGGCTCGCTCGGTGCAGAGCAGGATACGGATGCTCGAAAAAATCGAGCGGATCGAAGCTCCGGAAGAACGCAGGGAGTTGAGCTTCTCGTTTCGAGCGCGGACGAAAAGCGGAAGGGTCGTCATGCAGCTTGACGACGTGTCGAAGGCTTACGGTGAGAAACGGGTTCTGAACAACGTGAGCCTGACGATAAACCGGGGAGACCGAGTGGCGATAATCGGGGCCAACGGGCTTGGAAAAACCACTCTGATGCGGGTCCTCGCGGACCGAACGGAATACGTCGGCTCCCGCAAACCCGGACACAACGTGTCACTTCACTATTTTTCTCAGGACCAGTACGAGTTGCTGAATCCCGACAAGACGGCGCTTGAAGAGGTGGCGGAACACTGCGGCGAAGGTTTTTCGGGGAGCGCGCGGACTCTTCTGGGGGTTTTTCTTTTCAGGGGAGACGACGTAGAAAAAAAGGTGGCGGCGCTCAGCGGCGGCGAAAAGAGCAGGCTGCTTCTTGCGCGGATGATGGCGAACCCGGCGAACTTCCTGCTGCTCGACGAGCCGACCAACCATCTCGATCCGCCTTCGAGGGAAATGCTTGAAGATGTCCTAGAAGACTACGACGGCACGATTTGCTTCGTGTCCCACGACCGGAGGTTCATCAACCGTCTGGCCACCCGCATAGTGGAACTGACTCCGTCCGGCATAGAGTTTTTCATCGGCAACTACGACGACATGAAGGAGCAGAAGAGGCTGAGGGAACGAGCCGAGGCCGGGGACGGAGAGTCTGCCAAGAGCGAGAGCGCGCTGAGCGGGGAGGCGCGGAGGGCGGCGAGGCATGACCGCGCGCGACAGATACTCGAACGCGGACGCGCGCTCGCTCCTCTGAAAGCCGCAGTGGCCGACGCCGAGAGCCGCGTCTGCGGGCTTGAAACCCGCGCCTCAGAGATTGAGGCCGCGCTCGCCGACCCGGATACTTACAACGACCCGGAGAAGTCGCGCTCTCTGCCCGCAGAACTCAAATCGGTTCGCGCGGCTCTTGACGAGGCGGTCGCCGAGTGGGAATCGCTTTCGGAAGAGCTTGACGAAAAAGAGAAGGAATTCAACTGCGGCGACTGACGCGCCGCTACTCCCGCAGATACTGTTTTCTTATTTCCACGCCAAGACCGGGCCTGTCCGTGACGGAGACGACGCCGTTGTCGACTATCACGCCGCCCGCGGCGACGCGCTGTTCGAGGTCGATATGCCCGTCCAAGTCCGCGTAAGCGACCGAAGGGTGCGCAAGCGCGACAGCGGCGGCGGCGGCCATCGACAGCGGTAGCTCGTCCATGCAGCCGATCATGACTTTTTTGCCGAGCGTCAACGCGATGTCGCAAATCCTCAACGCTTCTCGCACTCCGCCGCACTTCATCAGTTTGATATTTACCAGAGGAACGCCGGCCTGAAACAGGTCCAACGCGTCCTTCGCGTCGAGCGCCGATTCGTCCGCCATGACAGGGATGGGAGATTCCGAGGCGAACGCGATCAGCGACTCCCTGTCCTTTGCGGCGGTGGGCTGTTCCATGAACTCAATATTTTCCGGGGCGAGCGCGGCGGCGACTTTCCTAGCGTCGTCTAGCGAATACCCCTGATTGGCGTCCAGCCTCAGCTTCATTTTTTCGCCGATGGCTTCTCTAAGTTTTTTCACTCTGGCGATGTCTTCTTCGGCGTTCTTTCCGCATTTGATTTTCAGTATAGAGAATCCCCGGTCGATAAGGGCGCGGGCGCGCTCGACGGTTTCGCTCTCGTCGCATATACCGATGGTTACGGACGTCGGAATCGTCGTTCGATACGCGCCGAGGAGAGATGAGAGAGAGCAACCGATGGATTTGCTCCATAGGTCGTGGATGGCGATGTCTGCGGCGGCGCGGGCGGCGGGCGCTTCGGGAGCCGCGTCGAACACCGTTCTAAGCAACCGCGCGGGCGGGGCCGCATGCCCTTCCATCAGAGCCGGGGCTATCTTTTCGGTCAGCGCTTTGAGAGTCGCCTCTATCGTTTCGCCGGTGACTTCTTCATCCGGCGAAGCGCTTCCCCAGCCCACCACTCCGTTGTCGGCTCCCACGCTCGCCACTATCGTCTCAACCCGGTCGTAAGAGGCGTACGCCACCGCGAACTCCGCCTTGAGCGGGATGGACAGCTTGAACGCGTGCGCGGCCTGAATGCTTATCGGCTCGCTCATTTTCCGCCTCCTTTCTCCATCGATAGAATCGCTTCCACTATTTTTTCAGGCCCGTGAAAAATCGGGTCGCAGGCGGGGACGCCGTGTTTCGCCTCAAGCTCCGCCGCCGCCGCGTCCGTCTCCTCGAGGGTCATCCCCTCGTGGTTTATCGTTATCGCCGCGACCGGCCCCGGAGACAGAAGCTCGATTATCTGTTTCTCGCGGTCGAGTCCGGCGAGAGGGAAATCCGGAAACCCGTCGTAAGCGGCGCGCTTCGGCGCGTGCTGAATCACGACCGCCTGCGGACGCGCCGCCGCGAGTATTTCGAAACCTCCGGGATACGCGGGATTGGTCAGGCACCCCTGCCCTTCGAAAAGCATCACGCGCGGCTTGCCCGCCTCCCACGCGGAAAGAGCCGCATGCTCAATCTCCCCGGCCACGAAATCGTTCACCGTCGAATCGAGTATCATCGAAAACGGCAGTCCCTGAAACCACGCTGTCTGGCCCGTGCCTATCATCTCCGCCGAAACTCCCTTTTGCCTAAGCGCGGTCAGGACTATCCGCGCGGTGGTGCGTTTTCCTATCGCCGAATCCGTGCCTAGAAAAGCGACCCGCAAGGAGCCGACCTCGCTGATTCTGCCCTGATAGAAATGAAGCTCGGACACCGGTTTCGGACGCCTGACGTCGCGGACGCGCGCGCCTGACGACTCCGCAGCCGCGCGGAATTCAGGATCGTCTCCGAGCATCTGATGCAGCCCGCTGTCAACGTTGATTCCCATCTTCAGAGCAGCGGCGACAACCGGCCTGAGCGCGTCCGGCAGCATGCCCCCGTCGGGAGCCACCCCAATCACCAGATAGTCCGGCTTTCCGGCCTTGGCGACCGCCTCTTCCAAGCTTGCGAAAATCGGAATCCCGTTGGGTTTTCCGTCCAGCGTTTCCCCGGCATCTTTGCCCGCGTTCGCGCTGTCTATCACCCCTAGCAGGCGGTATCTGTCCGTTCCCCGGACAAGCCCGTGCGCCGTCTTTCCGTTGGGGGAGCTGAAATGTCCTTCGCAGAGAGTTATTGCTGTTCCGTCCATCTGTGGTTGTCGTCTCCCGTGTTTGATGTGCCGTTTGTCAATGCTAGTCCGCGTCTTCCGCCAATGCGGGCTGAAATCGAAGAAAGGGATGAGACGCGAGGCGAATCGAGCGAGAACGAGAGAGCATACTGTTTCGCATGCGACCGAGTTCGAGTCGATGATTCAACAACGCTGATCGCCCTTTATTCGATTTCCCGGATTTTTTCGTGAAAAATCCGGGTTAGTCCAGAAGCCGGATCGCGACCGAGCCTTCGAACATGTCGCCGTCGCGGACTAAAACTCTGTCGCTGTCAGGCGGATCGGCGTTGGCGATATATGGGTGTTTCACCCACGGGTTGACTCGCAGAATGAAACGCCGTCCGTCCTTGTCCGCGCGCGCGTTGTGATTGGCGGACTCGAACGGAAACTCGAACCTGACGGACTTGTCGCTGGCGGAAACCGTCGCCCGCCTCGCCGCCGTCATGTTAGCTCCGAACCCCGGATGCGCCGACGACCTCTTAACCGTCTGCAGCATCGACGTCTCGGTTCCTAGGATGGAGCCGGGATAGGCGTCCGGGCCGACGCCCGCGACGGTCAGCGTGTCGAACTCCGGCGGGAACGCGAAAGAAACGCCCATCTCCAGAAGCTCAGCCGCGCCTATCTCCGGCATTATCCTGTATTTCACCGCCACGACCCCGTTGCAATCGATGTCGTAGTCGTAAACCGCTCTGAACCCCGCAGCGCCGCCGCCGGGCAGATGATAGAAAACCTTGGCGGTCAGCCAGACCCTTTCGGGCGATTCGCTCGACACCTTCAACTGCTCCACTTCCGGGCTCATCCCCTTCAACGCGGGCAGCGTCGTTTCGCCGTAGAGCCTGAAAGACGGCTGTGTGGTCTCGACGGGAAGAAGTTCTCGCCAAACGCTGAGCGCAGGCCCCTCGATGTCCGACACCGCGCCGTCCACCCGCACCCTTCCTATAAGCCCCGTCTCTCTGTAAAGCCTGACGTTGAAGTCCTCGTTGCCGACTGATATCGCGTCTTCCTCGTGCCTGACCTGAAGCGGGGTGGCGAGCCGCATGAACCCCGACGCCTTCACCCCGCCCTGCGGAGTGTCAACCTCGGCGTCCACCCTCAACACTCCCTTTCGGGGCATCACTCTCTGCGCCGTCCACCACTCGTCGAACCTGACAAGCTGCGCCGGCGCGCCCTGCTCGGCGGTCCCGCTATGTTTCTTTACAGCAATAATATTTCCTTCATTCGACACCTTAATCGTCGCCTCGTAGGGAACAGGCTCGCCGCCTTTAAACGCGAAAACGGTCGCGCGCGCGTTCGCCGGGAGCCACTTGAGCGAGTATTCCCTCTCGAAACTGGCTTCGACATGCAGCGGGAGCGCCGGTTTCAATTCTACTTGATGCGAGTCGATCAAAGCTCCCGCGATGTCGTAAACGGAAATCCTGAGCAGGTACGGAACGCCGCGCCTGACCGTTCGGGGGAAATCGACCGCAAAACGCTGAACTCCGGCGGAGCGCGGAGCGAGCGGCGCGAATGACCCGGCCCCCGCCCCTATCATCTCGAAATCCTCGAACAGCTTCCAGTAATATCTCGCGCCTTCTATGTCTGTGAAATCATAATTGTTGCGGATTCCCAACTCCAAACCGGACTGTCCGGGTTTAAATTCCATCGCGCCGTTTTCGATGCGTATCGGCGAATAAATCTTCCTGATTTCATAGTAAGAGGCGCGCGGGTTGCGGTCGGAATCAACCAGTCCGTCCTCGCCGGCCGCGCCGTGAGCGTCTATTATGCGCCCGTCGTCCAGCCTGCGATGCGCAAACAGCGTGTCGTCCGCCAGAACGTCCAGCGGCTCTCCGTGGGCGTAAACGCGCTCGCCTTCCGCCGCGCGGATTATCCCGTTGTCCATCCAACGGCTGACGAATCCTCCAGCGGAAGACTCGTAAATCTCGACCGCCTTCCACATTTCCACCGTGTCAAGCCGCCTGCCGAGCGCGTTCAGGAACTCCGCCGCGACCACCGGCCTGCCTCCGGGCCTGCCGACCTGATCGGCGAGTATCAGACGCAACTGCTCCACGTCCGGGTTCTTCGGAGCGAGAATCCCCGCTTCTTCCGTCAGCGGCTCTCCGAGCTTGTCCCGGTGGAACCCCGCGCCGGGCATCGTCAACGGCCTCGTCGAGTCAATGGCTTTCGCAAGCGTCAACAGCTTCGGGTGAGCTTCCGACCACCTGTTGTCGTCGCCCAGACTCCAAGCGATTACGGAGGGATGGTTCCAGTCGCGCTCGATAGTCTCGCGGACGCGCTCCTCGGCCAGCGGGAAGACCTCCGGCCTGTCCAGCATGAAATCCCCGTAGCCGAAAGGGACTTCTACGAACACGTACATTCCCATCTCGTCGCAAAGTTCGAGGAACGCCGGATGCGGCGGCCTGAGTTGCGTCCTAACGGCGTTGATGTTCGCGCGCTTCATCATGCGGATGTCTTCCCGCGCGTCCTCCAACGTGACGGCCTTGCCCCTCGCGGCGGATATTTCCCTTCTTACGACGCCCCTCAGTTTGACAGGCGCATTGTTTACAAGAAGCAATACGCCTTCCGTTCGGATTTCCCTGAACCCGACCTTCGTCTCGACGGTCGTCGGCTCCGAACCTCCGCCGGACAGCGCCGTCCGCAGCGTATATAGGGCGGGCGTCTCCGCGCTCCATTTAAGCGGTTTTGCAATCTTCGCCGTCAGAATCCTTTCGACAGTTTCGCCCGCTCCGGCGGCGATCTCCGCCGACGCTTCCACCACCCCCGCGCTTCCGCCGGGCGCGAACAACTCGAAGCTTGCGGTCACGGCCCCGCCGTCCGCTCCGCCGTTCTTCGCCCACACTCTGACGCGCAGCTCGGCGTCTTCTCCGCGCTCGTCGAAATATGTTTCCACTTTGATGTTTTCGATATAAACGGCGGGAAGCTTTCGCAGGTAAACGCTTCTGTAAATCCCGCTCAACGCCCAGTCGTCTCCGCAGTCGAACTCGAGTCCGGGCGTTCCGCTCTTGGTCGCTTTGACGTCCAGAACGTTCTCCGCTCCGGGAACGACGAACTCTGTGATATCGAACCCGAAACCCGTAAAACCGCCGATATGCGACCCCAGCCGTTTTCCATTCAGCCACGCCTCCGCGCCGTACAAAACCCCGTCGAACCATATCGTCAGCCGCTGCCCCTCGGACATGTCGGGCGCGACGAACCTTTTTCGGTAGAACCCGACGCTGTCAGAAGGATATCGATACCGCGCGCGCTCGAACCCGTCCATCTCCCAGTTGTGCGGAACGCTCGCGGCGCGCATCGACTCCTCCGGGAAATCCGGCGCGGGCGTCAGTTCCTCCCCCGGCGTTTCCCCGGGAGAAACGACAGCAAGCTTCCATTCGCCGTCCAGCGATATTTGCCCGAACTCGACCGTCGCCGGAGCCGCCATTGCCGCCGCCGCGGCAAGCGCCGCCACCGCCGCTAGCAGAACCGACGCGATTATCCTAGCCATAGACATTTCTCTCCACCGCATATTATAACACGCTCCGGCGACACGCGCCTCGCCCGGAAAACTATTACAGTCGCTCGGCATCGTTTCATGACTCGAATGGCATTTTCAAACCTGTCTGTTTTTTCGGGAATAATGTAAAATTCATTTCGCGCCGCCAAACGCGGCGAATGCTCACGGAGGAAGTATGACGCCGATTCAGATGTTCATGGCCGCGGCCAGATTTGAAAAGACTGAGCATGCGCCCGTCGCCGGAGCGATAACAGAGTTCTATATGTCCACCATCACGCCGGGGCTGGAAGACATGTCGGACCCGTCGCAACAGATCCGGATGCTTGAGCGGGCGGACGAGCTTTTCCCCAACATACCGATCATATTCGTCGCGGACCCTACGCCCAGCCTGTTTCCGGCGCTTATCCGCAACCTGAGCGAGGCGGCGGACGGCGGCCCCCTATCCGCCGATGTCTTCCGCCGGACGAAACTGCCCGACCCCGGTTCCACTCTGGAAAATCTGGCCCGGATGGATGAAATTTCCTTCATCTCCGAACACATGCCCGAAAGGCTTAAGGAACAATACGGCTACTGCCGGGGACTTGTCAGGTTCGAAAACCCTTTCGACAGCCTTGTCGAGGTCGTCGGCTCGAGCGACTGGTTCCTTAAAATCAAGTCCGACCCCGGCTTTATCGAAGCGGCGATGGAGTTGTTCACCGAGGCGAGTGTCGCCGGAGCGAAATGGCTGGCGGAGAAAATCGGGGCGCCAGACCGCGTCATTCTCGCCGAGGATTTTCCGGGGATGATAAGCTCCGCTGCCTTTTCGCGTTTCGTCGCTCCTTTTCACCGCCGCATCTTCGACACGTTTCCGAACGCGCTAAAAATCCTTCATAACGACTCCCGCACCACTCACCTTCTCGACGTCCTTCCGTCTTGCGGCATGGAGTTGTTTCATTTCGGATACGAGAACGACATCCGGCAGACAAAAGAGGCGATGAAGGGGCGCGTCGCCCTGATGGGAAACATTTCGCCGATGGGAGTTCTTGCGCGCGGCTCCGACGAAGAGGTCCGCCGCGCCTGCCTCGAAGTTCTCAAAGCGGGAGCGCCCGGCGGCGGCTTCATCTTCGCCACCGGCGGCGAAGTCAACCCCGGAACAGACCCCGCCCGCGTCAACCTCATGCTCCATCTGGCTAAGATGTTTAATGCGGATTCGATGATATAAACTTCTTGTATGAGTCTTTCCGCAAGTTTGCGGGGCAACCATTTTTTGCAAAAATTGGTTTCCCCGCGCCCCTCCCAAAAATATTCTTGGACGCCGGTTTTGTTGAACTCCGTTCATTACAAAACCGGCTCTCGCGCGTCATTGTCTTTATTCATCGTTGCCAAGGTATCCTTGGCAACGATTGGCTAAAAGAAAGCGGAGCTTTCGGTCTATCCGTTACCAAGGCGACCTTGGTAACGATAAAAATATAACTCTTGGTCAGGGCTGGGAGACCCAGCCCCTACGAAATAAATTCATGGTCTGGCGGTATATAGATATGCGATTTTCACGGCGGGGAAAACATAGGGACGTAGGGGCGCGGTTGCCGCGCCCTGCTGCGATTAAAACCGAGCGAAAAACGGGGTCAGCCTGATCGCAAACAAGATAAAGGATGATGGGGACATTCGCGCGGTTTTTTGCGGTGGGCGTTCTCGTTTATTTTAGATGTGATAAAATCTCAGAACAACTTATAACGCGGCGGATAACATGCGTAGTCGGCTATTCAAAAAAGTCATCATCGCGATAGGATTTTTGATACTAGCGTCAGCCGTATATTGCGCATATTGGGCAAACAAACCGGACGCGCCTCTACTCTACAGCGAACCTGCGGAAACTAATTGTTCGGTTATTCCGCGCAATCTCAATGGCTTTTCAGTTTATCGGAACATTATTGAAAGCTTGCCGGAAACAGAAAATCTTTTCTCAAGAATCGTTGAAGCGCATCAAAAAAGGCCAATCGACGACGCGACTGAATTGAAAATGAAAGAAGACTTCTTTCCAATTCTCAGCCAATTGCCAAACGCTTTGGAATATGAACATTTCTTTGTTGATTCTTATGAACGGATTGACACATCATCCGCCAAAGACGAGGCTTACAGTTTTGACACAGCGATAGCTTCCCCGATAAGGATTCAAATGTTGCTGGCTACTCTTGCTGAAAAGGAGTTTCTTGACGGCCTCCCGGAAAAAGGAATCAGTCATATTGAATTTGCTGTAAAACTAGGATATGGATTGCAAAACTCATGTGGCGGATATCTTGGGCTGGCAATAGGAACGAAAGTTCAATGCGAGAATCTCGTAGAGATAAACAAAATAGCATCGACTCGATTAAGCGACAATAAAACATTGGAAAGACTATCTCAAATCCTCAGAGGCTACTCGCCGACGTCGGACAATTGGCATGACGCGGCTCAATACGAATGCGAACGCGCAAAAGCATCGCTGTCCACATTGCTTAAGGATAATTCGGAGTCAAGTGTTCTCGGGAGAGCGAAAGATCGCATATTTTTAAGAGAAAACTATATGCTCAACGAGATAGCGTCGTTTTGCTCTGCTTTTATAAAACTGCAGGATAAGCCATATAGCGAAGCCGGCGCCGCCGAAACGCTGAACAGTGTTTGTGAAGAAAAAAATGCCGCATTTAGATATTCATGGATATTGAACCCGCACAAGCGTGTCGGCCACATTGGAAAAATAATAATGTGCGTTAGCGGATCGAATCAAATAAAGATCCATGACAGTAGCCTTGCTATGCGAGTCGCATGGACAATTGCCGAAACGCGGATTGCCATACTTCGATATCACAATGACAATGGTTTTTTGCCACAGTCGCTTGATTCCCTTGCGCCGGAATATCTTGCTTACGCTCCTATAGATCTGATGGATGGCCGCCCGTTGCGTTATGACCCTGTTCGAGGCGCAATATGGTCTATCGGGTTCGATCTTGATGATAACAACGGGAAACCTGACAACCATTCGTCTGAAGAAAACCTTTGCGACTTTAATCAACAAAGCAAAGGGGATATTGCGCTCCAAATAATGCCTTAATAGAAAATCAAGCGCATCTCGGCATTCAGAGATAGCGGAAAAGCCCCGCCATTGCGTTCATCTCACAATCAGTTTTCGCGCGTCATTGTCTTTATTCATCGATGCCAAGGAGACCTTGGCATCGATGAATAAACATCTTCTATCGTTTTTTATCGGGTTGAAGGTTTTACGCGCTCAGTTCGCGGCAGATGACGGCGGCGAAGTATCCGGCTCCGAAGCCGTTGTCGATGTTGACGACGGCAACTCCGGGAGCGCAGGTGTTGAGCATTCCGAGAAGGGCGGAAAGCCCTTTGAAGGAAGCGCCGTAACCGACGCTGGTCGGGACGGCGATGATGGGCCTTCCGGTCAGCCCGCCGACGACGCTCGCGAGCGCTCCTTCCATTCCCGCCGCCACAACTATCGCCCCGGCGGTGTCAAGTTTCTCTCTGTTGCCGAGCAGCCGATGTATACCCGCCACTCCCACGTCGTACAGCCTTTCTACAGGGCAACCCATCGTTTCCGCGGTGACTAGCGCCTCTTCGGCGACCGGGATGTCCGACGTTCCGGCGGTCACGATAAGCGCTCGCTTTGCGCAGACCGGCGGCGGATCGTATATCATTCGCACGGTCCGCGCCGCGGCGTTGTATTCCACGCCCGGTTCTATCTCCCTCGCAAGCTCCGCCACTCTCTCCCCGGCCCGCGTCAGCAGCATGTTCACCCGCCTCGCGGCGTATGTCTTCACTATCTCCCGCAGATGCTCGTCGCTCTTGCCCTCGCTGTACACCACTTCGGGAAACCCTTTGCGCAACGCGCGGTGATGGTCCAATTTCACGCCGTCAAGCTCTTCGAAAGGGAGCGTCTTGAGGCGTTCGCAGGCCTCATCGACGGACACCTCGCCGCGTCCGACCGATTCAAGAAGCTCTCTTAATCTGTTACCGTTCATATCTTCAATCCTTCCGCGCGCCGCCGTTAAGAGCCTCGTTCAGGCTGCCCGTGCGGTATCCGAGCAGGTCGAGGGCGACATAATGGTAGCCGAGGGAGCGGAGGGCGTCAACGAGAGCGCGGCGGGCCGCCGAGGAAGCGACCGCCGGTATGTCCTGTTCCGGAACCTCTACGCGGGCGACGTCTCCGTGATGCCTGACGCGGACCTGACGCGCGCCCGTCAGTTCCCTTACTTTCGATTCCGCTTCCGCTATGCGCCCCATCAGTCCGGGCGTCAGTTTCACTCCGTACGGCACTCGCGAGGCCAGACACGCGGCGGCGGGACGGTCCCAAGCGGGCAGCCCCAGCGCCTTTGAAATCTCTCTTACATCCGCTTTCGTCAACCCGGCGTCCGCGATTGGCTTTGCCACATTAAGCTCCGCCGCAGCCCTGCTCCCCGGCCTGTAATCGCTCGAATCATCCGCGTTCGACCCATCGGCGACCCGCGCGTATCCGCGTTCGGCCCTTATCCGTTCAAGCGCGCCGAACAGCTCTTTTTTACAGTGGTAGCACCTGTCGGGCGGGTTCGAGCGGAACACAGGGTCGTCGAACTCCCGCGTGGAAATGACGAGGTGCGGCGCGCCGAGGCTCGCGGCCGTCGCCTTCGCCGTTTCAAGCTCTTCGGGTGTGTACGTTTCGGATTCGGCGGTGACAAGAACGACGCGGCCGCACAGTTCCTCCGATGCCACTCGCGCCAGCAGCGAGCTGTCCGCCCCGCCGGAAAAAGCGACGACCGCCGAGCCGAGCGCGCGGACTTCCGTCCTCAGCTTTTCAAGCTTTTCCTCTGTCGTCAGGCTCTGCGCCGTCATTTCAGACTCTCCATATCGCGCTGAAAGCGCTCTCGGCGGCAGTCAAAGAAGCGAATCGACGCGCCGAACCGCCGCATTTTTCGATTATAAGAAATTTTCGCCGTAGCGAAAGGTCGCCGGTCAGACTTTGGAGTCGTACGCTTCAAGCGGCGGGAGGTCTTCGAGCTTGTCCAGTCCGAGGTAGGAAAGGAAATCCGGCGTGGTGGAGAACAGGAAAGGGCGTCCGGGGGCGTCTTCCCTGCCGCTGATGCGGATCAGGCCTTTGTCTAGCAAGGACTTGATGGTTCCGGCGGAATTCACTCCGCGCAGCGCCTCTATCGCGCCGCGCGTGACGGGTTGCTGATAGGCAATAATCGACATCGTCTCCAGCGACGCGCGGGAAAGCCGGGAACGATCCAGCCCGCCGAAGAACGCGCGAAGATGCTCGACGTATTCGCTCCTCGTGGCCATCTCCCAGCCGCCTGCGGTCTTGAGGACTTCCAGCCCGCCGCTCTGGCTCCGCGCCCTGAGCCTCTCTATCGCCTCGCTCACAAGAGACGCGTCCACGTTAAGGTGCTCGGCGACATCCTCAAGTTTCACCGGCGTCGGCGACAGAAACAATATGCCTTCGATCACGTTGGTTATCTCGTCTATAGTGAGCATGTTCAGCCCGCCCTTCCTTCAGCCTGCCTGACCCTTATCTCGATGTCCGCGTAGGGAGCGGACTGCTCGGCGGTGATCCGGCCCTGATTGAGCAGGAACAGCACGGCCAAGAACGAGAGGGCCTTTTCCTCGCGCCGCGCTTCGGCGGACACGATTTCAGAGTATAGAGCCGGCTCGCCCCGGCGGGCCAGCAGAAAATCGAACACCTCGGATATCCTCATGGACAACAGTTTGGCGTCGTCCACCCGCACGCGGTACAGCCGCTCCTCCGGCTTCATGCGGAGCAGTTGTATCATGGTCTGCATGAGGTCGAACGGGGTGGCCTGTTCAAGAAATGAAATTTCGTCTATGAACTCCGGGAGGCCCTCCGAGCGGGTCCGCCGGGAGCGCAGTTTCGTCCCGTTGGTTTCTTCCAGAACGCGCAGCCGCAGCGCCACTTCCTGAAACCTGTGCTGCTGCTTCTTGAGCCTCTCGCGCACCTCGGTCGGCTCTTCTTCCGGCTGGACTTCCTCGGCTTCGAGGTCGGTGTCCTCGAACTGGTCTTGTCCGGGCAGAAGGTTGCGGGACTTGATGAACATGAGCCGCGCCAGAGACAGGAAAGGGGTGAACCGCATGGTGTCGTGGCCGCCCGTTCTGGCGGCGTCGGCCAACTGGCGCGCGGCGTCGCCGAGCCGCACGTCCAATATGTCCATCACGTGCGTCTTCACCGCCGACACAAGCTCTTCGAGCCTGCCGACGAATCCCGCCAGTTTCAGTTTCAACGCGTTCAGTATATTCATTTGTTCCGCCGCGCTCCCCTGCGGCTGTTCAGTATACCAAATATGCGCGCGCCGCGCCCGTCATAGGATAAAAATATAGTAGGCGAAGCTCATGACCGCGTACAGCGCGCCCCTGAAAAAGATGTCGAACACGCCGAACCACAGCCCTGCCAGAAGGATGAGGAATCCGAAAGGCTCGATGCGCGCAAGCGCCACAGCCTGCCTCGGCGGCAACAGCATCATCAAAACCTTCGAGCCGTCCAGCGGCGGTATCGGTATCAGATTGAAAACTATCAATATGCCGTTCAGCGCGATGAACCTCATCACCACCATCCGGATATACTGCGCCGCCGCGCTTTCACCGTAGATAGAGCCGTCCGCCCCCAGTTCCAACACTCCCGCCATCAACAACAGTTTGATTATGACGACGGTAAACACTATCAGAGCCAAGTTCGCCGCCACTCCGGCGACGGAAACGACTATGAAGTCGCGCCTGAAATTCCTGAAGCGCGCAGGATTCACCGGAACAGGTTTGGCCCATCCGAACCCGACGCCCGCCATCGCTGAGATGATGAAAAAAACGAGGCCGACAGGGTCGATGTGCGCTATCGGGTTCAGCGTGAGCCTGCCCGAAAGCCTCGCCGTGTCGTCGCCCGCTCTCAGCGCCGCGTATCCGTGCGCCACCTCGTGGAACATTATGGCGATCAGAAAGAAAGGAAAGAAAACTACAAGGTTAATGATATTGTCCATTTAAGATTATGTCCGCTCCGAACTGTTGTTGAGAATGTCGCGCGCCGCCGCCAGTTCATCCGCCGCGCCTGAGATCAGGCCGTCCCTTTTTCTGCGCAGAAGCTCGGCAAGCGCCGCGCCCATGCTAGGCCCGCGCGCGAACCCGGCAGTTGCCAAATCCTCTCCCGTTATTTCCAGTTTCATGTCGCGCAGCCTGTGCAGGAAGTCGTCCACCTTGGCTCGCGCCGCCGGAGAGGCCGCCGCCCTGAACGCCGCCAAAGCTTCAAGTGGAAACCTATCGAGCGCGTCGCAAACCGCCGCGCCTCCGGTCGCCGATTCCAGCGCCGCGCTCAACGCGCCGCCGTCCATTTCTCCCGCCGCCGCCAGAACCCTTTCCTCTTCGCGGGTCGCGCAGAGCCGCTCGGAGAGCCGCCGCATGACGTCCCGCGCGTTTCCGATAGATGCCGCCGCAAGCCCGGCCAGCCAACGGGAAAACGTCCCGTCCCCGGCGAACTGTTCCGTCGCCGATTCGGATTCCGCCGCCAAGTCTTCGGGCAGAAAGAGCGCGGCGCTCATAGCGTAACCGGGGCAGAGAACGGAGTCGACGCCCATCTTTGAGAACGCGGCGACAGCCCGCCCGCGCCCCGCCGGCCGCTCTTCAAATATCATTTTCAATTCCTTCTTAATCCTTTCGCCGGACACCGTGTCCATCGCCCCGGAGGCCAACGCGTCAGCCGCCAGCGCGGCCGTCTCCGGCTCAACTTCAAAAGAGAGCCTTCCGCTGAATCTGGCGCAACGCGCGATCCTCGTCGGGTCGTCGATAAAACTCTTGCTGTGGAGCAACTTGATCAGCCCGGCCTCAATGTCCCTCAATCCGCCAAAAGGGTCTATCGCCTCTCCGAAGCGGTCGGGCCGAAGCTCGACGGCGATAGCGTTTATAGTGAAGTCGCGGCGGCGAAGGTCGTCCTCTATCGAGCCGAAGGAAACATCCGGCAGAGCGCCGGGCCGCGAATAGGTCTCGGTTCTGGCGGACGCCGCGTCGAACCTGAATCCGCCGGGAGCGCGCAGAGTGGCGACGCCGAAACGCGCGTGGCTTTCGCATTCGAGTCCGAGCGCGGCGGCGGCGGCGGCGGCGAACTTCACCGCGTCTCCTTCAAGGACGAGGTCCACGTCAGGCGGGCGCAGGCCCATCGCCAAATCCCTCGCGCAACCGCCCACTACGCACAGCCGAAGCCCGGACTCCGCCGCCCTTTCTCCCAGAGCCGCGAGCGCGACGCTCCACGACTCCGGAAGCGACTCTTTCAGCCTCGCCCCCAGATTCATTCCGTCCCCATCAACATCGATTCCGTTATCAGCCTGTCCCCGCGCCTGATGAGGTCCAGCCCGGTGGCCGTGTCCTTCATCTTCCTGACCCGATTCTGCGTGACGACCAGCTTGACCGGATAGCCGTTCTTTGCGAACCACAGTTCTTCCTTGTAGTCAATCTCCATCCGCACTTCCACGATGCTCCCGCTTTCGGGGTCCTGCGCCTTTCTTTCCACCACATACCTGCCCGCGCCTTCCATTCGATGACAAAGGATGGAATTGACGCGCTCCCTGCCGAGATATCTCTTTGTCAACTCCATCTTCAGATCCATGTTGAAGACCTTGACGTCGGACGTCTCTTTCCACGCGGCGCGCCGGCGCATTCTCTTCTTCGGAAGCTCCGGGAGCAGGTGATAAAGGTTTATGGACGGCGGCATGCCGGAGCCTCTTATGTCCAGATGCCGACCCGAACGGTCGATGTAGACTTGAGCCTCTCCGTATGAGCGGCCCTTTGTCGCGTGTCCCTCGCCTTCCGGCGGATGCGCCGTCAGCTTGACTATCGTCGTCCCTCCTCTGGGAATCTCGGCCACTCTCGCCTTCGTCACAAGCTTCTTCCACGCTATGTTGTCCTCAAACTCGTCTTCAGCCTTTTCAACCTGCCGGCCTTCAGTATACGAATAGACGAGAGTTTTCCGGACAGGAAAATCGTACTTTAGGCGGGTTCCGCAGCCGGACATCGCGCACGCAAAAGCCAGCGCCGCCGCCAGCGCGACCATCCCCGCGAACGGGCGTTTCTTCATTTCTTTTTTCGGCATTTCTTTATCAGCCTAGCGGGCGGAGTGTCGCACGCGTACATGTCTTCCTCAGTCTCCCGCCTCGCCGCCACTTCAGGCTTTCCTCCCCGCAACAGAACCGTCGCCGGCCTCGGAAACTTGTTGTAGTTGCTCGACATCGAATGGTTGTACGCCCCTGTCGAGAACACCGCCAGAGTCTCCCCCGGCTTCGGGTCCGGAAGCTCTATTTCGCTTATCAGCGTGTCCGTCTCGCAGTGCCTTCCGCTCACCCTGTACTTTTTGACGCCCTTGCGGTCCAGCGGCCTTTCAGCCACAACCGCCTCGTACACCGAGCCGTAAAGGGCCGGGCGCGGATTGTCCGACAGGCCGCCGTCCACGTTGATATAGTTGCGCACGCCGGGAATGGACTTTACCGGGCCTATCGTGTAGACCGTCATCCCCGCCGGGCCCGCTATCCCGCGCCCCGGCTCCAGCATCAGTCTTGGAGCCTCAAGCTTGCGTTCCCGCAACTCTTTCTTAAGCGCGCCGCATACCGCCGCCGCGAACTTCGCCTCGGCCACCATCGCCTGCGCGCTGTCGTACCTCACCGGATACCCGCCGCCGATGTTCAGGTCGCGCACGGTCAGTCCGTAATCGCTCTTCAGTTCGGACATGAACGCCGCCGCGCGCGCCACCGCAGCCCGGAACGGCTCCGTCTCCAGTATCTGCGAGCCGATGTGGTAGTGTATCCCCATGAATTC
This sequence comes from bacterium UBP15_UBA6099, assembly GCA_002435745.1. Taxonomy (GTDB): domain Bacteria; phylum UBP15; class UBA6099; order UBA6099; family UBA6099; genus UBA6099. The sequence goes on from DIWT01000009.1 coordinate 37,052, forward strand.
GAGGTTGCGCTTCTTGATTATGTGGCCGATAAGCGCCTTCGCCGCCCCGCCTTCGAGCGGAACCCCGAACTTGCTGTCGAGTTTGCCCACCTGCACCATCTCATGCACGTGCGCCTCGATCCCCGGCGTCACCCGCAGCATCACTTTCGCCCTGACGCCGAGCCGCTTCGCCGCCTTGTCAGCCGCGTCCGCCTCCAGCGCCGAATCCAGAACAATCCTTCCCACGCCGGCCTTGATCGCCCTCTCAAGCTCATCGTCCTTCTTGTAGCTGCCGTGCAGAACCACCTTCGACATGTCGGCTCCGACGCGTTCAGCCCCGGCCAGCTCGCCCATGCTCGCCACGTCCAGCCCAAGCCCCTCGTCGCTCGCTATCGCCAGCGCCGCAAGCGTCGTCAGCGACTTGCACGCGAACAATACCAACACGACTCCGTAACCGCTTTCGAACGCGGCCTTGAAACTCCGGCACCGCGACCTGAATCCATCCTCGTCGAACAGATAAAGCGGCGTGCCGAACTTCTTCGCCATCGCCGCGACGTCCGCTCCTCCGAATGTCAGCCTTCCACTCTTAATCCCCGCGAACGGGTACTTCTCCGGTTTCACTTTCACTTTCCCGTCTCCTGTTCTTTTTTATCTCCCTCTCGACCACTGTTCCGCCGAGCAGGTCGTGAAATCCTCTTTTGTGTTTCCCCACGAGCGTTATCAGAAGCCCGGAGGAAAGAGCCGCCATGACCGCCGCCCCGAATAAAAACACCACTACCGCCTGCGGCATAGACAGCCCCTTGGTCAGATACTTCCCCCAGATTATAACGCGCCACATGATGGCCGCGCCCGCCGCCGCCCAGATGATCGCCGTCATCATCCCGATCCACCGCCAGACGGAGGCCGCCGCGCCTACCGGGCCTCCCCCCGCCGCCGCCTTCACCTTCAGCCCCAGCAGCATCTTTCCCGGCGTCGCCCCGGCCCGCCAGTGCCACAATATGAAGTACAATGACGACACCGTCAACGCCGACAGATAAACGCTCACCGGATATCCCATCCCGCCTATGTCCGACATCCATTGCATGGACGCCGCTCTGAAAATCAGCGTCAATGGAATCGATATCAGAACAATCGCCGCCGCGTCCACGGCGAACGCCGCCGCGCGCAGAGCCTCTTTCGGGAACTTTTCCGGCGCTCCCTGCTTGGCCCCGTCCGCCGCCGCGCGCGCCGCCCCCGCAAGCCCGCTCCCGATTCCCTCCACCCGCCTCTGCGAATCCGCCTTCCTCTTTTCCTTCTTGTGCGCCTTTGCGCACGGCGCGCAGTACGGCCTCCCCGCATGCGGCCTCTCGCATTCGGGACATATCGCTTTTCCGCACCTGACGCAAAACGAGCTTGCCTCCCGGTCCGGATGGTTGTCGCATTTTCTCTCGACTTTCATTTCGTGCTGTCCAGTTCCAGTTCAATCACCACATTGCCTTCCATCGCCACCAGCCTGCCCTCCCGCTTCAGCCTCATCTCGTCCCCCCGGATGCTCCCGCCGTCCACCTTCACCACCGCGCCCGACGCCAGCAACTCGTCCGAACTCTCCCTCCACGCCATCTGCCTCGCCGTCATCTCATGGCCCTCCGGCTTCAGCATGCCGCTCACCCCGCCCTCGACCCTAACCGTCTTCTCCGCCCGGTCGTATATCGTCAACGGCGCGGCGAACTCAAGCTCGAATCCTTCCTCCCGGATGAACACACCGCTCGACTTCGAGAACACCGTCTGCCCGGATATGTCCTCGCTCGATATCGATTCGGCCCCCATCGTCCACTTCACCTTGCCGTCCACGAAGTGCTTTATCTTAGGGTTCTCCGCCTCTATTCCGGGCAGGGCCGGATTCTCAGCCTCTCCGCTATCTTCCGCGCTCTCAATCGGCGGCGGCTCCGCGCCCGGCCTCGGCGCTATCACGAACTTGTACACCGCGAACGCCATCGCCGCCAGCAGAACCGGCAGCGCCGCCCCGTATATGATTTTCGACAATAATTCTCTCATCGCGCCGTTTCATTTCCCATCTGTTTCATTTCGCCTGCCACAGGAGCGAGCCGCCGCCTTATTCCCGGAGCCGCCGCAAGCCCGGCCGCCAGAAGCTTCCAGTTCAGCTTCGACTCTCCCGCCCGCCGCTCCTCGAACATGAACGGAACTTCCTCCACGGCGAACCCGCGCGACTCGACGGCGAACAGAACTTCCTGCACCACCGCCGGCCCGGCCGCCCTCAGCTTCTCCCACGGAACCGCCTCTAGCGCCTCCCGCCGGAACCCCCTGAACCCCGTCGTGCAGTCTCTCGTTTTCAATCCCAGCGCCGCTCTCAGGTAGACGTTCGCCGCGCGCGTTATCCACCTGCGCGCCGCGCTCCTTCCCCTCTCTCCGCCGCCGGCGACCAGCCTCGACGCGACCGCAGCGTCCGCCCGCCCCAGCGCCTCCAGCAGCAACTCCAGAACCGCCGGATCATGCGACCCGTCCGCGTCCATCTCGAAAATATAGTCGTACCCCAGCGCGAGCGCCCGCCGGAAACCTTCCACTCCCGCGTATCCTCTCCCCCTCGGCCCTTCGCGCTCGATCAGCAACACCCTCGGATCCGCTCCGAACCTCTCCCGCACAAGCCCCGCCGTTCCGTCCGGCGACATGTCGTCCACCACCATCGCGTCGAACCCGCCCGGCCTCGACAATACCCCTTCAAGCATGAAAACGATGTTCTCGCGCTCGTTGTATGTCGGCAGTATCGCCACAGCGCGGCAAGTCATTTCGCGCCCATCCTCATGCCCGCGCGCAACAGCCGCCCGGCGCGCCGCGCCGCTCGCTCCAGCAGCTCGCCGCCCCCGCTCATCGCCGCCTCCAACGCCATCGGCTTGTCCACTATCGGAAACACCGCCGCGAACCCCGCCTCGTACAACTCGTCCTCCTCCTCCACCCCCCCGCAGAACGCTATCGCCGGAATCCCGTATTTTTTCGCCAGCTTCAGCGCCCCGAACGGAGCCTTCCCCTGCGCCGACTGCGAATCCATCCGCCCCTCTCCCGTCACCATCATGTCAGCCACGGACGCCCTTGCGTCCAGACCGGTAATATCTATCATCAAATCGATGCCGGACACCAGCCGCGCTCCCGCGAACGCCATCAGGCCGAATCCGGCCCCGCCCGCAGCCCCGGCTCCCGGCTCGTTGCGGAACTCCCTCTTGAAATGCTTTTCCACGACCCCCGCGTAGCTTTTCAGCCCCGCATCCAGCCGCTTGACCATCGCCGCGTCCGCGCCCTTCTGCGGACCGTACACCGCGCTCGCCCCCTTCGGCCCGACCAGCGGGTTCGTCACGTCGCAAGCCACAAGTATCTCCGCCGCCGCCACTGCCGCGTTCGCTCCGGTCGCGTCGATTTTTCTTATATCTTTCAGCGTCCCGCCGCGCGGCTCAACCTCCCGGCCGTCCGCCCCGATAAACCTGTATCCGAGCGCCGCCGCCATCCCAACCCCGCCGTCATTCGTCGCGCTTCCGCCTATCCCCACTATCACCCGCATCGCGCCACGCCTCACAGCGTCCGCAATCAGCGCACCCATCCCGTACGTCGACGCCTTTTCCGGGTTTCTCTCAGACGCCTCTATCATCGCCAGCCCGCTCACAAGCGCCATCTCCACCACCGCCGTCGCCCCGCCGTCGATGAGCAGATACCGCGTCGCCCGCGACCGCCCCAGCGCGTCCGGAGCCTTCAACCGGATTTCCTTGGACTTCACGCTCGCCGCCACCGCGTCCAGCGTCCCGTCCCCGCCGTCGGCGATCGGAACCCTGTCCGCCGTCAGCCGCCCGCCGAACCCGGCCTTCATCCCCGCCGCTATCCTGTCCGCAACCTCTATCCCGCTCATGCTTCCCTTGAACGGGTTGGACGCAATAACTATCCTCATTTCAGATTTCCTTCCTCGCTCGCCGTCAGCGCGCCGACCGTTTCCCGCGCCCGACATTCTCCCTCAATATGTGCTGCGCCGTCCTGTACATTATCCTCAAGTCCAGTCCGGGGCTGTAGTTGTAGATGTATATCAAGTCGTATTTCAGCTTCATCGCCGCGTCCGTCTCATAGCGGCCGTAAACCTGCGCCAGCCCGGTCATCCCCGGCAGAGCCAGTTTCCTGTTCGCGTACGCCGGATGCCTCGCCTCGAACTCCGCCACGAACTCCGGCCTCTCCGGCCTCGGCCCGACCAAGCTCATTTCCCCTTTCAGCACATTTATCAACTGCGGCAGCTCGTCTATCTTCAAGTTCCTCAGAACCCGCCCCGCCCGCGTCACCCTCGGATCATCCTCCCCGCAGAACGCAGGCCCCGTCTCCTCTTCCGCCCCCGTCACCATCGTCCTGAACTTCAATATCCTGAACGCCCGGCCCCCGCGCCCCACCCTTTCCTGACTGTAAAACACAGGGCCTCGCGACGTCGCCTTCACCGCCAACGCCGCAGCCGCCATCAACGGCGACAGAACCACGAGCGCCGCCGCCGCCATCCCCGCGTCCATCCCCCTCTTTATCAGAAAAAACCTTCCCGACGCCGTCGGGAGCGAAGGCGACGCCAGCGGCGCGTCCCCTATCACAAGATGATGCTTCGCCCCCGCCGCTATGTCCGCCACATCCGGAACCATAAACACCACCGCCCCCGGATAAGACAGCGCAAGCTCGAACGCGAAATCCCGCGCGCGCGGCGCGTCGTCCGTCACAATCACACAGTCCGCCCCCGACTCCAGCGCCGCCCTCGCCTCGCCCTCGCTCCTCGCCCCCGGCCCCCCCCACAAAACATACCGCCCCCCCGAAGCCCCCGCCACGCACCTCTCGATATGCTCCCTCTTCTCGTCCCCCCCGAACACCACCGTCTTCCTCGCGGGCAGAGTCCTCAGATGCGCCCAATGCGTCCGGATGTGAACCACCGACACCGCCACCAACTGCACGAACGCCGACATCATGATAACCGTCCGGGGAAACGCGAACGCCCGGCTCAGAAACGTCAGCGCCATCACGCACACCGTCGCCAGCGCCACCCCGGACAGCGCCTTGAAAAATATCGATATCGCGTCGTCGCTCTCGTCGTTGTCATACAGCCCCTGCAGATAAAACACCGCGACGAATATCGCGGTGATATAGAACCACGTCTGCCGGTACGCCACGATATTGCGCTCCGGCACGTCGCCCAGAAACCTCGCGGCGAACACCGCCACGATGCATACATTCACAAGCGCGGCGTCAAACAACGCCGACACCCACGGCCTCGTCATCGACAATCCATTCCGCCCGCCCGGCTCCCCCGCCTTCCATTCCCCGCCGGACACAGGCCCGCTCGCACACTTTATTGGATTTTATTATATATTAAAGGAATATTAAACACGAACACCCCATTAACCATTTCCACGCCACCCACAACCCTGTTGTGGGTGTGTCATTTTCAAACCCAACTAAGAACCGTCACAACACCACGCCTTGCATATCCGCAAGGCGCTTTTTTGCGGTAGGGGCGGGGTTTCCCCGCCCCAAATTGCCCCCGTTATCAGGCGCGGAAACCGCGCCCTTTAAGCAGGATGCCATATCCGGAAAGATACGATTCTGTGACGGTCGCGCGAAGATGTGTTATCATATAAATAAATACCTGCGGCAAGCGGGTGGCGGACAATGACACAGACAGAACTTCTGCAACTCATTAAGAATAAGCTCAGAGAACTCTACAGTTTCCGTTTTCATGCGCTGTCGCAACGTTTTTTGCGGCAAGGAGAAGGAATTGAAAAAACTCAGACTATACCTTGAAACTTCTGTCTGGAACTTTCTTTTCGCGGACGACGCGCCCTATAAAAAAGAGGCTACGGAGAAGCTGTTTTCCGAGATAGAACAGGGCGAATATTCCATATTTATTTCTGATATCGTCTTGAGGGAAATTAATAACGCAAGCGATCTAAAACGAAAGAAACTTGTTGATAAGATTGTAAAATATTCGCCTGTGGCGCTCGATGAGGATGTTGAAGTCGCAAATCTTGTTCAGTATTATATTGAGAACGGTCTTCTAACGGAAAAACAGTCAGCGGATATCAGCCACCTTTCTGTCGCCACCGTGAATGATATCGATGTGCTTGTGAGTTGGAACATGCGACATATTGTTAAGCGGAAAACAAAAATACTCGTTAACGCGTTGAATCAAATCAGGGGATACAGACCTATTGAGATTTGCACCCCCGAAGAGGTGATTGATTATGACACAGATGAATGAGCCGAAAGCGATGGCTGAAATCAGAGTAATCAGAGAAAAACTGTCCGAGGAACTCAACAACATGACGCCCGAAGAGCGCATAGCTCACATAAAAAAAGGCGCGACCGATATTGAACGCGAATTCGGATTCAAGTTGAAAAGACATAAAAAAGAAACTTCCGCCACAGCATAGTTCCGCTAAAATGCGCATCGCGCGCGTTTATATCAATTCTTAACTAGAAAACTAGAGACAATGATGCTGTTGAAAAAAGATACAAGCTCCAAGTCGCCGCCCCTAAACTTGCTTTGTTGACGCACGCCATATTGAAAAACGGGGACTGGCAGCTCGCCTCCCAGCGATGCCTGTATCCGCTTTTCGCCACCCCGCGAATACAACACAATAAACAGGCGACAATCTTTACTCATCGTTGCCAAGGTCTCCTTGGCAATGGATAGTCAGAAAGCTCTGCTTTCTCCGCTCTCGTTTAGCCGTTCGTTGCCAAGGAGACCTTGGCAACGATGAGAAGATCAGCCAAAATCAATGTGGAACTTTGGAGCGCCACAATTCATTGTCGCTTTGCTTTTGCCGGGAATTCATTCCCGGCTCCCGTGTAGGGCGGGAACGCCGATTCCCGCCGCCAATTGCGAAAAACGAGGACTTGCAACACGACCTTTGCGGCTGCCTGTACCCGCTTTTCACCCACTCCTCGAATACAACACAACATAACTCATCGTTGCCAAGGTCTCCTTGGCAACGGATAGTCAGAAAGCTCTGCTTTCTCCGCTCTCGTTTAGTCGTTCGTTGCCAAGGCAACCTTGGCAACGATGAGAAGATCAGCCAAAAATAATGTGGAACTTTGGAGCGCGACAATTCATTGTCGCTTTGCTTTTGCCGGGAATTCATTCCCGGCTCCCGTGTAGGGCGGGAACGCCGATTTCCGCCGCCAATTGCAAAAAACGAGGACTTGCAACGCAACCTTGGCGGCTGCCTGTACCCGCTTTTCGCCACTACAAGAGTACAATATCGTATTTAGGTGACTGTCCCGGTTTTTCCTGTTTTTTCCTATTTATTTCTATTTTTGTATTTTTTATTTTCTTTAATCGTAAAAGACGATTGACAACTAGAACACCTCGTATGGTATAATAACTCTATGCCGTGAATAGCAAGAATTGTGGAGGCGTAGAAGTAAATATGCTGACTTTTCCTAAATATTTTTATTCAGGTGCGACATATTCTTAATCAATGACCATGATGGCGACATAAAACACAATGCCATCGACTGGCAACATGGAGGCATATGATGCCGATACAATCATTTGAGTTCGAACTCTATCGATTGAATCTTGTACAGGAACCGCCACTGTTGTTTAAAGAACTGAACAGGCCGGTTTATTCTGACGATTCTATCGTAAGCATACTAAAACATGCACAATTACCTGATATTAAGATCGTCTTCGCAGGGAGTAAAAACACTTTTGAATGGGTAGTTCGAGAATTTGTGCGGTATCACCACAACATAAGTGACCATGGCCCGGTTTACGGAATCACCATTGCCAAATCTGTTACAGAAAGTGTTGGAGAGGTAGTCACAGATACAGGTATTGAAGAAGATGTTTCAGAGCCAGATCCTCCATTGGCCGCGACAGGCCGGATCTTCTTCTATATGCAGCGGCATCTAATTATGGTGGAACGCAACAGCCAGATTACTTATACAAAAAGGTGGCGTGATGCATTAGTGATGATACTAAAGGAAGCAGCCAAACGTCTAGAATTCACCGGATGGATGGAGTTTGAGCCAGTTCCAAGACACGAGGAAATATTTGAGACGTTCAGGTCGTTTGATGTGCTGACTCGACTCAGAGTCATCTTAAGACTTCCAAACCCTGATCTCTCGCGACATTCTAAAGATCTCTATGACAGGATGTCAGAAAGCAAAATTAGAGAATATCAGCAGGAGATGAAGAATCCAAATGGTCTTAGTAAGAAAGAAGATAGGTTGCCATACGCATCATTGGAAATGGCGTCACTTGGATACAAGAAAGACGAGGTTACAATGGAGGGATTCAGAAACAACAGATTTGATACAGTAAAAACGGGCGGCGATGCAGCACGTGGCACAATAATCGCAACAAAAGAACAAATGAGAAGTACTAGGGATGCACCGGAGGATAATAATTCTAAGCAGATAATAGCCGCATTGCTTATGGAGACGGATAGGCTAATCGCGCCACGATGGAAGGATACCCCTGAATGAACAGGAGACGGCGCAGGTTGATATGGGCTTACTTAATTGAATTAATATTGGCTTTCAGTTTGTATTACCTGATTATTCTTTATGCAGGCTATGATCGGGCATCATCTATTCTGATACAGAATTGGGGAACGTTTCTAGGAGTTGCTATTGCGCTCTTAGCAATGGGTTATGGAACACTGAAATTTCTTTATACTTTGTTCAATACGGAGTTTGGTAATTACCTGCAATGGGTAGGAGATGAGCAAGAAACATACTTAAACGCAGTCCTGTTCCAGACGGTGCTCTTTATCGCGGCAGGAGCAGCAACACTAGCAGCGGCATTTTCCAAGAACCATGTTCTTATTCACATTACATGGGTGGTGATGTTTTATGCCGTTGTCAATGCAATATCGACAGCAGTTAACACTTTCTGGCTTATAAAGATGAATAACCGATTCAAGTATAGATATGACAGGATCAAAACTCAAATGGAGAATGCTCACGATGATAACTAATACACATATCAACTTGAGTTCTATATTAGGAAAGCAATATCCGATGTCTGGCCGAGCGTATTGATAGATTAAATTTATGTTAACAGAGTTGAGTAATATTAGAGGGCAACATAAATGGCATACTCCGAATGAAATCTATGTTTTTATCATTTGCCTCAGCTTGCCCAAACTATACTATGGAGAGATAAAATAGATGACAACATACGGAAGTTACAAAAGCATTATCAATAAGCTGAATACGGCAACTCAAGAGTTGAAGGATTACTTTGTTCATCTTCCGAGACTGGCAGAATCATTTCCATGGGAAATCAGTCTTGCATATATGTTTGAGAGAATTGAGCGAGCTCAAACAATGACTCTTTATTGTGGCATAATGAGAAAATACCGAATCGATAGTGATCTTGCCTACAAAGCAATTCAATTACAGCATATAACACGTGGAGCCTTCCAAGGTTATTTTAAATCGGTATTTGGCAAGGATATTCCCAAAGATATTGTTGAAAAGCTTGAGATTGCGCAAAAGGTGCGAGATAAGGTAATGCACGGAAAGAACGTGAAGCCTTCGGAGATGAGAAATGCTATCGGTGACATTATAGAATTTGCCGAGATGTACAATGCTTTCATATACAATGAAGCTGGCTTCAAGCCGTTCGGGAGACTACAAGGCGTTTTGGGTGGCCTTTCTGGAAAACTTGACAAGCAATCAAGCAGATTAATCCTAAAAGGGCTTGGTTTTGATTTAAGATAAATCATGGTCTGGGGCTAGGTCGAAAATTTAAAACTGATAACAAGAGTAACTCGGAGTAACTAGGAGTAACTAGGGGCAGTCACCTATTTGTCAGTTGTTGTTAATTGCGGATAAGTCACTGATTTAGGTTGAAATGTTTTTTCATTGCTTCTCCGGAGGGGCGAATGCGGGCGCGGTCGAGTGTGTACAGACCGAAGCGGTGGAACGTCCCGGTTTTCTGTCTGACGCTGTGGTAGTCGAACGCCGCCCACCACGCGCTGCCGACTAAGAACGGACATCCCTTGAAAACGCTTTGCGCCTTTTGGAGGATTTCGACTTGGCGCGCGTCCCCCGCCTCGTCGTCTCCCGTCCATATCCCGTATTCAGCGGCGAGAACCGCTTTGTCCGGATGACGGCCCCGCGCCGTCTTAAGAACCCTCGCAGTCCCGGCTTCCGGCTCCTCGCTGTCGAACACGCCCGAATACAGGCTGAGCGCTATCAGGTCCCCCGCCGCCAGCGCGGACGTCCACAGCGTCGAAAAACTCACGTTGTGATACACCGGGCGGGTTCCGTCCAGCGCGCGCGCGTCTTCCATCAGCTCCCTGAAAAACTTCACGCTCTCCTCCCCGCCTGTCGTCTCGTTGCCCATGCTCCAGAAGGCCGCCGCCGGACGCCGCCTGTCCCTCGCTATCATCTCCAGCCACATCTGCCGGGCGATCCCGCGCCGGCGCTGAATCTCGAATCCGCCCTCCTTGAACCAGTACACCGGAATCTCCTCCGCCGTCAGAAAGCCCTCCCGGTTCGCCAAGTCGAAAAACGCCGGATGGTTCGGATAGTGGGCGGCGCGGATAAAGTTCGCCCCAAGCTCCTTTATCAGGCGCAGGTCGTTTTGAATGCCTGTGGTGTCGTCCCACGATTGAGCGCGCCCGACGCCCGGAAGTTCCTCGTGCCGGTTCACGCCGCGAAGCCTGAACGCCTCTCCGTTCAGGAGCAGAGGAGCCCCCTGCGCGGCGACCTCTATTTGCCGAAACGCGACAGTCGCGCTCCGCGCGTCCGCTGTCCCGCCGTCCGCGTTCCTGTAAAAAAGCGCAAGGTCGTATTCGACGGGATTGTCGGGGGACCACGCCGCGACGCCCCGCGCCGCGACCGTCGCCCGGAGCGCGAACAGCGTTGAGCCGTCCGCCTGCGGCTCCGCTCCGGTAGTTTCGAAAGAGCCAGAATCCAGCCGCGCCGACGAGCAGTCCCCGCGCGCGGCCTCAGCCTGCCCTCCGGCCCCCGCGCGCGCCGTCAAACATCCCTCCAGCCGCCCCCGCATGCCCGCGCCTCCGGCCTCCTCCCTCGCCAGCGCCTTCACCGTCAGCCGCCACTCGCCCCCATCCAGCCGAGTCTCCATTGTGAAATCCTCTATGCTAGAATAATCCTCCGCGACGAGATAGACGTCCCTGTATATACCCCCGTAATTCCACCAGTCCGCGTTCGCGTACGGAACAATCAGCCCGTACGGCTCCGGCGGAACGTCGAACGATTCCGTCCACGGAATATTGTCCACCCGCGCGGCGATGACGTTCTCCGCCCCGTGCTCCAGCGCGCGGGACGCGTCGAAAGCGAACGAAGTGTAGCCGCCCTCGTGCCAACCCAGCCATTCGCCGTTCAGCCACACGTCCGCCACATAGTTTGCGCCGAGGAAAACCAGCCGGACGCGTTTGCCGCGCCATTCCTCCGGAACCGTGAACGAGCGGCGGAACCATGCGCCGTCCACATAAGGATCGGGAGGAAGGTTTTCGACGCGGGGCAGGATGGCCGTTTCCCAGCCGGAATCATCGAAGCCGCCCGCATGCTCCCCGCCCGCTTCGAGCGCGGCGCGCGCGTCCGGCGTCCGCGCGGACATCGTAAGCGAGTGGTCCATCTGCGCGCGGCGCGCCCGCCATTCGCCGTTCAGCGACAGAGCGGAGCAAATGCCGGCCCCCGGCCCCGCGCATTCCCCCGGCGACGGGATGTCATAGACAAGCCCGTTTTGGGACACGAAACTGAAATCCCCCACCCGCCGCAGTTCCGCCGTCGGCGGCAGCCACCCCACGCCCGCCGCAGACGACGCGGTCTCCGCGCGCGCGGCTCCGCACATAACAACAAGCGACCACAAAATCAGAAGGTTTTTTCTCATTCATTTACCCCGCGCCGAACCTATCGCATTAAGACAATAGACCCGCATTATTCCCAAACGCGGGCCGGCCGATTGTGATATGATACCCCATAACCCCGCCCCGACAGAAACCATCCTCCAGAAAACAATCCAGTTTTGTTATTACAATCCGTCATGAATTGCCGCTTTCATGTTATCATTATTGAAACATCTCGATGGAGAAAGAAACGATGAAAATCGTTATCGTGTTGATACTAGCGGTCGCGGCGGCGTTCTTCGCCACAAGGCATTTCAACACCTTTGAACCTCCGGCGGCTAAAGCCTACAGGCATGTCAAACGAAATCTCACCAAAGACGAGGTGGAGAACCCGAAAGTTTCATTCGTGCCGTATTCGTCGCTTGTGCGGTGGGATCTCAAAGTAAGGGACTTCAAATCGGAGGGGGACACGGCGCAATTCACGGCCATCGAGCGCATCGTGCTGCTGCCGGAAAACGCCTCGACCTCCCACATGATTAAAGCGATGTCGGTTTACGAAGTTCAGATGATAAAAAGCGAAAACGTGTGGCTCTTGGACGCCGAAGACTTGATAGACCAGAAAGTGGAAAACCCGAACTATTAGCCGCGATTGCCCCGAAGAGGTGGTGGATTATGACATTTCATAAAGAATCAGAAGCGATGGCTGAGATCAGGAAGATAAGGGCGGAAATATCTGAAGAGATAAAAAACCTCAGTCCGCAGGAACAAGTCGATAAAGCCAAGAGAGAATCTGAAGAGTTCGAGAAAGAGTTCAGGCTCAAACTGCCGCGCGTATCCAAGAGCAAGGAAAGAAGCGCGTGATCGAAAAGTAGAAGCTATTGGTTTGGAGATGAAGGGAGACTCGAAACTCCTTTTATATACAAAGTTTTTCGTGTCAGGAGTCCAGTCGAGCTTATAAAATGAAGGTTCCCAAAAGGGAATGGTTTGTTTTAAACAAAAGCTTTTTGTACGCTTAGCGGGTATAATTGTATGTGTTTTTATAAAAAGATGTCTATAAAGTGATAGATAATTCTGCGTAAAGAAAACAAGTGAAGGTAAAACGCAATGCGGATCATAGGAATTGGCGACATACATGGAGATCTTCAAAAATTAAAAATAATCTTAAAACACGCAAATATCATTGACAAAAATGAAAACTTGACAGGCAATAAGTGTACATTGGTTCAACTTGGAGACATGATTGATCGAACACCAAGCAATATACGAATTAATGCGGCATTTCATTTTTTGCGAGACATACAGGAAGAAGCAGAACAAAATGGATCCAAGATAATCCGACTGCTTGGCAATCATGAACTTATGGTTCTTCAAGGTGATTTTTCGTTCTATTCCATGGATTTAATTAATCACAATGGAGACGGAGAATCTGCGACTGAAATGGGCAGCATTATTTTGAACGACATCTTGGAAGGTAAAATACAAGGATCCTACACGCAATACGGGTGGTTGTTTGTTCATGGGGGTCTTCGTACCGATGTGCGAAAAGAGCTTTTAAATGATAAATACATTTCCGTTTCTAATGTAAATATGCTGGTTGATAATATTAATGATATTCTTGTTCAGTCTGCAAAATCAAACGATTTTACCCACACTATTTTCCAAGTTGGAAGCGCAAGAGGGGGTTGGAAATCTGTTGGCGGTGTATTCTGGACTGATTTTAGAGAGGAACTTTTGAGTTCTGCCGAAGCATTTAAGGTGAAGCAGATTGTAGGGCACACGCCAATTTATGATGGAAACATTCAATTTAAGAATAATTTGATCGATATTGATTCTGGAATGTCGGAATGTTATGGGGGGAAGATATCTTATATACTACTTGATAATAAGAAAATGGTTCTCTTTGAGACTTCGGATTCAAAATTATGGGAACAACATGTTATTTGATATTTAGAGAACTCAGAACACAGTTGGAAAACCGATATCATTGGGGAGATAACAAATATGAAGTATGTTAATAGACACAAAAGTGATGATAATCTTGGTGATTATTCATATTGCCTACAAAGTGCAAAAGCATTTTACGATAATTACGAATATGACAATGCGTTACAGCTTTTAAATCAAGCCGTTTGTTTGAAACCGGATGATCCAGAAGCTTATTCTATACGTGGCTTTATATATAGTATAAAAGGGGATATTGACAGCGCAATACAGGTCTTGACGATAGCTATCCGTTTGAAACCGGATTATGCTGTTGCTTATTACCAACGTGGTATTGCTTTTTACGCAAAAGGAGACGTTGACAATGCGTTACAGGATTATACTCAAGCAATTCGTTTCAAGCCGGATGCTGCTGAAGCTTATCTTGAACGTGGGATTGCTTTTTATTTAGCCAAAAACGATTGCGTAAGCGCAATACGGGATATTACGCAAGCCATTCTTATTAAACCCGAATTTGCTGAAGCTTATAAAAATCGTGGTTTTTCTTTTTATAAAACGGGAGACTATGACAGCGCGATACAGGATTTGACGCAGGCTATCCGCTTGAAACCAGATTTTGCTGTTGCATATTTCCAAAGAGGTACTGCTTTTCATAACAAGGGAGACTATGAAAGTGCGATACAGGATTACACGCAAGCCATTTGTTTGAAACCGGATTTTACAGAAGCTTTTTCTCAACGAGAACTTGCGTATCAGGAAATAGGTGGCTCCGAATCGTCACGTAGAGAAGCTGATCGATGCGCTGAGGCGAAAGCAAACAAGATAACCGATGAAGTTCGTAGCACAGAAGATAAAGACACAATAATGATTTGGTTTGTTGATAAAGCAGGGAGAAAGGCAAGCTTAAAGGTTATTCCATGCGGAGTTAATTTGATTGAACAATTTCGAAGTTACGCATTTCAAAATGGCTGTGGCACTGAGTCGGCAATCGCTGAAAAGCTGTCTCAAGAAGATGATTTTAATCTAATGGCCATATCTATGGGGGCAGAAGAACCACTCCAAATAGAACATTTTGATTCTAACGAACTGGATGACCTTGAGCGAATATCTGATGCGTACAAGAAAGCGGTACATTTAAAAATAAGGATAGGTAAAGCCAGTGGTTAACTGCGATATGACATTAACAATAATGCATAAATTATCCACATCCTTGGGATATATGGCAAAATGGGTTTTCGTCTTCGGAGGTTCAGGCGTTTTCAATGAAAACCTTTCTACTTTCGCAGATTGAGAGATGGTTGAAGACAATTCAGAAGTAGATATGGAGAATCTTGCATGAAACAATTTATAAACAATAAATTAAAAGAAATATTTGCTGACTTCAAAAGAGATGCCGATCAAAAAGGGTGCCTTTGCGAACTGAAAGGTACGAATTTTCAAGGTGGCCGTATACCAGATTATAAGAATGCTTTTGTGCAGAGGTATTATTTGCTCAGGTTCTTTCCTGCATACTTGGCAGAGTATTACTTGATGTATGATAAACTTTTTAGTATTGAGTTTCTTTCTCCACCATTCAACGTTCTTTCAATCGGAGCGGGATGCTTTGTGGATTATTATGGATTGCATTTTGCCAAAGAGGAACGAAAGGATTATTCCCTGATTGATTACACAGGGATTGATTCTATAGATTGGCATTATAAAGGCAAGATAATTAAGCAAGATAGAGCAAGGTTTTTACACTACAATATTTCTGAATTATATGCTTTCGCAAAACACCTACCCGACACAAAGCATAATATAATTGTATTTCCCAAATCCATAGGTGAGTTTACGCCTGTAGAGTTTGGTTGTTTGAAAAGTCTTTTTAAAGAGAGCAATTTAGAAAAAAGCAAAATGTGTCTGATGTCATCTCTGAGAAGCGAAGATAACTGTAACGACGTAGATAGAAGGAGAATAGGTGAGTTGACTAATATTCTAATAAAATACCGGGGCTACAGATGTCAGGATGACATAAATAAAGTTTATGAAATGCCACAAAATCAGCCTAATAATCCCAATAACTATATAGGAAAGGAAGTTCGGGGTTGGGATTATGACAATACAGTTTGTAAAAATGTTAGGAATACTTTAGCCAAGTGCAAAAAGCATCAAGATAATTGTGTGGAATATGATAGTGACTGCATTCAGCTTAACAGAAATCCAATACTGAAGACATCATATATGAAATACCAGATACTTCGTTTTGAAAGATAATGGAATGTATTTAAAGATCAAAAAAGGATAACATGAAACAATGAAATGGCCATCAGTTAAAATAGAAACAACAGATGGAATGAAAAGCGGAATAGCTCCTCAGATAATTTCAGCGAGCCGTGCAACGGATATACCGGCTTTTCATGCTGAATGGTTTGCAAAAAGGTTGGATGCTGGATATGTTCGATGGGTAAATCCGTTCAACCAAGAATCCCAGTATATTTCTTTGATGGATCCAAAAGTCATTGTGTTTTGGAGCAAGAACCCTGCGCCTATGATTCCGCATCTTGCGAAATTGGACAAGAGGAACATTTCGTATTATTTTCAATTCACGGTAAATGACTACGATAAAGATGATCTTGAACCGAGAGTGCCGCCACTTGATGAACGAATTAAAACATTTAAGAAGCTTTCAAAACAAATAGGAAAAGAAAAGGTTATATGGCGGTTCGATCCGCTAATTCTAACAGAAAATATTTCTGTGCGGCATATACTGAATAAAATTAAAAAAGTTGGAGAGGCTTTGCATCCGTATACTGAAAAGCTTGTTTTTAGCTTTGCGGACATATCTTCATATGCAAAAGTAATGCGGAAACTCCAATCTGCCGGTATCAATTATAAAGAGTTCACAAATGATGAGATGAATGAAATTGCAAAAGGGATAAGCCAACTAAATAACAGTTGGAGCATTAAGATAGCTACATGCGCCGAGAAGATCAATCTTGATGAATTCGGAATTGAACATAACAAGTGTATTGATGATGACCTGATTATGAGAATCACAAACAATGACAATCAATTGTTAGGACTTCTTGGCCGAGACACATGTCGCCAAACGGATATGTTTACAAGCACTATATCAAAGAAAAAAACGATCAAGGACAAAGGACAGCGTCTTGAATGCGGTTGTATAATAAGCAAAGACATAGGCCAATACAACACCTGCTTTCATCTTTGTCGCTATTGCTATGCAAATATTTCGGAAAAAGCAGTGATAAAGAATTGCGATTCTCTTGATACGTCAACTGATTCGATTATACGCAATCGAAAAGAAGAAGCAGAGCAGAGAGAAGACGAGACAGGATAATCCGTTCTGCTTCCTTTGGAATTTTGTATATGCGGCAATTGCCCCAAAGGAGACCAAAAGGAGTCCAGCCGTGTGCAAAAAATGGACGAGAAACTGCTGTTTCAGAAATGCGGCAATTCGAGGCATGACAAGTAAATAACCGCATGAATAAAGAAGTTTATAGTTACTAATAAGTATATTAGTAAGTAGACATAAAAAAGAA